>NZ_JAODNK010000153.1 GCF_025465275.1 Nocardia sp. | reverse complement strand
TTCGATGAAGGGGTCGCAGTAATGCCGTTGGCCACGGTGCACGGAATCTCGTTGAACTACCAGGTCAAGGGGTCCGGTCCGCTGGTCGTCATGATCATGGGGACGGGGAGCCCGGGGCGGGTGTGGGAACTGCACCAGGTGCCCGCGCTGGTCGCCGCCGGATACCAGGTGTGCACCTTCGACAATCGCGGCATCGCGCCGTCCTTCGAGGCCGCCCAGGGCATGACCATCGACGAGCTGGTGGGCGATACCGCCGGGCTCATCGAATTCCTCGGCGAGGGACCTGCCCTGGTGGTCGGCCAGTCCATGGGCTCGCGGGTGGCGCAGGAATTGGCGCTCGCCCGGCCGGAGCTGGTGCGCAAGGCCGTATTCATGGCCGGGCACGCACGGCTCGACCAGCTGCAGAAGACGCTGTCGATCGGTGAGCACGATCTGGATGTCTCCGGTGTGCGGCTGCCCGCCAAGTACGACGCGGCCATGACCGCCCTCATGAACCTGTCTCCGGCGACCCTGGCGGACCCGCACGCGGGCCGCGACTGGCTGGACCTGTTCGAATTCACCGGTGGCCCGGTGACGCCCGGTGTGCGCGCACAGCGGCGCATGGACCACGACTTCGATCGCGTGGACGCCTACCGCAAGATCACGGTGCCCTGCCTGTCCATCGGTTTCGCCGATGACCGGATGATTCCCCCATACCTGGCACGCGAGGTCGCCGAGGTCATTCCGGGCGCCCGCTATCAGGAGGTCCCGGATGCCGGGCACTACGGCTACCTGGAACGACCCGAGATCGTGAACAAGATCCTGCTGGAATTCTTCGCGGGCTGAAGGTAACCGCCCAGGCGTAACGCCCGCCTTGCTAGGGTCGAATCAACGTCGGGGGTTCGTCCTTGCGCTGCGGTACCCAAACCCAGCGCTCGGATGGTCCTTCAGCGTTCCTGTACACAGCGCCAGTATCCAGTGAGGTGAAATGAGCACCAATCCTTTCGATGACGAAGACGGCCGGTTCTTCGTCCTGGTCAACGACGAGGAACAGCACAGCCTGTGGCCGGCATTCGCCGAGGTTCCTGCGGGTTGGCGAGTCGTATTCGGCGAGGACTCGCGCGCCGCGTGCGTCGAGTACGTCGAGAAGAACTGGACGGATATGCGTCCCAAGAGCCTTCGCGATGCCATGGCCGCCGACGACGCGGCACGTCAGGCGGCGCAGTCCTGATACACAGCGGTTGACCCGATACTGCGCAGGAACGGTTCCGGCTGCGGTCGGGTGGTGCCACAGTGTCACCCGGCCATATCCGGACCTCTCCCGCCTGCACGGGACAACCAAGGGAAGCCGACTCTCCGCGCAGTCGGCTCACCTAGTTTCGACCGGTCTGCAACCACCGGACGGTCGGGGCTCTGCGTAGCGCCGTCGGATCGCCGTTCCGTACCCGAAACCCGGTGTCGCCCGGTCGATGCGTCCCGTTATGATGGCATCGCTTAACCTGCCTCCTTAGCTCAGTGGTAGAGCACCGCTCTTGTAAAGCGAAGGTCGTCAGTTCAATCCTGACAGGGGGCTCAGTTCGAGAGAAAGGCTCCGGCCCAGGTCGGAGCCTTTCTCACGCGCTAGCCACAGCCGGAAGACTGGCGATTGGCCTCACTTTGGACACACTCTGCTCCAGCCGGTCGGCCAGGGCATCGAGATCGTCATCGAAAAGATCGGTGTAGATATCCAGCGTCATGGCCGCCGACTGGTGGCCCATCATGCGCTGCACCGCTTTGACATTCGCCCCCGCCGACACGGCCAGACTGGCGGCGGTATGCCGCAGCGCAGCCGCCGCCATCTTCACCCGCCGCAAGCGCGCACCCCCGATCGCGGCCTCCGTCAGCCCGCGTGCTGGCCGCATCGAACCGGATGCCGTTGGCCTTGGCCAGCCGCGAGAGTTCGCCCTTGTCACGTCCCCGGATCCATTCGAACGATCCGGGGTCACGTGTGCGGGAGGCTACGGATACCACCTCGGTACCGGCCCTGATCAAGATGATCCCGAGAGTTCAATCCTGACAGGGGGCTCTGAGCCGCCTCCCCGGATCTTTAACGGTCACGGGGGAGGCGGCTGGGCTTTATCCCGGGCCGACGGTTTGTGTGTGGCTCGGTTTCGGGGTGCCACGGGAGCTGCCCCGATCCCTGCGAGGCTATGGCGAAAGTCACTGCGGGAGTGCATGAATCGGCTGCCGATTTACCGAATGCGGGTTCTCCGGCTTGGATAAGCTGCGCCGTCCCTCTTGATACACAAGGGGCTTTGGTAAGTGGGGAACGAAGTATGAAAATGTCGATTCTTGGTCGCTCGAGTGTCGGATTCGCTGCCATGGCAGCGATGGGGGTGGCCGCGATCGTGACAGCCACGACCGCATCCGCGGCGGTGGTTTCCACCTTGCAGCTTTCGGCCTCGCCGGCGTACTGCGCGGGCACCAGTTACACGATCACCCTGGCTGCCGCCGATGCCACCGCACTCATGGCCCAGGCGTCGGGCTATCAGGACATTACGTTCCAATGGGCACCGTATCCGCAGGGAACCAACGTCGAAATCTCAACTCTGCCGTACGTCGCAGGCCAAGGTATGACCGTGAAATGGACGCCGACCTACTTAGGGGCGACGACGCTGGTGGCGTACGCCTACGACCCGACTCGCGGTCCCAATGCCATCATCGATGACATGCTTCCCAACATCAACGTTGTGCAGAGCGCTCCCGCTGGAAGCAGCTGCACGCCGGCCGCGCCCTCCGGTGGAACCGGTAGCGCGAGCTCGATTCCGGTGATCGGTCCGCTGCTGAGCAGCCTGCTCGGATAATTGGTCCCGGCACCGCAACAACCACGTCGCTGAAAGGAGAACCACCCCGACCATTGTCAGGGCGGGGTGGTTTCTCGGTAGGAATCCTGCTCGACTCACTGCGTTTGGATCTACGCCTCCCAGGAAACTCCCAGCGGAGGTCCAGGAACTTTGACGCCCGAGGCAGCAGGATGAGGTCATGACAGGTGTGCCCGCGCCCCGTGAGGCCGAAGCCAAAGTGCTGGTGGTCGATGACGAACCGATGATCGTCGAGTTGTTGTCGGTGAGTTTGCGGTATCAGGGGTTTGAGGTGGCTACGGCCAGTAGTGGTACCGAAGGGTTGGATCGGGCGCGGATGTTCCGGCCGGATGCGCTCATCGTGGATGTGATGATGCCGGGGATGGACGGTTTCGGGCTGCTACGGCGGCTGCGGGCGGACGGGATCGATGCCCCGGTGCTCTTCCTGACCGCGCGGGACGAGGTCGAGGACAAGATCACCGGACTGACCCTCGGGGCCGACGATTACGTGACCAAGCCGTTCAGTCTCGAGGAAGTGGTGGCCCGGCTGCGGGTGATACTGCGGCGGGCGGGACGTGCTGCGCCGGAGGAGAAGTCGTCGCGGCTGCGGTTCGCCGATATCGAACTCGACGATGATACGCACGAGGTGTGGAAGGCGGGGGAGCCGATTCCGTTGTCGCCCACCGAATTCACGCTGCTGCGCTACTTCATGGTGAATGCCGGCACGGTGCTCAGCAAGCCGCGCATTCTGGATCACGTGTGGCGCTACGACTTCGGCGGTGAGGTCGGAGTGGTCGAGACCTATGTGTCCTACCTGCGGAAGAAGGTGGATACCGGGCCGGATCGGCTCATCCACACTTTGCGCGGGGTCGGTTATGTGATGAGGGAGCCACATCGCAGGTCGGCTGCGAAGTGAGCCCACGCGCCCGGCTGTCGGATCGGCTCGCGGCCGTTCCGCTGCGAACCACGCTGGCGCTGGCGCTGGTTTCGCTGGCCGGGCTCGGGCTGCTGGTTTCCGGTTTGGCCGTGACCTCGCTCATGCGCAATGTACTGCTGGGCCGCATCGATCAGTCGCTCTACGATGCCGCGCACGGCTGGGCGCAGCCGGGGGTCACGCGTCCGGAGCCGCTGCCCATGCCGCCCGGGAAGCGGGAACGTCCCGCGCAATTGCTCTATGTGCGCGTACTGGATTCGTCCGGCAATCTGGTCCTGCACCTGGACGTGGGTTCGACGGAGCCCGATGTGCCGGCCGATCTCGGCCATCACCCCATTACGGTCGGCTCGATCGGTGACGGTGGTGAGCAGTGGCGGATCATGCGGACCGCGAACCAATACGGCACCAGCACAGTCGGATTGCGGCTCGATGAGACCAAGGGGATTCTCGACCGGCTGATTCTGCTGCAGTCGGTGATCGGGGCGCTGGTGCTGGCGGCCCTGGCAGTTGTTGCGCGCCTGGTCATCCGGCGAAGCCTGAAACCCCTGGGCGAAGTCGAGAGAACCGCGGCCGCCATTGCGGGCGGCGATCTGCATCAGCGAGTTCCGGTGCGCGGCAATGACACCGAAGTGGATCATCTGTCGCAATCGCTGAACACCATGCTGACCCAGATTCAGCAGGCTTTCGCGGCGACCGAGGCTTCCGAGGAGGGTGCGCTTCGGTCCGAGGCCAAGATGCGGCGCTTCATCGCCGATGCCAGTCATGAATTGCGCACGCCGCTGACCACCATCAAGGGGTTCTCGGAGCTGTATCGGCAGGGCGCGATCACGGAGCCGGGCATGCTCATGAATCGCATCGAAAGCGAATCCAAGCGGATGAGCCTGCTGGTGGAGGACCTGCTCATGCTGGCCCGGCTGGATGCGCAGCGGCCCGTCGAGCGGCGGCCGGTGGACCTGCTGGCACTGGCCAGCGATGCCGTGCACAATGCCCGCGCGCAAGCGGCGGTGCAGAATCCGGATGCGGACCCGCGGCCGATCGATCTGGAGATCCGTTCCGGCACGGGCACTCTGGAGATCGCGGGCGACGAGGCCAGGCTGCGGCAGATCCTCGGCAATCTGGTGAGCAATGCGCTGGTGCACACGCCGCCCGATGCTGCGGTCACGGTGCGGCTCACTCCCTCCGAGCGGGAGGTACTGCTCGAGGTCAGCGATACCGGGCCCGGCCTGGAGCCCGAACAGGCCGAGCGGGTCTTCGAACGCTTCTATCGCACCGACAGCTCCCGCAGTCGCGTGAGCGGCGGTACCGGACTGGGACTTTCGATCGTGCAGGCGCTGGTCACCGCGCACGACGGCGCGGTGTCCGTGGCCAGTACGCCGGGCGTGGGCACCACCTTCAGCGTGTGCCTGCCCCGGACGGGTCAGTCGGGGACGTTGGCACCGTAGCCGAGATCGCGCAGCGCCTGTTTGATCTTGGCCTGCGCCTCGTCCATGGATTCCTTGCTCGGCTCCGGATCGGCGCCGGTGATATCGAAGTCACCGAGTTCGAAGGCCGGGAACACGTGCAGGTGCAGATGCGGCACCTCCAGACCGGCGATGAGCAGGCCCGCGCGCGGGGCGTCCCAGGCCGCGCGGACGGCCTTGCCGATGCGCTGGGCGACCGTGGTCATGCGGGAGAAGGTTTCGGGGTCGAGGTCCTGCCACTGGTCGATCTCCTTGCGCGGCACCACCAGGGTGTGCCCCTGCGTCACCGGGGCAATGGTCAGGAAGGCGACGAATTCGTCGTCCTCCCAGACGAACCGGCCCGGCAGCTGACCTTCGATGATCAATGAGAAAACAGAAGCCATGCTGTGTATTTTGCCCTCCGCTTCGCTCCGGGCGGGTTCGCGGCCCCCTTTGTCTCGTTCTTCCCTCCTTCCGCTCCTCCGCTTCGCTCCCTCGCTCCACTCAGTCCAGAACGAGACGGGCCGCGAACTTGGGGTAGATGTCTCTCAGGGCGGGGGTGTGTGCGAACCGCCCGGTGGCGAGGTCCGGGCACGCCCTAAGCTGTCTGCCGTGCGCGTACTCGTCATCGGTTCCGGAGCCCGTGAACATGCCCTCGCCCTGGCTCTGCGCCGGGACCCGGCGGTGACCGCGGTGTCGGTCGCGCCCGGTAATGCGGGGATTGCTCAGCACGTCGAGGTGCGAGCGGTCGACCCGAGTTCGGGCGACGACGTGGTCGCGCTGGCGCGGGAGCTGAAGTCCGATCTGGTCGTGATCGGTCCGGAGGTGCCGCTGGTGCTCGGCGTCGCCGACGCGGTGCGTGCCGCGGGCATTCCGGCCTTCGGGCCGTCGGCCGCCGCCGCTCGCATCGAAGGGTCCAAGGCTTTCGCCAAGGACGTCATGAATGCGGCGGGCGTGCGCACCGCGCACAGTGAGATCGTCGATCACCCGGGCGAGCTGGATGCCGCGCTGGATCGTTTCGGACCCACCTGGGTCGTGAAGGACGACGGGCTGGCCGCGGGCAAGGGTGTGGTGGTGACCGCCGACCGCCGGATCGCGCGTGACCACGGCGCGGAACTGCTGGAGAACGGGCATCCGGTGCTGCTGGAGTCCTTCCTCGACGGTCCCGAGGTGTCGCTGTTCTGCCTCGTCGACGGCGAGAATGTGGTGCCGCTGCTGCCCGCCCAGGACCACAAGCGGGTCGGCGACGGCGATACCGGACCCAATACCGGCGGCATGGGCGCGTACACGCCGCTGCCGTGGCTGACCGACGAGACGCTGCAGGCCATTGTCGACGATGTGGTGAAACCCGTTGCGGCCGAAATGGTCCGGCGTGGCGTGCCGTTCAGCGGCCTGCTGTACGCGGGGCTGGCCATCGGGCAGTCCGGGCCCGCCGTCATCGAATTCAACTGCCGCTTCGGCGATCCCGAGACCCAAGCCGTGCTGGCCATGCTGGACAGCCCGATCGGTGAGCTGCTGCACGCCACCGCCACCGGCACCCTCGACCAGGTCGCGCCGCCGCGCTGGAAGGACGGTTCGGCCGTCACCGTGGTGCTGGCCGCCGAGAACTACCCGGGCCGCCCGCGCAGTGGCGATGTCATCTCCGGAGCCGAATCCTCCGGCGCCGGAACCGAATCCGAGGTGCTGCACGCCGGTACCGCGCAGCGTGCGGACGGCTCGATCGTCTCCGCCGGCGGCCGCGTACTCGCCATCGTCGGCTACGGCGCCGACCTCACCGAGGCCCGCAAGAACGCCTACGACCGACTCTCCGGCATCAAACTCCCCGGCGGCCACTACCGCACCGATATCGCGCTCGCGGCCACCGAAGGCCGGATCACCGTCCCAGCACCGGCGGTCTGACACCCCTCGTCATCCCGGCCTGCTTTTGGCTGGGATCCACCGAGTTCGGCTGCGCTGCTGCCACTGTGGATCCCGGCCGAAACCGTGCCGGGATGACGAGGGGCCCGCCGGGATGACGGGTTTCGTGTCAGGGGGTGAGTTGGATGCCGCGCTGGGCCAGCCAGGGCTGGGGGTCTACGTGCTGGCCGTTGATGATGATCTCGAAATGCAGGTGTGGGCCGGTGGAGTCGCCGCGGTTGCCGATGCGGGCGATCTGCATGCCGGCGGGGACGCGTTCGCCTACCGAGACGAAGAAGTCGTACATGTGGCCGTAGACGGAGATGGTGCCGTCGTCGTGGCGGATGCGCACCCACAGTCCGAAGCCCTGTGCCGGGCCCGCGTCGATGACCGTGCCCGCCGCGACCGCGTAGATCGGCGAACCTATCGGGGCGGCAATATCGACGCCCGCGTGGAAGGTGCCCCAGCGCGAACCGAATCCCGAGGTGAACGAGCCCTTCGCGGGTAGTGCGAAACCGCCGATGCCCGGGATCGCGAATCCGGGCGGCAGGGTGGCGTCCGGGGCGGGTGGCGTGATCATCCACGGCTGCGGCTGGCCGGACATCGCGGCGGCGGCTTCGGCCTTGGCCCGATCCAGCGTCTCGTGCGCCGCGGCGGACACCACTGCCGACTCCCGTAGTCGCTCACCATTGCTGATGGCATCCAGGTACCGCTTCGTCGACTCCGGCACCGTATGTATCTGCAGCGGATTCGCCACCGGAACCCGCAGTGCCATACCGGGTTCCACGGCCGCGTCGATCGGAATGGCCCCCAGCGCGCTGTCCGCCCCCGCGAATACGAGCACCGCCACCACCCCGCCGATCAATACACGATGCCTGATCGCCCACGCCCGAGTCACCGGCCACTGCTGCCGTGCCTGCGCCTTGGTCTGCTCGGCCAGCGCCCCGAACTCCGCCCGAGATCGCGGCCGCCGCGCCCACATGTCGACGGCCTGATCGCGCACCACCGGCAGCTGATTTCGCGCCCGCGCCGCGCCCCGTGCCCCCGCGCGTCCCGCCCGCACCGCATACTCACGCAGCCGCGACGGCGGCTCGTCCGGTCCGGCCAGGTGCGCTCTGACCCCCGGGGTGTACCTGTCCACGCCTGCTCGGAACCTCTGCGGCCCGGAGTCGGCCTCTCTCTCCGATTCCGGGAACTCGACCTCCGGGAGATCGGTGGCGCCGTCCTCGCCCCCTGGTTTGCCGCCGTTCGAGCTGGTCCCGTCCATGGCGGCTGTCGATAGCCGGGCTGCCGAGTCCTCCTCGGTAGCTGCTGGTCCCCCCTGCATGCGAGCCTCCTCAGGCATTCCGGCGGCCATCTGCGGACAGCCGGGGGAGCGGGTGCTCTACCGTCTGTCGAGTGCGTATCGAATCTCGCCGGTCGACCATTCCACCTTTTTACGTGATGGATGTCTGGAAGGCAGCAGCAGAACGGGCGCGTTCCCATGGGGACGTACTGGTGCTGGCTGCGGGGCAGCCGTCCACGCCTGCCCCGCGGGCGGTGTTGCGGGCCACCAAGGCGGCCATGGACTCCGAATTGCTCGGGTACACCGAGACTTTCGGGATCCTGGCGCTGCGGGAGGCCATCGCCGAGCATCACCGGAGCACCTACGGGGTCCGGGTGAGCGCCGATGACGTGGTGGTGACGACCGGATCGTCCGGCGCGTTCACGCTGCTCTTCCTGGCCGCCTTCGATCTCGGTGACACCGTGGTGGTGGCGCGGCCGGGGTATCCCGCCTACCGCAATACCCTCACCGCGCTGGGCTGCAAGGTGGTCGAGCTCGATTGCGGCCCGGAGACCCGTTTCCAGCCGACCGTGGCCATGCTGGAGGCGCTGCCGGAGCCGCCCGCGGGGTTGATCGTGGCGAGCCCGGCCAATCCGACCGGAACCATGATCGCCCCGGCGGAGCTGGCGGCCCTGGCCCGCTGGTGCGACGAGCACGGGACGCTGCTCATCTCGGACGAGATCTACCACGGCATCGTCTACGACAACACTGAGCCGACGTCGTCAGCGTGGGAGACGTCCCGGGAATCGGTCGTCATCGGCTCGGTGTCCAAATACTTCTCCATGACCGGCTGGCGGCTCGGCTGGATGCTGGTCCCGGAAACCATGCGCCCGGCGCTGCAGCGGCTCGCCTCGAATATGACCGTATGCCCGCCCGCTATTTCGCAGTTTGCGGCCGTGCACGCTTTCGGTGCGGAGGCCAAGGCCGAACTCGACGGGCATGTGGCCCGCTATGCCGCCAATCGGCAGTTGCTGCTGACCGGTCTGCCGAAATTGGGCATCACCGATCTGGCGCCGGCGGACGGCGCCTTCTACGCATACGCGGATATTGCTCACCTGACCGATGATTCGATGCGATGGTGTACCGAGGTGCTCGACCACACGGGGGTGGCGCTTGCCCCGGGCATCGACTTCGACACGGTCAGCGGCACTCATACGGTGCGCTTCTCGTTCGCCGGAGCGAGCGCCGATATCGAAGAAGCACTGGACCGGTTGGAACGCTATCTGGCCTGAATTTGTCGCCGGAACGCCGTTCGAACCGGAATCACCACAGATCGCACAGATTTGGGTCAGATGAACCGATGATGACTGGCACGATTGCATCCGTGACCACTGCGACGACTCCGAAAGGCGAGAAGCGTCGCCAAGCGCTGGTGTGCGCGGCCGCCGAACTGCTCCTCGAGGGCGGCTTCGAGGCCGTACGGCACCGGTCGGTGGCGACCCGAGCGGATTTGCCGCTGGCGTCCACCACCTACTACTTCGAATCGCTGGAGGATCTGATCGCGCGTGCGGTCGAATTCTCCGGCAATGCCGAACTCGATGCCATGCGCCGCCGGGTCGGCGAGGTGACCCACCGCCGGCGTGGCGCCGAGGCGACCGTGGATCTGGTGCTCGATCTGCTCGTCGGCCCGGATATGGCCGACGAGGATGCGCGCGGCCAGCTCATTGCCCGCTACGAGCGCTCGGTGGCCTCCGCCCGCCATCCGGAGCTACGCGAGGTGCAGTTCCGACTACGCGCCCAGCTCGACGAACTGCTCGCAGATGTGCTGCGCCGCTCGGATCGGGTGGTGCGGGCCGAACAGACCCGCAGACTCGTCGCCGTGGTCGACGGCGCAGTGGTCACCGCCCTCGGCGAACCGGACCCCCAGCCAAGGCGCATGGCCAGAGGCGCACTCCTGGAAGTGATCGACGTAGTCGCACCGCCCGCCTAGAACGCCTCATGTTCGCGGCCCGTCTCGTTCTGGACTGAGTGGAGCGGGGGAGCGAACGGCTCCATAGACCTGCGCCTTGGAGGAGCGGAGGGAGGGAAGAACGAGACCAAGGGGGCCGCGAACCCGCCGTAGCGCAGCGGAGGCAAAATAGACACAGTGAGCTCTGTGCCGAACGTCCTCGCTACCCGTTATGCCAGTCCCGAACTGGTTCGCCTGTGGTCGCCCGAGAACAAGATCGTTCTCGAGCGGCGGCTGTGGCTGGAGGTGCTGCGCGCTCAGTCCGAACTGGGTATCGAGGTGCCGGCCGGGGTTGTCGAGGACTACGAGCGGGTTGTCGATCAGGTCGATCTGAAGTCGATTGCGGAGCGCGAGCGCGTCACTCGGCACGATGTGAAGGCGCGCATCGAGGAGTTCAACGCGCTTGCCGGGCACGAGCACGTGCACAAGGGCATGACCTCGCGCGACCTCACCGAGAATGTCGAGCAGCTGCAGATCCGGCTCTCACTGGAGCACGTGTACGCGCACGGCGTGGCGATCGCGGCCCGGCTGGCCGAGCGGGCCGCCGAATACCAGTCGCTGGTGATGGCCGGCCGTTCGCACAATGTGGCGGCGCAGGCCACCACTCTCGGCAAGCGTTTCGCCTCGGCGACCGATGAGCTGCTCATCGCGCTCACCCGCCTGCAGGAGCTGATCGACCGCTACCCGCTGCGCGGTATCAAGGGCCCGATGGGCACCGCCCAGGACATGCTCGATCTGCTGGACGGCGATGCGGCCAAGCTGGCGCAGCTGGAGCAGAAGGTGGCGCACCACCTCGGTTTCAAGAATGTCTTCACCAGCGTCGGCCAGGTGTACCCGCGCTCGCTGGATCACGATGTGCTCTCCGCGCTGGTCCAGATCGGTGCGGGCCCTTCGTCTTTCGCGCACACTATTCGCCTGATGGCCGGAAACGAACTGGTGACCGAGGGTTTCCAGAAGGGGCAGGTCGGTTCCTCGGCCATGCCGCACAAGATGAATTCGCGTTCCGCCGAGCGGGTCAACGGCCTGCAGGTCATCCTGCGCGGCTACGCCTCCATGGGCGCCGAGCTGGCGGGTGCGCAGTGGAACGAGGGTGACGTGTTCTGCTCGGTGGTGCGCCGGGTCGCGCTGCCGGATGCCTTCTTCGCCATCGACGGCATGATGGAGACCTTCCTGACCATTCTGGCCGAATTCGGCGCCTACCCGGCCGTCATCGGTCGTGAGCTCGATCGGTACCTGCCGTTCCTGGCCACCACCCGCCTGCTGATGGCGGCGGTCCGGGCCGGTGTGGGCCGTGAGACCGCGCACGAGGTCATCAAGGAGCACGCCGTGGCCGTGGCCCTGGACATGCGCGAGCAGGGCCGGGAGCCGGATCTGCTGGATCGCCTGGCCGCCGACGACCGCATGCCCCTGGACCGTGCCGCCCTGGATGCGGCACTGGCCGATCGCTCCGCCTTCATCGGCGCCGCCGAGGCGCAGACCGCCGCCATTGTCGCGCAGGTGCAGAAGCTCGTCGACGCCAACCCGGAGGCGGCCCGCTACACCCCTGCCCCGATTCTGTAGGGACCGGCGAACTTTCGACTCTCGACCCCGGCCGATCGGTCCGGGGTCGAGGTGTTTCTGGCAGGCTGCAGGTATGAATCCGTACACGATCTTCTCGGAAATCGTTGCCGGGCAGGCGCCCGCCAGCAAGGTGTACGAGGACGACGATGTGCTGGCGTTCCTTGATATTCGCCCGGTGACGCCGGGGCATCTGCTGGTGATTCCGAAGGTTCCGGCGCGCAGTCTGGCCGAGCTGGATCCGGCCATGGGCGGCAAGCTTTTTCGGGTCGGGCAGCAGTTGGCGGCCGCGCTGCGGGCGTCCGAGGTGCAGTGCGACGGGGTGAATTTCTTTCTCGCCGACGGAGTCACAGCGGGGCAGGAAGTGTTCCATGTGCACCTGCATGTGATCCCGCGTACTCCAGGGGACGGATTCGGGCTGCGAGCGCGGCCTACTTCGCCCGCGCGTGCGGACCTGGACTACCTGGCCGGATCCATTCGCGGGGTATTGCAGCGCGCCGCTGGCGATTCATAGCCGTTCTGCATTAGCATATGCGAACCAATTGGTTTGCCAGGGACACGCCATAGACCGAATATTCCTCGCACCCCCCGCGGCTCGAGTTACGTTGGAACGCGATCGTGGTGGGCTGATGGAGGTGGGGCATGCGTAGAAGAGTCGTTGCCACAGCGGTTTTTGTGATAGCCGCAGGGTTGCTCAGTCCGGCGTTATCGCCACCTGCCACCGGCCACGCGGCCAGCGTCATCAGGGTCGACGACCTGAACGCCAACCGTTCCGCAATGTTCGTCGACTCGCCCGCAATGGGCCGGACCATTGAGGTGCAGGTCCTGCATCCAGCCGGCGGCGGATCCCGCTCCAGCTTCTATCTGCTCGATGGTCTCGACCCCGGCGCAACCCAGAGCACCTGGACCAATGCCACCGACGCCGAGCCCTTCTTCCGGGACAAGAACGTGAATGTGGTGCTGCCCATGGGCGGGCAGGCCAGCTACTACACCGACTGGATCGCCGACGACCCGCGCTTCGGCCGGTACAAGTGGGAAACCTTTCTGACAGAAGAGCTTCCGCCCCTCGTCGACGACTATTTCTCCGGTAACGGGGTGAACGCCATCGGCGGGTTGTCCATGGGCGGCAATGCCGCCTTCACCCTCGCTGTGCGGCATCCGGACCTGTATCGCGCCGTCGCCGGGTACAGCGCCTGCCCGGACACCACCATCGCGCAGGGCGCCACCATGTTCTCCATCGCCAATCGCGGCGGCAATCCGTTCAATATGTGGGGCGGGCCCACCAGTCCGGCCTGGGCCGAACACAATCCGGCGCTCATGGCCGACCGGTTGCGCGGTAAGACCATCTACCTGTCCACCGGTACCGGCCTGCCCGGCCCGCACGAGCTGGAGATCAAACCGCAGCTGCCGGAGAACCTCTTCTTCGGCGGTCCCATCGAATTCGGTGTGAACGCCTGCGTCGATACCTTCGCGCAGCGGCTGCGGGATCTGAATATCCCTGCGCGCGTGGACTACAGCCCGGTGGGCACGCACTCCTGGTCGTACTGGCAGGACGGCCTGCACGATTCCTGGCCGACCATCGCCGGGGCGATCGGCGCATAGCGCGCAGCGCTTCGGTCACCCGGCGCCGATCGGTTCCCAGAGGCGAATCAGGCTCCGGGACGGTTGAATTCGCCGTCCTTGGCGCCGGCCACGAACGCCCGCCACTCCCCGGGGGTGAACACCAGCACCGGCCCGTCCGGGTTGCGGGAATCCCGCAGGCCGATATTTCCGCTGGACAGGAAGGCGATTTCGACGCCCTCCGCCTTGTCGTCGCCACGCCGCCAGACGGCGTCGGACTCGATCTCGCGATTCTTCGCTGTTTCCAACTCCGGACTCCCTGTGCGATGAGCGGCGAGTACTGGACGGTGATGTGGATCGCACTCATAATGCCAGGGTTTGCGCGACCTCCGGATCGGATATTCCATTCTGTGTCAGCGGAAGGAGGTATGTGGTGCGCACGCCATGGTCCCAGCAGCGAGCTGCCCCGATCTCCGACAGCTGCGATGCCGTACCGGAACGATTCAATGTGGAACTGGCGGACAGCATCCTGCAGATCCACCGGAGCTGCCCGACCGATCAATGCGCCCGGCGCAAGGCGGCGGTTTTCTACCTGTACGAGCAATGCCAGCATGTGGCCCCGGGGAAACGACGGCGCGCTTAACCGGCGGATATCGCGGGCAGGTGGCAGGGTGTGCGGCGTGGCGCGGGCTCGCACCACTAACGTGGTCGCCATGGCTCTGGACAGCAGTGGTAGCGCGACCTCCAATCCTGGCGCCGTTCTTTCGGCGCCGATCGCCAAGCGGGTGCCGACCGAGCGCGAGCACCACGGCGATGTCTTCGTCGACGAGTACGAGTGGTTGCGGGAGAAGACGAATCCCGAGGTGATCTCCTACCTGGAGGAGGAGAACGCCTATACGGATGCGCAGACGGAGGCGCTGGCCCCGCTGCGCGAGAAGCTCTATGACGAGATCAAGGCGCGCACGCGGGAGACCGACCTGTCGCTGCCGACCCGCATGGGCAAGTTCTGGTACTACTCGCGCAGTTTCGAAGGCAAGCAGTACGGCGTGTTCTGCCGCTGCCCGATCGCCGGTTCGGACGACTGGACGCCGCCCCTGCTGGAGGTCGGTGTCGATATCCCGGGTGAGCAGGTGCTGCTGGACTCGAACGAATTGGCCGAGGGCCATGAATTCTTCTCACTCGGCGCCTCCTCGCTGAGTCAGGCCGGTGACCTGCTGGCGTACTCGGTCGACACGGTCGGCGACGAGCGGTACACCATGCGCTTCAAGAACGTGGAGACCGGCGAGCTGCTGCCCGACGAGATCCCGGGGACCGCGGGCGGCGCGACCTGGTCGCTGGACGGCACGCATATCTTCTATGTGACCGTGGATGAATCCTGGCGGCCCGACAGCGTCTGGCGCCACCGGCTCGGTACCGGCAAGGACGCCGACGTCAGGATCTTCCAGGAGGCCGACGAGCGCTTCGGGGTCGGTGTGGGCACCACCCGCTCGGAGAAGTTCCTGGTGATCGGGACCGATTCCAAGCTCACCAGCGAGTTCCTGTTCCTGGAGTCCGATAATCCGGAGGGCGAGTTCCGGGTGCTGCTGCCGCGCCGCGAGGGCGTGTCGTACGCGTCGGTCGACCATGCGGTCATCGGTGGCGAGGACAAACTGCTGATCATGCACAACGACGTGGTGGACGGGGTGAAGTCGGAGAACTTCGTGCTGGCCGTGGCGCCGCTCGCCGATCCGGCGGACCAGACCATTCTGATTCCGCATCGTGCGGATGTGCGGCTCGAAGACATCGACTGCTTCTCCGACAAACTGGTGCTCAGCTACCGCCGCGAGGCGCTGCCGCGAGTTGCCGTGTGGCCCTTGACTTCCGAGGGCTTCGGCGAGCTGGAGGAGGTCGATTTCGGACTGACCCTGTTCTCCGCCGGACTCGGCGGCAACCCGGAGTGGGAAACGCCGACCCTGCGTATGGGGCTCACCTCCTTCATCACGCCGACACAGGTCTTCGACTATGTGCCGGAGACGAAGGAGCTGCTGCTGCGCAAGGAGCAGGTGGTGCTCGGCGACTACAACGCAGAGGATTACGAGCAGCGCCGGGATTGGGCGGTGGCCTCGGACGGCACCCGCATCCCGATTTCCATCGTGCAGCGCAAGGATGCCCCGGCGGGTCCGAAACCGTTGCTGCTCTACGGATACGGCTCCTACGAGGCCAGCATCGATCCGGGCTTCTCGATCGCCCGGCTTTCGGTGCTCGATCGCGGCATGGTGTTCGTGGTCGCCCATGTGCGCGGCGGTGGCGAGATGGGCCGCCTCTGGTACGACGAGGGCAAGATGCTCACCAAGAAGAACACCTTCACCGATTTCATCTCCTGCGCACAGCATCTCGTCGATACCGAGCTCACCACGCCGGATCGGATGATCGCCGATGGTGGCAGCGCGGGCGGGCTGCTCATGGGTGCGGTGGCCAATCTCGCGCCCGAGCTCTTCGCGGGCATTCTCACCAGCGTGCCCTTCGTGGACCCGCTGACCTCCATGCTGCTTCCGGAGCTGCCGCTCACCACGTCCGAGTGGGAGGAGTGGGGAAATCCCTTGGACGACAAGGACGTCTACTCCTACATGAAGTCCTATTCGCCGTACGAGAACGTCGAGGCGAAGGACTACCCGGCGATCCTCGCCATGACCGGTCTCAATGACACCCGGGTGCTCTACGTGGAACCGGCAAAGTGGGTCGCGAAGCTGCGCGCCACCAAGACCGGCAATTCCCAGCTCATTCTCAAGACCGATATGACCTCCGGGCACGGTGGCCCCAGCGGCCGCTACGAGCGGTGGAAGGAAATCGCCTTCGAGTTCGCCTGGGTGCTCGGCACCGTCGGTCTGGCCGAGGCCGAGCCGGCAGTCTGATCCGGGGCGGGGTTCGGGGGAGTGCCCCGAACCCCGTCGCTATTTCGGGAGCTCCGTGGAAGGCACTGCCGCAGTGGCACTGTGGGTGAACCCGCCCGCTTCCTTACGGGTGAGCGAGGTGCTGAGCGGGTGTGCGTTGAGCTGCTGCAGACTGCGCACCACATCCGTCAGCAGCAGATCGGCCATATCGCGGGTGAAGCCGTGCCGCAGCACCGCCCGCATGATGGTTTCGTCGCCGCGGTCGGCGGGCAGCGGATACGCCGCGATCAGCCAGCCGCGGGTGCGCAGCCGGTCGGACAGATCGTAGAGGTTGAAATTGCGTTCCCCGGTCAGCCGCCACGAGACGGCGGTGATGCCGCGCTCCGGATGGCCGTCGTGGATCATCTCGAACATGCCCAACTCGACCAGCCCCGCCGCCAGGTGCTGGGCGGCCAGGTAGATCGCCGTCTGCACCTTGCGATAGCCGCTGCGGCCCAGGCGGATGAAGTCGTAGTACTGGGTGATGACCTGCCCGCCGGGGCGCGAGAAATTGAGATTGAAGGTGGCCATGCTGCCGCCGAGGTAATCGACATCGAAGATGAGTTCCTTGGGCAGATCGGCCGCGCTGCGCCACATCGCCCAGCCCGCGCCCAGCGGCGCCAGGCCGGTCTTGTGCCCGGAAGCGTTGATCGATTTCACGCGCGGCAGCCGGAAGTCCCACACCAGATCGGGTGCGCAGAACGGGGCGAGGAAGCCGCCGCTGGCCGCGTCGACGTGCATGGGAATGTCGAGGCCGGTCTTCTGCTCCAGGTCGTCGAGGGCCTTGCTGATGCCGGCGACATCCTCGAACAGCCCGGTGAAGGTCTGCCCGAAGGTGGGCACCACCATGATGGTGTTCGCATCGCAGTAGGCGGCCACATCGTCCGGATGCATGGTGAGCCGGTTGCCGCGCAAGGGGATCTGGCGGATCTCCACATCGAAGTAGCGAGCGAATTTCTCCCAGCACACCTGGACCGGCCCGCAGACGAAATTGGGGATGCCGGTGCCGCCGCGCTTGCGCCAGCGGAATTTCGCGGCCAGCCCGCCCAGCATGGCGGCCTCACTGGACCCGGTGGTGGAGGTGCCGAGGGTGGTCTCCGGGTCGGGTGCGTGCCACAGGTCGGCGATCATGCGGACGCAGCGCCGCTCGAGTTCGGCGGTCTGCGGGTATTCGTCCTTGTCGACGATGTTCTTGCCGATGGCCTCGTCCATGAGCCGCCGGGCCTGGTCGTCGACCCAGGTGGTGCAGAAGGTGGCCAGGTTCATCCGGGAGACGCCGTCCAGCAGCAGCTCGCCGTGCACGATCTCGTAGGCCGCTTCGGGAGGCATTTCCGCGGCCGGGAAGCCGGCCTTGGGTGCGCCGCGGCTCAGGCCGGGCAGGGAGAATACGTCGTCGTCGGTTTCCGGATTGCCCGTCATCTAGCCTCCAGCGTCGGTCGTAGCTATAAAATTGCTGAATGCTTCCGAACGCCTGATTATCGGTGAAAATGGTTGATATGTAGACCGTTTCGTAATCAATTGATAGTTGCTAGACGGTTACTATTCAGCGCTATGGACTATCAGCATGTCATAGGGCAAGTGGGGTCCGCCACGGTGCCACGCGGGGGGCGGACATGGCAACCCTGACCACGACGAAGGCCACCACCACCAAATACATGTCCTGGGTGACGCTGGCCCTGATGACCACCAGTTCGGTGGCCAGCCTGCGGTCCTCGCCGACCATGGCTGTGTATGGCCTGGCGTGCGTATTCCTCTATCTGATTCCGGCAGTGCTGTTCCTGCTGCCGACCGCCTTCGTGGCGGCGGAGCTGGCCTCGGGCTGGGCCGGCGGGGTCTACAAATGGGTGGGCGAGGGGCTTTCGCAGCCGATGGGATTCCTGGCGGTGTGGTGCCAGTTCGCCATGACCATTTTCTACTACCCGAGCTTGCTGGCTTATGTGGCAAGCACTTTCGCGTACATTATCAATCCGTCGCTGGCGGCCAATGGCACCTACGTGGCCATAGTCATCATCACCATCTACTGGGTGGCGGTATTCGTCTCGTCGCAGGGCACCAAAACCGTTGCGGGACTGTCGAGTATGGGGCTCATCATCGGTACGTTGATTCCCGGTGTGCTGCTGGTGGTACTGGGTCTGGTCTTCCTGGCACAGGGCAATCCGTCGGCCGCGCCGATGGACAGCGGCCACCTGCTGCCCGCCTGGACCGGTGTGGCCAGCCTGGTGCTCATCGTGAACAACTTCCTGTCCTACGCGGGCATGGAGATGAATGCGGTGCACGTGTCCTCGCTGAAGAATCCGGGTAAGGAGTACCCGAAGGCCATGGCTATGGCCGTGGGCCTGGTGCTGCTGATCTTCATCGTGCCCGCCGTGGTGATCAGCTGGGTGGTGCCGTCCAAGAATCTGAGCCTCACCGCCGGTGTCATGCAGGCCTTCGACGGATTCTTCAATCACTTCGACATCGGCTTCCTGACACCGATACTGGGTGTGATGCTGGTGGCGGCGGCACTGGGCGGCATGCTCACCTGGCTGGCCGGACCCTCCAAAGGGTTGCTGCTCATCGGCCGGCAGGAAGGTTATCTGCCGCCGATCCTGACCCGCCTGAACAAGCATGGCGTGCAACAGAACATGCTCGTCGCACAGGGCGTGGTGACCACACTGCTGGCGTTGCTGTACGCCTTCATCCCCGACGTCTCCAGCGCGTACTGGATTCTGTCGGTGATCACCACCCAGGTGTACCTGATCATGTACGTGCTCATGTTCGCCGCCGCGATTCGGTTGCGCCGCAACCAACCCGACCATCCGCGTGGCTATCGGGCCCCGGCGCTGGTCGCGTTGTGCGGGCTGGGCGCGACCTCGTCGGCGGCGGCCTTCCTCATCGGCTTCGTGCCGCCGTCGCAGTACGGCAGCGGTAACGGCCTGAGCTATGTGGTGCTCATCGGGCTCGGCATGGGCATTGTCGGGCTGCTGATTCCGTACTTGTTCCTGCGATTCCGCAAACCCGGCTGGAAGATCGACGCACCCGAGGAGGCCATCGCATGACGACCGTCCATCCGGGCGCGCCCGACTCGACTCGACGCCTCGTCTACCTGTCGGTGGTGGTGGTCCTGCTGGCCATCGCAGTCGTCGGTGTCATCGTCTTCCATGACGACCGGAACAGCGATATCGCGCTACGCCGTGCGCAGGTGCTGCAATCGCGTTTGATCGCAGCGGGTTTCACCTCGCCGGAACCGAAGGTCATCGCCGATTCGCTCGGCGAGGACGGTGGACTGGTGTGCCAGGATCCGGCCTCGCCGCTGATCAAGGCCCAGTATCAGTCGGCGATCACCAATGGCGCCGGCGGTCCCGGTACCCGTCCGGTCATCGCCGACCGCGATGTCTTCACCGCGACCTCGCTCGCCATCGAAACCTATTGCCCGGACAAGCTTGCCGCCTATCTGGAGGAAACCGGAAACTTGAAGAAGGCTGGCACAGTGAAATCGGATACGGATCACTGATGGAGGAGAGGTAATGACCGATACCGAAGCGCTGCGGTCCGCCGTGCGGGAACTCATGCCGCGGGCGAAAAGCGATCTCACCGAACTGGTTTCGTACAAGTCCGTCTACGACGCCCGGCAGTTCCCCGTGGAGGAGTGCCACAAGGCCGCGCAGTGGGTCGCGGATGCCTTTACGGCCGAAGGGTTCCCGGAGGTGGCGCTGCATGAGACTCCGGACGGCAGTAATGCGGTCATCGCGCGTTATCCGGCCCCGCCCGGCGCGCCGACGATCATGCTGTACTGCCACTACGACGTGCAGCCGCCGCTCGGTGATGCCGAATGGAAGACCCCGGTCTGGGAGCTCACCGAGAAGGACGGCCGGTGGTACGGCCGCGGCAGCGCCGACTGCAAGGGCAATATCGTCACGCACCTCACCGCCCTGCGCGCCCTGCGGAAGGTGTCCGGCGACAAGTTCCCGGTCGGATTGACGCTGGTGGCCGAGGGTTCCGAGGAGCAGGGCACCGGCGGCCTGGAAGCCTTCGTGCCGGAGAATGTGGAGCTGCTGCGGTCGGACACCCTGTTGATCTGCGACTGCGGCAATTTCGCGGTCGGCGTGCCGACCTTCACGCAGACCCTGCGCGGCAATGTGAATGTTGTCGTCACCGTCGAAACCCTGTCCGGCTCCATGCATTCCGGCATGTTCGGCGGTCCCGCACCGGATGCGCTGGCGGCGCTCATCCATCTGCTCGCCACGCTGCGCGACGCCGACGGCAATACCACCGTCGACGGCCTGACCAGCGACCAGAAGTGGGACGGCGCGCAGTACCCCGAGGATCAATTCCGTTCCGACGCCGGTGTTCTCGGCGGGGTCGACCTGCTCGGCAGCGGCACCGTTTCCGACATGCTGTGGGCGCGACCGGCACTCACCGTGCTCGGCATGGATGTGCCGCCGGTGGTGGGCTCCGCCGCCGCCATCCAGCCCAAGGCCCGCGCCCGCCTGAATCTGCGCATCCCGCCCGGCACCGATCCCCAGCAGGCGCTGAAAGCCCTTACCGCACACCTGCAATCGAACACGCCGTGGCATGCCAAGGTGACCGTGGAGACCGAGGCCACCGGCTCCCCGTTCGTCGGCAGCACGCACGGTCCCGCCCGCAGCGCCATGGAGGCGGCCTTCGCCGCCGCCTACGGCCGCCCCTCCACCACCTCGGGCCAGGGCGGCTCCATCCCGCTCTGCAATGTCTTCGCCGACACCTACCCCGAGGCCGAGATCATGCTTATGGGCGTCGAAGAACCCAAATGCCTGATCCACGCCCCCAACGAAAGCGTCGACCCCACCGAAATCGAACACATGGCGCTGGCGGAGGCGCTGTTCCTCGCCTCCTATACCGGTAACTGAGTTCGAAGCCGCCTCGTCACACCATCGCCCTCGTCATCCCGGCATGCTTTTGGCCGGGATCCACACCGGCTGTGCTCCAGCTGGTTTCAGTGGATCCCGGCCAAAAGCGCGCCGGGACGACGGGCGTGGTCTATGCCGGGATGACGGGGTGCAGCTCAGAAGTCGGTGTGGTCCTCGGCCTGGATGACCTGGAATTCGGTATTGGAGGGGGCCATTTCGTTGAGGCGGCCGAAGTAGATGCCCTGTGCGGCCGGCTCGATAATGCCGAAGTGGATGGGGAAGGCGGTGCGCGGATTCACCGCGCGCAGGTAGTCGACCGCCTCGCTGATCCGCATCCACGGCGCGACCGCGGGCAATGCCAGGACGCCCACCGGGACCGGCGGCACCCAGAGCGAGTCGCCGGGGTGCACCAGCTGGGCCGGATCATCGGGCGTGCCGAGCTGGAACACCGTGTTGTCGATGACCGGAATCTCCGGATGGATGACCGCGTGCCGTCCACCGCCGCCGGTGATCTGCACATCCTTGACCTTCAGGACATTGCCGGCGTGCACGGCCTCCCAGGGCTCCCCGCGCTGCTGGGCCGTCTGCGGGTCCGACAGCAGTCGTGCCTGCGGGTTGGCGTCGATGAGCGCCTCGATGCGATTCGGGCAGATGTGATCGGGATGCTGATGCGTGACGGCGATCGCGTCGAGTCCGGTGATGCCCTCGAACCCGTGCGAGAAATTGCCGGGATCGAACAGGATCTTCGCGCCGTTCAGCTCCACCAGAATGCATGAGTGTCCGAAATGGGCTATCCGCATGAGAACAACGGTAGCCCTCACCGGCTGACAGACGAGCTCAAAGGTCGCGGCCGTCCCGGTTCTGGACTGCGGCTCCATAGACCTGCGCCTTGGAGCGGGGGAGCGCAGCGGAGGGAAGAACCGGGACCAGGGGCCGCGACCCCGCCGGAGCGAAGCGGAGGCCAACAAACTAGTCTGATCTGCGAAACCCCCGCTCGGCCGCGCTGTGAAAAGCACTGCGTCCGGGCGCCGCCCCACCAGCTGAGGAGCAACGCGTGGCACGTGTCGTGGTCGAGGTGATGCCGAAGGCCGAAATCCTGGATCCGCAGGGTCAGGCCATTGTCGGTGCGCTGGGGCGCCTGGGACACCCCGGTATCTCGGAGGTGCGGCAGGGCAAGCGATTCGAGCTCGATGTGGCCGAGGACGTGAGCGACGACGAGCTTGCGCAGATCGCCGAATCGCTGCTCGCCAATACCGTCATCGAGGACTGGAAAGTGGTGCGGCTGTGACTGCGCGCATCGGAGTCATCACCTTCCCGGGCACCCTGGACGATGTCGACGCCGCCCGCGCGGCCAAGCTCGCCGGCGCCGAGGCGGTCAGCCTCTGGCACGGTGACGCCGACCTGAAGGGTGTCGACGCGGTCATCGTGCCCGGCGGCTTCTCCTACGGCGATTACCTGCGCACCGGCGCCATCGCCCGGTTCGCGCCGGTCATGGAGAAGGTCATCGAGGCCGCGGGCCAGGGCCTGCCGGTGCTGGGCATCTGCAACGGCTTCCAGATCCTGTGCGAGGCCGGTCTGCTGCCCGGTGTGCTGACCCGCAACGAGGGCCTGCACTTCATCTGCCGTGACCAGTGGCTGACCGTGGACAATGCGGACACCGCATGGACCTCGCGGTACGAGCCCGGCGCGCAGATCCTGGTCCCGCTCAAGTCCGGTGAGGGCCGCTACCAGGCGTCCCAGGCCACGCTCGACGAGCTCGAAGGTGAAGGCCGCGTGGTGTTCCGCTACTCGGGCGACAACCCGAACGGTTCGCAGCGCGGCATTGCGGGCATCACCTCGGCCAACGGCCGCATCGTGGGCCTCATGCCGCACCCGGAGCACGCCACCGAGGCGCTCACCGGCCCGAGCGATGACGGCCTCGGCATGTTCTTCTCGGTCCTGGACGCCCTCGTCTCGGCCTAGTCCGAATACTTCAGCACAAGGCCCGCACCGCAGATCGCGGAGCGGGCCTTGTGCTGTCAAGGCGTTGTGCTGTCAAGGTCGTGGCCCGCCCGGTTCTGGACTGAGTGGAGCGGGGGAGCGAAGCGGAGGAGCGGAGGGAGGGAAGAACCGGGTAACAGGGCCACGACCCGCCGGAGCGAAGCGGAGGCAAATTAAACACAGATGCGGTCGAGGATCTCGAATCGGACGCCGTCCGCGCGGGCGATGTAGCTCGGGAAGAGCAGTTGGTTGCCGTCGAAACCGAGGCTGCCCGAAGGTGTTTCGAGTACAGGGCCGTTCGCGACCGCGGCATGCAGGCACCGGACATCCAGGGTGCCTGCGGCTTGCGCCATGACCCGCAGTGCGTGCAGTGCCTCGTATTCGGTATTGCTGAAGTTGGTGAGCGCGGGCGCGAACTCACCGTGCAGTCGCCGGTAGCGATCCAGCCGTTCCCGGTTCGCCGGACCGTTCACGAAGAAACTCGACGGCACATAGAGATTCCGGTTGGCATTGGCGCCGGCGGCGAGCAGCACATTGTCATCCACGGCCGGACTGACTCGGAGTTGCGACTCATCTCGTCCGATTCGGGCGAATTGTCGGTTAAATCGGGCAACGTCGGCGCCGACCAAGAGCACGATCACCCCATCGCAGCGGTCCAGTCGCGGATCGGCCAGAAAGTCCGCGAAATCCTCGGTACCGAATGGCACGAACTTCTCCAACGGTACGAACCGTTCCAGTGCGACCGCCCCGCGCGCACCCAATTCCGCCCGCACCACCTCGGCCGTGCGCCGCGGCCATACGTAATCGTTGCCGATGATCGCCCAGCGCCGCGCCCCCAGCTCGCGCCGCAACCAGCGCAGTGCGGGCAGCAACTGTCGGCCGGGATCCGAGCCGACCATGAACAGGCCGGGCGGCGCCACATCCAATCCCTCGTGGTCGGTGGCGAAAAGGTAGGGCACCCGCCCCGAGGTCACCCGTGTCACCGCCCGCCGCACCGCGGAGGTGTGCCAGCCGGTAATCGCATGCACCATTCCGGTGGCCAGCAGCGCCGACACCTCGCGCGTCACTTCGGCCGGTTCCCGCCCGCCGTCAATGTGGGTGACACGTAATTCGCGCCCGAGAATTCCTGTCCCACCGTTGATTTCTTCGGCAGCCAATGAAATGGCCGCCTCGCAGGAAGGGGCGAAGATACCGCCGGGCCCCTGTAGCGGAACTATGTTGAGGATCTCGATACAGTTTTCGGGGCTGCCGCGGAACGAGGTCATCGGATACCCTTCCCCTCGTTCGAGCAATTTGATGGGCGGGCTTATGTCGACAATTCTAGGTGGAATATCCACGCTGCATGGAGCGCTGCGTGCGGCGGAGCGCAGTTGGCTTCGTCACCTCGACGCCGCACTGTGCGCCAGACGGTTGACCGCCGACCAATGGTGCATGCTGACCAACCTCTCCTGCGATACCGGTATCACCATGAGTGAACTGGCCGTGCGCACGCAACTTCCGCCTTCCTCCGCCACCCGGCACGCCGACCATCTGGCCGAGCGCGGCCTCATCTTCCGGGTCGCCGCCGCCGATGATCGCCGCCGCATTCTCATCGGGCTGAGTCGGCGCGGGGCCGAACTGGTGGACGAGGTCCGTATCGAGGAGATACGCGCCGAGGCCGAGCTGCGCCGCCACTTCGGCGGTGATGACTACGTCGAGCTGCTGCGGCTGCTGGAGCGGGTCTCGGATCTTCCGCTGTCGCATTGATTCCGGGCCACACGCGCGGGCGGGCGGATAGGCCGACCGTCGGCGAAAACTGAACTGTGAATGCTTAGGATCGCAGTCATGCCAGTTGCCGAGACCACCGCGACCGCCGCAGGACTGTGCGAATTCATCGACGCCTCCCCGTCGCCGTTCCATGTGTGCCGCACCGTCGCGGCCGAACTCGACGATCACGGCTTCACCCGGCTCTCGGAATCGGCGCCCTGGCCCTCCAGTAGCGCGGGGCGCTACTACGTGGTGCGCAGCGGTTCGCTGGTCGCCTGGTCCGACGGCGGCCCGGGCGCGCCCACCGGATTCCGCACCGGGCAGGCCACCCCGTTCCGCGTGGTCGGGGCGCACACCGACAGTCCCAATCTGCGGGTCAAACAGCACCCCGATACCGCGGTGGCCGGCTGGCAGATGGTCGGCCTCGAGCCCTATGGCGGGGCCTGGCTCAATTCGTGGCTGGACCGCGATCTCGGCATCTCCGGGAGATTATCGATTCGCGACGGAAATGTGGTGCGGGAGCGCCTGATTCGCATCGACGAACCGATCCTGCGGGTGCCGCAGCTGGCCATCCACCTGTCCGAGGACCGGCGCGGGGTCACCCTGGATCCGCAGCGGCATGTGAACGCGGTGTGGGGGATCGGCGGGGAACCGCGCTCCTTCCTGGCCTTCATCGCCGAACGCTCGGGCATCGAAGCCGGTGCGGTGCTGGGCTGGGAGCTGATGACCCACGATCTGGTGCCGTCCAAGCTCATCGGCCGCGATCTGGATCTGATCAGCGCACCGCGCCTGGACAATCAGGGCACCTGCTACGCCGGACTGCGCGCCTTCCTGGCCGCCGTCGCCGAACCCGGTGCGGCGGTACCGGTGCTCGCCATGTTCGACCATGAAGAGGTCGGCAGCCAATCCGATCGGGGCGCCCAATCCGGGCTGCTGCCCACGGTTTTGGAGCGCATTGTGCTCACCCGCGGCGGCGGCCGGGCCGAATACCTGGCGGCCATCGCCGGATCCGTCTGCGCCTCCGGCGATATGGCGCATGCGACCCACCCCAACTACCCCGACCGGCACGAGCCCATGCACCGCATCGAGGTCGGCGGCGGTCCGGTGCTGAAGGTCAATCAGAACCTGCGCTACGCGACCGATGCGGCCGGGGCGGGCGCGTTCGCCCTGGCCTGCGCGCAGGCCGGCGTACCGCTGCAGCGCTACGTCCACCGCGCCGATCTGCCCTGTGGCTCCACCATCGGACCGATGACGGCCGCCGCCACCGGCATGCCGACCGTGGATGTGGGTGCGGCGCAGCTCGCCATGCACTCCGCCCGCGAAATGATGGGCGCCGCAGACGTTCCCGCCTACGCGGCCGCCCTGGCCGCATTCCTCACGCCCGACGAGGCTCGTTAGAAAAAGGCATCGCGCCGACCGCAGCAGCGGTCGGCGCGATCTGAAAGCGTTGTGGCAGTGACTACGCCGGGCTCTCGGTCCGCTCCGTGTGCGGAACCGAGACCCGCGCCGGGTGGTACGCCAGCGCCGCGACGATGAAGGCGCCCAGCGTAAACAGCACGTAGCTGCTCCCGATGATCTGCTGCCACCAGGCCCAGGCCAGTTCCCGATCGTGATCGTGCGGCAGCAACCACTGCGGGCCGATGGCGAACATGACCAGTGCCACGCCCACTGCGGTGAGGAACGCCGGGCTGCGGCGGCCGCGGGCGATGGCATCGGCGGCCACGAGCAGCGCCGGCGCGATCCACACCCAGTGGTGCGACCATGACACCGGCGAAACCAGCAGTACGGCACCGGCATTCACCAACAGCGCGGCAGCGTTCGCACCGACGGAGAAGAGGCGCTTCATCCAGATCGCGGCGAGCGCGACGGCCAGCACCGACAGCACCAGCCAGATGAGGGTCGCCACCGAATCGGAGAAACCCAGCCGGTAGGCGAAGCCCTTCAAGGATTGATTGCCCGCGAACCAGGGCGGCCCGATGCGCCCGGTATCGGAGATGGTGTGCAACCAGTACTGCACCGAATCATGCGGGAACAGTGCGAAACCCACGATGACCGCGCCGATCGTGGAGAACACCAGCGTGGCCGCGCCCTTCCAGTCCTTGCGCAGCAGGAAGTACAGCAGATAGCCGGCGGGCGTCAGCTTCACCGACACCGCGATGCCGATCAGCATGCCGCGCGGCCAGAACGGCTTGCGCACCAGGCAATCCAGCGCGATGGCGGCCATCAGCACCAGATTGATCTGCCCGAACCCGTAGGTCTGGCGAATCGGCTCCAGCAACTCCAGCAAACCCACGCCGCCGACCACCATCGCCAGCCGGGTCGCCCACGCCAGGTTCGGACGCAGCCGATCCAGTACCACCCACAGCGTCACACCCAGCGAGATCACCGAGGTCGCCAGCACCGCCCACTCGGAAACCACCAGCGGCATGATCGCCAGCGGCGCGAAGAACAATGCGGCCAGCGGGGGATAGGTGAACGGCAGCCCGAGCCCGTACACCGGTGGCATCGGACCGTAGAGATCCTTATTATCGAGCCAGGCCCGCGCACCATTGCGGTACACCTGAAGATCGATATAACCGTGCCAGAACTTGGCGGCGTAGCTGATCCCCGCCGACACCGCGAACAGCACCACGGCGATGGCGAGCAGCTGAACCTGCTGCCGCGACAGCGTAGAGCTTCTCGGCGTGGGCGCAGGTTTCTCCGCCGGATCCGCCAGCCCGGATCGTTCGTTCACCGGGACAGACTAGCTGTATCTTTGGCCTCCGCTCCGCTCCGGCGGGGTCGCGGCCCCTGGTCCCGGTTCTTCCCTCCTTCCGCTTCTCTGCTGCGCTCCCCCGCTCCAAGGCGCAGGTCTATGGAGCCGCAGTCCAGAACCGGGACGGCCGCGACCTTGCTGCGGATGTCTTGGGGGTGCACTCCGTTCAGAGGGGACGGCCGCGACCTTTGGGTTGGTGCGGAGGCTGGTTCAGGCGGGGATTTGCTGGCACTTAGACTCTGGGGTATCTCTCGCCGACTTCCAGCTACGGGCTCTCGGTACTGCACCTGCCCGGCCGAAAGGACTCTGGTATTCCCGTGACCAGCCACGTCGATACCGTCAGCAACGCCGCGGCCACCTCGGACAGCCCGCAGCCCTATAAGGAACTCGGCCTCAAGGACGACGAGTACGCCCGCATCAAGGAGATTCTGGGGCGGCGCCCCACGGATGCCGAGCTGGCGATGTACTCGGTGATGTGGTCCGAGCACTGCTCGTACAAGTCCTCGAAGGTGCATCTGCGCTACTTCGGCGAGACCACCACCGAGGAGATGCAGAAGTCGATGCTCGCCGGGATCGGCGAGAACGCCGGTGTGGTGGATATCGGCGACGGCTGGGCGGTCACCTTCAAGGTGGAATCGCACAACCATCCCTCGTATGTGGAGCCCTATCAGGGTGCGGCCACCGGTGTCGGCGGCATTGTCCGCGACATCATGGCCATGGGCGCCCGCCCGATCGCGGTCATGGACCAGCTGCGCTTCGGTGCGGCCGATCACCCGGACACCCGGCGCGTGGTCGACGGTGTGGTGCGCGGCGTCGGCGGTTACGGCAACTCGCTCGGCCTGCCGAATGTGGGCGGCGAGACCGTATTCGACGCTTCCTACCAGGGCAATCCGCTCGTCAATGCGCTGTGCGCGGGCGTCATGCGGGTCGAGGACCTGAAGCTGGCCTTCGCCTCCGGCGAGGGCAACAAGATCATTCTGTTCGGTGCGCGCACCGGCCTCGACGGCATCGGCGGCGTTTCGGTGCTGGCCTCCGACACCTTCTCCGGTGACGACGGTGACATGACGCCTGGCGGCGGCGGTTCCGGCCGTAAGAAACTGCCGAGCGTGCAGGTCGGCGACCCGTTCACCGAGAAGGTGCTCATCGAGTGCTGTCTCGAGCTGTACCACTCCGGCGTGGTCGTCGGCATCCAGGACCTCGGCGGTGCAGGCCTGTCCTGTGCCACCTCCGAGCTGGCCGCCGCCGGTTCCGGCGGGATGCACATCGACCTGGATCAGGTGCCGCTGCGCGCCGCCAATATGACTCCCGCCGAGATTCTTTCGAGCGAATCGCAGGAGCGCATGTGCGCCGTGGTCGCCCCGGAGAATGTGGATCGCTTCATGGCGATCTGCAAGAAGTGGGAAACCACTGCCACCGTCATCGGTGAGGTCACCGACGGCGAGCACCTCGAAATCACCTGGCACGGCGAAGTTGTGGTCGATGTCCCGCCGCGCACCGTCGCCCACCACGGGCCGGTGTACGAGCGCCCCGTGCAGCGCCCCGCCGATCAGGATGCCCTCAATGCGGATTCGACCACCGCACTGAACCGCCCGAAGTCCGGCGACGAACTGCGCGCCACGCTACTGAAGATGATCGCCAGCCCGCAGCTGTGCTCGCGCAAGTGGATCACCGAGCAGTACGACCGCTACGTGCGCGGCAATACCGTGCTCGCCGAGAACGCCGACGCGGGTGTCATCCGCATCGACGAGGAGTCCGGCCGCGGTATCGCGCTCGCGACCGACGCCTCGGGCCGCTACACCAAGCTGGACCCGTACACCGGCGCGCAGCTGGCGCTGGCCGAGGCGTTCCGCAATGTGTCGACCACCGGCGCTACTCCGAAGGCCGTCACCAACTGCCTCAACTTCGGTTCCCCCGAGGATCCGGGCGTCATGTGGCAGTTCCAGCAGGCCGTGCGCGGCCTCGCGGACGGCTGTGTGGCCCTGGGCATTCCGGTCACCGGTGGCAATGTGTCCTTCTACAACCAGACCGGCCAGACCGCCATCCTGCCGACCCCCGTGGTCGGTGTGCTCGGCGTCATCGACGATGTGCACCGCCGCATCCCGACCGGCCTGGGCCTGGAGCCCGGCGAGACGCTCATCCTGCTCGGCGAGACCCACGACGAGCTGGACGGCTCCATCTGGGCGCAGGTCGAGCACGATCACCTCGGCGGACTGCCGCCCAAGGTCGATTTCGCTCGCGAGCAGCTGCTTTCGGAGATCCTCACCTCCGGCAGCCGCGACGGCATGATCAGCGCCGCGCACGACCTCTCCGAGGGCGGGCTCATCCAGTCCGTCGTCGAGGCCGCGCTGGCCGGTGAAACCGGTTGCCGCATCATCGTTCCCGAGGGCGAGGACCCGTTCGTCACCCTGTTCTCCGAATCCGCCGGGCGTGTGCTGGTCGCCGTCCCGCGCTCGGAGGAGACCCGCTTCACCAAGATGTGCTCCGCGCGCGACCTGCCGTGGGTGCGCATCGGCGTGGTCGACCAGGGTTCGGATTCGGTCGAGGTGCAGGGCCAGTTCACCGCGACCCTGGAAGAACTGCGCACCGCCTTCGAAGGCACCCTCCCCGCCCTCTTCGGCCACTTCGAGCACTAGCAAATCGCCGTCCGGCGGGATTTCCCCCGTCATCCCGGCGTGCATTTGGCCGGGATCCACAGCAACAGTGTGGATCCCGGCCAAAAACATGCCGGGATGACGGGGAGGCGTTGCCGCGATGGCGGGCAGCCCGTACAGCAACCACCCCGCCAGGCACGGACCCCTCGTACTGCCGGGCCTCGGCGGGGTGTGTCTTCAGGGGACCGTCTGAGAGTCCCCGAGAGTTGGGCTAACCGGCGACCTTGAACGGGTCGTGTTCTGCCATCAGCTTTTCCAGGCGGGCTTCGTCGATGCGGCTGTGGACCTTCGAGGATTCGTGTTGGTCGCGGACCACTTTGGCGAGGGTGAAGCAGCTGCTCACCAGGAAAAGTGTGGTCATCAGGAGGAATCCGCGCTGCCAGATGTCCAGGGGCAGGTAGACGATGCCGATGGTGTTGGCGGAGAAGCTGATTCCGAACGCGATGGCAGCCTGGGCCAGAAAGGCGTTGGTGCTCTTGGTCTGTGCGCTGGTGGTGCTCATGCTGTGTGAGTCTGCTGACCGGGGCCGCCGCGCAACCGCGTACTACTACTCGAGTGCGATGGGTAGTGTCGACACGCCGTGATCATGGTGCCACTCACACCCGTGCATCCCCGGATTCCGCGCGCCGCCCTCCATACTTGACGAGTGTTCGACCCCGCCCAGGTTCTGACGCGGCTGCGCGCTCGTGGCGCCGCGTTGGCCCGTCGTGGCTGGGGACGCCGGATTGCGGTGGTGGCCAAGCGCGTCGAGGACATCATCGACCTCAATCACACCGGCCTGGTGGTGGCCACCGTCTTCTTCGCCCTGTCGGTCACGCCGTCGCTGCTGCCCCGCGACTGGCTCTTCCAGGGTCTGATCTCCGGTGTCAACGCGGCGCTCGGCTACGGCGCCGGCTGTGTGCTGCAGTGGTTGTTCCGCAAGTGGATTCGGCCCCGGCTGACGATCGGCAGCCCGCCCGAGTGGGTGCGCTACGTGCTGAAGGTCGCGGTGGTGCTGACCTGCGCCCTGGTGGCCGCCTACATGCTGGTGCTGTCCGCCGACTGGCAGCGCGAGATCACCGGCCTGATGGATATGGAGGGCACCACCCGCGCCGCCTACCTGCGCACCGGCGGACTCAGCTTCGCGGTCGGGGCGCTCGTGGTGGCGGTGTTCCGCACCCTGCGCGAATTGGTGCGGTTCATTGCCCGCCAGCTGAGCCGCTGGGTGCGGGTACCGCCCAAACTCGCGCCGGCCACCGGCGTGCTGCTGCTGACGATTTTGCTCATCACGCTCTTCAACGGTGTCGCCAGCCGCGCCTTCTTCGCGGTCGCCAACTCGGCATTCAGTGTGCGCAACAATCAGACGACCCAGTTCACGGTGCAGCCCACGTTGCCCGAACGTTCGGGCAGTCCGCAATCACTGGCCAAATGGGAGACCCTCGGGTTCGAGGGGCGCTGGTTCGTCTCGCACGGACCCGATCCGATGCTGATCAGCGCCGCCACCGGAAAGCCCGCGCGCCAGCCCATTCGGGTGTACGTGGGCCTGCAATCCGCGCCCCCGGCTACCACCGAGGAGGACCTGGCCGTCGCCGAACTGCAGCGCACCGGGGCCTTCGACCGCAAGGTGCTGGTCATCACCACGACCACCGGCACCGGCTGGGTGAACTCCATGAGCGCCGCCGCGCTCGAGTACATGTACGGCGGCGATACCGCCATTCTCGCGTCGCAGTACTCGTATCTGCCGAGCGTGCTGTCCTTCCTCGCGGACCGCCAGAAGGTGGCGATCGCGGGCAAGAAGATGTTCGATGCCGTCTACAAGGCATGGTCGGCGCGCCCGGCGAACGCCCGGCCGAAGCTGCTCGTCTACGGCGAGAGTCTGGGTTCGCAGGGTTCCGAATCGGCGTTCGACGGCCTGGCCGATCTGCGCTCCAAGGTGGACGGCGCCCTGTGGGTGGGCCCGCCCAATTCGAATCGGCTGTGGCAGCAGTTCGTCTCCCGCCGCGATCCCGGCACCCGCCAGGTGGATCCCGTCTACGCCGACGGCCTGGTGGTCCGGTTCGCCGCCACCGCACCCGATCTCGACAAACCCTCACCCGATTGGCGAAGACCCCGCATCGCCTATCTGATGCATCCCTCCGACCCGATCGTCTGGTGGTCGCCGGATCTGCTGTTCTCCCAACCGGATTGGCTCTCCGAGACCCGCGGCTCCGATGTCTCCTCGCAGATGCGCTGGTGGCCCGTCGTGACCTTCTGGCAGGTCGCCGCCGACCTCACCAACGCACAGGGTGTCAGCGACGGCCACGGACACAACTACGGCTCCCTGGTGCTGGACGGCTGGGCCGCCATTGCCGCCCCACCGGACTGGACGCCGGAACTGCGCGAGAAGATCCGCACCCAGATCGAATTGGCCGAAGATTACGAGCGGGTGATCAAGTAGCCCATGAGTGCCGCCGATATCTCGAAAGCCGTAGCCGCAGTGTCGCTTCCACTGCTGTGGAGCAGTCGTGTGCTACCTGCGCTGAGCCTGGACATCCGGGGTAGGACCGCCGCGAATGCCGCCTTCTCGACCGGCTATGCCCTTGTGTTCCAAGGTAATCCGAACTGGATCTCGTCTCGCGGTGGTCGTACCGGTGCCGCCGTCGCGGGGGTCGTTCTCGCAGGTTACGGTGCGGCACTTGCCGTTCCGGCGATCCGGCGGCACTTCGCCGAACTCGCCGACCGCGGCCCCGAGGTCTCCACGGCGGAGTGGGCGGGAGTGCACATCCCCGTCGGCACCGTCCTGAGCGAGGAGCTCGTCTACCGCGCCACCCTCACCCCGCTGCTCGAAGAAAGCTTCGGCAGTCGTGGGAGTCTGCTGGGCGCACTGACATTCGGCCTCTCGCATATCCAGCCCGCCCGCGCCGCCGGTGATCCCGTTCCCGCAACGGTCGCCGTCACGACCCTGGCGGGCCTACTGTTCGACCGGCTCTACCGCCGCACCGCGAGCGCTACTGCCCCGGCGCTACTGCACCTCGCCCTGAATGCCGGCGGAGCGTTGACACCAGTGGCCGCCCGCCGCGTCGCCACAACCACACCACGCCCGGCCGAATCACCACCGCGAGCAGCAGTAGCAGATACGCCCACACGATCACATTGAGCACCGTGCCCACCGGTTCGAACTTGGTGGTCAGACGGGTCGGATCCCAGGACCGCCGAATATTCTCGCGGAACGGGTACGGAAATCCGCGCATGGTCCGCCACACCACATCACAGCAGCGGTGTGTGGTCGCCACCGTCATGCTGGCGGCACTCGCGCCGATACCGCCGAGCCCGGTGAGGAGGAAGACCGGAATCGGCAGCGGCCGCGTATAGAGCAGTGCGGCATTGGCCAGGCAGAGCACGATGGCCGCGCCCAGCATCACTCGCGTGCTGGGCGTCCGCAGATCCGAGGTGACCGTGGGGTAGATCACGAGCGCGATCAGCCAGAGCACCATGGAGACCGACCAGCACGCGAGGATCAATCCGCGATGGCGTCGCGGTGCCTCGGAGTCGGTGGCCGTGATCAGCGGAAGCTGCTCCATCACACCATCATTCCCCGCTCGAAGTAGTCAACCGACCAAGCTGTCCGTGGCGCTCGGCCGACGGCCCCGATCCGGACGGCCGTGCGCACACACGATCGCCAAGGTACCGGGCACCGGCTCGGGCCAGGTGACAGACCTCGGCGGTAGCCTCACCGACATGGCAGGACGAGGAGCGGTGGATCCGGCAGTAGTGCGCGCGGCGCTGCTCGCGGTGCGGGAGTGGTTGCGCGACGAGACCGCTCCGGCCCCCGCCCGCGCCGAGCTGGCGGCGGCCGTCCGCGGCACCGCACGATCGCTGGCCGCCGATGCGCCGGGCGGCGCCGTGGAGGTACGGGTGCCGCCCTTCGTCGCGGTGCAGTGCATCGAAGGACTGCGGCACACCCGGGGCACACCGCCGAATGTCGTCGAAACCGATCCGCGCACCTGGCTGCTGCTCGCGACCGGACTGCTGGCCTTCGACGCCGCAGTCGAATCGGGTGCGCTCACGGCGTCCGGCTCGCGCGCCGCCGATGTGGCTCGCTGGCTGCCCATCACCCAATTCTGAACGGCCCAGCTCCGAGGTCCGCGCGGCCGTTTTACACCGCCGTCGCGGCGGCAGGCTTGCGCTCCAAGCCTTTACGGTCGTAGAAGCGGGTAATCGCCAGGCCGAGAACGATACCGATGGCCAGGCCGAGCGTGGACATCCACAGACCCCGCGACAGTCCGGCCACGCCGCCGCCGTTGAAATACAGAATCGACCGCGTCCCCAGGAACACCTGGTGCATGGGCTCGAAATTGGCCAGCCAGCCGAAATACTTCGGTGTCGCCTCGATCGGCACCGTGCCGCCCGAGGAGGGCAGGCCCAGCACGATGAACACGATCAGATTGATGATCAGGCCGGCGGTGCCCACCGCCGCGAGCACCGACGTACAGGTGAACCCGACCGCGGTGATCACGAACGCGCCGTAGAGGAACAGCAGTAGCGGCCGGTCGATCGGCATCCCGAGCGCGGAACCGATGCCCAGCAGCGCACCCGATACCGCCACCGACATCACCACCACCGCCGACCACTTCAGCAGCAGGGTGCGCGTCCGGGAAATCGATGCGCGCGAACGGTGCACGACCCACGGGCCCCATTCGGTCGGCAGGAATCCGAGAGCCGAATCGATGAGCTGGTGAATGATCATCGCGCCGACCATGCCCACCAGGAGCAGCAGCAGACTGTAGAAGAACGCGGTCAGACCCTCACCGGATCCGCCTGGCAGCGGGCGGAATTGATCGACCACGATATTCAGCGGCTGTGCGAGGGTCACCATGGTGGCCGCCGACAACGCGGGCGCGGGCGGACCACCCGGCGGCGGTGTCAGAGTCGACTTGACCTGATCGGTCAGCTGCTGCCCGACCTGAGTATTCACCTGCGTCAGCGCTTCCGCGCCGAACTTCTGCACGATGGCCGTACCGAAAGCGCCGGTGCGGGGATTGGTCTGCAGGGTGATCACCGGCCGGGTGATGTCCCCGGGGACAACACTGCCCACACCGAGAATGCCGAGCCGCTTGGAGAAGTCGCTCGGAATGATGATGGTGCCGTACACCTGCGCCGACTGCATCTGCAGCTGCGCCTCGTTGATGCCGAGCACGCGCAGGTCGATCTTGTCCGAGGGCACGGCCTTGCGCAGGCCGTCGGTGACCTGATCACCGAAATTGACGTGCTTGGCCGGACCGCCTGTGCTGAGATCGTCGCCGACATCCTGATTCACCAGTGCGATCGGGAAATCGTGCAGGTTCTTCTCGGGATCGACGATGTAATCGAGATACATCACACCCAGCAGCGAGGCCAGCAGCGTGACCACCACAATCGGGAATGCCCACCTGAGAGGGGTCAGACGCCGGGGGGTCGGACTCGATTCCGAAGTATCGGTGCTCGCCACGGAGGAACGCTAACAGCAAATCCCCTGCCATCAGGGTTATCCCGGCGGTGGGTTGCGCGCCGGTTACCAGTACTATGGGCCTTGCCCCCCGCCCGTCGAACAGGGAGCAAACACGGTGACCCTGCCCCCCGCTGCCACCACCCCCGATCAGCCCGAAAACGAACCCCGCGAAGAGTGTGGAGTTTTCGGTGTCTGGGCTCCGGGCGAGGATGTGGCCAAGCTCACCTACTACGGACTCTATGCGCTGCAGCATCGCGGCCAGGAGGCAGCCGGTATCGCCGTCTCCGACGGATCACAGGTGCTGGTATTCAAGGATCTGGGCCTGGTGAGCCAGGTCTTCGATGAACAGACTCTCGCTGCAATGCCCGGCCACGTCGCGGTCGGGCATTGTCGTTATTCCACCACCGGCTCCACGAGCTGGGAGAACGCCCAGCCCATCTTCCGCACCACCGCGGTGGGTTCCGGAATTGCGCTGGGCCACAATGGAAATCTCGTCAACACTGCCGAATTGGGTGCGCGCGCAAGGGAACTCGGTCTGATCAGTGGCCGGCTCGCCGGTCCGATCGCGGCCACCTCCGATTCGGATGTCATCACGGCGCTGCTCGCGCACGCCGCTGCCGACAAGACCATCGAGCAAGCCGCCATGGAGCTGCTGCCCACGCTGGAAGGCGCCTTCTGCCTCACCTTCATGGACGAGCACACCCTGTACGCCGCGCGTGATCCGCACGGTGTGCGCCCGCTCTGCCTCGGTCGCCTGGATCGTGGCTGGGTGGTCGCCAGCGAAACCGCGGCACTCGATATCGTCGGCGCCTCCTTCGTCCGGGAGATCGAGCCCGGCGAACTGCTGGCGATCGATGCCGACGGGGTGCGTTCACTGCGCTTCGCCAACCCGACGCCCAAGGGCTGCGTCTTCGAATTCGTGTACCTGGCCCGTCCGGACAGCACCATTTCCGGTCGCTCCGTGCATGCCACCCGCGTCGATATCGGCCGCCGGCTGGCCATCGAACATCCCGTCGAAGGCGACCTGGTCATCCCGGTTCCCGAATCCGGCACCCCGGCCGCCGTCGGCTACGCCCAGGGTTCGGGCGTGCCGTACGGGCAGGGCCTGATGAAGAACGCCTATGTGGGCCGCACCTTCATTCAGCCCAGCCAGACCATTCGCCAGCTCGGTATCCGGCTCAAGCTGAACCCGCTGCGCGAGGTGATCCGCGGTAAGCGGCTCATCGTGGTGGACGATTCCATCGTGCGCGGCAATACGCAGCGCGCGTTGATTCGCATGCTGCGGGAGGCGGGCGCCCTGGAGATCCACGTCCGCATTGCCTCGCCGCCGGTCAAGTGGCCGTGCTTCTACGGCATCGACTTCGCCTCCCGCGCGGAGTTGGTGGCCAACGGGGCCGGGCCGGACGGCATCGAAGGCACCAGCATCGACGACATGGTGGAGGGCGTGCGCCGGTCCATCGGCGCCGACACCCTCGGCTACATCTCGCTGGAGAGCATGGTCGCCGCCACCGAACAGCCGCGCTCACGACTGTGCTGCGCCTGCTTCGACGGCGAGTACCCGATCGCGCTGCCTACCGACTTGGCCCTGGGTAAGAACGTGCTGGAAAGCGTCCTCAGTGGCGCCAAGGAGTCGAACCTGCTGGCCGACAACGCGAATGTGAGCGCGCTGAGCCGCCCGTAGATCAGCTGTAGATCCGTGCCCGTCCGCTTCCCGCGGGCGGGCACGAGTCGTTTTCGGGACTTTGCGCATCACCGCAGGCAGGAGGGGTGCGGTGAAATCTGTTGGCGCAGTTGCGCCATGGGCGTCGTCGCGCACGTGACATAAAAATGATCGGTTTGTCCGGAAACGCAACACTGCGGTTATAACCAGCCGATACTGTGCCCAGCCAGACGAAGTCCACCGCGATGCGGCGGGGCCGCGACCCGGCCCGTGCGTCGCGCGTTTCGAGAGTGGGGCAGTATGCGCGGGAAAAAGGTTGCGGCAGTAGGGTTTGCGGGACTCACGGTGCTGGCCATCGCCGGCTGTGGGTCGGGAAAGACCGGGGACGGCGGTGGCGGTGGCGCGGGCCTGGTGGTCGGCACCACCGACAAGGTCACCTCACTCGACCCGGCCATGGCCTACGACAACGGGTCACTGCTGGCCGAGACCCAGGTGTACCAGTTCCTGCTGAATTTCCCTGCGGGAGAAGCGGCGCCGAAACCGGACGCGGCCGATAAGTGCGGGTTCACCACACCGACCGTCTACACCTGCACGCTGAAGCCGGGGCTGAAGTTCGCCAACGGTGATCCGCTCACCGCGAAGAGCGTGAAGTTCTCCTTCGACCGGATGGTGGGCATCAAACACCCGCAGGGTCCGTCCGCGCTGCTGGTCGGCCTGGACCACACCGACGCCCCGGACGACAAGACCGTCGCCTTCACGCTGAAGAACGCCAATGACCAGACCTTCCCGGCGATTCTGCCGACGCAGGCCGCGGCCATCGTCGACGAGAAGGTCTTCCCGGCCGACCGGGTGCTCGCCGACGAGGACGTGGTGAAGGCCAAACCCTTCTCCGGTCCGTACACCATCGCCAGCTACGACAAGAACAAGCTGGTCTCCTACCAGGCCAATCCCGATTACAACGGGCTGTTCGGCAAGCCGGCGACCGATACCGTGACGGTGAAGTACTACGCCGAGGCCGCCAACCTGAAACTCGATGTGCAGCAGGGCAATGTGGACGTCGCGTGGCATACGCTCACGCCCACCGATATCGATTCGCTGCGGGGCAGCGACAAGGTGACGGTGCACCAGTCGCCTGGCGGCGACACCCGCTACATCGTGTTCAACCTCAATACCCAGCCCGGCGGCACTCCGGCGCAGAAGCTGGCCGTTCGCAAGGCCGTCGCCACCTCCGTCGACCGGGACGCCCTCTCGACCGATATCTTCAAGGGCACCTGGACGCCGCTGTATTCACCGGTGCCGCAGGGGCTTCCGGGCGCGACCGAGGCGTTCAAGGACATCTACGGCGCCAAGCCCAATAAGGACGCGGCCGCCAAATTCCTGGCCGACGCCGGCGTGACCACCCCGGTGACGCTGAATCTGCAGTACAACACCGACCATTACGGCTCCACCAGCTCCGAGGAATACGCGGCCATCAAGAGTCAGCTGGAGTCCACCGGGCTGTTCAAGGTGAATCTGCAGTCCACCGAATGGGTTTCGTACCAGAAGGCACGCTCCACCGACGGCTATCCCGTCTACCAGTTCGGCTGGTTCCCGGACTTCCCGGACGCCGACGACTATCTGACTCCGTTCTTCACCGCGGACAACTTCCTGCAGAACCACTTCGGCGACCCCAAGATCACCGACGAGTTGAAAGCCGAAGTGACCGAGGTCGATCCGGCCAAGCGAGCGGCCCTGCTCGGCACCCTGCAGCACGACCTGATGGCCGACTTCATGCCCATCGTGCCGCTGCTCACCGGAAATCAGATCGCGGTCGCGGGCAAGAGTGTGCAGGGGGTGGACAAGACGCTCGACCCGTCCTCCAAGTTCCGCTTCGGTGTACTGAGCAAGTGATCTCCGCGCGCCTGCTGCGCTACCTCGGGGTGCGATTGCTGTTGATCGTGCCCACCGCCTGGATCCTGGTGACCGTCGTGTTCTTCCTGATGCGGGTGGTGGGCGACCCGATCACGGCGGCGCTGGGCGGTCGGCTGCCACCCGACCAGCTCGCCCAGCGCAAACACGATGCGGGCCTGGACCGGCCGATCCTGCGCCAGTACTGGGACTACATCTCGGGCCTGGCGCGCGGGGATTTCGGCCGCTCCCAGGACAATCGGGCCGTCAGCGACATCATCACCACCTACGGGGCCGCCACCCTGGAGCTGGTGTTCTGGGCGCTGCTGGTGGCCTTCGCCATCGGCGTGCCGCTGGGCCGGTACGCGGCCACCCGCCGCGATACCGCCGCCGACGCGGGGCTGCGGCTGTTCGCCATCCTGGCCTACGCCGCACCCGTGTTCTTCGTGGGATTGCTGCTCAAACTGCTGTTCTCGGTGAAACTGGGCTGGCTGCCGGTGTCCGGACGGGCGAGCACCAATGTGGAATTGGCGCTGCAGCACGTGTCGCCGAAGACGAACATCCTGTTCATCGACGCAATCCTCTACGGGGATATGGGATATCTCGGTGATGTGCTGAAACACACCGTGCTCCCGGCCTTTTCGCTCGGTCTGCTCACGGCGGGCGTCTTCCTGCGGCTGGTGCGGATCAATCTGATCCAGACCCTGCGCAGCGATTATGTGGACGCCGCCCGCGCCCGCGGCCTGTCCGCCCGGGTGGTGACGCGGCGACACGCCTTCCGCAATGCGCTGATTCCCATTGTCACCGTCATGGGCATGTACATCGCCACCATGCTCGGCGGCGCGGTGCTCACCGAGCGGACCTTCGAATGGAAGGGGCTCGGGTATCAGCTCACCGAGCTGCTCACCGCCCGCGATTTTGTTGCGGTGCAGGGGATAGTCGCATTCATCGCACTGGTGGTCGCGGTCATGAGCTTCGTCATGGACGTGATCGTCGCCTTGATCGACCCGAGGGTGAGGTTCTGATGACAGCACCTGAAGTAGTGACCGAACCGGCAGTCGCGCCGCTGGCTGTGAGGGGCAAGCGGCGCGGCCTTCCGGGGCTGCGACTATTCGCCATGACGCACGGATTGCAAAGGGTCACACTGCTGTTCGGGCTCTTCCTGATTGCGGTGTTCCTGATCTGCGCGGTGTTCGCACCGCTCATCGCGCCGTACGGGTTCGCCCAGAACCATGCCGACGGAGTGGATTTCGTGCGGCAGCAGGCGCCGTCGGCGCAGCACTGGTTCGGCACCTCGGTGCGCGGCGAGGATGTGTTCTCCCGCGTGGTATACGGCGCCCGCACGGCGCTCTACGTGATCGCGGTATCGCTGCTGCTGTCGCTGTTGACCGGTGTCCCACTGGGTTTGGTGTCGGGCTACGCCGGCCGCTGGGTGGACCGGGTGCTGGTGCTGTTCATGGATGCCATGTACGGATTCCCGACCCTGCTGCTCGCCATCGTGGTGTCGATCGTGGTGGCGGGCGGCAGCTCCAGCAAGCTCGGCGGCGTGCTGTCCGCGGCGGTGGCCATCACCGTCATCTTCATACCGCAGTACTTCCGGGTGATACGCAATGCGACGGTGGCGGTGAAGAACGAACCGTACGTGGATGCGGCCCGGGTGAGCGGGGCATCGACCACGCGAATCCTGTTCCGGCACATCCTCGCCAATGTCACCCAGTCGCTGCCGGTGATCATCACGCTCAACGGTGCGGAGGCAATTCTCACCCTGGCCGGACTCGGCTTCCTCGGCTTCGGCATCGAACCGACCCAGGCGGCGGAATGGGGTTTCGATCTCAACAAGGCGCTCGCCGATGTGCCCGACGGCATCTGGTGGACCGGCGTCTTCCCGGGCTCCGCCATTGTCACCGTGGTGCTGGGCATGACCCTGGTGGGGGAGAGCCTCAACGAAGTATTCAACCCGCTGCTGCGCACCCGGCGTGGCGTGGAGGCCGCCGATATCCCGGCGGACACCGCGAACCTCGAGGAGGCAAAAGATGCCGGGTGAAGCCGAGACCCGCGAAAAGGGCGGGCCCGCACTGTCCGTCGACTCCCTGTCGGTCACCTTCGCCACCGATGCCGGGCCGGTGTTCGCGGTCAGCGAGGTCTCCTACGAGGTGTTCCCCGGCGAAGTCCTCGCCGTCGTCGGCGAATCCGGGTCCGGCAAATCGGTGAGCTCCCGCACCGCCATCGGCCTGCTGCCCGCCACCGCGCGGGTGCGGGGCCACGTCACCCTCGGCAGCGCCGAGATCACCGCCATGACCGAGCGCCAGCTGACCGCGGTGCGCGGCGGCGATATCGCCATGATCTTCCAGGAACCGGGCTCGGCCCTGGACGCCCTCTTCACCGTCGGCTACCAGATCATGGAAGCCCTTCGCGCACACCGGCGAATGACCCGGATCGCCGCCCGGACCCGCGCCACCGACCTGCTGCGCCTGGTCGGCCTGCCGGAACCGGAACGCCGCGTCGACTACTACCCGCATCAACTCTCCGGCGGGCAGAAGCAGCGCGTCATGATCGCCATCGCGATCGCCTGCGAACCCAAGGTGATCATCGCCGACGAGCCGACCACCGCCCTCGATGTGACGGTGCAGGCCGAAATCCTGGAACTGCTACGGGATCTGCGCGATCGCATCGGCAGCGCCATCGTCCTCATCACCCACAATATGGGCGTCGTCGCCGACCTGGCCGACCGCGTAGTCGTCATGCGCGCCGGGCGTGTCGTCGAAACAGCCACGGTGGACGACCTTTTCGCGCACCCCGCTCACGAATACACCCGAGCGCTGCTCGCGGCCGTGCCACACCTCGGGACATCGACCCGGCCGGCGGCAATCGAATCGGTGACCGAGACCGAGTCGCCCGCCGAGCGACCGGAGGCGGTCCTCGAGATCAGCGACCTGAGCGTCGAATTCCCAAGTGGTCTGGGGCGGCCGCCATTTCGGGCCGTGCGCGGCGTCAGCCTCGCCATCGCCCCCGGCGAGACCCTCGGCCTGGTCGGCGAATCCGGCTCCGGCAAATCCACCATCGGCCGCTGCACCGCCGGACTGCAGCGCGCCTCGGGCGGCTCGGTGCGCGTCCTCGGCTCCGAACTGACCGGATTATCGGAGCGCCGCCTCCGCCCCCTCCGCCGCAGACTGGGATTCGTCTTCCAGGATCCCGCAACCTCCCTGAACCCCCGCCTCACCGTCGGTGACTGTGTGGCAGAACCCCTGATAGTCCATCGCGCCGCCAAAGGCGCAGCCCTGCGCGCCCGAGTCCGCCAACTCCTCGACGACGTCCAACTCCCCGCCGATACCGAAAAGCGCTACCCACACGAATTGTCCGGCGGCCAGCGCCAGCGCGTCAGCCTCGCCCGAGCCCTGGTCCTCAACCCCGACCTACTCATAGCCGACGAACCCACCAGCGCCCTCGACGTCTCGGTCCAAGCCACAGTTCTGGAACTTTTCGCCGACCTACAGCGCGAACACGGCTGGGCTTGCCTCTTCATCAGCCACGACCTGGCCGTAGTCGACCAACTGGCCGACCGCATAGCGGTCCTCAACCAGGGCGAGATCGTCGAACAGGGCAATCGCGACCAAATCCTCCGCCATCCCACCCACGACTACACCCGCCGTCTGGTCGCCGCCGTCCCCGTCCCGGACCCGGTCGAACAACGCCGCCGCCGCGAAGAAAGGCGCCAACTGATCTCGTAAGGTCCCGAAGGCGACGACTGATTTCGCAAGGATCGGGGTAACTCCTCGGGTACGTCCAAGATGGTTGTTTCACCAAACCGCTGGTACGCGTCCCCAACGGTCAACGGCTCCCAAACTGTGCGCTTAAGTTCCGGGGAGGCGGATCGGCTAGTCTTTACATGCATCTATCCACCCCGATTCGGCTTGGAGCTCTCCCCGACAATGACTGAACAGACACCCAGTGGCGCCGGTGCTTCCTACGCGGCGGCCGGAGTGGATATCGAAGCCGGCGACCGCGCAGTAGCACTGTTCGCACCGCTGGCCAAGAAGGCCAGCCGGCCCGAGGTTCAGGGTGGACTCGGCGGTTTCGCCGGACTGTTCGCGCTGAAGGGTGGATACAAGGAGCCGCTGCTGGCTGCCTCCACCGACGGCGTCGGCACCAAGATCGCGATCGCTCAGGCCATGGACAAGCACGACACCGTGGGCCTGGATCTGGTCGCCATGGTTGTCGACGATCTGGTGGTGTGTGGCGCGGAACCGCTGTTCCTGCAGGACTACATCGCCGTCGGCAAGGTCGTCCCGGAGCGCGTCGCCCAGATCGTCTCCGGCATTGCCGAAGGTTGCATCCTGGCCGGCTGCGCCCTGCTCGGTGGTGAGACCGCGGAACACCCGGGCCTGATGGGGGCGGACGATTACGACATCTCCGGCACCGGCGTCGGCGTGGTGGAAGCCGATGCGGTACTCGGCCCCGACCGCGTGCGCCCCGGCGACGTCATCATCGGCATGGGCTCGTCCGGCCTGCACTCCAATGGCTACAGCCTGGCCCGCAAGGTGCTGCTGGACATCGACCGCATGCAGCTGTCCGGGCATGTCGAGGAGTTCGGCCGCACCCTCGGCGAGGAGCTGCTCGAGCCGACCAAGATCTACGCCAAGGACTGCCTGGCGCTGATCGCCGAGACCGACGTGCGCACCTTCTCGCACGTCACCGGCGGCGGCCTGGCCAGCAACCTGGCCCGCGTGCTCCCGGCCGGCCTGCTGGCCGAGCTGGATCGCGGCACCTGGAGCCCCGCTCCGGTCTTCAAGCTGATCGCGCAGCGCGGCCGCGTCGAGCGCGACGAGATGGAGAAGACCTTCAATATGGGCGTCGGCATGGTCGCCATCGTGGCGCCCGAGGATGCCGATCGCGCGCTGGCGGTGCTCACCGCCCGCCACATCGACTGCTGGACGCTGGGCACGGTCAAGAAGGCCAAGGACGCCGACGCACAGCGCGCCGTGCTGCTGGGCGACCACCCGCGCTTCTGATCCACCTGCGGGGGCCGCTACGGCGGCCCGCCAAGGCATCTGAGCGAAACGACAGCAACGGCCCCGGTCACTCCTAGGAGTGACCGGGGCCGTGCTTTATGTCTGGAATGCCGGATGTCGTTGCGGCCCCGCCACTTCGGGACCACCGAGGCCGGAACGGCCGAGAGCACGCAATTCCGGTGTGCGAGTACAGAACACGCATCGACGCCCCACCCACGCGGACGAGACGCTGATCAGCAATCCTCAATACATCGTCGGAGCCTCGGTGACATCGCAGTGCCGAAGGGGGAGACCACTACGGCCTCCCCTTGGTACGTCGATCAATCCGAGTCAGCGGCGCCAGTCGTCGTAGTCGTCTTGTTCCCAGCTCGACTGCGAGTCCTTCGCGTCATGCTCATCGGAGAGCACATCGCTTCGCGGCAAGTCGGAAGGACTTCCCGACAGCTCACTCCCCCCCAGCTCGCGCTGGAGGTTCTTGAAGTCGGTCGGCGCTGAGCTGTACTTGAGCTCGCGCGCCACCTTGGTCTGCTTTGCCTTAGCCCGGCCACGGCCCATGGCTGACCCCCTCGCGTCACTGCGGGGCGGCCTGGGGTGGTTTGGCGGCCCCGTTCGAATTAATAATCTTCCTGACAGACACTTTAGCGTGTGTCCGGCGGTCTCGCTTCCAGGAGTGGGGCAGAAACCGTGGAAGTGCCGCCCACCGCCGTCGCGGCGAGCGACCCGCGGCCGCGTGGGACCGGGTTGCGAACGGGTCGCGCGGAGTCAGAGCACCCCCGGAACAGCTCGAATGATGCCGACCCGAGCACCACCCCCGAGTACCGCCGGCGCCGCCAGTTCCGCGTGCTCGCCGGACCATTCGATACCCATACGCTGCAGCAGCGCGAGGGTCAGCGGCAGCCGGGCGCGATCCGCGCCGTCATCGATTTTGTAGGCGAAGGCGCTGCCGTCGGGCAGCGCGCCTGCGTGCACGCCGTCCGCGCCGATCTTGCAGACCAGTCCGGGCGTTGCCGTCATCACGCGGAAATCCGGCCCGTCCGTGCCGGAAATCACTCGCGGATAGGCGCGAATCGCGTCCGCGATCCGGCGTTCCGGACTTGCTTCGGGTGCCGTCGCGAGGGTGGCGTAGGCGCGGGCCAGATTCACCAGTGACACCGGGACGATCGGCAGACCGCAGCCGTCGATGCCGAGATCGGTCTCCGGCTCACCGGTCACATCGGTGATCGTCTCCAGTACCGCCTGCTGCAGCGGATGCCCGATGTCCAGGTAGCCGGCGGTCGGCCAGTCATTGATCTTGCAGGTGGCGAGCATGGCGGCATGCTTGCCGGAGCAGTTCATGAAGATCCGGCGGGCGGCCTTGCCGCGGTCTGCGCCCGCGAGGACCTCGGCGCGAGCCTGGTCCTCGAACGGCAGATCGGGCGGGCACTCCAGCTGATCCTCGGTGAAGCCGAAGCGGTCCAGCAGCCGTTGCACCAGCTCCACGTGATCCGCTTCGCCGAAATGCGAGGCGGTCGTGATGGCCAGTTCGGCGTCGTCGATCGGCTCGAAACCATTGCGCAGCAGGGTGAGCGCCTGCAGCGGCTTATTGGTGGAGCGCGGGAAGATCGGACCGTGCACCTCGCCGACCGAGACCACCGGCTCACCGTCCGGGCGCAATACCACCGCGGAACCGCGATGCACGCACTCCCGAAAACCGGAGCGCACCACCTCGACCAGATCTGTGCTCATTTTGCCTCCGCTCCGCTCCGGCTGTTCGCGGCCCTGCAAGCCCGGTTCTTCACTCCTACGCTCAGTCGCTGCGCTCCTTCGCTTCGTCGCTCCAGAACCGAGCCGGGCCGCGAACCGGGTGTATGCGCTTGGAGTGGAATCTCTTTCATCGACTTGCTCCTACGTGGCGGCGGCGGTGCCGGTCGATCTGCACGCGCACATCGTCGGAAATGGTCGGCTCGGACTCCAGCAACAGGTCCAGGCGAGCCATATCGGCACCGGTGAACAGATCGCGCACGGTGACGCCGTGCGCGGGCACGTGCACCACCCGCACCTCGTCGCCCGCGCCGATGGTGCCCTCTGTCAGTACCCGGAAGTAGGCGCCCGTATTCGCCTGTGCGGTGAACCGTTTCACCCACTGCTGCTCACCGGTCCAGCGCTGGAAGGTCGCGCACGGCACACGCGGTGCGGACACCTCCAGCAGGGTGTCGCCGACGGCCCAGTGGCTGCCGAGCACCGCATCGCTCACCGGAATGCCGCTGACACGCAGGTTTTCGCCGAACCAGCCGACCGCCAGCTCGCGATCGAGCTCGGCGGACCAGCTCTGCGCGTCCGCCTCGGCATAGGCGTAGACGGCCTGATGCACGCCGCCGTGGTGCTCGGTATCGCAGACGTGATCACCCTCGAGGCCCAGCGCCCGCACCGGAACCCGATGCGGCACCGGACGTTTGTCGATGGCGGTGCGACCGACTCGCCCGGCGTCCTCGAGTTCCTCGTGCACCACACACACGGCGAGCACTCGGCCGGCGAGTGAGCTCATCGGCCGCGCAGCCTTTCGACGGCGAGCCGGCCGGCCTGCGGTTCATCGTGCGCGGGAACGGAATCCGGGTCGATCGACGCCGCGCACGGGCCGGCCCCGAGCGGGGTGTCCGCGGGCACACTGCGTTTGACCAGCGCCAGCGCGATCGGGCCGAGTTCGTAGTGGTCGATGACCGTGCCCAGCACGCCCACCGTGCGCCCGCCGGCCGTCACCGCGTCTCCGGGGGCCGGGCGGGAGTCGGCCGAGCCGTCCAGATGCAGCAGCACCAGATTCCGCGGCGGCTTACCGAGATTGTGGACCCGGGCCACCGTCTCCTGACCGCGATAGCAGCCCTTGTTCAGGTGTACGGCCCCGTGCTCCTCGATGCCGCCGACCCAGTTCGCCTCGTGCGGAATGGTGCGGTCATCGGTATCGATGCCGATGCGCGGGCGCAGCGCGGCCACCCGCAGCGCCTCGAAGGTCCAGCTGCCCGCCGCCTCCACCCCGGCGTCCCGCAGCCGCGTCCACCAGTTGGTGAGCTGGGCGCGGGGGACGAGCAGGTCGAAGGAATCGGTGGTGGGCCAGGGCATCCGGCGCAGGAAACCGCCGCCGGGCACCGGTACGGCCTGATAGTCCTCGGGAAGGCTTGGGATGCCCAGTGTTTCGGCGGTGATGCGCGGACCCAGCAGGGTCAATATCGCGTGGTCGGGGGCGGCTTCGGGTTTGGCGTCGGCCCAGAACACCATCTTCTGCAGGAAGCTCAGCAGGTCCGGTCCGCGTTCGGCCTCGGTATCGATCCACACCGTGCCGTCCAGCTCGGTGAGCACGAAGTGGTGCAGCACCCGGCCGTTCAGATCGAGATCCAGATTCTCGGCGGACTGCCCGTCCTGCAGCCCGGCCACGGCCTGACTGGAGATGGTGTGCAGCCAGCTCAGGCGTTCTTTTCCGGTGATGCTGATGACGAATCGATGCGATCTGTCCACCATTGCCGCACGCTGAACCGCGGCGCGCTGCTCACCCAGTGGATCCCCGTAATGCCACGCGACGGCCGCATCCGGTGACTCGGGCGGCCCCGCGACAGCCCCTGGAACCTGCAGAATCGGACTGGGTGCTACCTCGAAGGACACCACCCCACCCTAGCGTGACCTACAGACGCCGTCCGCTCACCCAGTCGCGTGAAGCGCTGTGACCTCCTCGAGTGTGTTAAGCGACACCACTCCCAAGGTCGCGGCCGTCCCGGTTCTGGACTGCGGCTCCATAGACCTGCGCCTTGGAGCGGGGGAGCGAAGCGGAGGAGCGGAGGGAGGGAAGAACCGGGACCAGGGGCCGCGACCCTGCCCGGAGCGAAGCGGAGGGCAATTGAGCACAGTGGCCGGATATCGCTCGATATTGTGGCGTCTGTCCTAGGCTCGCCTGCATGGTGGAACGGGTTTTGGTGACTATCGACGGCGCGATCCGGGATCCGGACGCGCCGCTTCTTTATGCGGACGATATCGGCGCACTTCGTGGTGACGGCATTTTCGAGACGGTGCTGGTGCGGGGTGGTTCGCCCTGTGCACTGGAGTTGCACCTGGGGCGACTACGCCGCTCGGCGGAGGCGATGGAGCTGCCTGCGCCGGATCTCGACGCGTGGCGGTTCGCGGTGGAACTGGCGGCCGAGGAGTGGGGCGCCGAGCGTGAGGGATTACTGCGGATGGTGCTCACCCGCGGGCGTGACAGCGATCACGCAAAAGCAAATAGCAAATCAACAGCTAACGCGGGTGGGGGTCTCTCCGGCTCCGAACCCGCCACTACCGGTTACGTTTTGGTGGTTCCGGTGCACGCGCGTGTCGAAACTGCCCGCAGCGAAGGTGTTTCGGTCATCACCCTGTCGCGCGGCATCTCGATCGACCTCGCGCAGGCCGCGCCTTGGCAATTGCTGGGCGCCAAAACCCTCTCGTACGCAACGAATATGGCGGCGCTGCGCTTCGCTCAGCGCATGAATGCCGATGATGTGATCTTCACCAGCACCGAGAACCGGGTGCTGGAGGGTCCGCGCTCGACCGTGGTTGTGGCACGCGGGAATCAGCTGGTCACCCCGCCCGCCCGCAATGGTGTACTGCCCGGCACGACACAGCGCGCGCTCTATGTACAGGCCGAGAAGGCTGGCTGGGACTGCCGCTACGAGCCGCTGTTCACCGCCGATCTGATCACCGCCGACAGCGTGTGGATGCTGTCGAGCGTGACCCTGGCGGCCCGGGTGAAATCACTGGACGGGCTGCGGTTGTCGGCTCCGGAGAATGCCCCCGAGATTGCGGCGCTGGTGGATCGCGGCATCGCGCTGCCCGGCAGCGTGGCCGACTGGTAGCCCATATTTCTGGTAGTTGAGCCCGATCATCGCCACGTCCCGTGGTGATGATCGGGCGCGCAGAGAGCGCGTTATCACAGTCCAGCTAATTTATGGCGTACTGTGGCGCGGCACATGTTGATCTGAAGTTCGTAAGGCGTACTGTCTGGTACTACGTCATGTCGTAGATCGGCTGGAGGTCGGATGAGCGTCGTGGATCTAGCGCGCTGGCAGTTCGGAATCACCACCGTCTATCACTTCATCTTCGTGCCGCTCACCATCGGTCTCGCACCACTGGTAGCGGGCATGCAGACCGCATGGGTGATTACGGGCAAAGAGCACTGGTACCGCCTCACCAAATTCTTCGGCAAGCTGTTCCTGATCAATTTCGCGCTCGGCGTCGCCACCGGCATCGTGCAGGAATTCCAGTTCGGCATGGCCTGGAGCGAATACTCCCGCTTCGTCGGCGATGTGTTCGGCGCACCGCTCGCCATGGAGGCGCTGGTCGCGTTCTTCATGGAATCCACCTTCCTGGGCCTATGGATATTCGGCTGGACCAGGCTGTCGAAAAAGGTGCACCTGGCCTGTATCTGGCTGGTCGCCATCGGCACCAATGCCTCGGCGTACTTCATCGTCGCGGCCAACTCGTTCATGCAGCACCCGGTCGGTGCGGAGTACAACCCGAAGACCGGACGCGCTGAGCTGCACGACATCTGGGCGGTGCTCGGCAACAACACGACGGTCGCCGCCTTCCCGCACGTGATCGCCGGAGCCTTCCTCACCGCGGGCACCTTCGTCGCCGGTGTCGCGGGCTGGTGGATGGTCCGCAAGGCCCGCCAGGTGGAGACCACCGGCGATCGCGCGCCGACCGAGGAGGCCCGCACCATGTGGCGGCCGGCTGCCCGGCTCGGGCTGTACGTCGTCCTGGTAGCCGCTGTCGCACTGGTTTTCACCGGCGATGTCCAGGGCAAGCTCATGTTCAAACAGCAGCCCATGAAGATGGCGTCGGCGGAATCGCTGTGCCACACCGAAACCGATCCGGACTTCTCCGTCCTCACCATCGGCACCCACAACAACTGCGACAGCGTCACCCACCTCATCGAGGTGCCCTACGCGCTGCCGTGGCTGGCTCAGGGCAAATTCAGCGGCGTGACGCTCGACGGCGTGAAGGACCTGCAGCTGTCGTACAACGAGAAGTACGGCGTCGGCGACTACCGGCCCAACCTCTTCGTCACCTACTGGACCTTCCGGGCCATGATCGGCCTCATGGCCGGCTCGATCCTGTTGGCGCTGGTCGGATTCTGGGTCACCAGGGGCGGCCGGGTGCCGAACCAGCGGTGGTTCTCCTGGCTGTCGCTCATCTGCATCCTGACGCCGTTCTTCGGCAATATCTCCGGCTGGATCTTCACCGAGATGGGCCGCCAGCCCTGGGTGGTCGCACCCAATCCGACCGGTGATCCGCACATTCGACTGACGGTGCAGCAGGGTGTCTCCGGCGTCACCGCGGGCACCATCGTCACCTCGCTGGTCGTCTTCACGCTGCTCTACGGTCTGCTCGCGGTCGCCTGGTTCTACCTCATGCGCCGCTATGTGATCGAGGGCCCGGAACAGCCGGCCCCGGACACCCCGCGCATGACCGGGGACAACGTCGACAAGCTTTCCTTCGCCTACTAGGAGCCCAGGATGAGTCTCCCCGAATTCTGGTTTCTGCTGATCGCAGTGCTGTTCACCGGCTACTTCGTCCTGGAGGGCTTCGACTACGGAGTCGGCATGCTCATGCCGATCCTCGGGCGGGGTTCCGAAGTGCGAAAGCGGGTGGTGCTCAACACCATCGGACCCGTATGGGACGGCAACGAGGTATGGCTGCTCACCGCAGGCGGCGCGCTGTTCGCCGCCTTCCCGGAGTGGTACGCCAGCCTGTTCTCCGGGTTCTACCTGGCGCTGCTGCTGATCCTGGTCGGACTGATCGCCCGCGCCTGCGCCATCGAATGGCGCAGCAAGATCGACGACGACCGCTGGCGGCTCGGCTGCGATATCGGCATCGGTCTCGGCTCCTGGATTCCGGCTCTCGCTTGGGGATTGGCCTTCGCCAATATGGTGCGCGGCGTAAAGCTCAACGAGCACAGGCAGATCGGCGGCAATCTGCTCGACCTGCTGAACCCGTACGCACTGCTCGGCGGGCTCACCACCCTGCTGCTGTTCCTGCTGCACGGTGCGCTGTTCATCGTGCTGAAGACCGGCAACGAGGTGCGCGACGAGGCACAGGCCCTGGTGCGCAAGCTGTTCGTGCCCACCGCCGTGGTGGTGGCGGCCTTCGGCATCTGGACCCAGCTCGCCTACGGCAAGGGCTGGACCTGGATTCCCTTGGTACTGGCCGTGATCGGGCTGCTGGTCGCGGGCTTCGCGGCCACCCAGGGCCGCGACGGCTGGGCCTTCACCGGCACCGCGCTGACCATTATCGGGGCCACGGTGCTGCTGTTCGGGTCGCTGTTCCCGAATGTGCTGCCCTCCACCATCGATTCGGCCTTCAGTCTCAGCGTCGACGGCCGCGGCAGCACCATCTCGGCGTCCTCCACGCACTACACGCTGGTGGTCATGAGCTGGGTGGCGGTGGCCATGGTTCCGGTGGTGCTGGTCTACCAGGCCTGGTCGTACTGGGTATTCCGGCAGCGCCTCACCATCGAGCAGATCCCGGCGCCGATCGGACTGCCGATGGGAGCGCCGCGCAGCTAGTTCGATACGCAGTCAGTTCGATACCGACAGTACGGAACCGAAGAGATGGCACGACCGGTAGACCCGCGCCTGTGGCGGTACGCCCGCTCGGCACGCACATATCTCACGCTGAGCGTCGGCCTGTCGCTGGTGACCACAAGCTGCATCGTGGTCGCGGCCCTGGCCCTGGCGCGGGTGCTCGCCGGAGTCGTCACCGATCCGTCCCGGCGCCATATCGGCTCGTGGACAGCCGAACTGGTGATCTTCGCCGCCGCCGTACTGTGCCGGGTCACCGCCACCTGGTGGCAGTCCCGGCTCGCGCACCGGGCCGGGGCGCAGGTGGTCGCCGAGCTGGAGACGGCCGTGCTGCGCGCCGGGGCGCAGTTGCCGCCCCGCGAATTGGAGCGGCGGCGCACGGAATTGGCCGTCGTGGTGGGCTCCGGGCTGAACGGGCTGCGCGCCTATCTCGCCGGATACCTGCCCGCACTGCTGCTTTCGGTGCTGGTGCCACCGATTGTGCTGGTGGTCATCGCCGTTCACGACTGGGTCTCCGGGCTGATCATCGTCATCACACTGCCCTTGATCCCGGTATTCATGATCCTCATCGGGCTGCTCACACAGGGGCGGGCCAAGGACACCCTGGCGGCCACCACCCGGCTGTCGGATCAACTGCTGGATCTGTTCGCGGGCATGCCGACCCTGCGGGCGCTGGGGCGCGAGACCGGCCACGCCGATCCGGCCTCGGACGAGGATGCCGCCCGCACCACCATGCGGCACCGCGTCCGCGACCTCGGCGACGATCTGCACCGGCGCACCATGGCCGCGCTGCGCATGGCCTTCCTCTCCTCGATGGTGCTGGAGGCGCTCGCCACGCTGTCGGTGGCGCTGGTCGCGGTGTCCATCGGCCTGCGCCTGGTGTACGGCGATATGGGACTCCATGCGGGCCTGCTGGCACTCATTCTCGCCCCCGAGGTGTACCTGCCGCTGCGTGCCGTGGGGGAGCGCTTCCATGCCGCCCAGGACGGAATGGCCGCCGCCGAAAAGGCTTTCGCGGTACTCGACCCGCAGGCCGGGGTCACCATGGACGTGAGGGACCCGAAGCCCGATGCCGTCGATCATCGGGATTTCCACGGCAGCATAGAGATTCGGAACCTGACCGTCGCGGCGCGCGACGGAGCCGCACCCGATTCGCTCTCCGCGCTGCTGCGCCCCGGAGCGGTCACGGTGCTCACCGGACCCAACGGCAGCGGGAAATCCACCGTGCTGCAGGCAATTCTGGGTCTCATTACCCCTGATACGGGCGAAGTCCTGCTCGACGGCACCGCCGTTCCCGCTCTCGACCCCCAGCACTGGTGGTCGCGCCTGGCCTGGCTGCCGCAGCGCCCCGTCCTCGTCCCCGGAACCCTCCGCGACAATCTCGAACTCCTCGGCCCGCCCGCCGACGCCGCCCAACTCGACGAAGCCTGCCGCGCAACCGGATTCGACACCGTCCTGGCAGAGCTGCCCGACGGCTGGAACACCCTGGTCGGCGTCGGCGGCACCGGTCTCTCCCTCGGCCAGCGCCAGCGCCTGGCCCTCACTCGCACCCTGGCCGCCGACCGCCGCATCCTGCTCCTCGACGAACCCACCGCCCACCTCGACCCGGCAGCCGAAGCGAGCGTCCTACTGGCCCTGGCCACACGGGCCCGCGCCGGGGCCACCGTCGTCATCGTCGCCCACCGCCCCTCGATCCTCGCCATCGCCGACCACCTCGTCCATGTCCACGCCACCTCCGCCGCACCACAATCGGAGCCGGAGGCTCTCCTGCCGAAGTCGCCGAACGTCGCTGCCACGCATCTGAACCACGCAGACGTACCCGGCGATGAAGCGGTTGGCATGGGCGGCGCTACAGGACCTGCTGCTGCGGTTGGTACGGCTGCAGGCATGCTCCCCGCGGCTTGCGGGGGGTCCGCAACGCCCGGCGAATTGGATGTGCCGACCGCTGCTGATTGCGTGCTGAGCGTGGCTCACTCGCCTCACGAGGCGGTGGAACCACCCGAGGCGAGTGGCCTGGGGACGTCTGTGGATAAGTCGGAGGTGGGAGCGCGATGAGCGCGGCACCGGGCGGATGCCGACAGGTTCGAGGCTCGATCTACGTCATCGCGCTGGAGCCGGCCGTCGGGCTGGGGAACGCTGTGGATAACTCTGAAGTGGGTGTGCGATGAGTGGGGTGCTTGCGGATTTCCGGCGGATTCGGGGGTTGCTCGAATTGTCGCGGGGGCGAATGGCTTTGTCGGTGGCTTGGGGGGTGGCGGCGCTCGGAAGTGGGCTCGGGTTGGCGGCGCTGGCGGCTTGGCTGATTGCTCGGGCCTGGGAGATGCCGCCGGTGCTCGATTTGAGCATTGCGGTGGTGACGGTGCGGGCGCTGGGTATTTCGCGTGGGCTGTGCCGGTATCTCGAGCGGCTGGCCACCCATGACGTGGCATTGCGGTCCATGAGTCTGGCGCGCACCACCACCTACGGCGCACTTGCCGCGGCGGATATCTGGCGGCCGCGGCGGACCGGTGCGAGCGCCGCGTCGAACTCCGCCGCGCAGAGCGTCGGAGATGGCGATACGCGGGCCGAAGGCAGTGCGCTGCAGGGAGATCCGACGCAATTGCGGCAGGGGGAGCTGCTCGGGCGGGTCGGCGCGGATATCGATGATCTCGGCGCCGTGGTGGTGCGGGCCTTCGTCCCCATTGCGGTGGCGCTGGTGCTGTCGGTGCTGGCGGTCGTGCTGCTGGTGACCATCTCGGTACCCGCGGCCGTCATTCTCGCTGTGGCGCTGGCGGTTTCCGGGATTGTCGCGCCCTGGATGTCGGCGCGCGCCGCGAGCGAGGCGGAAGTGGCCGTGCGCGCCGACCGCACCGAATTCACGGCCGAGGCATTGACGGTTCTCGACCACGCTCCCGAATTGCGGGTCGCCGGACGACTTTCCGAGGCGATCGTCACGGCCGAGCGGGCCGGTCAGCGCGCCGTTGCCGCCGAGGACCGGGCGGCCGCCCGCAGCGCCTGGTCGGCCGCGGTGCTGCCGCTCGCCATCGGTGCGAGCGTGCTGGGGTCACTGCTCATCGGAATCGCGCTGTACGGCAACGGTTCCGTCGTTGCCTTCAAGGGATTCCAGACGGTCTCGCCGGGTGGCATCACACCCATGGCGTTCGCGGTGCTGGTACTGGTCCCGCTGTCGGCCTTCGAAGCTGTCGCGGTGCTCCCGGCCGCAGCGCAGGCCCTCACCACCGGCCGTGCGGCCCTGCACCGACTGGCCCGCCTCGAACACTCCGAATCCGACAGTCCCGCACTCGATCTCCCGCCGCTCCCGGAGGGCCGCCGCATCGCCGTCACCGGCCCCAGCGGCGCGGGCAAGACCACGCTGCTCATGTCCTGGGCGGGGCTGTTCGACACCCCGCGCCCAGGTATCACCTTCTTCGCCGAGGACGCCCACCTCTTCGGTACCACGGTGCTGGAGAACCTGCGGGTGGCGCGCGGCGATATCACCGCGCAGGAGGCCGAAAGCGCCTTGCGCGTGGTCGGAGCCGGTGACTGGCTGGACTCCCTCCCGGACGGCGTCGACACCGATCTGATCGGCGGTGCGGCAGCGGTTTCCGGTGGTCAGCGCCGCCGGCTACTGCTCGCCCGGGCCCTGCTCTCCCCGGCCCGGGTGCTGCTGCTGGATGAGCCCACCGAACATCTGGAAGCCGAAGCGGGCGCGGATCTCCTGTGCCGACTGCTCGACGTATCCAGCGGCTTCGTGGACCCCAGCCGGACCGTGGTGGTTGTCACACACCAGCTCCCCGCGGAGCAGCACGCCGACACTCTCGTCCAGGTCGCCGCGAACGGTACCGTCTCCATCGACCGGTTTATTCCCGCAAACCAGCATTGACCTGGTATTTCGCGGACCGAGAAAATACGTTGCCGCCGATCCCGCAGACGACTACTTTCGTCTGTACACAAGGAAGGAGGTGGTTCGAATAATGATTAGTTCGAGGACGCGTGAGGTGGCTGTCCGCTAAGGGCCACCGCTGCAACGGATTCTCGTAGCGCGAGCGCTGAGCGAATCCCAGGCAGTCACCCGGCCCCCGAGTCTCCGGTCTAGTCCGATCGGAATCGCGTGAGTTAGCTCCGCGATAAGACTCGGGGGCTGTGCCGCCTCTCCGGAACTTTTGCCGACGGGTGAGCACGTAAAGACTTACGCACCGGGCCGACGGTCCGGTGCGTGATTGCGTTCTGGGGGTCCCCCAGGAGTTACCCTCGCCTCGCGAGATCACGAGTTGCGTTGGGAGAGAGAGCTATCCTATGTAGCGCTTCAGGCGCGCGGACAGGCGCGGCTCGAGAGCGCCGTCCGGGGCGATGCGCTCTTCGACGTAACCCAGGTCGCCGCCCTCGACGATGCCGTAAAGGCGCTTGGCCCCACCCACGACAATGCCGGACTGGCTGCGAATGACCACGTCCGTGGCGAGCTCCCAGGAGGACTGGGTGAGCGCCTGGCCGTAGAACAGCTCGACGATCCCGGACGCGTGCGTGAGCAGCAGCTCGAGCACCTCGTCGTCACCGTCGATGCCGACCCGCCAGAAACCGCTCTCGCGCAGATCCGGGCCCGCGTAATTGCCCTCGGTATCGATGACCCAGGAACGCGCTTCCCAGGTGAGATAGTCGCCACCGTCGTGCGACACGATGATCTGCTGACCGAAGCGGTAGTCGCCGGTCTCGGGATCGTTTCCTTCGCCCTCGCCGCGCCACACGCCCACCAGGGGCAGCAGCGCGAGCATGGAGGAGCTCAGGTCCGGGCCCAGCCGCAGATTCGCGGTATCGATGGGTAGCGGAAGGTCGGGGAGCGAGGGAATGTTCACGGCCGCCGTCACCTTGGCGCGCTCGGCGGCCTCGGCCACGGCCTGGTCACCACTGCGGCGAGCAGCGAGCTCGTCGCGTGCGGCATCGTCACGGTCCGCGGAAGCGTCCCGTGTCGTTGCGTCAGCCGTGTGTTCGACGTTCTCGCTCGCCGACTCGCTCACGACTCGGTGAACAGCCGGTAGAGGACGTAAAGACCGAACCAGGCGATCAGCACGGAGACGAGAACCAGCAGAATCTCGAAGGTAAGCACCACGATTCGGAGTGTAATCGCACCCCGTCGAAGACGCGAAAACGGCCCCGGGAATTGAATCCCGGGGCCGTTTCGAGTGTTTGGACTTCCCGCCCAACGTAACTCGTGATCTCGCGAGCTACGGGTAACTCGCCGGGTACCGGCTAACCCCACCAGCTACGTTGCCGTCAGCGGCCAACGCGACTGTTGTGGCACCTGAGTCCGGCTAAAAGTTCCGGGGAGGCGGGACAGTTACTTGGCGACGACGACGTCCAGGTTGTGGATGCCGTTGCCCTCCGGGGCAAGCTCGGCGGTGCCGTTACCGGACGCGGAGAGCGCGCGAATGGTCCACGAGCCCGGCGCCGCGAAGAAGCGGAAGTCGCCGGTACCCGACGCCACGACCTCGGCGGTGAAATCGCCGTTGCCGTCCAGCAGACGGACGAAAGCGCCACCGACGGTCTGGCCGTCAGCGGTCAGGACGCGGCCGGTGATGACCGTCTCCTTCTCGACGTCGACGCCGGCCGGAATGGCCTGACCCTGGGTAGGTGCTGCACACATATTGATTACGCTCCCAACTCGATCGGTACACCGACGAGGGAGCCGTACTCGGTCCAGCTCCCGTCGTAGTTCTTGACGTTCTTGTGGCCCAGCAGCTCCTGCAGCACGAACCAGGTGTGCGAGGAACGCTCGCCGATGCGGCAGTAGGCGATGGTCTCCTTCTCGCCGTCCAGGCCCGCTTCCTTGTACAGGGCAGCCAGGTCCGCATCGGACTTGAAGGTGCCGTCCTCGTTCGCGGCCTTGGACCACGGCACGTTGATGGCGGACGGGATGTGACCCGGACGCTGCGACTGCTCCTGCGGCAGGTGCGCCGGGGCCAGGATCTTGCCGGAGAACTCGTCGGGCGAACGCACGTCGACCAGGTTCTTGGTGCCGATGGCCGCGACGGCCTCGTCACGGAACGCGCGGATGGTCAGGTCCTGCTCGCTCGCCTTGTAGGCGGTGGCCGGGCGGACCACGACATCCTTGACCAGCGGGCGGCCGTCGAGCTCCCACTTCTTGCGGCCACCGTCGAGCAGCTTCACGTCCTGGTGGCCGTACAGCTTGAAGTACCAGTAGGCGTAGGCCGCGAACCAGTTGTTGTTGCCGCCGTAGAGCACCACGGTGTCGTCGTTGCCGATACTGCGGGTGGACAGCAGATCGGAGAACTGCTCGCGGTTGACGAAGTCACGACGGACCTGGTCCTGCAGGTCCTTCTTCCAGTCGAGCCGGACAGCACCCTCGATATGGCCCAGGTCGTAAGCCGAGGTGTCCTCGTCGACCTCTACGAGGACGACTCCGGGCGTGTTCAGGTTCTCTTCGACCCAGTCTGCGGAGACCAGGACATCGGAGCGAGCCATGTTGTTCCTTTCGAGGTGGTGCCGGGGTCAGGCGGTGGGATTGGCGGACGTCGACGCGGTCTTGAACCGCGAGACGAGGGGATAGATCTTGCAGCCCAGGCAGATACCGAAGGCCGCATTGAGGAAGGCCGCGAACAGCGCGAAACCGGTGAAGACGGCACCCGCGACCGGGCTACCGGCAGCGAACCCGATGACGCCGAGCACCGCGAACAGCAGACCGACAAGCTGCGCGAACCGAAGCGGCGCAACGGGTTCCAGCTCGGAGGGGGGACCGACTCGCGGCGCGACCACGGTGGCGTAGATCCGGCCGTAGGGGCTGTTTCGGGGGCCGGTGGCCGCGCCGAGCGCGAAGACCACGGCCTGGACCGCGAGCAGCACAGCGGCGATGGGAACGGAGACGGTCGCGATGATCAGCACCAGCGCCAGCACGGCGGTGGTGATCCAGGCGGCAAAACGCGGGCCGCGGACATCGACCTGCCCGGCGGGCGGCCTGGTGGGATTCGGATTCGACATGTGCGTACTCCTGCGCGATGAGGTCTATGGGTCATTTCGCCGGAGGATCGACACGATCTCTCAAACGGCGGGACACACCCGGTCGGCGCGAAGAAAAGGGGAACGCGAAAGGCCGACCGGCTAGCGGCAGAGGCAGCAACAACCACCGAGCCGGCACAGGTCTACCGTGCGGCGTCGGGTGAGCATCAGCTCAAGGTTGGTTTGCACGAGAGGAAGTTTACCCAATTTTCGGGGGAAATTGGACCCGGGGTCCGTAATGCTGGTCACTCGGATTTGCCGGATCTCGCCAATTCGGCCAATGACCTGCGCAAATCAGGCGTCTTCGGAACACCGGCGATGCGGAACCTTTCCTGTCCTGCGGCGTCCAGCAGGAAAGTCGTCGGCAGGGACAGCACGTTCAGCTCGCGCGCCAGCGCCGGATTCGCGTCGATATCTACCTCGAGATCCAGCGGGGGAGCCTCGGCCGTGGCCAATTCGGCCACCACATTCGCGACCACCCGGCGTACGGCCGCACACGGACCACACCAGTCCGCGGAGAAATGCAGCACCGTGGGACGGCCGGCAAGCACACCGGCCGCGGTGAGCAGCGCGGACGGGCCGTCTGCGGGCACGGTGACCAGCGGCGCGGTATCGCGGACACGACCTTCGTTGCGGCGCACCATGATTCCGATACCCGCCCCGACCACGAGCACGACGGCAAGCACTCCGAGCGCGATCACGGCTGCTGCAACCGATCCAGATCGACGGTCACATCGCTGCCCTTGCCCTCCACCACGATTTGACCGCCGCTCGCCTCCACCTTCTGCGGGTGCACGCCGAACGGCAGATCGCGGGTATCGATGGTCCGGGTGAACAGGGCCAGCACCCGGGCCTTGTCGGACTCGGGAATCACGGTGACGGGCGTGGCGTCGCTGGTCTGAGTGGCGGCGCCGGGACCGCGATAGATATCGGTGGCGGTAATACGGACCTGATCGTCGACCAGTCGCAGATCCGCCAGCACGCTCACGGTCTCGCCCTTGGTGCCCGGCACCGCGGGAGTATCGGAGTCCGACAGCGGAATGGTGCCGTTCAGGATGATCGCGCCCGCGGTGGTCATGCCGGAGCCGCCGGAACCACCGGTGCCGTCGGATTTATCGGCGGGCGGGCCGAACACCTGCAGATTGGGAATCTTGAACAGCCGTCCCAGTTCGACCGGTTCGATTCGCATGCGCGCTTCCACCTGATCCACCGGCACTCCCCGCACCTGGCCGTCGACCAGATTGCGCAGCGAGAGGTGCATGCCCTTCAGATTCGCCTCGACCATGATCTCGCCCGGAATATCGGGCCGCATGGCACGCGCGCGAATATCCACGTTCTTGTACTCGTCGTCGAGTGCCTGGGCCGTGAACGGGAACCCGTGGAAGGTGACCTCCGGATCCGCACTGAGATTCGAACCGTCACGTAGCAACCGCGACACCCGGTACTCCGAATACGCCGCCACCCCGAAGTCGAGCACTACGGCCAGACCTGCCAGGCAGAGCAGCGTAATGATCAGCCTCCGGAAGGCCATTCCGCGCAGCCCGCTACGCCGCGACTCCTGCCGACGCACCGGAGTCACCACGGTCTCGTCGAGGAGCGGCGGCTGGATGCGGGGCTGGGTTTCGGGCGTACCCGGTGAGTTACCCATAGGGGCACGATATCTGTCGCCGCCTCGGAGGACGACAGATGTGCCGTCGTCGAGCCCCTTCTCGGGGGTGCGCTGTGTGATCTCTGAATAGCCAGAGGCCGATACGCTGCCCGGATTGCGTGGCTGTCGGTCCGGACGCGCTAATGTAGCAACCGACTTACCTGTGATAACCAGCATGGAGTCGTGGCATACAGAGTAGTTGCCACACACATGCCAGATGGGATGGAGGGCCCTCCATGGAGCTGCTCCTGCTGACCTCCGACCCCAACCCCGAGGCGGTGCTGCCGTCGCTCGCGTTGCTGCCGCACCATGTGCGGCCTGCGCCGACCGAGGTGGCGTCCCTGCTCGAGGCCGGTTCCGCCGATGTAGCGCTGGTCGATGCCCGCACCGATCTGGCCGCCGCGCGCGGTCTGTGTCGTTTGCTGGGTAGCACCGGATCGTCGGTGCCGGTGGTAGCGGTGCTCACCGAAGGTGGATTGGTTGCGGTGAACGCGGACTGGGGACTGGATGACATCCTGCTGCCCGGGACGGGTCCAGCGGAACTGGACGCCCGCTTGCGACTGCTGGTCGCACGCAACGGTGGCGCTGCAAGTCCGGAGAACACCGGCAAGATCACCCTCGGTGAGCTGGTGATCGACGAGGGCACGTACACCGCCCGGCTGCGCGGTCGCCCGCTCGACCTCACCTACAAGGAGTTCGAGCTACTGAAATACCTTGCGCAGCATGCCGGCCGGGTCTTCACCCGGGCTCAGCTGCTGCAAGAGGTGTGGGGTTACGACTTCTTCGGTGGCACCCGCACCGTGGACGTCCATGTGCGACGGCTGCGTGCCAAGCTCGGGACCGAATACGAATCGCTCATCGGCACGGTCCGCAATGTCGGCTACAAGGCCGTGCGCCCGGCGCGTTCGACCGGAGCCAAGAACGAGGCGCCCGCGCCCGCTTTCCCCGAGTCCGATGGCACCGACGACTCCGAATTGACCTCGGCGAACGGCATTATCTGATGGTTTCCAGCACCGGCCGGCTGTCCCTCGAGACCGCGGCGGAGGTGCGGGGAGTGCTGGAGCGAGCCACTGCCGCGGACGGCGTTGCGCCGGTTTCGGAACAGGCGGTGCTGTCGCTTGCCACCGACTCTCCGGTGCAGCATCTGGTGGAGCAGTGGGATGGCGCGGTCGCCGGATACGCGAATGTGACTCCGGCGCACGGGGAACACCCCGCCATGGCGGAGGTCGCGGTCGATCCGCGCTTCCGCCGTCAGGGCCTCGGCGCGGGGCTGGTCGCTGCCGCACTGGCGGCCGGCGGCCCGGAAGCCCGGGTCTGGGCGCACGGCAATCTGCCGCCCGCGCAGGCGGTCGCGGCCCGGCTCGGATTGCGTGTGGCGCGCGAACTCTGGCAGATGCGACGCGATTTGGCTACTACTGAGCTACCGGAATTGACGGTTCCGGCCGGCCTCGAATTGCGTACTTACGCGGGGCCTTCCGATGATGCCGAGATCCTGCGCGTCAACAGTGCGGCCTTCTCCTGGCATCCGGAACAGGGCGCCTGGACCGAGCACGATATCGAGGCGCGCCGCGCGGAATCCTGGTTCGATCCCAAGGGCCTGTTCCTCGCCTTCGATCCGGCCGATCCCGGCCGGATCCTCGGCTTCCATTGGACCAAGGTGCATTTCGACGAGACGCCGCACATCGGTGAGGTCTACGTTGTCGGCGTCGACCCGCAGGCGCAGGGTCGCGGGCTGGGGCGCCTGCTCACACTTGCCGGTCTGCGCTATCTCCGGGACAGTGGACTGGGCGCGGTGCTGCTCTATACCGAGGCCGACAATGCCGCTGCGGTGAATACCTATACGAAACTCGGCTTCGGTCCGGCCCATGTGGATGTGGCGTACTCGGCGGGGTCCTAGCCAGCCCCCGTCCCGCTCACCGGCATGCTCCGCAATGATGCGGCAAATGTCACATATCGTGCAGTGCAATCGCGCCGGGTTGTTCATCTCCAGTTCACCTTCCCAGGTCCAGTTGGCTACCAGCCGCCCTTACGTTTCTTTTGGGCAGCATTCAGCTTCCTGGTGCGCTAGTTCGTAGCGAACAGCCGCCACATCACGCCCGTCCGACCGTTGAGGGGTCGAACGTGCAACGTGATTCCCGGAGGAATTGGTGAATCTCAAGCGCAGCAGCGCCCTGCTCGGCGTGTTGGCAGTGGCCAGCACCCTGACCCTGTCCGCCTGTGGCAGTGACAACAACGACTCGACCACGGGTGCCGCGAAGATCGACGTCGCCTGTGGCGGCAAGTCAGCTCTCAAGGCCAGTGGTTCGACCGCCCAGAAGAACGCGATGGACCGTTTTGTCGCCGCCTACGAGGCGAACTGCAGTAGCGCCAAGCTGGACTACACCGCTTCCGGTTCCGGTGCGGGTGTGAACGAGTTCCTCGGCGGCCAGACCGATTTCGCCGGCTCCGACTCGCCGCTGGACGCCAAAAAGGGTGAGGTCGACAAGGCCGCCGCCCGCTGTGGCAGCCCGGCCTGGAACCTGCCCGCCGTATTCGGCCCGATCGCGGTCGCCTACAACGTGCCCGGCATCGACGACCTGGTCCTGGATCCGCCGACCATGGCGAAGATCTTCGACGGTGAGATCAGCACCTGGGACGACGCCCACATCAAGGCGCTGAACACCGCCAAGGCCGACAAGCTGCCGTCGGACAAGATCGGTGTGGTCTTCCGCTCCGACGAGTCCGGCACCACCGACAACTTCCAGAAGTACCTGGACTCGGCCGGCGGTTGGACCAAGGGCGCCGGCAAGGCGTTCCAGGGTGGCGTCGGCGAGGGTGCGAAGGGTAGCGACGGCACCTCGGCCGCTATCGCGAACACCAAGTTCACGATCACCTACACCGAGTGGTCCTTCGCCAAGGCGCAGAAGCTCACCACCGCGCGCGTGCTGACCGCCGCCACCTCGAACGACCCGAAGCCGGTCGACCTCACCTCGGAGTCCGCCGCCAAGGCGATCGACGCGGTCAAGGTTTCCGGCCAGGGCAACGACCTGGTGCTGGACAACAGCTCGATCTACAAGCCCACCACCGGTGGCGCCTACCCGATCATGCTGGCCACCTACGAGATCGTCTGCTCCAAGTACAGCGACGCGGACACCGCGAAGGCTGTCAAGGCGTTCCTGACCTCGGCTGTGGGCAACGGCCAGACCGGTCTGGCGGATGCGGGCTACGTGCCGCTGCCGGATTCGTTCAAGACCAAGCTCACCACCGCGATCAGCGCCATTTCCTGATCGACTGATCTGAGAAAAAGACGATGACCGTGCACGACGAAAAGTCCGCGACGGGCCTGTCCGAAACGACCGGCCCGTCGGCGGACCGTGCCCAGACGCCGGGGGATACTGCGCTTATGTCGACCGAAGCCAGCGCCAAGCCGGCCACTGGGCGCAAGGCCCCCACGAAGTACGGTGCGGAGTTCGCATTTCGTTCGGCGGCCACGGCCGCCGGCGGAATCATCGTCGCCGCGATCGCATTGATCGCCCTGTTCCTGCTCATCCGGGCCTGGCCCTCGGTGATGGCGAACAAGGCGAACTTCTTCACCACCTCCGAGTTCAATACCTCGGACGCGAACAATCTGAAGTTCGGCATCAAGGACCTGTTCATGGTCACGGTGCTGAGTTCGCTGTTCGCGCTGGTGATCGCGGTGCCGATCGGCGTGGGTATCGCGTTGTTCCTGACGCAGTATTCGCCGAAGGTGCTGGCGCGTCCGTTCTCGGCTGTCGTCGATCTGCTGGCGGCGGTGCCGTCGATCGTGTTCGGTCTCTGGGGATTTCTGATGCTGGCTCCCAAGCTGGAGCCGCTGCAGACCTTCCTGAACAACCACCTGAGCTGGTTGTTCCTGTTCAAAACCGGTGATGTCAGCATTGCCGGCGGCGGCACCATCTTCACCGCGGGCATTGTGCTGGCGGTGATGATTCTGCCGATCATCACTTCGGTGAGTCGTGAGGTGTTCGGCCTGACGCCGCGTTCGCAGATCGAGGCGGCGCAGGCGCTGGGCGCCACCAAGTGGGAGGTCGTGCGGCTGACAGTGCTGCCGTTCGGCCGCTCCGGTGTGATCGCGGGTTCCATGCTCGGCCTCGGCCGTGCGCTCGGTGAGACCATCGCGGTGCTGATCGTGCTGCGCACCTCGGCCCAGGCCGGCAAGTGGTCGCTGTTCGACGGCGGCTACACCTTCGCCTCCAAAATCGCTTCGGCCGCTTCGGAATTCAGCTCGAAGCTGCCGACCGGTGCGTACATCGCCGCCGGCTTCGTGTTGTTCGCGCTGACCTTCGTGGTCAATGCACTGGCCCGGCTGGTGGCCGGCGGGAAGGTGAACGGATGACCGCCACACTGGACAAGCCGGTCAAGGCCCCGACCTTCCGGCATGTCAGCCCCGGCCGCCGTATTCGTAACAACCTCGCCACCGGTGTGGTGTGGTTGTGCTTCCTGCTGGCGCTGGTGCCGCTGCTCTGGGTGCTCTACACCGTCATCGACAACGGCTGGCACGCAATCGCTTCGCTCGACTGGTGGACGAAGTCGCAGAAGGGCGTGCTGCCCGAACAGCGTGCGGGTGGTGTGTACCACGCCATCTACGGCACCATCGTGCAGTCTGCGGTAGCCGCGGTCATAGCGGTGCCGCTGGGTATTATGGCCGCGGTCTACCTGGTCGAATACGGTCGCGGCTGGCTGGCCAAGACCACCACCTTCATGGTGGACATTCTGGCCGGTGTGCCGTCGATCGTGGCGGCGCTGTTCATCTTCGCGCTGTGGATCGGCACCTTCGGGTTCCCGCAGAGCGCCTTCGCGGTATCGCTGGCCCTGGTGCTGCTCATGCTGCCGGTGGTGGTGCGCAGCAGCGAGGAGATGCTCAAGCTGGTGCCGGACGAATTGCGCGAGGCCGCTTACGCGCTCGGTGTTCCGAAGTGGAAAACGATCGTGCGGATCGTTATTCCGACCGCCGCGCCTGGCATGATCAGCGGCATGCTGCTGGCCGTGGCGCGTGTCATGGGCGAGACCGCACCGGTGCTGGTGCTGGTCGGCTACTCCAAATCGATCAATTTCGACCTCACCAACGGCAATATGGCCTCACTCCCGCTGCTCATGTACCAGGAGCTGGCCAATCCGGAGCCGGCCGGCCGGGCCCGGGTCTGGGGCGCGGCGCTGACGCTGATCCTGATCATCGCGCTGCTGTACCTGGCCGCCGCCGGGGTCAACAAGCTGCTCACGCGGAACCGATAGAGCGAACGGGAAAAGACTGATGGCCAAGCGGATCGATCTCAAAGACATCAACATCTACTACGGCAAGTTCCACGCCGTCTCTGATGTGTCGCTGACCGTGCTGCCGCGTTCCGTGACCGCGTTCATCGGTCCGTCGGGCTGCGGTAAGTCCACCGTGCTGCGCTCGCTGAACCGGATGCACGAGGTGACGCCGGAGGCGCGTGTCGAAGGCGCGGTGCTGCTCGACGGTGAGGACATCTACGGCGCGACCGTGGATCCGGTCGGCGTGCGCCGCACCATCGGCATGGTGTTCCAGCGGCCGAACCCGTTCCCCACCATGTCCATTCGCGACAATGTGGTGGCCGGGCTCAAGCTGCAGGGTGTGCGCGGCAAGAAGGAGCTCGACGAGGTCGCCGAGCGCTCACTGCGCGGCGCGAACCTTTGGAACGAGGTCAAGGACCGGCTGGACAAGCCGGGCGGCGGCCTCTCCGGTGGTCAGCAGCAGCGTCTGTGCATCGCCCGCGCCATCGCGGTCTCCCCGGATGTGCTGCTCATGGACGAGCCGTGTTCCGCCCTGGACCCCATCTCCACGCTCGCGATCGAGGATCTGATCTCCGAGCTGAAGAAGGATTACACGATCGTCATCGTCACCCACAATATGCAGCAGGCTGCCCGCGTGAGTGACCAGACCGCATTCTTCAACCTCGAGGCGCAGGGCAAGCCCGGCCGTCTCATCGAAATCGACGAGACCGAGAAGATCTTCTCCAACCCGTCCACGAAGTCGACCGAGGACTACATCTCGGGCCGTTTCGGATAGCGGTTTCGCCTCGAAATCGAATACAACGTGCGCTGCCCCGGGCTGAATCAGCCCGGGGCAGTGTCATTTCCGGGGACGGTCACCGGAACAGGTCAGCTGCGGACGGCGGCGAGCATACGCTCCTTGCCGGAGAGAATGTGGGCCTCCATGAGGCTTCCGGCCGCAGCGGCATCGGCGTGCGCGAGCCGGTCGAGGATTTCGGCGTGCTGGCAGTTCGAGGTGTGCCGGGCGGTTTCGGTTTCCAGGCCGTGACGGCGGAACAGGTGCAGTTCCTTGGAGACGTCGCCATAGAGCTCGACCAGGCGCGGATTGCCGGACAGCGCAACAAGATCCCGATGCAGGTCGACATTGCGGGGGTAGTAGTCGTCGACCACTGGAACGGCCGCGTCGAGCCGGGAAACCTTGGCGCGTAAGGCTTCCAGTGCCTCCGGTGTGGCCCGGTCGGCGGCGAGCCGGCCCGCGAGACCGAAGAGCGTGGCCCGGATGTCGTAGAGCTGGGCGGCCTCGTCCACGGAGATCTCGCGCACGAACATGCCCCGGTTGGTACGGAATTCGACCAGGCGGCTGTATTCGAGCTGCCGCAGCGCCTCGCGAACCGGGCCGCGGCTGGTGCCCAGCTGAGTGGCGAGCGCGGACTCGTTGACGCGGTCGCCGCCGCGTAGCTCGCCTCTGATGATCATCTGCTCGAGTTCTCCGGCGATCAGCTGTAGCAGCGAGGTCGCCTGTCGCTCGGCCACCCGCTGTTGCAGGGCGTTGATCGCCTCCGTCTGCTCGGTCATGGACTCCGCTCGCTGATCGCACCGATAGATCAAGGCGAATCTTCGCATAGTCAACTGTTGATTGCAAATCGTTGACAGTTGACAAACGCTGCGCGCAGACTCGAATCACCGTCCGAGCGAAAAGAAGGAGGACGGGATGAGGATCAAAGACATTCGTGCCAGTGTGCACACCACCTCGATCGATGTGCCGCTGCTGACCGAGCAGGTGCGCGGGTACGGCCGGGAGGAGCAGAAGGAGTTCGTCTTCTGCGAGGTGGAGACCGACGAGGGGATCACCGGCGTCGCGCTGACGGGGCACTTCCTGGCCCGGGCCGTGGTGGTCGCGCTACAGGAGCATTTTCTGCCGGCCGTGGTGGACATGGACCCGCGCGAGGTCGAGGCCGTACACCAAAGGGTCTGGCGCACACTGAATCCCCGGGCCATGACCGGGGTGGTCTCCAGCGCCCTGTCCCTGCTGGATATCGCGCTGTGGGATATCCAGGGCAAGGCGGCGGGCCGTTCGGTGGCCAGTTTGCTGGGCGGCGCCCGCACCGGTGTGCCCGTCTACGCGACCTTCGGATTCCCGCAGTACGACCGGGAAACGCTGGCCGCCGCGGCGAGACTGCAACTGGAGCAGGGCTTTACGGCGCTGAAACTCGTGGTTGCCGTGGATCCGGGTGGCTGGCGTGAGGATGCGGCTCGAATCCGGGCCGTACGCAATGAGATCGGCGACGACATCGACCTGATGATCGACGCCAACTATCTGTTCACGCCCGCCGAGGCCAAATATCTCTGTCACGCGGTGGAAGATCTGAACCTCACCTGGTTCGAGGAGCCGCTGCACCAGAACGACGCCCGCGCCATGGCGGATCTGCGCGCGCACACCGCGATTCCGCTGGCGGCCGGCCAGATGGAGGGGCATCGCTGGCGGCTGCGGGAGCTGGTCGAGCGGCAGGCCGTCGATATTCTGCAGCCGAATGTCTGCTACTGCGGCGGTTTCACCGAGGCCCGCAAGGCCGCGCACCTCGCCCAGATCTACAACCTGCCGCTCGCGCACGGCGGCGGCTGGCCGCTGTTCAATCTGCACACGCTGGCCGGGCTCATGAACGGCTGGCTACTGGAGTGGCATCTCGGTATGGCGCAGGTCGGCAAGCTGCTGTTCCCGGATTCGCCGGAACCGATCGACGGGGTGCTGACGGTTCCGGACCGGCCCGGGCTCGGGCTCACCGTGGACCGGGACGCATTGCGTTCGACTCGCGTGCGGCCCGAGTGAATCCGGGCGGTGGGTCGGATGAGCACTGCCGCGCTCGATACCGTGCCGGAGTCGGCGGCCCCGCCGCCGCGCTGGCGCAGAGTTCTCACCAATACCACCTTCCAGGTGCTCGTCGCGGCCGTCGTGGCGGCCGTTTTCGGGATGGTCGCCCCGGCCGCCGCATCGAATATGCAGCCGGTGGCACAGGCCTTCATCGCATTGATCCAGATGCTCATCGCGCCGATCGTGTTTCTGGTGACCGTCACCGGCATCGTGGCGACGGGCGGGTTGAAGGCGGTAGGGCGGATCGCGGTGCGCGCCTTGATCTATTTCGAGGTTGTCACCACCGTGGGCATGCTGATCGGCCTGCTTGCGGTCGACCTGCTCCGGCCCGGCGTGGGTGTCGCGCAGCCCAGACATGCGGCGGGTGACCTCTCCAGCTATGTGAAGGGTGATGCGGCGAATACCTCGTTCGGCGCGTTCCTCGCGGATGTGGTGCCGGACAATGCCGTCAATGCCTTCGCGACGGGGCACATCATTCAGGTGCTCGTCTTCGCGGTGCTCTTCGCCATCGCACTGCTGCGGCTGCCGGCCGGTGTCACCACACCGATTCTGGGCGCCTGCACCAAGCTGACCGAGGTGTTCTTCCGGATGATCCGGATGATCATGCTGCTCGCGCCCATCGGCACCTTCGGCGCGGTGGCGGCCACGGTCGGTAAATACGGGCCGGAGACCTTGACGGCCCTGATGCGATTGGTGGCCGTATCCGCGCTGGCGCTACTGGTTTTCGTGATCGTGGTGCTGGGCGGGGTGGCTCGGCTGGCGAGATTCTCGCTGCTGCGGCTGATCCGGACCCTGCGCCGGGAACTGCTGGTGGTGCTGGGCACCTCCTCGTCGGAAGCCGTACTGCCGCAATTGATGCAGCGGCTGGAGGAGGCCGGCTGTCACCGCAGTGTGGTGGGCCTCGTGGTGCCGACCGGGTTCTCCTTCAATCTCGACGGCGTCGCGGTGGTGGTGCCGATCTGTGTGGTGTTCATCGGGCAGGTCTACGGCGTTCCGCTGAGTGCCGGTGATCAGCTCGGGCTGTTCCTGGTCTTCCTGCTGCTCTCCAAAGGCACTGCGGGGATCAGTGGTTCGGCCTTCATCACGCTCGCCAATACCGTGGCGGCCACCGCGCTGGTGCCGGTCGCGGGGCTGGCGCTGGTGCTGTCGGTGGATCGATTCCTTTCCCTTCTCCGGGCTTTGACCAATGTGCTCGGCAATGCGGTGGCCACCGTGGTCATTGCGCGGTGGGAGCCGGGCGGGCTGGATCCCGTGCCCGCCGCCCAAGCCCTCGGGTATCGCCCGAAAAACGTTCAAGGAGTGTAGATATGCCTCGTATCGTCGCTATTCACGAAGGCACCGTGGCGATCAGCTCGTCCATGAGCAATGCCTTCATCGATTTCAGCGCCATGGACTGTTCGATCGTCGCGGTGGTCAGTGACGTCCTGCGGGACGGAAAACCGGTGGTGGGCTACGGCTTCAATTCCAACGGTCGCTACAGCGCGGGGGAGATCCTGCGCCGCAGGGTGATTCCGCGGCTGATGCGGGCGGCGCCCGAGGAAATGCAGACCGAGGACGGCGGCTTCATCGATCCCGCGCGGGCGTGGAACCTGATGACGCGCAATGAGAAACCGGGCGGGCACGGGGAACGCTCGGTGGCCGTCGGCGTGATCGATATGGCGCTGTTCGATCTGAACGCCAAGCTCGCCGGGCTGCCTCTCTATCGATGGCTGGTCGGCCACTACGGTCTCGGCGAGCCCGACCATGACGTATTCGTCTATGCCGCAGGCGGTTACTACGCGCCGGGCAAGGAGCTGGCGCAGCTGCAGGAGGAGATGCGGGGCTTTCTGGACCAGGGCTACGACGTGGTCAAGATGAAGATCGGCGGTGCGCCACTGGGTGATGACGTCAAGCGTGTCGAGGCCGTGCTGGAGGTGCTCGACGGCGACGGCTCCCGGCTCGCCGTGGACGCCAACGGCCGCTTCGATCTCGACACCGCGCTGGCCTACGGGCGGGCGCTGGAGCCGTACGGCCTGCGCTGGTACGAGGAGCCCGGCGATCCGCTCGATTTCGCCCTGCACGCGACCTTGTCCGAGCGGTACCCCGGCCCGCTGGCCACCGGTGAGAACCTCTTCTCGCATCAGGATGCGCGCAATCTGCTCCGGTATGCGGGCATGCGCCCGGACCGCGACTACCTGCAGTTCGATCCGGCGCTCGGCTACGGGCTGGTGGAGTACCTGCGCATTCAGGACATGCTGCGGGCGCACGGCTGGTCCGCCCGCCGCTGTATTCCGCACGGCGGACACCAGTTCTCGCTGCACATTGCCGCGGCCCTGCGGCTCGGCGGCAATGAGTCCTATCCGGGTGAGTTCCAGCCCACCGGAGGTTTCGCCGATCACGCTCGCATCGAGCACGGGCGGCTTCGGCTGACCGACACTCCGGGCATCGGCTTCGAGGACAAGGCCGAGCTCTACCGCGTCTTCCGAGCCCTGCATCCCTGATTTCGAGCTGGCATTCCGAGATTCAGGCTGCGTTGTCCCCGGCCCGCCGCGGACAACGGGCGCAGGCCGTGCTGCCGGTTCAGCGCCGGGGCACGAACCTGCCGGCCTGAAATATGGGCCTGAGCGGGTCGGATTCACGCGTCGACTACCGGCGACTCCGGGCTATTCGGCTCGGGAGTGCCAGTAGCTTTTCGCCCAGGATCGGGGGTGTGGCCTGCGTCATATGGGGCGTGGGGGATTGTGTGCAACTCTCGGTCACAGATAGTCTGCTCGGGTAGGTAAACCGATCGGTCTACTAAGGAGGTGCCGAGATGACGGTGTCAATGGCGAGCCGGCAATCCGGCCGAGCTACATCGGGGTTGAGTCAGCGGGGGCGGATTGCCGCACTGGTGGCGATCTGCCTCGCGGAACTACTTGTGGTGCTGGACAACACGCTGGTGAATGTGGCGCTGCCGTCCATGGCGGTGCAGCTGCAGGCCGACATGAGCGGCCTGCAGTGGATTGTGGACGCGTTCACGCTGGCCTTCTCGGGACTGCTGCTCGCCATGGGGCATCTCGGCGATCGGTTCGGGCGTCGGCGTTTCATGATCATCGGCCTGATCGGTGTGGCGATCATGTCGGCGGCCGGCGCGCTGTCCTCCGGTCTGGGGCAGGTCATTGCGGCCCGCGCGGGCATGGGCGTGTTCGCGGCGGTCGTGTTCCCCGCGACCCTGGCCCTGCTGATCAATATCTTCACCGAGCCGCGCCAGCGTGCCGGTGCGGTGGCGGCGTGGACGGCAATGGCCGGTATGGCCGTTGCCATCGGCCCGACCATCGGCGGCTGGCTGCTGGAGTATTTCTCCTGGCATTCGGTGTTCTGGATCAATGTCCCGGTGGCGCTCGTTGCCATTGCGGCAGTGGTGATCACGGTTCCGGAGTCGCGCGCCGATCATGTGGCCCGGCTCGACCGCATTGGAATTCTGCTGTCACTGGTGGGTGTGACCGCCCTGGTGTGGTCGATCATCGAGGCGCCAAAGCACGGCTGGCTGTCGACGCAAAGCATTGCGGGATACCTGCTTTCGATCATCGCGCTGGCGGTGTTCGTGAGCTGGGAGCTGCGGGTGGCGGCGCCGGTGCTGAATATGCGGCTGTTCCGCAATCGCCGGTTCGCGCTGCCATCGCTGGCGATCACCGTCTCCTACTTCGCCGCCTTCGGCTTCCTGTTCCTGATCACCCAGTATTTCCAGGGCGTGAAGGAGTTGACGCCGCTCGAATTCGGTATCCACTCACTGCCTTTCGCGGTGGCGGTGGGATTCGGCGCACCGATCGCGACCATGATGGCGCAGCGGTTCGGCACCACGGCCATGGTGGTGAGCGGGCTGCTCATTCTCGCGGTGGCCATGTACATCGCCGGGCGCACCACGGTCGACACCGAGTACGTGGGACCGGTGGTGGTGTCCATGATTCTGATGGGCCTGGGCTTCGCGGTGGTTCAGGGTCCGGCGACCGAATCCATCATGGGCTCGGTGCCTTTGGCGGAGGCGGGCGCGGGTTCGGCGGTCAACGACACCACTCGTGAGGTGGGTGGCGCGCTCGGTGTCGCCGTGCTGGGCTCGATCATGACGTCGATCTATGCCGCGCATGTGAGCGGCCGGATCGCCGGGATTCCCGCGCAGATCATGAATCCGCAGCAGAAGGAACTGGCGGGCAATACGCCGATCAGTGTGCTGGAGATTGTGAAGGCGCCGGTGAATCCGCTACTGGCGCCGGCGAAAGCGGATCTCATCCACGCCATGAAGGTCGCCGCCATGGAGGGCTCGCAGGTCGCCTCCTACGTCGCGGTGGGCACATTGGTGGTGGCCGCGATCGTGGTGGCGCTGGCGCTGCCGTGGCGGGCGGAACGCGGCCCGTCGGTACTGCTGGGCTGGCGCGAGACCGACCCTGCCGCAACCGATCCGGCGGTCGAGGACACGGTGAAACAGGCTTGATATACGCCTCCGGCGCCCGCACCGTGTCGTGTGCGAGCGCCGGAGCGCGGTTCCTGCCGGGAAAGTCAGATGCTTTCCTTCTCCGAATCCGGGTCGGGCGGAAGCACTCCCGTGACGAGGAAGACGACGCGACGGCCGATCTCCACGGCGTGGTCGGCGAAGCGCTCGTAGTAGCGGCCCAGCAGCGCGACGTCCACGGCTGCCGCGACGCCGAACTGCCAGTCGCGGTCCATGATCAGCGTGAACAGGTGCTTGCGCAGGTCGTCCATCGCCTCGTCGTCATCGGTGAGCTTGGCCGCGCGATCGGGATCGCGGGTCTCCAGCACCTCTTTGGCGGTGGCGCCCATCTTGACCGCGATGCGGCCCATCTCGGCGAAGTAGCTGTTCACGGCCGCGGGGACGGCGTGATTCGGGAAGCGCCGGCGCGTCATCTTGGCCACGTGCAGCGAGAGCACGCCCATGCGATTCACATCGGAGACGATCTGGATCGCGCTGACCACCTGGCGCAAATCGCCGGCAACGGGAGCCTGCAGCGCCAGCAGCGCGAAGGCCTTCTCTTCGGCGAGCTGGATCATTTCGGCGATCCGGTCGTACTCGGTGATCACCTGCTCCGCGAGCTCGAGATCGGCATTGAGCAGCGAATTCGTCGCACGCTCCATGGCCGATCCGGCGAGCCCGGCCATGCCACCGAGCAGATCGGCGAGCTCGGCCATTTGTTCGTTGTAGATGACACGCATGAATCAAGACATTAGTGGTAGCCGCTGACCAAGTCACCAACGGTGGGTGAATCATCGGTGCCGGTTGGCTCCGGCAAAGTCACCGCACGTAGGCCGGGTGTGGGCGCCCGCCTACTTACAGGTGTCGTCCGCCGCGTTCACATGCTCCAGATCCGACGGCAGTGTGACGGGTGCCGCACTTGCGCCGCCGGCGTCGGTCGGTGTGTCGGGGAGCGGCTGGCCGAAGGCGGTCGGCGCGTGCACGGTGCCCGCGTAATCGGTGCCGAGCACCACCTCGACAATGCTGCCCAGACCGCTCGCCGGTTCCAGGGTCGAGCCCGCGATGGAGCTCGCGACGGTGGCCGCCGCGGCCTCGTGCCCGCTGGAATAGCGGACGGTGGTCTTGGGTGAGGTGCCGTCCGCGTAATTGCCGGTGCTGTAGATCTGGAAGCCCTGATTGGCGAGTTTGGTTGCGGCAGTGGAGGCCACGCCGGCGACGCCCGAGCCGTTGGAGACCTGGAGCGACACCGTGCTCGGGTCGACGGCCATCAGCTTCGGCGCGGCGACCGGCGCGGCCGACGTGGCGACCGGGTCGGACTTCTTCTCACCGGGCAGCGGCTGATCATCAATGACGGCGCGGAAGATGGCCTTGATATCGGATTCGCGCGGAATCTCATTGCCGTAGGACGTGGTGCCCGCGGTGGGCGCGGTCAGGAAGGTGATGGCCCCGGCCTGCACCTTCTGCATGGATCGCCCGAGCATGAGCAGATCCTTGGTGCTCACATTGTCCATGAACGAGTGCTGGGCGAAGGCGTCGATGAATCCGTTCAGCTTGCCCGGATCGAAGAGCACCTTGCTGGAGAGTGCGCTGCGCAGCAGTGAGGACAGGAAGCGCTGCTGTCGGTTGATGCGGTCGTAGTCGCTGCGTTCCTCGCCCTGGACGTGCCGGGCGCGCACATAGTCCAAAGCCGTGGAGCCATTGATGATCTGCTTGCCGGGGGTGGTGAGCACCGTGCCGAGAATGTCGTCGACGAGCGGTTTGGTGGTGCAGACCTCGACGCCGCCGACCACGTCCACCATGGATTCGAAGCCGGAGAAGTCGATGCCGACGAAGTGGTTGATCTTGAGCCCGGACAGTTTGGTGATCACCTTGGTCAGGCATTTCGGCCCGCCCAGCGCATAGGTGGCATTGAGTTTGTCGCCGATGGCGGACGGGAAGCTCTCGCCGGTGTAGGCGGCCTTGTCATTGTTCCAGCCCTCGCAGACCGGGCGGCTGACATCCAGATCACGCGGGAACGAAACGGCCACCACGCGAGCCCGATTGGCCGGAATGTTCACCAGCATGACGGTGTCGGAGCGCGCGCCCTCGGCATCGTCCTCGGAGCCCGCGCCGAGTTGGGAGTTGGCGCCCGCGCGAGTGTCGGTGCCGACGATGAGGAAATTCTCGTCACCGGTCTGGCCGTCGGCGTCGACGACATCTGGAGAATTGTCGTCGAGGGCGGACACCTGCTGGAAGTTATTGTCCTTGGCGCGCAGGTAACTCCAGCCGCCGCCGGTGATGAGCATGGCGATCACCGCGAAGAGTGCGAGCGCGGTGCGCGCGGCCAGCCGCAGCCGCCGATGTTTGCGCAGGCGTCCGGCGGCCAAGCGGGACAACGGTTTTGCGCCGACCGCTGCCGGCAGTGCGGTGCTCGGTTCCGGCGTGGCCGGTGGTTCGGCCGCCGGCAGTGCGGTGGTCGGATAGTCGGCGGGCGATTCGACCTGGGCGGTGACGCGGATCGGCTTGGGGCGCTTGGCCCGCGGCGGCGCAGCGACCGGGGGTAGCTCTTCGGTGATCGGATCGGCCGTCTGGTCGGTGCGTGGCGGGGCGGGTACCGCGCGGCGCGCACCGGTGGTGGCTGCGGGAGCAGCGCCCGCGACAGGCGAATCCGGGACGGCGCGCTGGGATCCGGTGGAGTTCAACAACTCCGGAGGTAGCGCGCGCTGTGCGCCGGTGCCCGGTGGCAGCGCGCCGCTGCCGGGAGGTAGGGCCGGTTGTGCACCGGTGCCCTCGTTCGCGTGCCGGGAAGTATTGGGGGCGAAGGGATTCGGAGGTGCTGCCGGTCGCCGCGCACCCGTGGTGTCGGGCGGGGCGGAGCGGCGGCCGGCGGGGTCGGCGCCGGGTTGTGCTGGGCGCCCGCTGGTCTCCGGTGTGTCGTCATCGCGGCGGCGGCGCCGGGACTTACGTTCGCTGTCGACGCGTTCGACCAGATCCTGTACCGAGATGGGTGCGGATTCCGGATCGGGATTGTCGGTGTGCCGGGAGCGGCGGGAGGTGCGTGGCCGATCATCCTCGGCGTCCGCGGGGTAGCGCTCCCACGGGGCGGGACCTCCGGGCCGTGGCGTACGCCCGTACCGATCGTCACCCACCAGCGAACCTCACTTTGCTTTTCGATGCCGACCGTCATGATAACGATTTCGCCACGATGGACCACCCGGAGAGAAATCGCCCGGGCTTGGCTCGCCCTGTTCCCGGTCCCGCCACGCCGAGGTTCAGACGCCGGTGCTCGGCGAGTCGAGCGGCAGCGCGGTCGGGGCTGTTCCGGAGCAGTCTGCCAGGGAGGTGGTCCTCGGTCGGGGAACATGATCGGCGCGGTCACCGGCAGCGGTACTGACCTGCGATTCTCGTATCGACCGGCGTCAGTGGCGAGGTCTGCCCGATGAACGAATCGTCAGCCGCCGCTGTGCATGACGTCGGCGGCGCAGGGGACGGTGGGATCCTCGGGATCGTCGAGCCAGCCTTCGGGCAGGGCGACCTTGCCGGGCGAGCCCTGACGTCCGCGCGGGCCCTCGGCGTCCTTCGGGAACGGCACAGTCGGGTCGAGCTGCCCGATCAGGTCGATGAGCCGGTCCATGCTGCTGACCGTGGCGAAACTGCGCCGCAGGTCCCCGCCGATCGGGAAGCCCATCAGGTACCAGGCCATGTGCTTGCGGATATCGCGCATGGCCTTGTCCTCGCCGTCGTGCGCGACGAGCAGTTCGGTGTGCCGCCGCAGAATCTCGCCGACCCGGCCCAGATTCGGCGCGTCGGGCAGTGGCTCACCACGCAGTGCGGCCTGCAATTCTCCGAAAAGCCAAGGGCGGCCGAGGCATCCGCGTCCGACCACGACGCCGTCGCACCCGGTCTCGGCCATCATGCGCACCCCGTCGGCGGCGCTGAAGATATCGCCGTTGCCGAGCACCGGAATGCTGGTGACGGCCTCCTTGAGCCGCGCGATGGCGGTCCAGTCGGCCTCGCCGGAGTAGCGCTGGGCGGCGGTGCGGGCGTGCAGGGCGACGGCGGCCGCGCCTTCACCCTCGGCAATGCGCCCGGTATCGAGGTAGGTGTGGTGATCGTCGTCGATGCCGATGCGGAACTTGAAGGTGATCGGCACTCCGGCGGGTTCGGCCGCCGAGACCATGGCCTTGACGATGTCGCGGAAGAGCTGCCGCTTGTAGGGCAGGGCCGCGCCGCCGCCGAGCCGGGTCACCTTGGGGACCGGGCAGCCGAGATTGAGGTCGATGTGGTCGGCCCAGCCCTCGCCGACGATGATGCGCACGGCCTCGCCGACGGTCTTCGGATCCACGGCGTACAGCTGCATGGAGCGCGGGCTCTCGTCCGGCCCGAACGACATCATGTGCAGCGTCTTCTCATTGCGCTCCACCACGGCGCGCGCGGTGATCATCTCGCACACGTAGATCGAGGTGGCACTGCCGAATTCGCGGCACAGGGTGCGGAAGGCGACATTGGTGATACCGGCCATCGGAGCCAGCACGACGGGCGGATCGACCGGGTACGGTCCGATCCGCAGCGCGGTCCGGGAGGCTTCGAGCGACGTTGTCACGGCATCCATTGTCTCATTGAGACGAAAGTGCCCCGGACCACAGGCCAGGTCCGGGGCACTTCGTACGTTCTGCGAGGGTCAGCGAGAGGTGCTTGCGAGCAACTTCTCGGCCTTGGCGGCCTCGCGGGCCAGCATGCGGTCGCGCTGCTCTTCGAACTTCAGCACGTCGCCGGACAGCTTCTCCAGGAAGAGGCCGAGGCGTTCACGGGTCTGCTCGCCGCGTGCGGTGAAGTCGTCGCGCTCGAAGATGCGCCACTTCTTGAGCACCGGGTTGACCACCTCTTCGAGGTGCTGCCGCAGGTCGTAGATGCCGTGCTTGGCCATCAGGACGCCATTGCGGCGGAAGTTCGGCATGCCCGCGCCCGGCATCTGGAAGTTCTCCAGGATGAGCGTGATGGCATCGATGGTCTGGTCGGGCGACAGGTCGAGCGCCGCGCCACACAGGTTCCGGTAGAAGATCATGTGCAGGTTCTCGTCGGCGGCGATGCGCTGCAGCATCCGGTCGGCGATGGGGTCGTCACAGACGCGGCCGGTATTGCGGTGCGAGACGCGGGTCGCGAGTTCCTGGAAGGTCACGTAGGCGACCGAGTACAGGAAGCCGGCATCCATATCGGATACCTGTGAGGGAGAAGCGAAGCCGTTGGTCATGTGGATCATGCGCGCCTGCTCCAGCGCGACCGGGTCGACGCCGCGGGTGACCACCAGGTAGTCGCGGATGGCGATACCGTGCCGGTTCTCCTCGGCGGTCCAGCGGCCGACCCAGGTGCCCCAGGCGCCGTCCTGGGAGAAGTTCTCGGCGATCTCGCGGTGGTAGGAGGGGAGGTTGTCCTCGGTGAGCAGGTTGGTGATCATGGCCGCCTTGGCCAGCTCGCTCAGCCGTGACTGCGACGGATCCCAGTCCACGCCACCCATTTCGGCGAAGTTGCGGCCTTCGTCCCACGGCACGTAATCGTGCGGGTGCCATTCCTTGGCCATGGAGAGGTGGCGGTTGACGTTTTCCGCGGCAACCGGCTCCAACTCCGCCAGTAGCTCGAGTTGAGTCAGATCCTTTGCCATAAATAAGCCCTTCGTATTTCTGCGATCCAGCTGTCTACCCTCGCCGGCCTGCCGCCGCGGCCCATACCTTACGGCACCGTAGGGTGATGTGAAACTCATCCGTGTGCCATTGCGGGGCTAGTGAGGGATGTCATATGGCAGCGGCCCGCGGCGTTCTGTCTATCGCCGCGAGCCGCAGTTCGTTAGCCGCACACCGGCTCTGGGTGCTTTGTCACTTCTTGTTGCCGAGCAAACCGCCCAGCACATTGCCGAGCACGCTGCCGGCATTCTGGCCGACGGCCTTCCCGAGGATGTCCCCGAGACCGCCGCCGCCCTTACCGCCGGTGGCGCCGCCGAGCAGGCTGCCGAGGATATCGCCGATGCCGCCGCCGCCACTGGCCGCGGCCTCACCGCCGGTGGCCGCACCGCCACCACCCATTGCCTTCTTACCAAGATAGGCGAGAACGATGGGGGCCAGCATGGGGAGCAGCTTGGCCATCAGGTCCTGGCCGTTGCCACCACCGACATTACCGAGGGCGCTGATCACCGTGTTCTTCTCGGCGCCGAACGTCTGATCGACGATCTTGTCACCGGAGTCCGTATCCACGTGATCGATATTGACGCCACCGTCGAGTAGGCCGACCGGCTGGTTGGCGACTTCGCCCTCCAGATTCAGGCCTTCCTCGGGGTTGCCGGCTTGTGCCTGGAATCCGCCGAGCAGAACAGGAATAGCCGCATTGATGGCGCTGGTCGCGGTCGCTTCGTCGACTCCGAGCTTGTCGGCGATCTGTGCGACGGGCACATTGGAGAGCAGGTCATCGAAGGAAGTCATGAACTCCGCCTGTGGTGTTGGGTCCCGGGAAAAGCCCTACTGAGGTCACGGTAGGCGAAATCCGGACAGATTGCCACGGATTCGCGGATGTGGCGAGGGGCCCGAATATAGGATCCGGGCCCCCCGACAACTGTGCCCCCACCAGGGCTCGAACCTGGGACCTGCGGATTAAAAGTCCGTTCTAATCACTCGGTACCAAACCCCATGACATAGGTCAACATCAGTGACATTAAATGCTATCTGTACAGCCTTTTCCTGCGCTATTCAGATAGCACTTACGCGACACGAGCGTACACGCCAAAACATCTGTCTGCCCCATATATGCCCCATGGTAGGCGATACTCTGCCCCACGTTCGAGATTGTGACCATGGCGGTGACCTGGTCAGCTTTGAATCTGATCCAGTAGCCAACCGCGCTTGGCTGCCCGTTTCGGGAGCTGGTCGAGCTTGGCCTGGACACCGTCGACGGTGCGCTGAATCTGCGCAAGACTGCGCGGCGGTAGTTCCGTAAGCGAGGCGGCAAGCGGCGTGGCGACGACGCCAGCCGCACCCGCGTCAATCGACTGTCGGATCCGTCGCGAGGAGCCGTCCCATGTCTCGAATGTGGGTGCAGCGTGCCGGATCTCCGCGATTTCGGTCAGGCTGACCTTTGCGAGCTTCCCGCCAGATGGCAGATGGTCTGCGCTTCTGGCCCAAGCCGCCAACTCGGCATCGAATGTACAGCCGAACATTGGGTGGCTGTAGATCGTTGATCCGGCCGGCAGAGTCCGAAGGAGCTGTTCAGCCGCTGGCCGAGTATCGGCCTGTAGCACTGCCATTGGCCTTATGTCATGGTCGACGGCGGTCGCAACGTCATCACAAGACCACGCGCAGGCGAGCAGTCGACTGGGATCGACCGCATTCAGCCATGTATCAAGAACGGCTGTGCGTTCGGCACTGGTCAGCTCACTGCCAGCTGTAGTTGAGCCGTTGATCAGGAAGCAGTCGACCCACCCCGCTGCAGCTGAAACCGCGTGACGGTGGGTCGCAGCCAGATCCAGCGAGCCGTCTGGATGTACGAGGTGCATCGCGGGAACGATGATCGAGGACTGGGCCGCACGAACTGCATCAACGATCTGGTCGGCAGCTCCAGCGGGATCGATTGACCCTGTGTCGATCCGTACATCAGCAACCATGAGTTTTGGAGTTGCGTCCCAGGCTGCCAGGCGTTCTGTGACGTCACCGGTATTTCGAGCTGCCGCGCGCTCTGCGGCAACATCACGCGGGCACCACAATTCGACTACGACCCACCGAATTGCGGGAGCAGCGGCCAGCAGCGTGCCGATGGCCTCTGGCTGGCCTACGTGGAGAACTGGAATCTGGCTGGCGGTGAGCATCCGGTTCAGCTCAACCCGATCGATGAGGTATGTAGAGCCGTACTGGCTGTTCGAATAGATGACTTCGCCCGCAGTGGTCAAATGGTCGAGATCGGCGGTCGAGGCCATCCGGTATCCCGCAGTACGGCCGGGGCCGACCTTGATGCGGTGGTAGTGCCGGAACTTGTTGTCGACCCCAGCTAGTGAGGCCGTCACGGTGTCCTTGCCCGCCGCCGGCGGACCGTACATCACGATCGCGGTGTCCATGCTCAGTCCCTAAGGGATTTGATCAGTTCATCTGCCTGCTCCGGCAGGGGCGGGGAGTCGGGGTCGTTCATGACGATGGTGTGCTGCCAGGGAGGTTCGAATGCGATGTTGATACCGCGTACGTAGCCATCCCAGTTGGCGAGCTTCCCGCTGTCGCGTGCTGCACCGCGGCGAGTGATATACGAATGCATCGAATCCGGCTGGCATCGGATCCAGACCACCTCCATATCGGCGCCCATCGCGTCTAGTTCAGCCGCTGTACGACGAAACCATGCTTCGGATCCGAACTCTTTGAGGTACGGCGCGGTCGTGACCACAGATACTCCGCAACCGACGTTCTCGCGAACTGTGGCGGCAAGGCACTCGTACTCGGCAGGGCGTACGAAATCCAGGTAGATCGGCGATTCGCGGTCGGAGACGGTGCTGCCCAATTGCACGAGGGCCGTGTCGACTACTGCCCTGGTGATGGTGTCCTTGTCTAGCATCGCCCAACCGGTCTTTTTCGCCAGGATGCGCCCGAACTCTGTCTTTCCGCTACCCGCGTAGCCGCCGACGTATATCACCTGAGGTCGGCCTCGCCGGGGGCGTGGCGCTCCAGGGGTGGCGGTCTCGCTGACGAACCGGCCGGAGCGCGGTCGGCTAACAATCAGCCCCTCCACTTCGAGGACGGCCATCGCGTCGTTGACCGGCGCGACGCTCACGCCGAACTGTTCGGCAAATACCCGCGTAGAGGGCAACTTCTGGCCGGGCCGCAGCCGACCCGATTCGATCTCGTTGCGGATCTCACGGGCGATCTGACGGTGTTTCGCGTCCCCTGTGATGTCCACGCACCCCTCCTCTGTTGTCTGTATTGGCAAACAGAACCTATCAGTTGATATCTGTGCAACCTCCCTGACGTGGGATGTCTTCCGATAGCCGCATGTTTGTGATGAAAAACGCATCTATGTCTAGACATCAGAAGACATCAGATCTAACGTTAGAGACATCAGACGGTAGATCTGATGTCGGACTGATTGTTAGAGGAGTGATGTTCATGAGCAGGCGGAGCAGTTCATTCGGAGCGCGCAAAACGCTGATCAGCCTTCGCGATGCGGCGGACTTGGCCGGCGGAGTTCATCCCCGGACCATCCGGCGCTGGGTCGACAGTGGCCTTCTGGAGGGTTTCCAGGTTGGTCCGCGACTGATCAAGGTCGATCGCGATCAGGTTCTCGCGCTGGTCCGCCCCCTGAGCCAGGGAGTCGGTGCGTGATGCGGGACAACTTCGACAACCACGTGACCACGCTCGATGGCCATGGCTACGCCGCGGACGTAGACAACGTGGCTGTTTCTATCAGCGTCCGCGGTTCCTTCCGGGTCAAGTATTTCGCCCCGCTCGACAAGGTTTGCCTCGATGTGTGCCGTTGGGGCGAGTACGGCGACATGTCCACGCAGTTGACGGTCGAACAGGCCATTGCACTGCGAGACCTTCTGGATGCCGGGATCGCCGATGCTCGCGTGGCGAAGGCGCTCGGGATCGGCACCATCGCTGCCGAGATCGTCTCGGTCACCGACGAGGTGACGCGATGAGTGACCCGAAAAAGATCGACCGCGCGGACATCGTGAATGCGCTGTGGCCGATGGACGGTCCGCATACGGCCGAGTCCGTTATTGCTGCTGCGGACACGATCGAGGATTTGTGGCGGTACCTCGCCCACGCGACTCGCCGCAGCGACAGCGGAGCACTTGCAGCCCCCGCTGATGTGTACGTATCTCTCAGCCGACTGGTGACGTCCGTACGCAGCGCAGAACAGGTATTCAGCCAGCTTGCGCGGTGGGCGGATCGGTTGCAGAACAAGACCCGCCTCGCTCACGACGGCGAACGCAGTGGTGATCACTGGCTGGCAATCAACGCGGCGGCGGAAGCAGCCGGGTGGCTCAGCAAGGCGCGAGCAGTCACCGAGTTGCTGGGGCGGAATCTTGACCAGGCGAACTCCAGCCTGAGTCACCTCTACATCGATGCCGATGAAGAGGAGGACCAGTGATGAACCGGCTGAGTCTCTTCCTGATCGTCTTCATCTTCTTCGTGATCGCGCTGTTCAGCGCGCCGGGATTCGTTTTCGACAGGATCATCTGGGCCGCTGTGATCGTGTTCGGCGCGCGCTGGTTCCTGCGCGCCGCGAGTGGTCGCGGGGGCCGTTCGGGGATGTGGCGGCGATGAGCGAGTCGCAGCGGTATCAGTACACGTTCAACCGCGAGACCGCCGAGCCGATCGGCGTTGTCGATTCCTGGTACACCCCTGAGCCGCCCGCGAGAGAGGTTGTGCGGCAGTCGCATTCGATGCCACCTGCGTACACGGTCGTGCTGTGGCTGCTGGTGTTCGCATTCGCCGCCGGCGGGTGCCTGTTGTTCGGCCGGCGGGCTGAGCAGGCGCCGACGGTCGTGGTATGCCCGGCCCCGGGCGTACAGGTGGCCGTGCTGCCTGCCGAATGCGGCAAGCCGACCTGGGCGGTGAAGCCATGAGTGACGGCATTCCCACCTACCAGTGGCGCACTGCGCCAACGCATCTGCGGACTCGTCGCCAGCTCGCTGCCGAGGGTTTGCGGCCGAACGGGCAGGACATCGCAGGCAAGTTGCCGTTTCAGCGGCGGGGGCGCGAGTACGTGGCGCACCTGTTCGATGTGGGCAAGAGCGCACCGAAGCGGCCTCCGACCGAGGCCCAGCTGGAGGCGCTGGCGAAAGCCACCCGTGAGCACCAGCTGCGGGCCGCCGAGCGGCATGGCATCAGCCGCAGCGAGTTCGAGGAAACCACCGAACCGGGCTCGGGCTGGGACACACCCACCAGTGCTCTGGCCGGATATGCGAGCCCGGGCAACGCCCTGGCCGACGCAATGACCCACAGCACCGAACGAGACGGGATGGACCGATGAGCCGTCCCCGGATCGAACAGCACCGCGAGCAGCCCGCGGACCCGAAACGGTCGGTGCTGGTGCCGATAACCGAGATTCCGCACCTGGCCGAGGCCGCGAAACGACTCGGTCAGACCGATCGCATGATCCGGGTGGAGCTGCCCGAGCCAGCGCAGGTGAAGACCGTCGGCCGTGAGGTGGGTCAGTGGCTGCGGTGCGGGGAGTACCTGCCCGATCCCTGCAACTGCCCCGAGGACGAGAGGTTTTCCCGCTCGCCCAACCGCAGCCCGCTTGCCGGATATGCGGGCTCGGGCAACGCCCTGGCCGACGCGGTGACCCGCACCGCTGATCGGGAGGGGGTGGAGCGATGAGCTATCGGCTCTCGCCGCGGGACATGGCCGGTCTGATGATTCTGGCCGAAATGTACGGGGCGCCGCTGGATGTGATTGCCCTGATGCTGGGCGTGAGCCTCAACCGCGCTTACCGGATCACGGCGAAATGGCAAGCCGCGAACATGATCAGCGCCAAGCGGGTGCGGCCGGTACCGGGGCCGTCGTGGCGATTTCCCACGAAGGCATCGGCGGAGGCGCTGATGGGCCGGTCGGTGCGGTACTGGGTGCCGACACCGAAGATGGCTGCCCATACCAAGGCGGTGTTCCAGTTGCGGCTGGCACTGACCGGGATGGATCTGGAGCGCTGGATCTGCGAGCGCACCCTGCGCGCCGAGGTCGGGATCGTGCCGGCCGGGCAGGCCCGCCCGCACATCCACGACGGCCGCTACTTCAACAGCGCCGGGGAGTTGTGGGCGGTCGAGGTCGAGCTGACCGCGAAAAACGCTGCGGCAGCGCGCTCTTCGGTCGCGCAAGCCCTGCGCGCCGCCGAGCGGGCGGACTGCGTCGGGGTGAAGTACTTCTGCCGCGGGGACGCGGTGAAGAACGTGATCCGGACGGCGGCGGCGGGTCTGGATCTATCCAGCGGCCCGAAGTTGACGCTGCTGGATCTGGACGACCTTCTGGACACCAAAAAGCCCGAATCAGCTTCTCCCGCTGCGCGACCCGGACTTCGGGTGATCGCGGGCGGAGCCGCTGATCACGAAACATCCCAGGCCGCGAGCCGGGACGAAGGAAAGGCGGTCGGATCATGACCTGCACCCCGATAATCACCCCTGACGACTGCGCACAGACCGTGGCCGCGCCCGTTCCGGCACCGGCCACGACGGTGGAGCAGCCCGGTATCCACGTGCATCCGGAAATGCCGCCGATCGGGATCAAGCACGACCCGTTGGGCTGGCTGCCGGACTTCGCGGCCTGGCATTGGGACAGCGTCGGCCAGCATGCCCTGCTGGGTGCGGCGGTACTGGTGACAGTCCTGGCTGGTGTGGTCGCGATCGTGGCCCCGGCGACGCTGCTGGGCTGGAAACCGGCCCGGCTGCGGAACTGGATGTTCGCGTCGGTGCTGCTCATGCCCGGCGCTGCGGCGCTGTGGGCGTGGGACATCTTCGCCCCTGCCCGCGGCTTCGGCCGGGCGGCGCAGGAGTTCCTGGCGGGCCAGTTCGTCGGCGCGATGTTCGGGATGGCGCCGTTGCTGATCCCGGCCGCGTGGCTGATCGCGACCGTGTTCTACACCAACCGCCGGGTGCAGCTGGCCACGGTCGGGCTGGGGAGCACGGCCCGGACCGAACGGGCGATATCGAGGCAAGCTCAGCGTGAACAGTGCGGTGCGGCCCGGCTCTCGCGCCGGCGCCTGCCGTGCACGACCGGTGGCTTGAACCCGAATCTGGTGATCGGGCGCCTGGCGCTGGAAACCGATCAGGCCCCGCCGTCGGGTGTGATGCGCACGCTCATGGGCCACAACGAGACTCGGCTGATCCTGCCGTGGATCAACGTGGCCGAGCACATGACCACGGTCATGTCCAGCGGCTCGGGCAAGACCACGCTGATGCAGCGGGTGCTGTTCTCCTGGTTCATCACTACCTGGATCCGGCATCGGCAGTGGTGGCGCCTGGACCGGCCCGGTCGCCCGCTCGCGATCGTCGTGGACTGCAACGGCGGCCCGGAATCGCGCAAGGTCGCAGCCCGCATGCGGAAGTGGTTCCTGGCGTTGGGTGTTCGGCCCGAGAGGATCGGGCACTTCCCGGCCGATGTGTCACTGAGCATGTGGCCGCGTAGCGACTTCGACACGCTGACCCCGAAGGCCCAGCAGCAGATCGTCGATGATCTGCGGTCGATCCTGTCGGCGATGGTCTCGGGTGGTTCGACACCCACGACCGACACCGAGAAGTACTTCCACGAGATCCGCGAGACCCTGATCCACCTGATCGTCGATGCCCCTGCCCGGGTCGATCTGATCAACGGCGTACCGACCCCGGTCGGTCACAACCCCCCGCGGACGTGGCTGGAGTTCCTGTCCAGGTTCGATGTGCTGAAGCTGGCGAAGTTGTGGGGCGGGCGGGCCGGGGAGGATCTCTGGTCGGGCGTGCTGGGTGTGGACATGGAGATCAAGTCCACGATCGACGGCAAGCAGCCGGTCATGAACAGCGCACGCGCCGAATTCGCGAACCTCTACCGCTCGCTCGGCTCGGCCTTCGACGGGGACAAGGAGCTGACCGACTTCGACCTGATCTACATCGTCCTGGAAGGGGTGAAGACCCCGGATCGGGCGCGGTCACAGTTCGGTGCGCTGGGAACGATGTTGGAGCAACTGGCCGACAAGGAACACGGCCGCACCTCGCTGATGGTCGTGGACGAATTCTCCGCGGTGTCCGATGGCAAGACCCGCGCGGTGAAGTGGGTCGAGCGCCTGCGTAAGGCCGGGATCGGGTCGTGGTGGATCGCGCAGTCCTGGCAGGGGCTGGGCTACGACGACGACAACCGGGCAGCCCTGATCAATGCCGGGTCCGGCGGCAGCCTGCTGGGCCGGTCCACCGACCCGGAAACCCTGTCCAAGGTCTACGGCACCCGCCCCAAGTTCGAGCACAGCCACAAGCTGATCAACGGCAACCGCGACGGCGACGAGGGCAACGTCCAGTACTCGGACCAGTTCATCCTGCCGCCGAATCGTATGCGCGCCATGGCCAAAGGCGATGTCGTGCAGGTCTCCGGGGGCCGCACCCGCTGGGGCCGGGTGAGCCCCCTGGATGACAACGAGCTCAAGAACGTGCGCCCGTTGCCGGGCATCGCCGACTTCGCCGCACCCGCCACCACCGGCACCGATCAGCTGGCAGCGGTCATCGATCTGAACAAACGCCGTCCGGCCTGAACCCACCACCGCACCAAGGAGATACGAACATGTCCGAACCGAATCCGATCGAACCCGAAGACCACGGCGAGGAGCTGGGCGGCCGTAGCGCCGCCGAGCAGGCTCACGAGCAACAGGTCCTGGAAGCGCTCACCACCGACATGGCCGGCAGCACCGCCGCGCAGCTCGCCGCGCAGCTGGTACCGGTCCTCTCCGACGGCGGAACCATCGGCCGCACGGTCGCCCCGCACGTCTCCAAACTCACGAAAACCCGTGAAAGCGTGCGGATCTGGGGACCGGCGGTAGCGACCACCGTGGCAGCGAGCACGGCAGTCACGGTGCTGCCGTTGCCGGGCCCGTTGTCGCTGTACGTGCTGGCGCTGGCCGCGTTCGCGTGGTGGCACTGCGCCGGCCGCCCCGGCCCCGTCGACTCGGTGCGCATGCTCGCGAGCGTCGTCGCCGAGCAGTACGGCGGGCTGCGCGAGCGGGTGACCCGCCTGGCCGAGCGGCGCCGCGCCTACGAGATACGCCGCACCTCCACCGACCCCGGATCCCTGTAGATCCGGTCCCTCAGAAATATCGATCGAAAGGAAAAATAGTGACTACCAACGCTTTTCAGATGACGCCAGAGCTGCCGGGGTGGCTGTGGACACTGCCGCCCGCCACTCTTGCCGCGGTGCTCGCCGCGGACGGCGACCAGTTCGAGCAGTCCTCGATCCAGGACTACTACTGGGTGCAACTGCGGGAGATGGCATTACATCTCATCGTGGGGGCCCCGACCGGCCCTGCCACCGGCGCCGCGGACTTCCTGTCCCGGCTTGACCCGTACGTCCTGGCCACGCTGTGGGGCGGTTCCTTCAGCTCCGCGCCTTGGACGGGTGAGCCCGGTGTGGATCACCAGATCGCCGCATTGCTCGACGGCAAACAGCCGGTCTTGCTTTCGCTGCGTGCCGAATTCACCAACCGGTTCCGGCGCTGGGCCGCGTTCCCCGCGCAACTGCGTGCCGCCGTGCTCGCAGCGGACCCGGCTGCGTCCTTCACGACCGCGTCCGACCCCGTCATCGGCGCGGGGGAGTGAACGGCATGGACCACAACATCAAGGTGCTGATCGCACTTGCGCTCACCGGCGGAGTCGTTCTCGCGGCAACAGTCATGCTGCGGGCAGAGGTCGTGTACTGCCTGTACATCCTGCGGACCGACTGGCGCCGGCGCCGGTATCTGACCGCCGCGGAGCGCACCGAACTGCGTGCCCAGTCCCGCGCATGGCACTACGTCCCCGATGGGGAGACCGAACAGCGGGTGCTGCGTGAGCGGGATATCAAACGGTCGAAGTTCCGATCGGACCTGTTGATCGGCGCTCAGGCCGGGATCAGCGACCAGGTCGAGCTGATGGAGTTGACCGCCACCGAACTGGTGGCCGAGTACCGCCAAGCCATCATCTGGCGGCGGATGGCCGAGACCGCGGGCAGCGCTGTCACCGGTCCGTGCGGGATCGCCGATCTCGCGATGGTGCGCCAGTGGCGCGAGCAAACCGAGGCTCTGGACGCCGAATACGACCGCAGAATCAGCGATCCGGCACGCCGTGGGCTGTCGTGGCGGGCACGGGTTGTGTTGCGGCGGGCACGGTTCGAGTTCGGTGACTGGCAGGCCCAGCAGCTGCCTCTGCCGTTGCACAGCATCCGAGACCGTGTCGCGCTACTCGCGTCGTTCCCCGGCCCCGACGATCCCGAGATCGCGGCGTTCCTGTCCGGCATCGAATCCACCGAGGAGTAGAAACCCATGTCCGAATCCAATGAAGTCGACGAAATCGTCGGCGAGGTACGCAAATTCAGTGTCGCGATGATGGCGGCGATGAAGCGCCACACCCAGGCCGGGAACTGGCTGGAGCGCCGCAAGGCGCGCAAGGACATCAGTCGAGTGGTCCGGGCCGAGCAGCGGGAGCAGGCCCAGGCCCGAACACAGGATCTGACCTGGACTAGTCAGGCGGTGGATCGCTACCGCGCCCACGCGCACGCCGTCGCGGCCCGAGCCGCGGATCCGAGGATCGATCACGACCGCCGCGATCGCGACGGCGCAGGGTTGATGCGGCACCGTGACGATCTGGCGGGCCAGTTCGTGAGCAGTAGTCATTTGACCCCCACCGAGCAGGGGATCGCCCTGGAAGGTTTGGACGCGGTGACTGTGTTCCCGGAGTACGAGACCGGTGATCTGTTCGGCCGTGCGCACAAGGTCAGGGGTTTGGAAGCGCTGCGCTACCGGGCAAGGGTGGCCCGGGAAAAGGTCGGTGCGAAGGAACGTGCAACGACCGAGCAGGCTGCTTGGCAGGCCAACGCGGACTCCGCGGAGCGCGTGTCCTGGGAGTCCAGCGTGGAGGCCGCGCGCCGCGCGAACCAGCAACGGGGCGAGCTGAACCGGATCGAGAAGGCTCAGCCCGATCAGCGCCGCTATCGCGGGCAGATGAGCTGGACCGACAACGAGGGTGGGGTGATCTCGGAGTCCCGGTTCTTCCCGACCGAGCACGCCGCGACCGAATGGATCGGCCGCAGCATCGATCACACGCTGTGGACCGAGGGCACCACGGTGCAGGTCGACACGTTCGACTCCGACAGTGGTGCAACTCAATACGCCGATCGGGGCCGACCGGAAATCGTGGCCGAGCGGGCGGCAGCGCGGGAAGCGGTGCTGCGGGAGCAGACCTTGCCTTGGCAGGTGCACGAAAACCAGTCGGCGCAGGCCCGCGAGAGCGAGCAGGAAGCCCCGCATTTCCGCAGCTCGGTCACCTATCTGCCCGAGGGTGCGAATCAGGTTCAGTACGAGCGCGCCCGCCACGGCAGCGAGATCGAGTCAGCGGTGTGGATCCACAACCAGGTCAGCACCATTCGGCCGGCGGCTGATTCCCGGGTCCTTGTCTCGTCCTGGGAATACGACGCAAAAGGCAACACCGCACCGGCATTCCAGGCTGAGGGCGGTCCGCAGTTCGTCGTCGATGAGGTGACGCAGTGGTGGGACGGCGCCGAGCACGAGCACGACCGGCAGCGCGCCGAGCAGCCCCGGGAATCGGTCGCCGCAGAACGCGATCAGCTGCGCGGTGAACTCGATTCGCTGACAGCGAGGCATCGGCTCTCGATCGAGCACAACGGCGATCTGACCGACCGGAACGCGGAGTTGACGCGGCGGATGGCCGCACTGGCCGCCGAGCGCGATCAGTTGCGCGGCGAGCGTGACGAGGCGGTCCGCAAGGTCGTCGAGCGCACCCCAGCGGGGGAGCGTTTCGGAAGCCCGCAGCGTCGAGCCGAACAGGCCCGCAGGTCGACTCGGACGGAGTCTGCAGAACACGTCGGCCCTGAACAAGGCCGTAAGCGGCCCAAGTCCGAGCATGAGGAGGCCGTACAGGAGTGGAACGAGTTGGTCGGCGGCAATGTGGCCCGCGCCGAAATCCTGCAAGGCCTTTCGGAGTCCGATATCGCGCGACGCCAGCTCGGCGAGGTCGAGTGGACCCGGTTCTGCAACGGCACCGAAGACGTGAATGAGGTTGCTCGCCAATGGGTCAGCGGTGGGGCCGAGAAGTACTGGGCCGAGCGCGACGCCCGAGAAGGCAACGCACAGACCACTACCCACACGCAGCCGAGTGAGGATCGCTCGGCACTGGCGGATTACCAGCCCGGGCGCACCCTCGCCGATGCCGTCGCACACAACGGACACGACAGAGAGGAGATGGAGCGATGAGCGCCGACGACGAGCGCGCGCTGCGGTGGGCGCAGGGCACCGGCGAGCCGCGGGTGGAGTTCGCGCCGGAGGAATTGTGCATGGACACGGTGCTGGTGTCGCTGGCGCTTTCCGGGCTAGACCGCAGCGATGCCGCGATCCGCGCCTACCACGCCACCCGTGTCCCGGACCCGGCAGAAGCCCAGTGGCGCACCGATTACACCCGTGCCTACCACCGCCGCGATCTCGCCGAGGACCAGCCGTGGCGTGATCACCCGGACGCGCTCTGGCTCCGGGCGCGAGCAAGTGAGATCGAAGACCGCTGGGCCGCGGATCCGGTGATCGGTCCGCGCTGGGCGGAGCTGGACCAGCTGCGGGTCGGCGCCGAGTACGGCAGGCCGCCGGCGTGGTGGCGCGGGGAGTTGCCGACCATGCCGGGCGTTCCAGCGCCCGGCATGGACCCGGTGACGTGGCGCAGTCAGTGCCAAGCACACGACCTGACCAGCCACGGCCGATGGCCCGCCATCACCACAACATCCAATCGAGAGGACACCGAACCAATGAACGACATTACCGACCCCCAGCACGGCGCCGAGTCCGATGAGACCGAATCGCAGACCGAGCAGCAGATGCGCGCGGACTTCATGTACGCGTGGGGGAGTCATTCGGACGACCCGGCCGAATACGACCCGGCTGATTCACTTGACTACTCCGAGTACGCGGGTCCGTGGCTCAGCGGCGACAAGCAGTGGATGGACGAGTGGATCTACCTCGAAGACGCGACGTTGCGCTGGCACGACGACAACCTCGACCCCGACCGGGAAACTCAGCCCGTCGACACTGAGGCCTTGTCGCCGGTCCGGCGTCGTAGCGAGGAGCAGGCCCAGTACGTCGCCGAGCACGGTATCGAGCGCGACGAACACGGGATGCTGAACTCGCACTACGTCACTCGCGTACAGGAGCGCGCCGAGATCCTGGTCTCGCCGTCACCGTTGGCCGAATTCCTGCCCGGCAATGCGCTGGCCGCGCATGCGGCGAACTGCGAGCGCGACGGGATCGAGCGGTGAGCGCCCCGGCCATCGAGGCCACGATGCCCGCCGACACCGTGCAAGAGCCCGGCGAGCCGATGATGCGGCCGGCGTCTCTGCGGTCTCCGGTCCGGGCGGCCTGTACGGCGACGCCGAAATCTGCAGTCGCGATCCGGTTGTCGTCGGGCGGCGCCGTCGATGTTCACGAGCTGTTGACCGCCGCGCAGCAGCGCGCAGCGGAGTTGGAGGAGCAGTTGGCCGCCGCGGTCGCGCGCGGTGATGCCGCCGAGCAGCAGGCCGCGCAACTGAAAGACCGCAACCGGGAGATGGCCGTCGATCTCGACAACGCCCTGGATCAGCTTGCCGGGCATGCCCTGCACGTCGAGCAAGAACGACTGTTCCGGACCCCGGCATGGAACTCGTGGACCGCGTCAGCCGAGCGAGAGGGAGGTGGATTCGAGCGATGAGCACCGCTGACCGGCCGCCCGCACCGGCTCCCATGGCAGACACCGATCGGCCGTCTCCTGCTCCTGCCCTGGAGCCGGGGGAGGAGACGAATCAGGTCCAGCACAACGCAACCGAATGGTTGGAGGAGACGATGGAGCACCCCGAGGAGACGATCGAGGAGACGGCCCAGGAGACCCTCCAGGGGTGGGACCGGGTCGAAATGGCAGCCGTTATCACCGTGGTCGCGGTGCTGACTGCCGCGTGTGGCTGGTCAGCTATCGCCCTGCACGGTCTCGCACGGCAGTCCGGCGTCACGTCGTGGCTGGCGTGGGGTGCCCCGATCATCGTGGACGGACCGCTGTTCCAGTCGGCCATCGCGCTGGTGGTCCTGAAACGGCGCGCCAACGCCGGCGTCATTGTCGAACCGCGGCACAAGTGGTTCTTCTGGTGGATGCTGGCCGCATCGGAGCTGATCAGCCTGATCGGCAACGGCGCTCACGCCGCGAAAGTTCCTGTCACGCCGCTGATTTCAGCGATCATCGCAGGAGCTGCTCCGGTCGCGGCGATGGCGGTCATGCACGGATTCACGATCCTCATCGAGGTTCCGCGCAAACCCGCACCGCACGCGCAGGCAGGCAATCGTGAGCAAGCCACGCTCGCAACGGATTTCGATACCTCCCAGGTATTGACACCCGTCGTGTCTGTGGGAGACGGCACATCGTCTCCTACCGTCTCCACCCCGTCTCCTACGCGTCTCCAGGAGGCGACCGAGGAGACGCCGCCCGTCTCCTATCCGTCTCCAGGAGACACCGATCCGGCAGCGCAGGAGACAGCAGGCAGCCCCGAGGAGCGAGACGCGGCCGTCTGGGCGCTGCATCAGGGCGGCAAGAGCTTGCGTGAGATCGCCGAAATCACGGATCTGTCGAAGGGCTACGTCGGCAAGATCCTGGCCCGGCTCAAAGCCGAGCACGCCGCCGATGACAGCGAGCAGGCCACCGACGACGGGACGGGGGTGGTGCTGAAGTTCGTTCGCTGACCGACTGCCGAGGGTGGTTCGGGAGCGTATCGGGCGGTGTTTCTCCCGCGTCAAGGGCGCCGAAGGCGTCGCTGCGCGATCGAGAACCCTCTGACCCGCGAGCCTCGCACCACCCGCAGAGCAGGAGCCCTGAAGGGCAGGCAGCGAGCCTGCCCCTTCAATTCCCCTTCACCACAGCATTTCTCACTCACATGGAGGACATCATGACCAACGCATTGACCGACCTGGACCAGATCAACGCCGAGCTGATGGGCACCGGTGCCCGGAACCCGTTCGGCAAGGACGTACAGCCCGGCGACGGGGTGACCGGCGAGATCGTCTCGGTTGTGCGCCGCCACCGCCACAACAGCCAGGGGCAGCCCTTGTTCTGGGTCAACCGCAAACCGATGGTCGCTGCGGGCGGTGACCCGGTGATCGATTCGCAGCTCATCCTCGAAACCGACGCCCGCGCCGATGATCAGGACGACGGGTTGCGTGCGATCACCCTGGACCGCGATATCCAGCGGGCCATCAGCGCGGGTGTGCGCCGCGCCCGCGCCGGCGGAATCGCGATCGGCGGGAGGATCGACGGCCTGCTCTACATCGGCCCGGTCGAGGGCGGTGGTTACGGCCGCATCTACGACATGGGCGGCTATATCGCACCCGCCACATAGCCGAGATCCCCGCGGCCTTCGAGCCCCTAGCCCGTTCCGAACGGGCTGGGGGCTTTGTCGTGTTCACAGTCTTTCGGCTGCCCGTGGTCCGGCCTTCGGCTCACCACCTGAATGTTCCCCGGCCCCTTCCTCCGAAGGCTTTTCGTGCCCGGACAGTGGGTTGCTCAAGGGTGGCCGCAGGCCATCGCCGTAGGCGACGCGACGCAGGAGCGCCCTTGAACAACCCGGTGACCGGGTACACACTGTCCGGCCGAGGAAGGGCCCTGCTCGTGTCACGGCATCGGCGGATCGGAGTCGATCTTGACGTGATCGACGGCGCGAAAAACGCGCGAGAAACCCGCGAATCAGGCATACAAGGAGGTGCGGGGTTTTCGCGCCACCGGACCACTACACCAACTAGCCCTGAGCTGGGGCTCAGGGCATGATTTTCGCTCACTCCCCACCCCCACCCAATCCGACATCTCATCGCCCACTTCGTGTTCAACGAGATGTCGGATTGGGTGGGGGTGGGGAGTAATCAAAAATCAAAAAGAAGAAGTAAGAGAGAGTTGGTGTGGTGGTAAAGAGAAAAAGAGAAAAAGAAGTGGTTGCGTTGGGTAGCTGTCGGAAAGTTAGCGAGTGGGCTGGGTTGGCATACGGATCGCCTTGCCTTCGGCGGCGCTTCCAGCTGGTCGACTCGTGCATGCATGTATCTGTCTAGAGCACGCGGCTATGTGCGGGCTGCAGCGGCGTAGCGCGTGTGACGGCAAGTGTGTGTGGGTGCGCGGTCGGAGCCCGCGGAAGAGCTTGCACGGCCTGGCGGCCGTGTGCCCCTGGGTGGTGGCGCCTGCATTGTGTTCCCGCGCCCCTCACGCCTCAAGGGCGCCTACGGCGTCGGCAAGCCGATGGCGCAAGCGCCACCCTTGACCCGCGAGCCTCTGCGCGAGAAGAGCAGGCTTTAAGGGGCAGGCCGGTGGCCTGCCCGGTGTTGGCGCAAGCGCCACCACCCAGGGGCAAAGAACCCGCCCACGCGGCGGTCCGCAGCAGGAATCGCAAGGTCTGTCCTGCGGGACTTGTGTTGGCCTACTTCGGTATTCGGGTTAGCGAGATCGCTACCGAGTCCGAATCTGCTGCCCCAGATAGCAACTCAGTGGCATCTAGATAGCAACTATCGAGCGAGAGGGTAGTGGCGGCCCGATGATTGTCGACGAACGGGCCACCGATTCGCGGCGAAATACCCGCCATTCGTACCGGTGAAAGATGCTGGTAGAGGTAACTATTGGACCGTACTAGCTCATATCGGTCGGTGGGCGCGGATATCGTTGAATGGGTGTCGAATTCGATACGGTCCAGGATCCCGGGGGGTTCGTCGTGCTGATATTGAATGCCGATCGGTCGTTGCCGAGTGCCACCGAAGAGCAGGTTGTGAAGTGGATGCGGACCTGGCAGGGCCAGCATCTGATCCCGGGGGTAGCGATTTCTGGGTGCTTCATCCCGGACCGGAAAAATCCGGATCGTGCGATCGAGGCCGATCTGGTGATGAGTAGCGTTTTCGGCGCGCCGGATGTGGCCGTGGGCTTGACGATCTCACCCGAGGGCGTCTCGAACCTGGTCCCATTGCGTCTTTGCCCGGTGTGCATACCGCTGGGTAGTGGAGATGCTGGCGTGGCCGAGCAACCGCGAGACCTCGTGGATCGGGACCCCATGCTCCAGTAGTCGGCTGGCGTAGGTGTGCCGCAGATCGTGAAGGCGGACGTGTCCGATCTGATGGCGTCCCCGGCCCTTGCCGACATATGCGATTCGAACCGAGGCGTCGAAACGGGTCCGCAGATTGGACGGGTCGAACGGCCGACCTTCTGTGTGCGCGAGGACCAGTCCGGTGTGCACATGGGCATTCCGGGGGTAGCTGACCGGTGCAGGTGCACGCTTGCCAATGCCGACTTGCGAAAGGTGGCTGTCGAGCAACTTGGTCAGCGTCGCACCGATCGGGATGCTCCGGCGTTCATGGTCCTTCGGATCCTTCATATCCTGCGCAACCGGGTCGTACGACCATTCGATCGACACCAATCGACGCTTGAGGTCCACGTTCTCCCAGTGCAGGCCCATCGCCTCGCCTAGCCGCATGCCGGTGCCGAGCAGTACACCCACGACCAGCTTGTCGAATTCGGACAACGAAGCATCAATTGCTGAAACTTCGCTGCTGTCCAAATATCGGTCGGGCATCGGGCCTGCTTTCGGGAGCGTGATGCCCTTGCATGGGTTGACTGTGACCACCCTGGCGCGTTGAGCCGCCTTCATGGACGAGCTCAGGAGGTAGTAGCACTTGGCGACCGTCGACGCGGCCATGCCTGCCTTCGAGAGGTCTGTCACCCACTGCTGGATGACATCGGGCGTGATGTCCCGGAGAGGAGTCTTCTGCCACCGCGGGCGAACGTGGTCGCGGAGCCGACCTTGGTCGGAGCGGTCTGTGCTCTTCACCACAATCCGAGCGGCCTGCCACCGTTTCTCCCACTCGCCCCAAGTGAGCGTCTTCGCCTCGCGCGGCGTCGGCGTATCTCGCTCGCCCACTTCTTGTGCCGCCGCCTGCCGCTTCGCCTCCTCTTTCCGGGCATAGGTCCCGGGAAGGCGGCTCTTCGCGCCTGTGGCGTCGCGGTAGACACCGCTGTAGCGGCCGCTGGGAAGTTTCTCGGCCCATGCCATCTCGGTCGTCCTCCATCGATAACGATGTGGGGCAGGCGTGGGGCATGTTGTAGTCTGTCCCCGCTAAGCCCCTTTAGCTCAGTTGGTAGAGCTGGTGACTTTTAATCACTAGGTCGTAGGTTCGAGTCCTACAGGGGGCACAACACGATTCAGGGGCACCTACGGGTGCCCCTGTTGCTGTCTGTGCCCCAGGATTGCCCCATGATTCTAACGTTCCCGCAGGTAGATGCGGTGAAACTCGCGGATTAAAAGTCCGTAGCTCTACCAACTGAGCTATAGGGGCGCGGTCGGTCAGTTTAGTGGTTCACCCGCCCAAGTGTTAAACGAGTATCCGATTGTGTTCCGGCAGGGCGTGTTTGCGCTGGTCATGCCGGTTTGCGCGGGGCGTGTCGGCCTGGTTGGCGGGCGTTGCGCGCGTGTCGCGGTTCTCGGGCGGGTGACGCGCCGTGCCGATCGGCTGACGCGCTGTGCCGATCGCTCGCGCTTCGGCGGAATGGGATGGGGTCGCAGGGGGACCATGGAGGGCTGTGAGGGTTCGGACCGGTCGGTGGGGACTGTGACGGAGTGGGCCCGCGCGCCGGGGGCGGAGGCGTGGGCCGGACGAGGGGTGCGACCCGCCTCCGCCCGGGGGCGGCGGACGGGGGCCGGCGCACGCCGGAACCCGCGCTGTACTGCTCCGGGGCAATCGCCTTGCCACTCAGATTGTTTCGATTCGCCTGGTTGTGAATATCATCCAATGGTGATGTGTGGCAAGCATTTTGGTGCAGAGGGTGGGGACCGGGTAGCACCGGCGCCGGGTTGGCGGCGTCGGGCCGGTGGTGATGCCGCGTGGGCCGGGGTGGGTGCCGCGGATGTGGCCGGTATGCCGAACATCCGTGGGATATGGGCGAATTCGTCTTTTCGGACCATTCACCCAGCCGTTAGCTGGGGAATTGCGGCTTTCGATAGGGGGCATGCTGGCTAACTGACTCTCCGGTACACCTCACGCAGGGTGCGCATTCCGGGTACGGTGACCGACTGGTGAATTCCTGAAGAACCGGGATTGCCCCGGCAGCACGGGATTCGGCTTATCGTTGAAGTGCCCGAACGTGTCGCGAGCGGTTCCGGCCGATCGCGGCTCCAATAGATCAGGCTGCGGGAGGCGGATCCAGACGACGAGAACGCCCGGGTGCGCACCCCCTGCGGCGCACCCGGGCGGGAAAAACTATACCAGTTGGTGTGTTTCAAGTTTTTCGCGCTTTTTCGTACCAAAAGTTTGGTAATTCGGGCGAAGCCCGTTTTGAAGTATTTGAAAGACACGTAACTTTGCGTCGAGGGCGCCCTATGGAACTCCAGGGGTAGTCAGCGGCGGTAGCTAGCTTCGGAGGCGTTTCGAGCATGGCACGGCAGCAAGAGCGGGCCCGCCGGACACGCGCGGCGATCATTCGGTCCGCCGCCGTTGAGTTCGGGAAGAGCGGCTATGCCGCTGCATCGCTCAACCGCATATTGGAAGGTTCACGCGCCACCAAGGGCGCCATGTACTTTCACTTCGACTCCAAGGAGGACCTGGCTCGCGCGGTCTTGGAAGCGGCTGTGGACCGCTACCGCGTATCCACTGAAAGATGGCTCGGCAGAGGGGATCTCGGACCCCTGGACGTGCTGCACGGCATGATCGACGAGATCGCCCTGCGGCTGGAGAACGACATCATCATCCAGGCCGAGTTCCGGCTCATTATCGAGCCGGAGTTCTACCGTGACATCCAGGCCGGTGGCGGCCGCATTCTCGGGCGGTCGATCCGGCTGCTCGCGGTGCGCGCCACCGAACACAAACAGTTGCGCGGCGACACCGATACCGATCGCTTCACCCGCACGCTGGCGGCGGCCCTGGCGGGCCAGCGCTATATCGCCGATGTGCTGGGTGGTCCGACCGATCTGCGTTCGCGGTTCACCGAGGCGCTCGAGATGATCGTGGAAGCCACCGCGACTCCCGAGTGGACCGAGGAGTTCCGGCGGGTCGGCTGGAAGGTCTCCGCTCGGCTGGAAGATCTCAATTTGGGAGTCTGACCAGCAGATTTGGGATTAGAGCGGATGCTGTCATAAGCTATCTCCGCTCCCAACGGAAGCCGTTGAGTGTAACGGTCCGGAGAAATCCGGCGGGCCCCCTTCGTCTAGCGGCCTAGGACGCCGCCCTTTCAAGGCGGTAGCGCGGGTTCGAATCCCGTAGGGGGTACATCGGTGGAAACGCCGATGTAGTGGAGCAAGCAAGGCCCTGTAGCGCAGCTGGTTAGCGCGCCGCCCTGTCACGGCGGAGGTCGCGGGTTCGAGTCCCGTCAGGGTCGCAGACCTATATCTTGGCATTCGTTCCGGGTGCTTCGGCCAGGTAGCTCAGTTGGTACGAGCGTCCGCCTGAAAAGCGGAAGGTCGCCGGTTCGATCCCGGCTCTGGCCACCAGTACAAGAAGGCCGCACCCCAGGGTGCGGCCTTTTTCGTGTGTTCACCGCCGCAGCTTCTGATCTTGATGGGATGCTGGATCGATGGCTGAGGAAGACAACCAGTGGTACTACTGCATCGATCATCACAAGGCGGAGCAGGGGAAGCAGTGCTGGGTGGGCGGGCGGATGGGGCCGTATCCCGATAAGGCCACTGCGGAGCGGGCCTTGGAGATCGCGCGGGCGCGGAACAAGGCGGCCGACGAAGGTGACGACTGATTTCGTGAGTTTCGGGGTAACTCCCCGGGTACCCCCAAAATCGGGTTGGCTCCCAACCGCCGGCACGCGTGCACGACGTTTAACGGCTCTTAGTTGGGCGCTTAAAGGTTCGGAGAGGCGGAGTTGTAAGGTGCCGTGAGCAGAAAACTGCGATGTGCCCGTCTGTACGGCATTCGTACGGGCGAGGATCGAGCGGGAGGGCGACCCTTGAAGGTGACCGTGGTGGTGCCGACCTACAACGAGCGGGAGAACCTGCCGGTGGCGGTGGAGCGGCTGACCGCGCTACCGGTGGCAGACCTGCATGTGCTGGTCGTGGACGACAATTCGCCGGACGGCACGGGCGAGGTGGCCGACAAGCTGGCCGTCGACCTGCCGAACGTGGTGAGCGTGCTGCATCGCACCGAGAAGGACGGCCTGGGGAGGGCCTACATCGCGGGTATTACGCGTGCGCTCGACGAGGGTGCGGATGTGGTCATCCAGATGGATGCCGACCTGTCGCATCCGGCCGAGGTGATTCCGGCCATGCTGGAGAAGCTGCAGACCACCGACGCGGGCGTGGTGCTCGGATCCCGGTATGTTCCCGGCGGTTCCACGGCCGACGAGTGGAAGTGGCACCGCAAGGCGCTCTCCGCGTGGGCCAACTTCTACGTGAATCTGCTGCTGCGGCTCGGGGTGAAGGATGCCACCGCCGGATTCAAGGCGTGGAAGGCCGATACGCTGCGCGCCATCGACGTGGCCTCCATCAAGAGCAACGGTTACTCGTTCCAGGTGGAGATGAACTACCGGACCGTCAAGAAGGGCATCGCGATCGCGGAGGTGCCGATCCGGTTCGAGGAGCGCACCAAGGGCGCATCCAAGATGAGCCTGAAGGTACAGCTGGAATCGGCCCTGATGCCCTGGAAGCTGTTGTTCGGCAAGCAGGTTTAGGACTGGCAGTCCCGCCTCCCCGGACCTTTAGCGCCCAGCTGAGAGCCGTTGACTGTCATGCATGCGTGCCGGCGGTTGGGAGCGCACCCGGTTTTGGGAGTACCCCAGGAGTTACCCTCGTCTCCCGAGATCACGAGTTGCGCTGGGAGACCGGGGTAGTTATTCCTCGTCTGGCCAGTGCAGCAGGGTATCGACGAACTGCTGACGGACCTGCGCCACTTCAACATCCATGTGGTCCGGGTCCCAGCCGCTGACGTCGATGGGCGGCAGCACGGCCACGTCCACGACGCCCTTGCGGATGACCGGTGAGTTGCGCCAGGCGATTTCGCCGGCATTGCGGATCACCACCGGGATGATCGGCACTCCGGCCTGGATGGCGATGTGGAAGGCCCCCTTCTTCAAGGGCCCGACGCGCGGTGTCATGGAGCGGGTGCCCTCGGGGGCGATGACGACGGACAGTCCGCCGCGCAGGGTTTCGACCACCGGCTCCAGGGCGGCCTTGGTGGCGGTGGTATCGCCCCGATCGATGAATGTGACCTCCACGAAGCGCATGAGCGGCCCGAAGAGCGGGTTGTTGGCGATTTCGCGCTTGGCGATACCGGTGAATCCGACGCCGAGCACCTCGGCGATCACGATGACGTCGAACTGGCTCTGGTGATTGAAGATGAACACGGCAGGCCGTGGGGCCCTGGCATTTTCGGCTCCCAGCACCCGCACCTGCACTCCGGTGCCGCGCAGGGTGGAGTCGGCGGCGACGGTCATCATCGAATCCGCCATCTGCCTGCGCTTTTTGGTGTGCGCCTTGGCCGCGACACCGAACAGCGCACCGCCCACCAGCGCCCCGAATCCGGCGAAGGTGCGGGCGTAGTCGGTGGCCTTGGGCGCCTGCCGGGGCCGGAAATGCAGGACCGGCCAATCCTTTTCGGCGGCCTCGAGTACCACGCGCGGGTCCGGATTGACGGCGACCGGTTGCCCCGCGACTCCCAGTAGCGGCAGGTCGGCGGCACTGTCGGCGTACACCCAGCTGCGTGTCAGGTCGATCCCGTGTGCGGTGGCGAAGCGCCGGACGGCATCGGCTTTGCCGTTGCGCCACAGCGGCTTCCCGTCCACATGCCCGGTGAGCAGCCCGTCCTGTACCGCCATGGTCGTGCACAGCACATTCGGGATGCCGAGTTCGGCGGCGACCGGCTGCACCTGATACCGGGTGAGCGAGCTCACGAGTATCAGTGTGTGCCCGGCGGTTTCGTGCTCGCGAATGAGCCGCCACGCCTCCGGATACAGGTGCCCGTGCACGGTCTTGTCGAACAGTGTCGCACCGAGCTGCTCGAGTTCGCTCTCGGGCACTCCGGCCCAGGTCTGCATGGCCTGCTGTAGGAAGCGCTCGTATTCGCCTTCGCTGCGGGCCCCGCGAATGCTGCCGAGCAGGGTGGCGGTGAGTCCGGTGGAACCGGTGCGCCGCCGCAGGATTCGCCGCATTGCCGCAGGCGGGTTGAAGCCGTGCAGGACGGTGCCGCCGAAGTCGAAGATCGCGGCGATACCGGGTCCCTGCGGCCCGGAGCGGATGGCGGCGACGGCGGTGTCGAGATCGATGGTGTTGACGGGTTGTTCGATGATGCCGACGCCCGGCCGGGGCGGCGGCGAGAGTAGCTCTCCGGCGGCGCGGTGTGTCACAGCGCTTCCCGCCGATTGGACGGGTCCAGGGTGGCGGCCCGGTTGATGCGGGCCCCGATGGCGCGCAGTTCGCCGGCGAAGCGGGTGCGCCGGGCGACCAGGTCTTCCGGGTCGTCGGAGGGTTCGAGCAACCGGTGATTGTCGGCGAGTTTGAGTGCGCTGCCGAACAATTCGGAGGAGACCGATTCGGGGCTGTGCAGTCGCTGCTGCAGCAGCATTTGCCTGCCGACCTGCAGACATTCGTCGAGGAAGGCCTTCTTGTCGACGGCGAGCGCCGGATCGCGGGCGGCCAGGCGTTCGGCGACCACGAGCTGGGCGTCGAAGAAGGAGCGCAGTACCCGGTGCGCCATCATGAATCCGGATTCCGCCAGCCGGGCGAGGATTTCGGAGCCGACGGTCCCGGCGGCGGTGCGCCGGTGCCACTCCGGGTCCACGCGCAGCATCTCGGCGGTGAGCTGGCTGGTGAACTCGGCGCGCTCCGGGAAGAAGAATTCGAATTTCAGCAGGTCACGCAGCCGGTAGGCGGCTTCCCAGCCGACCCGCAGCTGATCGCCCTCGGGCGCTTCGACGGCGGTGAGGATGGCCAACTCCAGGATGGCGCGATTGGCGAACCAGTGCACCGCGCTGTTGCGGTAGAAAGCGGCCTCCAGATGCGCGCCCGCGCCGATCGAGTAGACCGGTTCCAGCCCGCCGCGGTACACGGTGACCACCTTGGCCACGGCCAGTTGTTCGAGCACGACGGCGAGCCCGTGATCGTCACGCAGCGTGACGAGTTCGCCGCACGGCAGGTCCCTGCTCCCGATGTAGTCCAGCACGGGTGCGATGGCGGTGCGCAGCTCACGACGGGTGAGGGCGCGTTCGTGCACGCCGAGCAGCACCAGCGTGGTGAGGGCGTTGACGGTGATCGGGGTGACGTCGTTGATGCCGACGGCGACCTCGAAGGCGAGCCGCTGCACCGCCAGGTGTTCTCGCTCCACGACCTCCGGTGCGGCCGCGAAGTCGTGCGGGCGCAAAGGATCTCCGAGTGCGGCGAGCCGGTCGCGCGCCGACAGCGGGTTCCCGAAGCGCACGTATACATGCCCCGCCGAATGCTGTTGATTGCGCACATAGCGCGCCAGCCAGGCCAGTCCCTCGGGTTGTTTACTGCCACCGGTTTGTTCGTCGGCAATGGCGCCGATTTCATTGAGCCGCTCATAGGTGATGGAGACCGGAACCAGCATCACATCATCAATGCGCGATGAACGCAGTGCTGCCGCAAGATAATTCAACAGGCCATAGCGCGGCGGCCGGAGTTTACCGGTGCGGGTGCGCCCGCCTTCGAAATACCATTCGAGATTGAATCGTTTGGCGAGTAGATAGGCGAAGTATTCTTCGACGACTGCTTTGTACACTTCGTCATCGCCGAAACTGCGCCGAATGAATACGGTTCCGGTGCGCCGGGCAATGGGTCCGATCGGCCAGAATTTCAGGTTTGCTCCGCCGACCACATGATTGGGCGGAAAGTCATTGCGCGCCAGAATATCTCCGAGCACGAACGCGTCCACATAAGACCGGTGCGAGGGCAGGAACACCAGTGGATAGCGGCGATTCAGGGCCCGCAGCCGATCCAGTCCGGCCGGGTCGTCGTCGACCTTCCAGGTGGAGGCGTGCACCGGGCGCATGGCCTGGGTGAACAGATCGGATACCAGCCGGCTCTGCGCCGCGACCAGTTCCCGCAGCCCGCGTTCGGCCCGCCGGTACACCTCGCGCGCGGGCGTATCCGTTTGTTCCGCAATGGCATCCAGCCGGCGCAGGAACACCGGCGAGTCCAGGATCTCCTCGACCACCAGTCGCGGCACCTTGTACCGGTCGCCGATGACGGCGCGCTCGGCGCGTTCCAGGGCGACGATGCCCGCGCGCACGATGGCGCGTGCGAAGGCTTCCGGCGCTCCGGCCGCGCCCGGGTTGTTGGCGCGTAGTTCGCTCAGGCGCGCGGGTGCGCCGGTGAGGACCAGATGCCGGTCGGGCGCCGTGGTGACGAGCCGCCGCTGCATGAGCCGATTCGGCTTGCGCGGATTGGAGAGCGTGAGCAGATCGCCGAAGCTGGTGCGCCGCACCCCATCGCGTTCGGGCGGCAGCCACAGCACGCGCACCGGCACCACCAGTGGGTCGTCGTGGCGTCCGACGAGCCGGTCGCCGATGGCGTCGGCGTCCAGGTCGAGTTGGGTGACCGGTGCGCTGGTGCCGAACTCCTGGGCGATCCCGCCTTCGGCCAGCCAGCTGCCGATGAGTTCGCGTTCGACCCGTCCGGTGGCATCGACGAGCGCCACCACCGAACCGGGGATGGTGGCGGCTCCCGGGAGCCGGCTGTCGTGATCGAGCATCTGTAGTTCCCTCCGCGCGTGAACCGCCGCAACCCATTGAAGCGGAAAGGGGGGTGCCGGGACGGCAGGTCGCTCAATTCCTCGATCGTGGTGCGGGATTCGCGGCGTGACGGAGCTCGCTTTCGTGGCCTTTCTCTTCGAAGCAAGGTAATGCTAACCTCGCTCGATAAGTTAGGTAAGCATAACCTTGGAGGACCGGTGGCAGCCACGGACGAACGGTTACGGCTCGACGACGAGCAGCGATGGGGCGAACACGTCACCGATCCGGTGGCAGCGGTATCCGCGCTCGCGGCGGCGGATCGCTTCGGTGAATATGTGGTCTACGAAAAGCCGGGCGTCTGGGTTTTCGCAGCCGATCCACTCGGCGGAGTGGAACTGGACGCCGACGAACTGCGGTCGACCTGGGACGGCCGGACTACCGCCGGCGCCTGGGAGGGCAGTCCGGCACAGGCCGTGGATCGCGCCCTGGCCGAATTGCCGCTCGGGCAGCGAAACACATACGGCTGGATCGGTTTCGAGTTCTGCGCCTGGTCACTCGGCGCGACCACGCACGTGCACCCCCGAGCCACGCTGGCGCATCTGATGATTCCGCGCATCGAGGTGCGCATCGACGAGGCCGGAGTCCGGGTCGCCGGGGCCACGCCCGCCGAGACCGCGGATATCCACGAGCTGATCGCCGCTTCGCAGGGCACTGCGCTTCCGGTGGCGCATCCGGTGGATGTCACCCTGGACCCGACCGCCTACGCCGACCGCGTCGCGACCGGCGTCGCCGAGATCCATGCCGGTAAATATCAGAAGGTGATCCTGTCGCGGAAGGTGGATCTGCCCTTCGCCGTGAACATTCCGGACACCTACCGGCTGGGACGCATGAACAACACCCCGGCCCGCTCCTTCCTACTGCGGCTTGGCGGTCTCGAAGCTGCCGGGTTCAGTCCCGAACTGGTGGCCGCCGTGGACGCGGATCGCATGGTCACCACCGAACCGCTCGCGGGCACCCGGGCCTTCGGTCGCGGTGCGGCCGTCGATACGGCGGCCCGCGCCGAGCTGATCAGCGATCCCAAAGAGATTGTCGAGCACGCCATTTCCGTGCAGACCTCTTTCTCGGAGATCGCCGCCGTCGCCGAACCGGAGACCACCGTGGTCTCGGATTTCATGGCGGTGCGTGAGCGCGGCAGTGTGCAGCATCTGGCCTCCACGGTGAAGGGCCTGCTGGCGGCCGATCGGAGCCCGTGGGATGCGCTGGAAACCCTGTTCCCGTCGGTGACGGCGTCCGGGATTCCCAAGGCGGCCGGCGTCGACGCGGTCTTCCGCCTCGATCATGATCCGCGCGGCCTGTATTCCGGTGCGGTGGTGACAGTTTCACCGGACGGTGCGCTGGAGGCGACGCTGGTGCTGCGTGCCGTTTATCAGACCGGCGAGGGCGCGTGGCTGCGCGCGGGGGCGGGTGTGGTCGGCCAGTCCCTGCCGGAGCGCGAATTCGAGGAGACCTGCGAGAAATTGGGCAGCGTCGCACCGTATGTCGTACGGGCATAACGCTGCTCGGTGACTCAGACCGGGAAGTCGACGCCGGTCAGCCGTTCCGCCAGCTCCCAGAGCTGGCGGGCGGTCTTCTCATCGTGTGAGGCGGAGCTGGAGCTCACCAGGCCCGGCTGTCCGCGCCAGCCGAACCATTCGGAAGGCCCGTAGTAGCCGCCCGGTTCGGCCTCGCCGGCGGCGGCGAAAAGGGTGGGCAGCGCGCCCGCTTCGGCGCTCTGCGCGATCAGTCGATTGCCCAGGTCGATGATCTGCTCCAGCAGATTCTGGGCCTTGGAATTGATCTCGGTGGCCGCGTATCCCGGATGCGCGGCCACCGCCATTTTCGGCGACTCCACCGTGCACAGTCGCCGCTGTAGCTCGTAGGTGAACAGCAGCAGCGCCAGCTTCGACTGGGCGTACGCGCCGAATCGCTGGTAGGAGCGATGCTCCCAGTTCAGGTCGTCCAGGTCCATGCGGCCGATGTAGTGCGTGACGCTGGTGACATTCACTATGCGTGCCGAAATGCGGTCCAGCAGTAGACCGCTCAGCGCGAAGTGGCCCAGGAAATTGGTGCCGATCTGCAGCTCGAAACCGTCGGCGGTGCGGCTGTACGGCACCGCCATCACACCGGCATTGTTGACCAGGACATCCGCGTGGTCCACGGTGTCGGCGAAGGCGCGCACCGAGCGCAGATCGGCGAGGTCGAGCGAGCGCACCTGCACCCGGCCCTTGATCGTTTTGGCGACGGCCTGGCCCTTGATCTCATTGCGGCAGGCCATGATCACGAGCCCGCCGGCCTCCGCCAGCGCCCGCGCGGTGGCCGCGCCCAGCCCGCTCGTCGCACCGGTCACGATGTAGGTCTTGTCGGTCAGATCCGGAATATTCGACGTGTTCCACCCACCCATAGCCGAACTCTATGGTGTGGGTGGCTCCTTGTCCTGCCGAATGTGTTCAGGTGTCGCGCAGCACTTTCTTGTCGATCTTGCCGACGGCGGTGACCGGCAGGGTGTCGGCCCGGCGCAGCACGTCCGGCAGCTTGTAGGTCGCGAGTCCGCGCTCGGTCAGGAAGGTCTTGACCGCCGCGAGCGACGGCATCTCGCCATCGACCACCAGTACCGCGCAGACCCTTTCGCCGAGGGTGGCATCGGGCAGGCCGACGGCGGCGGCGTGCCGGACCGCCGGAAGCGCCAGCAGGTGCTCCTCGAGTTCGTCGCAGGAGATGTTCTCGCCGCCGCGATTGATCACATCCTTGATGCGGCCGGAGACCATGAGGTGCCCGCTCGGCAGGCGGCGCACCAGATCGCCGCTGCGGTAGTAGCCGTCGGGGGTGAAGGCGCGCGAATTGTGTTCGGGGGCACGGTAGTAGCCGCGAATCGTGTACGGGCCGCGGGTGAGCAGCTCACCCTCTTCGCAGTCGGGGACATCGTTGCCGTCGGCGTCGACCACCCGCACCTCGTCGGTGGGGGAGAGGGGGCGGCCCTGGGTGGTGCACACCATCTCATCGGAATCGTCGAGACGGGTGTAGTTGAGCAGGCCCTCCGCCATGCCGAATACCTGCTGCAGCCGCACCTTCAGAGCAGGCTCCACCTCACGCGCATTGACCTCGGCCAGCCGCGCGCCGCCGACCTGCAGCAGGCGCAGGGACGCAAGCTCGGCCTCCTCCCATTCCACTGCGGCGCACCACAATTGCGCCAGCGGCGGGACCACGGCGGTGACCGTCACACCGTGCCGTTCGATGGCGGCGAAGGCGTTCTCCGGGCTCGGATCGGTGATGAACACCATGCCGCCGCCGGTGGCGATGGTGCCGAGAATGCCGGGACAGGACAGCGGAAAGTTGTGTGCGACAGGCAGTGTCGCGAGATAGACATCGTCGGGGCCGAGCTCGCAGAGCGCGGCGCTGGACTCCGCGTTATAGGTGTAGTCGTCGTGGGTGCGGGCGATCAGCTTCGGCAATCCGGTGGTGCCGCCCGACACCAGCATGAGGGCGATATCGGTGGCGTCGATCTCCGGCAGCGAATCACCTTCCGCGGGAACGGAATGCAGATCGGTGAACGCGCCCGGGTCACCGAGGACGAGCACATGCCGCAGCGCAGGCACGGCGGTTTGCACCTGCTCTGCCAGGGTGCGGTAGTCGAAGTCGCCGAGCCGATCGGCGATGACGTACGCGACCGCGCCGGAGAGCCGGGTGAGGTGCTCGATCTCGGCCCGGCGATGCGCGGGCAGGGTCAGCACCGGAATGATTCCGGCCCGCAGCAACCCGAACAGCACCGGTACGAACTCCAGCACATTGGGCAGCTGGACGACGACCCGATCCCCGGGGCGCAGGCCCAGTGCCAGCATCCCGTGCGCCATCCGGTCTGCGGCGACATCCAGCTGGTCATAGGTCGCCCCCGCGCCGGGCGTGCCGGGATCGGCGAGCAGCGCCGGGCGATCGGGCCACTGCCGGGCGGCCTCGCTCAGGAGTTCGCCGAGCGGGCGTCCCGCCCAGTACCCGGCTTGCCGATAGCCCTCCGCGATATCGGCGGGGAAGGGGACGAAGCCGTCACGGTGGTCCCGGACGGCGGGCGGTATCGATGTCACAGCGACGACCTCTAGCGAGTAGGGGTTACTTTGAAAGGTTAGGCAACCCTATCTCACAGAGTCGGCGTCAGTGCGTCGCAGGCAGTACGCAGCCGTCCTTCAGCACTCCGATGTCGTGGAAGAACTGGTAGCAGGCCGGATCATCGGGCAGTTTCACGTGGAATCCTTCGAGCAGGAACGTCGCGACGATATTCACCACGATGACCAGCGCGAGGAGTCCGGGCGCCAACTTGCCCGCCATGCGATGCGGCACATCCGGAATCGTGGCGGTCGCGGTCAGATACGAAAACGACAGCACCACACCGATAGTCGTGATGGCGGCGACGAACAGAATCCACGCCCACACGTACAGGTGCAGCCCGAACACCGCGCCCATGTACCCGGGATCGCCCGGCAGGATGTGCAACATGGTCTGCCGCCAGGCCGTGAAGCCACCGCCGAAACAGGCCACGATCGCCAGCCCCCAGCCGACCGCGTAGTCGCGCGGCGCGATGACGCCGTTCATGCCCTTGCGCACGATGTACGCCCCGCCCAGCGCGGCCAGCATCATGAAATAGCGCTGCAGCATGCACAGCGGGCACGGGTACTCCCAGTTGACGAACTGGAATCCGAGCCCGCCGCAGATCACGCCGGCCCAGCCGGCCGTGAAGATGACGGCCAGCCAGAACTGGACCTGACCGAGTGCGCCGCTGCGGTTTTCGGTGCCGACGGTCTCGGTCACCATGTCAGCCCCAGGCCGAGGCTGCTGGTGATGTGCAATTTCAGCAGTACGGCGCTCAGCAGGGCCACGATCCACCATGCGGCCAGGATCGAGCGCCGGGAATTCTGTCTGTAGATCAGGATCAAAACCCCCAGCAAACCCAAGAGTATGAGCGTGTCCATAGTCGCGGACGCTACCGCTTCACCTGGTAGAAGCTGATTAATGCGAGACTGACACGCCGCCGGGTTCCACTTCCGGAAGCGGCCGCAATTTCCGGGCATAACACCGGTGCGGGCGAGATCCGGCGGTGACGCCCGCCCGCCCCTAGACTCGACCAGGTGAGTGGTTGGGACATCGCCGACATCCCGGATCAGACCGGTCGAACGGTCATCGTCACGGGCGCCAACAGCGGGCTGGGCGCGGCAACAACGCGCGCGCTCGCCGGAGCCGGGGCGCAGGTGATCATGGCCTGCCGCAATGAGGTGAAGGCCCGATCCGTTGCCGCCGAGATCGGCAAGGGTGTGCAGGTGCGCCGCCTCGATCTCGCCGATCTGGGCTCGATACGCGAATTCGCCGACTCCATCGATGCGGTCGATGTGCTGATCAACAATGCGGGCGTGATGGCGGTGCCGCTGAAGCGCACCGCCGACGGCTTCGAAATGCAGGTCGGCACAAACCATCTCGGCCACTTCGCGCTGACCGGCCTGCTGCTGGACAAGGTGCGCGACCGCATCGTCACGCTCTCCAGCGGTATGCACACCATGGGCAAGATCGACCTCGAGGACCTCAACTGGGAGCGCCGCCGCTATCAGCGCTGGCCCGCCTACGGACAATCCAAGCTCGCGAACCTCATGTTCGCCTACGAATTACAGCGCCGACTGACGGCCGCGGGTTCTTCGAAGCTGTCACTGGCCGCGCATCCCGGCTACGCGGCCACCGAGTTGCAGTCGCATACCGACTCCCTCTATGACGTGCTGATGGCCGTGGCCAATCGGGTGGTCGCGCAGAGCGCGCAAATGGGTGCGCTGCCAACACTTTTCGCCGCCACCGCCGCCGAGGTGGAGCCGGGGCGGTTCTACGGTCCCACCGGTTTGCGCGGCCTGCGCGGTCATCCCGGCCGCAGCGGTTCCAGCTCCGCCTCCCGCGACGAGGTGACCGCCCGCCGCCTGTGGGAGCTGTCCGAACAGCTGACCAAGATCAGCTACTCCTTCCCGCGCCGATAGCGAAAAATCATGAGTGTTCCGTTCGACCGCCGGGATCAGCTGGACAAGATTCAAGCGGGGCTGCTGCCGGGTGAGGCGATCATCGCCGTATACGACGCGATCGGGGTGGGCACCGGATTCCTGGGGCTCACCGATCGGCGGGTGATCATTCAGGACAACTCGTTCGTGGGGAAGAAGATCGCCATCACGAGCATCCCGTACGCGCGGATCAGCAGCGTCAGCATTCTCACCAACAAGTCGTTCGCCGGGCAGTGGTTCTCCTCCGGAAACTTGGCCATCAGCACCGGGCATCACACCTACGACGTGGAGTTTCGCGGCGATGACAAGACCCGGCACGCGCACGACGTGATCCTGCACTACATCACGCGATAGCCGGACCGTCCGAGCAGTGGAACGCGATCCCGCAGGATGAGACGGATGGCCGGTCTGTGGGGATCGCCACAGGCATCTTTTCCGATTTCTGATACTGTGCCGGGCATGCAGCGCACGTATTTCTGGTTTAGCCAGCCGGCCCCGGGTGGGTCGCGCGGCGTGAACCTGCGCTGACCTCTTCCACCCCGAGCCGGACGAACACAGACCGGCGCCAAGGGGTTTCGCAGTAACTCTCCGTGGGTCGGCCTGAGACAAGGAACCCACGATCATGACTCTCGCAGCCGATATCGACCGGCATGCCGATCTTGATGACCAGCGCACCCTCAGCGTGAGCCCGCTCAGCTCACCGCGTGAGGTCCGTCATGCGCACCCGATCGACGATGCGCTCGCCGACACCGTGCGCGCCGGGCGCAAGGCCACCGTCGACGTACTCACCGGTGACGACGACCGCCTCATGGTGATCGTCGGCCCGTGCTCGGTGCACGACACCGCTGCCGCCATGGACTACGCGCGCAAACTGGCCGCGAAGTCGGAGGAGCTCGGGGACCGGCTGCACGTGGTCATGCGCGTGTACTTCGAGAAGCCGCGCACCACGCTCGGGTGGAAGGGTCTGATCAACGATCCGCACCTGGACGGCAGCTTCGATATCAATACCGGCCTGAATGTCGGCCGTGAGCTGCTGGTGGACATCACCGCGCTCGGCCTGCCGGTGGCGTGCGAATTCCTGGACCCCATCACCCCGCAGTACATCGCGGACCTGGTGTCCTACGGTGCGATCGGCGCGCGGACCGCCGCCAGCCAGGTGCACCGGCAGCTCTCCAGCGCCCTGTCCATGCCGGTCGGCATCAAGAACGGCACCGATGGTGATGTGCAGGTCGCGGTCGACGGCGTGCGCGCCGCGGCGGCCAGCCACGTCTTCCCCGGCACCGACCTCGACGGGCGTTCGGCGCTCATCCGCACCGCCGGCAACCCGGACTGCCATGTCATCCTGCGCGGTGGCAGCAACGGCACCAATTACGATGCCGCCTCCTGCGCGGAAGCCCTTATCCGCCTGGAGAAGTCGTCGCTGCCGCAGCGCCTCGTCGTGGATGCTTCGCACGGCAACAGCAATAAGGACCACAATAAGCAGGTCGACGTCGTCACCGATATCGCCGACCGCATCGCCGTCGGCGAACAGGGCGTGGTCGGTCTCATGCTGGAGAGCTTCCTCGTCGCCGGCCGCCAGGACCTCACCCTCGGCCACGCCGAAGACCTGGCCTACGGCCAGTCCATCACCGACGCCTGCCTCGACTGGGACGTCACCGCAACCCAGCTCGACCGCCTGGCCGACGCCGTCGCCGCCCGCCGCGCCAACCGCGCCTAGAGGTCAGCCCGCCCGTCATCCGGCGCGTCACCCGGGCGCGGTAGGTGGCTCAGCACCTCATGATTCGGCGTGACCTATCCCGGCGCGTTTTTGGCCGGGATCCACTGAAACCCGTTGGACCGCTGCGGGTGTGGATCCCGGCCAAAAGCATGCCGGGATGACGATCGTGTGCCGGGATGACGATCGTGTGTCGGGATGACGATCGTGTGCCTGGACGATGGCGCCCGCGTCTTGGGCGTCAGACGTCGGCGGGCCAGTCGGTGGCGGGGGTGGTGGGGTCGGTGTGCAGGCGGGAGGCTATCCAGCTGTCGCGGCGGGTGCCGCGTTGCAGGCAGCCGCCGCGCAGGAGGCCCTCGTAGCGGAAGCCGGCGCGGCGGGCTACGGCGGCGGAGGGGTGGTTGCCGACTATGGCACGCCATTCGATGCGGGCCAGGCCCAGGAAATCGGGGTGGAATCCGGCCTCGCAGGCCAGGTGCACGGCCTGGGTCATGAGGCCGCGTCCGCGCGCGCCCTTAGCGAGCCAGAAGCCGATCTCGGCGGCGGCATCCTCGCGGCGGGAATCGATGGGGCCCAGGCCGATCATGCCGATCACGGGGGCGTCCGCGGCGAGGCGCAGGGCCCAGGTGGGGCTGCGTCCGGCCCAGCCGGGGGTCACCATGTCGTAGACGAACTTCTCGGCGTCGGCCCGGACATAGGGGACCGGCATGGTGGTCCACTGCCCGACCGACGGTTCCTGGCAGCAGGCGGTGATGCCGTCGATATCCTGCACTGTCGGCGGCGACAGCCAGACTGTTCCGTTCGAGAGTGTCCGCGCATCCATCGAGCCATGCTGTCATGGAACCGGACACAGGAAGTATCGAGTTTTCCCGGGACCGGTGCCGGGCGTGTCGGCATACGACCGTAGGATCGGCTCAATGGTTGCCGCTCTTCTCGCCGACTTGTTCGAATCCCATCGGGCGCACCTGCTCTCGGTGGCCTACCGGTTGACGGGCAGCGTCGCCGATGCCGAGGATGCGGTGCAGGAGAGCTGGTTACGGCTCGCGGTCGCCCGCCAGTACGAGATCGAAGACCTGCGCGCCTGGCTCACCACCGTCGTCTCCCGCATCTGCCTGGACCGTCTGCGCAGCGCCACCGCGCGGCGGGAGCAGTATGTGGGGCAATGGCTTCCGGAGCCCATCGTCACCAGTCCGCTGCCCTCGAGCATGCCGGATCCGCTGGCCGTGGTGGTCCGCAAACAGGATGCGCGCTTCGCCGCCCTGGTCGTGATGGATGCGCTCACCCCGCCGCAGCGGGTGGCCTTCGTCCTGCACGACGGTTTCACGGTGCCCTTCGACGAGATCGGCGACCTCCTCGGCGTCTCCACCGAGGCCGCCCGGGCGCTGGCGACGCGGGCGCGGAAAGCCTTGGCGCACACGCCGGAACCGGTCACCGACACCGAGCACATCGCGGCCGTGCAGCAGCTGCTGGAGGCGCTGTATCGCGGTGATGTGGACGGTGTGGTCGCCGCACTGCATCCGGACGTGCGCACCATCGGCGATGCGGGCGGGACCACCGCCACCGCGATGAATGTGGTTGCGGGAGTCGAGAAGAACGCCCGGCTGTGGCTGGGGCTGCGGACCAGGTACGGCTTCGACGAACCGGCGCAGGTGGGGGCGGGCGCGTTCGAGCCGGTGCTCGTCAACGGTCAATTGGGCCTGCTGGTGCACGAACGCGCCTCGTGGGACGGTCACCCGGGCACGCCGCAGCGGGTGTACGGCTTCACCGTCTCCGACGGGAAGGTCTGGGGCATTTACGATCTCGTCAATCCGGCCAAGCTGAAAGGCATCCGGCTGCCGCACTGAGGCGCCCGATACCCGCAACGGCGCGGACGCGAATATCGCGACCGCGCCGGCAACTACGCAGTGCGGATGGGCGGCATACCCCCGACTGGCCTGCCGCGCACCGGAAGTCGCTACTTGTTGGGAGGCACCAGCCCGGAACCGGAAGCGCCGCCGCAGGAGACGCCGCCGGACAGGCTCGCCGCCGATCCGGAGCCCATGCAATTGCCGATGCCGGATCCGGTGCCGGAGCCGCTGCCCCCCGAACCCGAGCCGGGCAGGCTGGAGCCGAGATCCAGGTTCGGAGTGGACGAACCGCCGGTGATGGTGTCGATGAGCTGAATCGTTGCGTGATGGAAGAGGTTGACGGTAGCCACCGGGTGGAGCAGAAGATCTATGTACGAGGCCATGTTTCGCCCTTTTCGAGAAGCCGCTGGTAAGCAGTGTGAGATAAAACACGGGCACCGTAGCCGCCTTTGGGACAATGCACAACGGGCCAGGTAGAAGCTTTGAAATGAAAGTGAAACATAGGCGTTCGCTATTGAATCGCAACCATTTCCGCAGGTGGACTATTCTCCGGAACATGCCCCACATTCCGACCGTCGCCCGACTGCGCCCCTATGCATCGACGATCTTCGCCGAGATGACCGAACTCGCCGTCCGCCACGGCGCCGTCAATCTCGGACAGGGCTTCCCGGACACCGATGGGCCGGCCGGGATGCTGGAGGTCGCGCAGCAGGCGATTGCCGACGGCTTCAACCAATACCCGCCCGGCCGTGGCGTTCCCGCGCTGCGGCAGGCCATCGCCGCCGACCGCGCCCACCGCTACGGCACCGAGTACGACCCCGATACCCAGGTGCTCGTCACGGTCGGCGCCACCGAGGCCATTGCCGCCACCATCCTCGGCCTCGTCGAGCCGGGTGACGAAGTGGTGCTCATCGAGCCCTACTACGACTCCTACGCGGCGGCCGTCGCGCTGGCCGGGGCTCAGCGGCGCACCGCCCGCCTCGTCCCCGACGGCGACGGTTTCGCCCTCGACCTGGACAGTCTGCGTGCGGCCATCACGCCCAGAACGCGTCTGCTGCTGCTGAATTCACCGCACAACCCCACCGGCACCGTGCTCTCCCGCGCCGATCTGGCCGCTATTGCCGAGATCGCCATCGAACACGATCTGCTCGTCATGTCCGACGAGGCCTATGAGCACCTCACCTTCGACGGCCACGAGCACATCAGCATCGCCACGCTGCCCGGCATGTTCGAGCGCACCATCGTGATCTCCAGCGCGGCAAAGACATTCAGTGTCACCGGCTGGAAGATCGGCTGGGCCTGCGCCCCCGCGCCGCTGCTCGACGCCGTGCTCGCCGCGAAGCAGTTCCTCACCTTCGTGGGCGGCGGTCCCTTCCAGCCCGCGATCGCGTACGCCCTGAACAATGAACAGCGGTGGATCTCGGCCCTGCGAGACACCCTCTCCGAGAAGCGCCTGCGCCTCTCCTCGGCCCTCGCCGAAGCGGGTTTCGGTGTGAAGCGCAGCGACGGCACCTATTTCGTCTGCGCCGACATCACCCCGCTGGGTGCGGCCGATGCCTACGACTTCTGCCGCGAACTCCCCGAACGCCTCGGCGTGGCCGCAGTCCCGGTCAGCGTCTTCGCCGACGACAAGTCGTCCTGGAACCGCCTGGTGCGCTTCACCTTCTGCAAGAAGGAAGAAACCATCGCCGAGGGCATCCGCCGCCTCCGAGCCGGCCGAACCGCGTCCGCGCACTGAGCGCGATGGCGGCCCTGGTCGCCACCGACCGCGCCCGGCCGCTGCCGGCCTGAGCGGCGTCAGGAACGCAGCGAGCCCGGGTAGAGGAACTCGTCGGCCGGGCGATCGGTGCGATCCAGCCAGGCGTCGAAGAAACCGGTCAGGCTCACCGGCGTGCGGGACTGCACGAACTGCCGGAACTCGGGCATGGAGGCATTGCCGTACCGATGCGATCCGACAAAATCGTGGATGGCCGGGAAGAACGCCGCATCCCCCAGGGTGCGGCGCAGTGCGTGCAGGAACAGCGGCCCGCGGTAGTAGACCGAGGTGAATTCGTTTCCGACGCCGGGGTTTTGCAGCGCTATCTCCCAGAACGTGGGATTGTCATGATATTTGGCGACGGTCTCGCGGTACTGCGCGTCGACATCCTTGCCATCTTTGCGTTCCGGCCACAGGTAGTCGGCGGTATAGCTGGCGAAGCATTCGTTCAGGCAGACGTCGGACCAGTGCTGCACCGACATGGAATCGCCCCACCACTGATGGGTGATCTCGTGCACCACGGTCCCCAGATCCGTCCAGGGGGCGTAGATGGGCCGCGATTGCGTCTCCAGCGAGAACTGCAGATCGGTATCCACGTAGATGCCGCCCGCCGTATCGAACGGGTACGGCCCGTACAGCTGCTCCTCGAAATCCAGGATCTCCGGCAGCCGCTGCTCGGTCCCCTTCGCCTGCAGCGCATCGGGTGCGAAGGCGCTCAGCAGCGGAGTCCCATCGGCGCGCCGCTGTTCCAGGAAGTCGAACCGGTCGATCGCGATGGTGGTCAGATAGCCGGCCACCGGCTGCCGCATCTCCCAATCCACGGTCCGATTCGCCCCCTGCACCACATCATCGGTCTTCAGCCCGTTCGACATCACCTCCCACTCGGCGGGCACTGTCGCATGCAGTGCGAAAGTCGCCTTGTTCAAAGGCGTGTCGTTGAGCGGGTACCAGCTGCTCGCCGAATGCGGTTCGCCCGCAACAAAAGCCCCGCCGCTGGGGGAGAAGACCCAGCCCTCGCCATCGGTGCCGGTGACCGCGCCCGCGTACTCCACCTGGACCGTGAAGGGCAGCCCGGGCAGTAGCGGCAGCGTGGGCGTCACCACGAGTTCGTGCTCGTCGGTGCGATCGAACCGGGCGGGCAGGCGATTGACCGTCACCTTGGACACCTGCGGCCCGCTGTAATCGAGGTCGAAGGCGCGCAGCACCTGCGTGGCCACCGCATCCACCAGGGTCGAGCCCGTCAGCTGATGCCCGGCCGGGTCGTATGCGATGGTGACGTCGTAGTGCTTGGCGTTGTATCCGCCATTGCCGTCCAGCGGGTAGTAGGGATCACCGGCACCCGGCGCCCCCGCGAACGGATCGCCCGGGTCGCCCTGCGCGGGAGCCGTATTCGCCATCGTCAGCAGCGCCGCACTCACCACCGTGTACCGCACCCACCTGAGCCTCATGCGCTGAGCCACCCCTTTCCGACGTCCACCCCGACCAGCAAAGATGCTAGTCGCCGCCGCCTTCAGCTACTGGTGCCTGACACGGCTACGGTGGCGCCCAGTCCGATGATCATCACCCCGCCCGCGGCGCCGAGGTTCTCCAGCCGCTTGGGGGAGCGCCCGAACCAATCCCGCGCGAATCCGGCGACCAGCGCCCAGGTGCTGTCGGACACCAGCGCGATGGCGACGAAGATGAGGCCCAGAATCAGGATCTGCAGCGGCACCCGACCGGCGGCGGGCGCCACGAACTGCGGCAGCACCGCGGAGAAGAAGATGATGGCCTTCGGATTGCTGATGCCCACCAGGAAGGCTTGGCGCAGCACTCGCACACCCTGTGCGGGCTCGGCCCGCGACTCCCAGGCCTCGCGCAGCGACCGCCGTTCCCGAATCGCCTGTACCCCCAGGTAGATCAGGTACACCGCGCCGGCCAGCTTCACGACGGTGAGCGCGATGGCCGAGGCCGCCACCACCGCCCCGAGCCCGGCCGCCACCAGCACCAGCATCAGCAGCACGCCGAGCGAATGCCCCAGTACCGAGAGGAATGCCGCCCGGCGCCCCGAACTCAGCGCGCGGCCTATGACGAAAAGCACGCCGGGCCCGGGGATTACGATGAGAACGGTCGCTGCGACGAAAAATGCCAGCAGGTTGGCGCCGGGGATCATCGATTCAGTCTACGCAGCGCCGCAAGGGATTTCGCTGGAAGTGGACCCGGGCAGACTATCGGCTAACCGCGTAGCTCGTCGGGAAGCTGCTGCGGATCCAGTAGCAGCCGTTTGGCATCCACATCCCGCACCTTGTCCGCCAGGTCCAGATTGTCGGTGAGCAACTCCCACTCGACCTCGCGAATCTCGCCGCGAGCCCGCTCGATGACATTGAGATCGCGGGTTCCCCAGGCGATCGGCATGGCGCTCACCGACTGCCACAGATCGCCCACCGACCCGGGTGCGCGGTCGATGCGCACGGTCACCGCGGGCACGCGCTCACCGACCCGGATGCGATGCCCGGGCAGCGCGCGCACGGTACGGGTCACCAGGGCGTAGCGCGGGCCGTCGGCATTCGGCTTCGCCAGATCCACCAGCGCCAGCAGCGTGGCCCCCGTGCCATTGGTCTCCGACACCACTGCGGGCACGAGTTCGCCTGCCGCGTAAAGCTTGTCGACGCGGGCGCGATGCGGCGTCCACAGGCCGATGAACAGGGAGGTGGCCGCCCCGAGGACAAAGGCCACCGCCAGCAGATACGACCACGGATGGTTCACCCAGACCAGGAAGGCGGTGCCCAGGCCCAGCACGATGGCCGCACCGATCCCGAGCACACGCAACCGCCGCAATGTGGCGACGACTTCGTTGACCGCCCGGGCATGCTCACGGTCCACCGCGAATTCGAAGCGTCGCACGTGCGTTCTCTCCCACCTACCGGAGCTTATTCCTCCAGTTATCCTAACGTCGGCCCCAGCAGGTCGTCTGCATCGGTGATGCGATAGGCATACCCCTGCTCCGCAAGGAAACGCTGCCGGTGCGCGGCGTATTCGGCGTCCAGCGTGTCACGCGCGACCACGGAATAGAAGTGAGCCTGGCCGCCATCCTGTTTCGGCCGCAGCAGCCGCCCGAGCCGCTGCGCCTCCTCCTGCCGGGAACCGAAGGTGCCCGAAACCTGGACGGCCACAGACGCTTCCGGTAGATCGATGGAGAAGTTGGCGACCTTGCTGACCACCAGCACCGGAATCTCCCCCTGCCGGAAGGCCTCGAACAGCGCCTCGCGCTCCTTGGTCCGGGTGGAGCCCTGGATGATCGGTGCGTTCAGGTGTTCGCCCAGCTCGTCCAGCTGATCCAGATACGCGCCGATGACCAGGGTGGGAGACCCCTGGTGCCGCGCCAGAATCGATTCCACCACCGGAATCTTGGTGCGCGCGGTGGAGCACAGCTTGTAGCGCTCCTCCGGTTCGGCGGTGGCGTACGCCATCCGTTCGGCATCGGTGAGCGTCACCCGGACCTCGACACAGTCGGCCGGAGCGATCCAGCCCTGCGCCTCTATGTCCTTCCACGGGGCGTCGTAGCGCTTGGGACCTATGAGCGAGAACACATCCCCCTCGCGCCCGTCCTCGCGCACCAGGGTGGCGGTGAGGCCGAGCCGGCGGCGCGATTGCAGATCCGCTGTCATGCGGAAGACCGGTGCGGGCAGCAGATGCACCTCGTCGTAGATGACCAGACCCCAGTCGCGGCTGTCGAACAGCTCCAGATGCCGGTATTCACCCTTCGTCTTGCGGGTGACCACCTGATACGTGGCAATGGTGACCGGCCGGATCTCCTTGCGCTCGCCCGAGTACTCGCCGATCTCCTCCTCGGTGAGCGAGGTGCGGGCCAGCAGTTCGCGCCGCCACTGCCGCCCGGCGACGGTATTGGTGACCAGAATCAAGGTGGTGGCCTTGGCTTTTGCCATGGCCGCCGCGCCGACCATGGTCTTGCCCGCGCCACACGGCAGCACCACCACGCCGGAGCCGCCGGCCCAGAACGAGTCGACGGCCATCTCCTGGTAGTCGCGCAGATGCCAGTGGCCGCCCTCGTAGTCCAGGTCGATGGCGTGGGCCTCGCCGTCCACATACCCGGCGAGGTCCTCCGCGGGCCAGCCGATCTTCAGCAGCATCTGCTTGATCCGCCCGCGCTCGGACGGATGCACCACCACGGTGTCGTCATCGACGCGCGCGCCGAGCATGGGTGCGATCTTCTTGTGCCGGAGTACCTCTTCGAGCACCGCCCGATCCAGGCTCACCAGGGTCAGGCCGTGCGCCGGATTCTTCACCAGCTGCAGCCGTCCGTACCGGCCCATGGTGTCGACAATGTCCACCAGCAGCGGTTGTGGCACGGCGTACCGGGAGTACTTGACCAGCGCGTCGACCACCTGCTCGGCGTCGTGACCGGCCGCGCGGGCGTTCCACAGCGCCAGCGGCGTAATGCGGTAGGTGTGCACATGCTCCGGTGCGCGCTCCAGCTCCGCGAACGGCGCGATGGACTGCCGGGCCGCGTTCGCGGCCTCGTGATCGACCTCGAGCAGCAGTGTCTTGTCGCTTTGAACGATGAGCGGTCCGTCGGTCACGGCACCTCCTGGCTTGGTGGGCCCGATCGGGCCGTTGTCCATTGTCCCTGATGGCACCGACAGCGCTGCGGCCGCCAATTCCGTGAAAACGGTCAAGCCCCGAGTTTCGGTGGCTACGATCACTCGAACTTGGGCAACTGTCCAATTAGTTCTCGTTATTCCGAAAGCTGAATAAGAGGTGCCGATGCGCAGGGGAGTACGGGGCAGACGGTGGACGGCGAGCCTGGCGGCCGCGGCGCTCGGGGGCGCACTGCTGGTCACCACTCCGAGCGCACAGGCCGAAGCGATCGATGCGATGCATACCGACGGCACCGCGTTCGTCGACGGGTCCGGGCGCGTCGTGGTGCTGCACGGAGTCAACAATGTGGACAAGGAACCGCCCTATATCGAACCGGGCGACGGCTTCACCCTCACCGCCGACGATGCGGCACTGCTTGCGGGACACGGCTTTAATACCGTTCGCCTCGGTGTGTCCTTCGACGGGCTCATGCCCACGAAGGGCGTGGTCGACACCGCCTACCTCGACCGCATCGCGAATGTCGTGGATACCTTGGCGCAGTATGGGATTCACACCCTGCTCGACAATCACCAGGACGGGCTCTCGAAGATCTGGGGCGGCAACGGATTTCCCGAATGGGCGCTGAAATCACGGCCCGGACCGCTCGAACCCAACCTCGGATTCCCGCTCTACTACCTCGAACCCAGCATGAACCAGGGCTGGGATGAGGTGTGGAACAACAGCAATGGCGTTCTCGACTACCTGGGCGAGGCACTCGGCGCGCTGGCCGCACGGGTGAACGGCCACGCCGGCGTGCTCGGCTTCGAGCTACTGAACGAACCGTGGCCCGGCTCTGCCTTCCTGTCCTGCTATCCCGACGGCTGCCCGGGCTTCGACGTGAAATACCAAGCGGCCATGCAGAAGCTGACCGATGCGGTGCGGGCGCGCAATACCGGGACCATGGTGTTCTGGGAGCCGAATGTGACCTGGAACGAGACCATGCCGACAAATCTCGGCAGGAATCCGCCGATCACCGCGCCCGATATCGCCTTCGCGCCGCACGATTACTGCATCCCCAGTCAGCTCGCCATCTATCTGAACCTGCCGGCTTTCCTGCGTGGGCTGTGCCCGCCGCAGCAGGACAAGACCTGGGGCAATATCGACTCCTTCACCGCGCGTACGCATTTGCCCGCGCTGGTCACCGAATTCGGCGACGGGGACCCGGCGGTGCTGAGCAATACCGTGACTCGGACCGATGAGCGGTTCATCAGCTGGCAGTACTGGCATTACGCCTCGACTTTCGGCGCGGGCGGTCCCCGGCCCGATCCCTTCCTCGGCGCTATCGGACAGCAGTTGGTGCGCACCTACCCGCAGGCCACCGCGGGGACGCCCGGGCGGATGATCTTCGATCCGGCCACCGGCGATTTCGCCTACCGGTACACCCCGCGTCCCGGGCCGAAGCCGACCGAGATCTATGTCTCCGATGTGCATTACCCGGGGGGATATCAGGCCCGGGTGGACGGTGGCACCATTACGTCACCGGCGGGTGCCCGCGTGGTAACCGTGGCGGCGAATTCCTCGTTGCCGGTCACCGTCTTTATCAATCGGCCCGGCTCGAAGGGTGCGACCGTGCCTACCGGTCCGATCGGCACCGGGTCGGGGACGGGGTCCGGCGGATCCGGATCCGTGGGATGACGCCGCGATTTATCCACCGGAGTGTGTAACGATCCAGGGGTGTCTTACGACACAGGACGAGGCGCGAGCACCTGGACGTGCGCCCAAATTGAGAGGGAATCATGGCTTTCTACGGAATCGGGCTGTTCACCAGTCTCCTCCCGAGCATTCTCAACTACTCGCTGCTGGCCATGCGCGGCCTGCATATGTACTGATACTCACTTACCTCTTGAAAGCCCGCTGCGCTGATGCGGCCGCTGCGGGCCCAAAGGTATCCTCACCGCGTTCACGGCAGCCGTGAACTGTTCGGTGAGAAAGGTTTTCACAGGTGAAGTTCACAGGGACGAGGCCGCTCCTGCGCCTCGTACTGGCCCTCATGGCCCTGGCCGTGGCCGCACTGGCCGTGACCGGGTGTTCGATGATCAAGGACGCCAGCAAGTCCGATACCGCCAAGTCCAAGGTCGGCGACTGTATCAACGTGATCTCGGGGTCGATGATCGACTCCAAGACCGAGCCGGTCGATTGCTCCTCCGATAAAGCGGTCTACAGGGTCGCGCAGGTCTACGACAAGAAGACCGACTGCAAAGACGAGCAGACCTCCTACGAGGAGACCGCGAACGGCGGCACCACCGCCTTCCTGTGCCTGACGCCCAACTTCAAAGAGGGCGCCTGCTACAACGAAAGCTCCACCACCGGATACAAAGCCGTGGACTGCACCGCGCCCGAAGCCTCTTTCAAGGTGACCAAGCGCATCGACGGTCAGGCCGATGAATTCCAGTGCGATGCCACCACCTCGATCGGATTCCGGACCGTTTCGGACCCGAAGACCACGTTCTGCCTGGGAAATCCCAAGGGTTAAAACAACTCTCGAATCCCGGCAGTTCGCTAGTCGACCAGTGCGACCGACGCGATCCGGTGCAGCGTGAAGTGCCGGATCGCGCCGGTGACCGGATCCAGCGCGTCCAGCTGACCGCCGCCGACCTTCAGGGGTTCGACCACCCGCTGCGAGGCCACCCCGGAGGCGTCCACATAGCCGATATGCACCGGACGCCTGGTGCGCGCGGCCAATTGCAGCAGATTGATGGTGGCGGTAGTAGTGGTCCGGCTGCCGTCGGAGCGGACCATCTGACTGGAACGGGTATGCGCGGCACGCTCGCCCGCCCGCAGTTCCGAGACCAGGGCCTGAAGTTGTTCGGGGCTGGGCGGATTCGGCCGCCAATTGGGTTTGTGATTTGTGCGGGACGGAATACGGGCGCCGCGCGGCCGCAGATCCACGATCGTGCCCGACGAATCCTCGCCCGCCGGACTGAAACCCGCGGCCCGCAGCTTCTCCAGCACCTCAGCCAGCGGGGCCTGTGAGATCGCGACCGTCGGCGCCACCGCCCGCAGCGCCAGCAGACCGGAGACCGGTGCGGCCAGCACCTCCGCCAGTAATGCCGGATCCTCGCTGCGCACAAAGGATTGCGCCATCCCCGCGCGTAACCGGCCGTGGCGCCGGGCCACATCGTCGATGAGATAGGTCAGCGACTGCGGCACCGGGGTGCGGGAGTGTGCGGTGAACAGATTGTGCAGTTCCGCGGCCGTCGCACCCGCGTCCAGGGCGCGGCGCACCGAGGTCTCGCTGAGGCGGTACACCGTTGCGGCGCCGGCCGATTCGACATCGGCGACCAGTGACACGCGATCCTGTAGCTCGGGCGTGAGCGGTCCGGGCGCGATGACTGTCAGATCCGCCTGCACCAGTACGTGATCGACCGGTTCCGGCAGTGCATTCGCCATCTCCGATTCGGCGTCCTCCGGGCGGCCGTGCAGCAGCGCCCGGCCCGCGGACGTCACCGCGCCACGCGCCACCAAACCCAGCGTCTCCGCCTCGGAGAGCGTGCGTTCCACCGATTCCAGCCGGTAGTGCCGCCGCCAGCGCGGCTGCCGCCAGGCCAGGGCGCGGCCCAGATCCGGGGCGGTCACCGCATTGCCTGCCGGATACTCGGCCAGCAGGCCCAGGATCGCGCGGCGGTCGCGAATGGCGTGCACATTGCGCAGCTCCGCCGAAAGTGCCGCCAGCGGTTTGTCATTGGCGTCCCGCAGGCCGATCATCCACGGGAAGCGGTCCAGATCCAGCCAGGCCTGCGCCAGCACCACCCAGCGGCGTGACGGGACCACGGCCAGCCAGGCGTCGGCGGTGGTGGTGGGCGCCCAGAAGTCCTCGGTGCCGTCGTCGGCGAGCGGTTCGGGGGAGCCCTTGTCCAGCAGCCGGGCCGCCGCGAGCACCTCCGCGATCAGGCCGATCCGGGCCTCGTCGATACCGGTCTGTTTGACCACCCGCCGGATCTCACGCACACCCAGCCCGCCCGAGCGCAGTGCGGGCGCCGGCGCCTGACCGAGGACATCGAGCACGGAAGCGCTGTGCCGCAGCAGTTCTCCCACCTCGCCGGCCGCCGCGGCATTCACATCGGTGGTGCCCTGCTTGCGCAGCGCGGGCTGCGGGGCGGTCAATACGTGCGGATCGGTGACCGGCTCGTCGCGCAGCAGCTGGCCGACGGAGATCGGCAGATCCACCGTCTCCTCGTCGATCCAATTCAGCAGCCGCAGCGCCAGCAGCCGCTGCACCGGGCGATCCTCGGGCGTGCCGGGCGCCGCATCGCGGGTGCGGCCGCGCGGGCCGGTGGCGGCCAGCTTATCCAGCAGGCCCCGCTCCTGCGGCGAGAGCCCGATGAGGGCGGCGGTGATCTCGGGTTCGGTGAGCGCGTCGGGCAGCTCGGTGGCGCTGCCCAGCGGCCACGGCAGCGCCTCCTGCGCGGAGGGTGTCAGATGCAGGCCCGCGTCCGAACCCCAGACGAGGGCGCGGCCGCGTAGTCGAGCCACCGACGCGTCGAGGGCGGCGACGGTGACACGTTCGCCGAGCAAGGTGCGGAGTGTGGCGCGCGGCAAGGGATTCGGGCTGCGCTGATCGGCAGCGCCCTGCAGTACGAGCGTTTCGATGACCGCGAAGTCGAGCGTGTCCAATTCGTCGGTGGCCCGCAGTACCGAGGCCCGCTGCTCGGTCCGGGCCGCCAGCACCGCCATCGAAGCGGGCAGTGGCACAGCCAGATCCGGCCGCAGCTGCAGCAGCGCGACGAGTTCGTCGTCGGTGTGCGCGGCCAGCCATTCGGCGAGCGTCGCCGGGGGAGCGGCCTTGACGGCCCGGCTCTTGCGCGGTTTCACCGCGGTGTCGTCGCGCGGCTTTGCCGCGGCGCCGTTGGGCTCGGCCTTGGACGCCTTTGCGGCAGCACCGTTCTCGGCGGGGTTAGCGGTATCGGTCACTTCACCCGATCCAGGCGGACGACGGCGGCGCGAGCGCGGCGCGCAAGGCCGCGGGCACGGCGAGAGGGCGGTGTGAGGCGCGGACGAGCAGCCGCCGCCGCGACCTTAGTCGCGTGCGCGGCGGCCGCCGGAAAGCGAGCCGCGCCGTTCACCGCATGGTTATCGGTTGAGAGGCGGATCAGCGGTTGATGACCGTGTGCGGGTGCACGTAGGGCAGCTGATCGGCGGGAAGCGGGAACTCGGTCTCGTCGCCGTATGGCGAGAGGCCGCCAGAGCGAGTCGAAGAGAGTTCGGTGACCGCGTGATCGCCATTGGCCGTATCCGGCCAGCCATTGTCGACGTAGGGTTTCTTCGATTTGTTCACCACGCGCCCATTCTGGCATGAGCGCTGTGTTTAATTTGCGTCGGCTCCGCCGCCGCGGGTTCGCGGCCCTGGAGTCTCGTTCTTCCCTCCGCTTCGCTCCTCCGCTCCACTCAGTCCAGAACGAGACGGGCCGCGAACCATGCAGGCTCGTCATCTCTGGGCGCTGCCATACATGGCTGGGAAATAACGACAAACGCCCCGCATCGACACTGATGCGGGGCGTATGTGCGCGAACGGGGTAGCAGCTCAGTTGGGGAGCAGACCCTTGTTCGCCTGGAAGAAGTTCACGATCGACGGATCGAGCTGAGTGTTGTTGGCCTTGCTCACATTCAGGAAATCGAGCACCGGCTGCGGGACCTGGATGCCCTGCTGCTCGACAACCTGCACGGCGCGATCGACAGCCTGGTAGACCTGCTGGCTGCCGTCTGCGGCCTGCTGTGCGGGGGCCTGGCCGGGGTTCCAGCGCGGCGCGTCCTGCGAGGCGACGGCGGGGCGGTCGCTGGCCTGGCTGTGGAGGCCGAGGCTCGAGGAGCAGGAGGGCCATGCGCCCCAGCCCTGCGTGGCGAGCACCTTCTCGGCGACGGTGATCTGCTGCTCGCGGCTGGCCTGGTTGGCGCTGGGGGCGTATTCGCCGCCGCCGTGCGCATTCCAGGTGCTCGGCGAGAACTGCAGTCCGCCTTGGAAACCGTTGCCGGTGTTGATGCCCCAGTTACCGCCGGCTTCGCACTGAGCCAGCTTGTCCCAGTCGGAGTCGGGTGCCGCGCTGGCGTTACCGGCCAGGGCCACACCGGCTCCACCGAGGGCGATGCCCGTCAGGGCAACCTTGGCGACCGTGCGACCGGTGTTGCTCGGCTTGCGATGGCGTCCACTCATGTTCGGGTTTTCCTCTCGTACGCACTTGCGGGACCGACTACCGGCGACGAACTGAGAGGTCGTCCGTTCCGGCGCGCTAGTGCGCGCTGTCCTCGCCCTCACCCCTGATTCCAGTTGGGGGTCCGTGCCCGCGGGGTGAGGTTTTGTGCGGCGGGCCGGTGGCGCCGGGCTGACCCGACTGGAAGGGAACACTACGACGATCGCCGTGAAAAGTCTCCATTTGGTAACCGCCGTGTCTGTCCGGGTCACTATCCGGCGCAAGGGGTTCCGCATATCGTCTGCGCAGGTGGTCGCGGCGAGTCTCACTTTGTAGCGGTCCGTTGCAAGCCTGTGACCGTTCCGTTATGTGACGAGGATCACACGCATAGTTGGGTAACGAACGGGGCAATCGGTCGTGTCGCGGCAGCCCTGACGCGCGCCGGTGCGTACCCGTGCCGCGTCGGTGCCGCGTTGGGTGGCGTCAGCGCGCGCGGCGGCCGGACCACAGGGCGAACACGATCGCCAGTAGGAAACCGAGGGGCGCTGCCATGGCGAGTACATACAGCCACAGTCCCGGCTTGGAATCGGACAGCAGGCCGACGCCGAAGATTGCCACGATGGCTAGCAATCCCACCGCGAACAAAGCCATGGCGAAATACAGCAGCCAGCTTCCGGACCTGCGCGGAGCCTGCTTCGAGGAAGTGTCGGACACTTGAAGACCGTAAAACTGAGGTGCTCGGGCTATTCACACCGGGGTAGACTCGAAGACCATCGCGTCCTGCCACAGCTGTGGGGCGCGTTCTTTCGCAAATCCGACAGGTTGCGGACGATCGGTCCGTCGATCAAGACTGTGCCCGGCGTGCCCGGGCATCGAATAACGAACAGGTGAGCGCAGTGCCGACCGGCAAGGTGAAGTGGTACGACGTCGAAAAGGGCTTCGGTTTCCTTTCCCAGGATGAGGGTGAGGATGTCTATGTTCGATCGTCGGCGCTGCCCGAGGGCGTCGAAGTGCTCAAGCCCGGGCAGCGGGTCGAATTCGGGATGGCGGCGGGTCGTCGCGGTCCCCAGGCGCTGAGCCTCAAGCTGCTCGAAACCCCCACTGTCCGTGCGCCCGAGCGTGAGCGCGGCGAGCGTCGCGGACGCGGTGACGCCCCGATCAACCGCAAGACCACCGACGAGCTGCACGGCCTCATCGAGGACATGATCACGCTCCTCGACACCAAGGTGCAGCCCGATCTGCGGGTGGGCCGGTATCCGGACCGCAAGCTCGCCCAGCGCATCGCCGAGGTGGTGCGCGGCGTGGCGCGGGAGCTCGACCACTAGGCCGAAGACCGAAAAGCCAACGGGCCCCGATGAGCTGATGCTCATCGGGGCCCGCTGTATTTCAGAAGTGTGTGGGCCGCACCGGTTTTCAGGCGGCCGTGTGGATGGCCCAGCGTGCCGAGGTGACGTAGCCCTCCTGGCCGTTCTCGTCCCGGGCCGGAATGGGCAGCTGCAGTTCGATACCCGTCAATTGCAGATGCGGGTCCGTCGGTGTCGGCACGGTGATGGCGCGGGCATCCTGCGGGAAATCGCGGTGCGTGGCCAGCCGCTGGGCGCCCTGTCCGTCGGGCAGCTGATACACCAGCACCATCTGCCACGGCGCGTCCGCGATCTCCTTGGGCAGCGACAGTTGCAGCGGATAGCCGGCGGGGACGGTCAGTTCGGCAATGTGCTGGCTGTCATCGCAATTGCGCAGATCGAGCTTGTTGTCCTCGATATGGACGTCGCAGTACAGGTACGGCGTCACGCTCACCGACTTACCGTGCGCATACGCGGTGATCTGCGGCTGCGGCTTGTCCGCATGGCGCGCCAGCACCACGATGACGGCCACGTAGGCCACGGCCACCACGAGCAGGGCCGCTGCCGCGAGAGCGACGATCGTGCGGGTGTTGGGTTTGCTCACCGTTGGGTTCCTGTCCTCACCGAGTGGGCTCCGCGGTGCCGTGAGCACCGGGAATCTCCTGCTGCGCGTGTTGCGGTCGGTTGCCGCCCAAACCGGGCAGCAGCGAATGACCACGGTAGCTGACCACTGTTTGGGTCAGTCCCAGCGCCATCACCGCCGTGACCGCAGCGAAACCGATCCACCAGTCGGTCGGCAGCAGCACGCCCATCGAGCCGCCGATCACCCAGGACAACTGCAATACCGTTTCCGAGCGGCCGAAACCGGAGGCGATGGATTCGGCGGGGAGGTCGTCCTGGATGGAGGCATCCAGCGACACCTTCGCCAATGCGCTTGCGCCCGAGGCAACCAGGGTCGCGATGGCCGCGCCCATCAGGCTGTCCAGGTATGCCGCGATCACACCCGCCGCGACGCAGGCGATGGTGCAGATGAGGACGAGCTGGGTCGGGCGGCCCAGCTTCATGCGCGCACCGGTCGCATTGCCTGCGAAGTTGCCGATGGCCGCGGACGCGCCGAACACGCCGAGCATTGCGGCCAGTTTTGCTGGCTCGTGCTCGGTGGACTTGGCGACGAAAGGCACGTAGAAGAACAAGAATCCGGTCAGGAGGCGGACGGTGCTATTGCCCCACAGTCCCGTGACCACGGCTCGGCCCAGTGGCTGGCGGCGCCGACTCGGCTGCACCTCGGTGGTTTGATTCGCGCCCAGCACCTCGGTGTGTGAATCGTCGCCGTGGTATGTCAGGGTTGCTGGTACTTCGCCCTCGGTGACCTCGACCCATGACGGGATCTTCAGGCTCAGATAGCAACCCACGCCCGCCAGCACCGCGGCAAAGGCCAGCGCTCCGGCCGAATGGGCCACCAGGGCAATGAGTGCCGCGATGCCGCCCGCGCCCATCGTGCCACCCACCAGGCCGAATACGGTGAGACGGGAATTGGTGCGCACCAGGTCGATTCCCGCCGGCAGCACGCGCGGCGTTACCGCGCTCTTCAATACCGAGAACGACTTGCTGAGAATCATCATGCACAACGCGAGTGGATACAGCGCCCAGTTGTTCACATTGAAAATCAACAGGATTGCCACCAGCACACGCGCGGCGAACGACCCGGCCAGTGTCAGTCGACGACCTCGCTGCAATCGATCCAGTGCCGGACCGATCAACGGTGCGATCACCGCAAACGGGGCAATGGTGATCAACAGGTACAGCGCGACCTTGGTCTTGGATTCCGCGGTGGCACTGGCGAAGAACAGGGTGTTCGCCAATGCCACCCCTACCGCGGCATCCGTCGCGAAATTGGCCATGGTGGCGTAAACCAGTGCGGTCAGCCCGGATTCCTCCGCGCCATCGGCCTTGGCCGCACGCTGGAAGGTCGCGAAACCGCGCTCGGTGAGCTCCCGGCTGCGCCGCGCCGCCACCCGAGTGACGGTCAGCTTCTTCGGTGGTTTGTGCAGTCCTGGATCGGGCGCATCATCCTGCTCAGCCCCCAGGTCATGCGAATGTGTCAGCGGGCGCGTCGTTTCCGGATTGCCCGGATGCGGCTGTTCCGGTCGACCGGCAGGACCGCGCTCCGGCTCCTGCCGCCGTGCCTGCCCCGCACGCCCCTCGAGCTCCTCATGCGGAGTCGGCGGCGGTGTGTCATGCCGGGCGGGCGGCTGTGCCTCGTACCGAGCCGTCGGCGGGGCCGGACGCGTACCGCTCGGCCGCGCTCCCGGCGGCGGTGTGCCCCGGAATTCGGTGGTCGGTGCTGCCTGCGGCCCGGAGGTGTGGTCCGAGGCGACCGGCCGAGTGGACGGAGCCTCCGGCCGGTCCGACGGTGTCGGCTCCGACCGGCGTCGCCGCGACCAGCGCGAAGTGCTGCGGGGAGCTTGCTCGTCGGAAGCGTGCGGTGGGTCCGCCGGATGCGCCGGCTTGTGCCCGGCCAGGAACTCCGGCACCTCCGGCTCGTTGGTGCGCGACCCTCGCGCCGGGGTATTTGCGGGCGGGTACCGGTCGAATCCCGGATGCCGTTCGATGAGCGGAGACTCCTCGTCCCACCACCGACCGGAGTCGGCGCCTGAGTCTCGTGGAGTCGTCACGCCCCCAATTCTTGCAGTGTCGAAGACCGGCGGCTCCACTACCGCAGGTGTGCGCCGCCACATTGCGTCCCACACCGCCCCCAATTCCCGCCATCGGGCCGTTCCCGCGCAGGATTTCGCACACCGCGCATGGAATTTGCTGCTATTCGGTGCGCGGCGTGACAGCTTGTGTGCGGCAGTGGGCGTGCCGGTGCGCTGCGGCGTCAGGCGGGGACGAAGCGGACCTCGAAGGTGTACGGCCATTTCTTGCCGGTGAGGAGGAAGTGGTCGGTACCGGGGAGGTGGGCGATGCCGTTCAGGACGTCGGTGTCGGGGGTGCGGGAACCCTTCGGGAGGAGGCCGGAGGCGTCGATAACGCCCAGTACAGCGCCGGTTTCGGGATTGATGTGCAGGATGGTGTCGGTCGGCCAGGCGTTCGCGTAGACGGAACCGTCGGGGGCGCAGTCGAGTTCGTTGAGGCGGGTGCCGGTACGGCTGGTGAGGCTGATCGTTCCGGTGGGAGCGAAGGTGTGCGGGTCGCGGAAGGTGAGGGTGCTCGAACCATTGCTCATGAGAATTCGGTTGTCCCGGGTGCACAGGCCCCAGCCCTCGCCGTCGAAACCGGTGCGGCGCAGCTCGGTAAGGGTTTCCGGATCGCGGGCGATGGCGATGTGGTCCTGATAGGTGATCTGCCAGAGCACGTTTCCGGCGCGGGTGATGCCCTCGCCGAACAGGGGGGCCGGCAGGTCGGCGCGGGCCGGCTCGGTGCCGTCGGACAGCTTGCTCGCGCGGACGAAGGACTGTCCGGAAAGTCCGGTGCTCTCGTAGAGCGTGTCGCCGTCCACCTCCAGGCCCTCGGTGAAGGCCGCGGTGTCGTGTGCGCGCATGGCGACGACTTCGACACGCAGTTGCGGCGTGTCGTCCGGGCTGCTGCAGGCGGCCATAACGACGGCCAGGCACACGGCGGTGGCCAGAACAAGGGGGACGGCCGCTACCGGTGCACGGCGTTTGCGCTCCATACGGCAAAATGTAGGGCGTGAGCGCGGTTGGAGTTTCGGAGTCCGTTGTACGGCCGATCCTGGCGGAGGCGGTCGACCTGGCTCGCCGTGCGCTCTTGGAGTTGGAGCCGTTCGGCGTCGGCATGCATCTGGGCGTGACCACCGAGGACGATTCGGCGGCCACCCATCACTTCGAGGCCACCCTGCCGGGCTATCGGGGCTGGCAGTGGGCGGTGGTCGTGGCCGCCGCGCCTGGGGCCACTCGAGTCACGGTGAGCGAATCGGCGCTGCTACCCGGCCCGGACGCGCTGGTCGCGCCGGACTTCCTGCCGTGGGACCAGCGCATCCGCCCCGGCGATCTGGGACCCGGCGACCTGCTGGCCCCACTGCAGGACGATCCGCGCCTGGTGCCCGGCTATCTTGTCACCGGCGACCCGGTCGTCGACGAGGTCGCGCTCGAACTGGGTCTCGGCCGCAGCCGGGTGCTGAGCCGCGAAGGCCGCGAGGACGCCGCCGACCGCTGGTTCTCCGAATTCGGTCCCGACACCGATATGGCCCGTGCGGCACCCGCGAGCTGTGGCGTCTGTGGATTCTTCGTACCGCTGGCCGGCGCCCTGCGCGCCGGATTCGGCGTCTGCGCCAATGCCATGGGTGCGGACGGCCATGTGGTGCACCGCGAATACGGTTGCGGCGCACATTCGGACACCGAACTCCCCACCGGCGCCGGATCCCCGGCCTTCGAGGCCTATGACGACGCCGCCTTCGATATCGTCCCCGAATCGGAATTCCGTACTCGGGAGCAGCTCGCGGCTCTCGAAACTGCCTCCCGCGCAGCCGAATCCGCAGCCGAGAGCACTGAAATGTCCACGGTCGACGCACCTGTCGAGCTCGTGGCTGATGCGGAAGTCGAGTTCGTGACTGATGTGAACGAAGAAACCACGGTCGACCCCAACGGTGAGCCCGTGTCCGAGGTGAGTATCGAGCCCGCGACCGCGGTGAGTATTCCGCCCGGGACCGATGCGAACGCCGAGTACGCCGCCGAGGTGAGCATAACGCCCGCGGTCGATGCGAGCGCTACGCCCGCCGGCACGGGGACTGCGTTGAATGATGCTGTCGCCGAGGATATTCCGGTCGACGCCGAGACTGCTGTGGTCGCGGCCGATCTTGCGGACACGGCTGCTGCCGATGAGGATGTCATCGCCGACTCGGTGTCCGTGCTGGGCGATGTGAATGCCACGCAAGCCGCTGCGGCAACCGTGGAATCCGATGTTCCGGCCGCCCCGGCCGACAGCGGCCCCTTCACCCTCTTCGATGTGACCGACCCCGACGCGATGGAGGACGACGCCTGGGGCGTCACCGCTGTCCGCGTCGACTCCGAAACCGGTGCGGCACAGCCGGGCGACCCCGGAGCGCCGGAGTCCCGCTGAGCTTCGCGGCCGAGACCTCGGACGCGGCCGTCATGATCGGGGCGGGCCTGCCCGCCCACCCGGAGACTGCCGTGCGACCATGCGCCGAGCCGCTGCTCGTCGTGCTCCGAAGGCTCGAAAAGCCCTCGGGCGCGCGGTGTTCCGAGTCCAGGCGCGGTGGCCGGTGTGGGAAATTTTTCGGTAACGCGCCTATTGTGTGCTGTTCGCGTGCGGGTATACGGACGGCGATGCACGCCGTGCCGGTGTTGACGAGTGGAAGGGGTGCGTAGGTTGAACGGCGGTCTGGGAGTGGGGGATCCGTTCGATACTGCGGCGCTGCGGGCGGGGGTGGTCGCGGCGTGGCGGGGGTCGCCGACCCGGTTGCGTGAGGATGCGGCCACCGAGGCGGATCTGGTGCGGGCGGGGTATCGCGATCGGCTGCTGACTGAGCTGGCGCAGAATGCGGCGGATGCCGCGGCCAAAGCCGGCGTGGCCGGGCGGGTTGCGGTGTGGCTGGAGGGCCGCGCGCTGCATGTCGCGAATACCGGTGTGGAGCTTGATGTTTCGGGCGTACATGCGCTGACGGCGCTGCGTGCCTCCGCGAAGGGTAGCGCCGACGCCGCCGTGGGGCGGTTCGGCGTGGGGTTCACGGCGGTGCTGGCGGTGTCGGATGACATCGAATTCCGTTCCCGCAGTGGGTCGGTGCGGTTCTCGCGGGCCGATACGCATGCGCTGCTCGGGACGGAGGGGATCGATATCCCCGATGTCGAAGGTGGATTCGCGCCGCCCGCACTGCGGCTGGCGTGGCCGTCCGATGAGCGACCGGCCGCCGAATTCGACAGCGAAGTCGTCCTCACGCTGCGCGAGGATATCGACACCGTCGGACTGCTCACGGCCATGCGCGCAGAAGCGGTGGATCTTCTGCTGGAATTGCCTGCACTGCAACACATTCGAGTCGGCGACGATGAAATCGCGAGTACCGTAACCGAACTCGAAAACGGTATTCAGGAAGTGCGCGTCACCGGGCCCGAGGGCGAGGATCGCCGCTGGTGGCAGTACCGGACCGCGCACGCGCGCTGGCTGCTGCCGCTGCGCAGCGGCCGCCCGGTCGTGACGACACCGGATGTGCTGCGCGCACCCACCCGTTCGGACGAGGAGCTGTCGCTGCCGGCGCTGCTCATCGCAGATATTCCCATGCAGCCGGACCGCCGGCGCCTGCTGCCCGGCGCCAGGATCACCGACTTGGCCGCCGGCTACGCGGATTTCGCCCGCGCCCTGCCGCCGATCGATCGCCTGGTGCTGGTGCCCGCCCCGGCCTTCGCCCGCAGCGAGGCCGACAGCCTGCTGCGCGAGGCCCTGGTCGCAGAACTCCGCGAACACCCCTGGCTCCCGGTCCTGAGCACCTCGGACCACGCGTCGGCCACCGACCCCGTCCTCGCCGCCGATCTGGCCCTCGCATCGGACCCCGCGCACGAGCCCGACAGTGCCGCCGCATCCGCACTCGATGCCGGTCGCCCGAGTGATTCGGACGATCTGCTCGACGACGACCTGCTGTTCGGTGCGGCGCGTAACGGGGCCGGATCGGCGGTGCGGACCGCTTTCTCGATCGAGCGGCCCAGTCGGGTGAGTGTGTTCACCGGCGTCACAACGGAATTGGCGGCACTGCTCACCGAAATCGTGGGACCGCTGGTGATTCCGGAATTGTCCGGGCGCGCGGGTTCCGATGCCCTGGCGGCGCTGGATGTGCATCGGCTCGGGCTGGCCCGGATAGCGGAGTTGTCGAGCAGCCTGGAACGCGCACCGCAGTGGTGGTATTCGCTGTACGACGCCTTGGAGCCGTTCGTCCTCGATCCACTGTCGGTGGAGGAGCTCGGCGCTCTCGCGGTGCCGCTGGCGGATGGCCGGGTGGTGACCGGTCCGCGCACGGTGGTGCTGGACGATCAGCTGCAATCGCCGATTCCGGTGCACTGGGCGCGGCTGGCGCATCCGGAGGCCGCACACGAGCTGTTGGGGCGGCTGGGAGCGCGCGCTGCCACGCCCGAGGACCTGCTGAACGATCCTGCGCTGCAGGCGCAGCTGGAGGACGACCCGAGCGATCCCGATACCGTCGAGGCGGTACTGGGGCTGGCGGCGCATGCGGTGTCCGTGCCCGGCGCGCTGCCGTCCTGGCTCGGATCGCTCGAATTGCCGGACAGCACGGGTGAATTGCAGCCCGCCGACGAGCTGTTGCTCCCGGACGCACCGCTGGGCCGGATATTGGACGGGGAGTCCCCGCTCGGCACCGTCGCCGCGGAGACGCTCCAGCAGTACGGCCCGGAAGCCTTGCGCGCCATCGGTGTCGGCTGGAGTTTCACCGTGGTTACCGAGTCGGATCCGACGGGCCCGGACCATCACCTCGATGACGAGGAATCCTGGTGGGACCGTCTCGCCGACGATCCGCGCGAGCTGTGCGCCGTCCGCGACCTGGATCTGGTGGACGACGACAAATGGCCGGAAGCCTTGCAGCTCTTGCTGTCCGACGAGAACACCCGCCCGCTGCTCGGCGACCGTGACGGCTACACCGCGTGGTGGCTGCGCCGGCACGCGCACATCGACGGCATCGCGCTCGGCCGCATGCGGCATCCCGACGATACGACCTTCGACGGTCTGCTCCCGGTGATTCCCGGCTTCGGCACCCACGATCTGCGGGTGCTGCGCGCCGTGCTCGCCGATCCGGAGGTCATGTCCGCCGAGCTGGCCGAAGAGCTCATGGATGCACTCGCCGATCCGACGAGAATCCCTGTCCCCGAGGCGATTTCACAGACGCACCGCCGTCTGGCCGAGGGTCTCGCCGACGGCGTCCTGGAGGTGTCGGACCTGGATGCACCCGACAAGGTCCGCGCCCTGACCGGCGTGGTCATCGATGCCGCCGACGCCCTGGTCCTGGACCAGCCCTGGTTCGGCCCGGCCCTGCCCGCCGACCGCCTGATCGTCGGCGATATCGACACGGCCCCTTCACTGGCAGCCCTCCTCGACCTTCCCCTCGCCTCACAAGCGGTCACCGCCGAAGTCCTCGGCGAAGGCCGCCACACCACCTGGACCGCCGAACCCCTCGGTGTCCTGCTCCGCCTGCAATTCGGTTCCCCCACGCGCACAGGCGAACTCGTAATCCACGACGAACTCCGAGTCCGCCTCACCGGCGCAGTCGAAGCCACGGTCGCCGTCGCCTGGTGGCGTGAAGGCGACGTCACCCACGTCCAAGCGCACCCGCACATCGCGGTGCCGAACGACTGACCCCGCCGTCAGGGCTTAGCCGCCCCGTCATCCCGGCATGCTTTTGGCCGGGATCCACCGGTCCTCATTGGGGCGCTGTGGATCCCGGTTAAAAGCGCGCCGGGACGACGAGGTGCTGCGCCGGGATACGAGGGTGGTCATTCCCCGAAATCGCGTCAGGCGCGGGCATCCATCGGGGATGCCCGCGCCGGACGCGGTTGTATTGCGGGACAGTGCAGCTGGGGCAGATCAGCTGGCGTAGGAGCACACCATGGTGGCGAGAACGTCCAATTGCTCACGGACGGCGGCACTGTCGTTGTCGACGAGCCAGCGGAGCACTATGCCGTCGATGGTGGCGAGAATGAAGCGACTGAGCGTGCCGACGGGGAGGGACCACTGCGTCGACGTGGCTTCACGCGCATGCTCGACGATGTCGGCAAGGGTGGAGTCGTTGAACAAGTACTGCTCGCGAGCAATCGCGAGTTTTGCCGGAGTTAGTTCACCTTCGCGAAGTGCGTAGGTGGTTGTTTCGTAGGTGAGTAGTTGGCGTTCGGGAGTGGCTTCGACATTGAGCCACATGAGTTCGAGTGCCGCGCGCACCAATCTTTGAAGTGCTTCTTTTCCAGTTCCGACGTCTTGCCATACTGCTTCGTTGGCGTCGACGGAATCTCGCAATTCCATCGAAAGCGCCTTGACCAGCTCTGTCATCAGCTGGTCCTTGTTTTCGAAACAGTAATGCACCACACCGAGCGAAACACCGGCTGCCTGAGCAACATCGCGCGTGGTAACTCCTGCCACGCCCTTTTTTTCGGCAAGGCCGATGGCCGCCTCGATAAGGTGGGCCCGTCGTTCTTCGACGCTCAATCGGGAGGACACTCCAGGGAGTTAAGCGTCAACAACGCGTGCAGTCAATTCGCACGCTCATAAATTTTCTGCTGGACGCTCGTCCGGGGGTTACTCCAGCCCGAGTTGCGCGCCTTTGTCACCACGACGGGCGCCGCGGCGCTGGATAACGAAGAGGGCGTAGCCGAGCAGTCCGACTCCCAGACCCATCAGACAAATCGGGCGAGCGGTCGCCCAGCTGTCATTCAGCCAGACGGCGATGGTGGCGATCAGGAAGCCGATGCTGCCGATGGCCAGCACCGGACGCGGGTCGGTGAAGCGCGGGGGGATTTCCGGCACGGGCTGGGTCACGTCTCCAGAGTAGAAGGTGCAGGGGTGTAGCGGGGGACAGGGCGCGTACCGGTGGGTTCGCCACCTGGTGGCGGAGGTCTGATACTGAACCGGCGTCCCCGGCGGGAGGTGTCACGTATCGTTTGCCTCTGTGACAACGCCTTCCGATATTCGAGCGCTCGCCGGTGAACTGTCGCTGGCGGTAGTGCGCTTGACGCGACATCTGCGAGGTAGGCGCGCCGATGCCCAGATTTCGCTGACGCAGCTCTCCGCGCTCGCCACCCTCAATCGTGACGGCGCCATGACGCCGGGCACACTCGCCGCCAAGGAGCGCGTACAACCGCCGTCCATGACCCGGGTGATCGCCTCCCTGTCGGAAATGGCTCTGGTGGAGCGCAATCCGCACCCCACCGACGGCCGCCAGATCATCGTCTCGCTCTCGGAGTCCGGCCGCGCTCTCGTCGCCGACGAAAACCATGCGCGCGAAGCCTGGATGACCGAGCAGCTGTCGAGCCTGACCCCGGATCAGCTGAAGGTGCTCGGGCAGGCCGTCGGCATCATGAAGCAGATCGTCGACGAATCCGAGTAGCGCGGACCGGCTCTCGGGCCGCGTCAGTTCGGAGTGCGGCCGTACAGCGCGTATTCCTCGGCCAGCTCCGCCCGTAGCAGCGGGGTCAAGCGCTGGTACTCCGGCGTTTTCCCAGCGCCCAGGTAGATCGGGTCGTTCGCCAGCCAGGACTCGCGGCGCAGCGCGGGCTTGTCGATCTTCCGGGTGGCGGTGACCGGCAGCGCGGCGGTGATCCGCAGGAACCGCGGCGCCCACTTGGTACCGAGATCGCTTTGCCGGGCCAGGAATCGGCCGAACTCCGCCGGATCGAACTCCACCCCCGCGTCGAGTTCGAGCGTGGCCATCACCTGATCACCGGTGCGCGGGTCCGGCACCGGATAGACCGCCGCCAGTTTCACGCCCGGGAAGCGCGCCAGAATCCGTTCCACCGGTGCGGACGAGAAGTTCTCGCTGTCCACCCGGATGCGATCGCTGGAACGTCCTGCGAAGTAGAAGAATCCGGCCTCGTCCTGATAACCGAGATCGCCGGTGCGGAAGATCGCGCCGTCGATGCGCTCCGCACTGGCCTGCTCATTGCGGTAGTAACCCTCGAACATGGCCGCGCCCGTGATGTTCACGATCTCGCCGATCGCCTCCGCGGCATTGACCAGCGCACCCCGTTCATCGAAATACGCACGTGGACACGGCTTTCCGTGCTCGTCGTGAATTTCGATATTCATGAACTCGGGCGCCCGGCCGAGCGAATTCGGCGGTGAGTCCGGTGACAGCCGAATCACCACCCCGCCCTCGCTCGACCCGTAGCTCTCCACCGGCCGCACCCCGAACCGGCGCGCGAACTCGTCCCGGTCGCGTGGCGCCGCCTCGGTCCCGAAGGCGATGCGCAGCTTGGTATCTCGCTCCAGCGGTGACTCCGGCGCGGCCAGCAGATAGGCCAGCGACCGGCCGACATAGTTGAAATAGGTGGCCCCGAACCGGCGGATATCCGGCAGGAAACCAGAGACCGAGAACCGGCGTCGCATGGTGAAGGTCGCGCCGGTGAACACCGACGGCGCCCAGCACGCCATGATCGCATTGCCGTGGAACAGCGGCATGGCGTTGTAGGTGACATCCTCGCGGGTCAGCGAACAGTGGTTCATGGCGCCGAGTGCCGCCAGCCGCCCGGTCGTGCAGATCACGGCCTTCGGTGCGCCGGTGGAGCCGGAGGTGAAGGTCAGCAGCAGCCGGGTGGACCGCTCCCGCGCCTCGGGCGCGACCCGCACAGAATGGGTGGACGCGGCGGAAAGACGTTCGAGCCACGCGGATTCATCGACGGCCAGGATGCGGTCCGCGTCCACGCCGGTGTCCAGATCTGCGAGCAGTTCCCGCTGCTGCGAGTCGGTGATGATCAGATCGCAGTCCACGCCCCGGATATCGGCGGCCAGCTCGCCGCCGCGCCGGGTCGGATTGATGCCGATCAGCGTCGCACCCGACAGCGCGGCCGCGCCGAGCAGGAAGATGTACTCGGGCACATTCTCCAGCAGCACCCCGAGATGGAAGGGGCGGTCCGGGCGGCGCAGCTCGCCGAGCACCTCGGCGCGGGCGGCGCATTCCCGCACCACCTCGCCCCAGGTCCAGACGGAGTCCTCGAACCGCAACCCCGGATGCTCGTCGTGCTCGCGAAGCAGCAGCAGATCGGCGAAGGTCAGGCCGCGTTCGGCGACCTCGGCGGGTGTGAGCCGCGGGATCTCGGGGCCGGACGCCCACAGCGGATTGTCTTGCCTGGGCGGATTGTCGTGCATGACAACACTCTGCCGCGCCGGAGCGGGTTCAGGCGCCGAAAACCCGGTCACTGGGCACGATTTCGCGGCCGAGCGGCATTAGCGAGATCGGGATCAGCTTGAGGTTGGCCCAGGCGAACGGGATTCCGATAATGGTGATGGCCAGGGCAATGCTGGTGAACAGATGCCCGAGCGCCAGCCACCAGCCGGCGACGATGATCCAGATGACATTGCCGAGCATCGACGCCACACCGGCACCCGGCTTCTCGACCGCCTCCCGCCCGAACGGGAAGAGTACGAACGAGGCGATGCGGAACGAGGCGATGCCCCAGGGAATGGTCACGATCAGCACGCAGCAGATGAGCCCCGCGATCACATAACCCACGGCCATCCAGAATCCGACCAGGACGAGCCACAGGACGTTCAGAATCAGCTGGATCGGTTTCACCCTTCCAGCATGCCAGCGCCGCGGGGGTGTCCACCACGGGGAGAACCCTGACTTATCGGTGGGGGTACCGATCAGGGTGTGCGGGATTCGCATTGCGAGTGCCTGAATCGTCTCGCTCCGAGATCTCTTGTTGCAAATATCCCGCTAATGATCTCGAGTGACTCCGATCCGACTCGGGATTGCCTATTTATGGCTCTCGGGATTGAAGATTCAAGTTCGGTTGGCACCCTGAGGCGCGTGTATGGAACACGTGCACAGATAGAAGCACACTATGGGCAAACTATTGCGCCGGCGGGCGGGACAAGCCGGAGGACGGCATCGAGATAGCGTGAAACCGGCTGCGAGGCGGCACCCCCGGGGTGCCGCCTCGCAGCTGTCGTTCTGGCTCAGTGGAATTCCCGCGGGCTCAGAAGAACCAGCCGAGTTCCGGATCCTGCTCGCCGGTGAAGGCCGTGTCGAACGCGCGCAGTACTCCCGCATCCTTGGCTTGAATTCGGTTGGCGGCGGCGAAGACTCGTGCCCGATGCGCACCGAAGTACAGGCTGCCGAGCACATCGATGCCGAGTTCCAGCTCCGCCGGACGGCTGGTGGGCGTGCATTCGGCCACGCCGTCCCGCACCCGCAGTGCGAAGGTGCCGCCCGCATGGCGGAACGGATCCTGTACTGCCAGCACGGTATCCAGATCCTGCTGGTAGGTCCGGGCGGACAGCGCCGCCGGTACATCCATGACCCGCGCCCACACGCCGTCGTAACGGGCGGTGGTGCGGACCAGCCGCGGATTGGTCACCAGCAGGGGGAGTGGATCGTCGTCGGTGAGCGACGCCTCCACCTTCTTCAGCAGGTCGAGGCTCAGCAGCACCCGCCAGAGTGCGGCATGCGCCTCGGGCGTGACCGCGCGGAACTCGGCCACGGTCGCGATGGATTCGTCACTGCGCCACTGCCGTCGGTACAGCACATAACCGTCCGGATGGGTGAGCACGAACAGTGAGGACGCGCCCTCGCGATGGCGCTCCGGATCGGCGAACCAGATATTCCAGTTGGCGTCCGGGCGGGCCTGACCACCGGGGACCAGACGGCGCCAGCGGTCGTACACCTCCCGGATATGGTCCTGCGCCGCGACCAGGGTGGAGGTCTGCACGCCGCCGGGATCGGGTGCGGTGGGCCGGAATTCGGCCAGCGCCCGGTCGATGCTGACCACGTTCTCCACGGTGGCCGGGCCGTACCCGAACCGCCCGTAGATGGTGCCCTCGCTGGCGGTGAAGATGGTGAGCGGTATGCCCTCGGCTTCGGTGCGCTCGTGCTGCGCGGTGTAGAGCGCGCGCAGAATGCCGCGCCGCCGATGGGTGGGGGCGACCGTCACCGCGGACACGCCCGCCGCCTGCACGGTGGCCGCACCGGGCACGGTGACCGTCATGGTCCGGTCCACGGTATGCCCGACGATCCGCCCCTCGTCGACGGCGACAATCGCTCGGTCGATGGGGAACAGACCCGGAATATTCTCGATTTCGGACTGGTCGTAGCGCATGCCGAAGCACACTTCGGCCAGCTCCAGAATTGCCGGCCAGTCGCTCTCGGTGGCCGAACGCAGGGTAATGCCATTCGTCGATGCCATGGTTCGACCATCCCATGAATCCGGCATCCCGCGCATTCGGTTTTCCCTCCGCGTGGCGCCACCCGCCCCCGACTCTTCTTCGGATGGCGCCACACGGCCCCCTCGTCCCCCCGGTTCCACGCCGGCCCCCCGACCCGGCGCGTCCCCCCGGCCAGTGCCGTCCCCCGACGACGCTGGCCCCGGATCAGCTCGTCCCCCCGGACCAGCTGTTCCCCCCGGATCAGCGCTCGTCCCCCAGACCAGCGCTGACCAGATTGTTGCCCCCAGGCAATCCCCCGCTTTGGTGTGAACCCCCGACCCCCGAGTTGTTTGGTTACCCCGTCCCCCCGGACGGTGCCCCCGGCGATCGGCGGATCAGGGATGCGGGGCGAGCGCCATGATGATGTTGATCAGATTGCCGATTGCGGCGGTGGCGTTTGCGGCGATAGAAGAGCCGGCATCGAGCAGGTACAGCATGATATTTCCCTCTCAGCTGTATGCGCCTGTGGCACATACTCTTTCGTTTCCCTTCGAGATCATTTCGATCTCGTGGGAACAACAATGCCGGGGGTCGCTGTCGATCTCCTTAAGAAGACCTTGCAGTCCACGTTAACGCCGGGAAATGCTGTGCGATAAGGGCTTCCGAAACGACGAAACCCGCCTCCGTTGTGCCGGAGGCGGGTTCGATGTCAGGTACTACGGCACCGAGCTCAGCGCTCGGAAATGCCCTTGTAGTCACGCTCGGCATAACCGGTGTAGATCTGGCGCGGACGGCCGATCTTCAGCGGCTCGCGGTGCATTTCCCGCCAGTGCGCGATCCAGCCCGGCAGCCGGCCCATGGCGAACAGCACGGTGAACATGCGGGTCGGGAAGCCCATGGCGCGGTAGACGACACCGGTGTAGAAGTCGACATTCGGGTACAGGCGGCGCTCGATGAAGTACTCATCGGTCAGCGCGGCTTCCTCGAGCGCCTTGGCGATAGCGAAGAGCTGATCATCGCCGCCGAGCTTGGACAGGATGGCATCGGCGTGCTGCTTGGCGATGGTCGCGCGCGGGTCGTAATTGCGGTAGACGCGGTGCCCGAAGCCCATGAGCTTCACGCCGTCTTCCTTGTTCTTGACCTTGCGGATGAACTCCTTGACGTCGCCGCCGTTCGCCTTGATGTCGTCCAGCATCTCCAGCACGGCCTGGTTGGCGCCGCCGTGCAGCGGGCCCCAGAGTGCGTTGATGCCGCCGGAGACGGAGGTGAACAGGTTGGCGTCCGACGAACCCACCAGGCGCACGGTCGAAGTCGAGCAGTTCTGCTCGTGATCGGCGTGCAGCACCAGCAGCATGTCCAGCGCGGCGGCGACCTCGGGATCGACCTCGTACGGCTCGGCCGGGAAACCGAAGGTCATGCGCAGGAAGTTCTCGACCAGGCTCAGCGAGTTGTCCGGGTACAGGAACGGCTGGCCGACCGACTTCTTGTAGGCGTAGGCCGCGATGGTCGGCAGCTTGGCCAGCAGTCGGATGGTGGAAAGCTCGACCTGCTCGGGATCGCGCGGGTCCAGCGAGTCCTGGTAGTACGCCGACAGCGCGTTCACCGCGGACGACAGCACCGGCATCGGGTGCGCATTGCGCGGGAAGCCGTCGAAGAACCGCTTCAGATCCTCGTGCAGCAGGGTGTGCCGGCGGATCCGGTCGGTGAAATCGTCCAGCTGGGCCTGCGTCGGCAGCTCACCGTAGATGAGCAGGTAGCTGACCTCGATGAAACTGGCCTTACCGGCCAGCTGCTCGATCGGGTAGCCGCGGTAGCGCAGAATGCCCGCTTCGCCATCGATATAGGTGATGGACGATTTGGTCGACGCGGTATTCATGAAACCCGGGTCGTAGGTGACGTACCCGGTGCTGGCCAGCAGCTTGCCCAGGTCTATTCCGTCATTTCCCTCGACCGCCTTGGCGACCGTCATGGGGTACTCGCCGCCGGGGTAAGTCAGCACCGGCTTGGCGTCGTCGTCGACGTTGATGATGTTCTCAGCGGGCACGGAAGGATCCCTCTCAGGCTTGAAACCATAGGCATCGGCGGGTGGCGACGACGCGCTTGCGTCAACGCTAGCCGTTGTCCAGTACGCCCGACTAACGAGGGGTCACCAATAACTACCTCACAGTCACTTCGCTGCCAGGTGAGGTTCGAGGCTCTCCTGTGCTATTGGCATCGGCCGTGCTCAGGTGGTCTGCAATTGCGAGTGCGCACGTCCCACCCGGTACCGCAGGAAAGCAGGGAAGAGCAGGGCCGCGACGACCATGCCGATCACCACGAGGAATCCGCCACCGGCCGCTGCTACCGCGGTACCCACCGCCGCGGCCGCGAAACCGTGCGCAACATCACCGATGCGGGGTCCGCCCGCCACCACCACGATGAATACGCCCTGCAGCCGCCCGCGCATCTCGTCGGTGGCCACCGACTGCAGCATGGTGGTGCGTAGCGCCGCCGAGAACATGTCGACCGCACCGCCGAAAGCCAAGCAGGCGAGCGCGATCCACAGCGCCACCGTGGTGCTCAGCGCATGCCCCGCCGCACCGATGGCCAGACCGAAGCCGACCATGCCGATGCCCCACAGCACGATGCAGACCACCACGGCCAAGCCCTGCCTGCGGATTCGCGTGAGCCAGCCGGAGAAGACGCCACCCAGCACGGCGCCCACCGACATGGCGGCGAAGAGCAGGCCCAGCGCGGTGCCGCCGGAATTGCTGCCGGGGAACGTATCCAGTGCGATCTGCGGGAACAGCGCACGCGACATACCGAAGACCATGGCCACCACATCGACGGCGAAGGACGCCAACAGGATTCGCTGCGTCGCGAGATAGACGAAACCGTCCAGGACCTCACGCAATCCGGCCCGGCGGGCGGTACCGGTGGGCGGGATCGGGGGCAGCTTCCAGATGGCCCACAGCGTGGCGAGCAGGAAGAACGAATCGATCAGATACAGCGTGGCCAGACCGCTGAACGGAATCAGCATGCCCGCCGTCACCGGTCCGGCGATCGCCCCGAACTGCATGACCGTCATGCTCAGCGAATTGGCCGCGGGCAGCTGCTCGGGAGGCAGCAGACGCGGGTAGATGGCCGCGCGGGCAGGCTGATTCATCGCGAAGAACGCCTGCTGCACCGAGAACAGCACCAGCACCAGCCACGGATTGTTCATGCCCGCCGCCGCCTGCGCCCAGAACGCCACGGAGGTGAGGCCCGTACCGGTGCTGGTGATCAGCAACAACTTCCGGCGATCCATGACATCGGCGAGCGCACCGCCCCAGAGCCCGAACACGATGAGCGGGATCAGGCCGAAGAGTCCGGCCAGCCCGACATAGGAGGAGCTGTGCGTGATGTCGTACAGCTGCTTGGGAACCGCTACCACCGATAGCTGCGCGCCGATAACCGTGACGATGCCGGTGGTCCAGAGCCTCCGGTAGTCAGCGTTGCGTAAGGGGGTTATATCGGCGAGCAGCTTCACCGCGGTGACATTAGCCAGCCTAAACACGGCTTGGCTAGGCAATTTGGGCGAAACATCCCACCATTTGAGAGTGTTTTATCCCACGAGTTTTAACGTTCCCCTGACGTGCTGGGATCCACACTCTCGCACACCCGTTCAGGGCTGTAGACGCTCGACCTTCATCGCCGAAACCTCGGTACTGCCGGGCTCCAGCGTCATCTTGAGGCGGTTGTGCATCCGGCTGCGCCGCCCCTGCCAGAACTCCACAGTCTCCGGCTGGATCTGGAATCCGCCCCAGAACGGCGGCACCGGAACCGCATCCAGTCCGGTGAAGCGCTCGGTGGTGGCCTCCCACTGCTCATCCAGCCCGGCCCGCGAATCGATGGCCCGCGACTGCTGCGAAGCCCATGCGCCCAGCTGCGAACCCCGCGGGCGCGATCGCCAGTAGACCTCGGTGACCTCGGCCGCGACCCGTCGCACCGGACCGCGCACCGTCACCTGCCGGCCCAGCACCGGCCAGACGAAAGTCGCCGACGCATACGGCGTCGCCGTGAGCTGGCGACCCTTGAAGGATTCGTAATTCGTGTAAAAAGTCACACCTTCGGGCGACAGGCCCTTGCAGAGCACGGTCCGCGAGGCCGGATGCGGACCCGATTCGGTGATTTCCACGGTGGCCAGCACCATGGCATTCGAGTCGGTGATCCCGGCACTGGTGGCATGCTCGATCCAGTTGCGCAGCAACGGTTCCCAACCGTCCGCCAACCAGCTCTCGTCGAGGTCGGTATCCAGGCCCGGATGATTGTCTCCGGCGTCCACTCCGTACTCCACGCGCATGGCGGCGATATCGAGGTCGGGAGTGGCGGAATTCTCCTGGTCGCGCATGGGCCAGACGTTACTCCGCAGTAATGCGCGCGTTAAGGTCTAGATGATCGGCGTGGCTGCCCATGGATCGGGTGGCCCGACTTTGCAAGGAGAGTCACAACATGACTGCCAGCGCTGCGACCAGCCCTGTCATCCCAGCTGACTTCGTCAGCGGTCTCGAAGGCGTGGTGGCATTCACCACCGATATCGCCGAACCGGACAAGGACGGTGGTGCGCTCCGGTATCGCGGCGTCGATATCGAGGACCTGGTCGCGAACCGGGTCACCTTCGGCGACGTGTGGTCCCTCCTGGTGGACGGCGAATTCGGGCACGGGCTCCCGCCCGCCGAGCCGTTCCCGCTGCCGATCCACACCGGCGACGTGCGCGTCGACGTGCAGGCCGGCCTGGCCATGCTCGCCCCGATCTGGGGCTACCAGCCACTGCTGGACATCGACGACGACACCGCTCGCGACAATCTGGCCCGCGCCTCGGTCATGGCGCTGTCCTATGTCGCCCAGTCGGCGCGCGGCATCTACCAGCCGGCCGTGCCGCAGAAGAAGATCGACGAGTGCACCACCATTACCGAGCGGTTCATGACCCGCTGGAAGGGTGACCCGGACCCCAAGCACACCGAGGCCATCGACGCCTACTGGGTGTCCGCCGCCGAGCACGGCATGAACGCCTCCACCTTCACCGCCCGCGTCATCGCCTCCACCGGCGCCGACGTGGCCGCCTCGCTGTCCGGCGCCATCGGCGCCATGTCCGGCCCGCTGCACGGCGGCGCCCCGGCCCGGGTGCTCCCCATGATCGAAGCGGTCGAGCAGTCCGGCGATGCCCGCGCGCTGGTCAAGGGCATTCTGGACCGCAAGGAAAAGCTCATGGGCTTCGGCCACCGGGTCTACCGGGCCGAGGACCCGCGCGCTCGCGTGCTGCGCGCCACCGCCAAGCGCCTGGACGCCCCGCGCTACGAGGTCGCCGCCGCACTCGAGCAGGCCGCCCTCGCCGAACTGCGCGAACGCCGCCCCGACCGCGCCATCGAAACCAATGTCGAGTTCTGGGCCGCCGTCATCCTCGACTTCGCCGAGGTACCGGCGCACATGATGCCCGCCATGTTCACCTGTGGCCGCACCGCCGGCTGGTGTGCGCACATCCTCGAGCAGAAGAAGCTCGGCAAGCTGGTCCGCCCGGCCGCCATCTACACCGGCCCGGCCCCGCGCCTGCCGGAGGCAGTGACCGGCTGGGAAACCGTCGTCCGCAAGTAGCAGCACCCCGGCACAGTTCGCGGCTCGCAACGGAATTCCGTTGCGAGCCGCGCTGTTTCGAACCTCGGACCGCTAGACCTTGATCACGACGGTGTGGACGATCTTGTCGCAGAGCGTCTGGCGCTTCTCGTCCCACAGTGGCCAGAGCCAGCCGAGGTAGCAGGCCATGCTGTCGACGACGTGCAGGAACGTGCGCCCCAGTGCCAAGCCGAAACCCAGTGGCTGACCATCGAATTCGCGCACGACGCGAATTTTGAGCGCCTTCTTGCCCGGAGTCTGGCCGCTGGAGCCTTCGAGGTAGACCAGGAATAATCCGCCGGCGATGAAGACCGTCAATGCCAGAAATAGGCAGATGTAGCCCACGGCGTTGAAGCCGCCACCGCGGCACACCGAGTCGTAGTCATAATTCGAGCTGGAACTCGAACTGTAGGTGGAGCAATCGGCGTAATCGATGCCGAGCGTCACCCCCAAAATCTCCAGGATGACGACGGGCACGAAGAAGATCAGCCTGTCGATGAGGAACGCGCCGACCCGGGCACCCCAATGTGCGTACGGCAGTTGCGGTTGGCCGTAACGGTTGTCGAAGGGGGAGTAGCCGTAGCCTGCTGGGGCGTATCCCTGTTGCGGGTAGTTGTATCCCGGCTGCGCGGGCTGCTGCTGGGGATACCCGTAGCCCGGCGGCGGGCCGTCCTGCGGGGGATATCCGTACGCCGGCTGCTGTGGATAGCCCTCCCCGGGCTGCTGCGGCGGGTACGGATTGTTCGGGTAGGTCATGTACTTCCTTGTGCGAGTCGAAAACAGTCAGCGCCGTGATGACGCGATGCCCCCCGATTGCCGCCGATTGTCTGTCGGCCGCAAGGTGACTGGGCCGCTACAGTCTGGAGCACCCTGGTGACGCAGGCGCGCCGGAGGGACAGTTGTCAGGTATGGCGGAGGTGTGATGTGGCGCTGGAGATGAGAATTCGCTGTGAACGCTGCGTGGTTGCGGAGCTGCCGCAAGACGGTCCGGCGCTGATCTGCGCGTACGAGTGCACATTCTGTGAGTCGTGTGGTCGAACAATGAATTACATCTGCCCGAATTGTGGTGGCGAATTGGTAACCAGGCAGCGAATGTCCAAATCGCGATGATTCAGGTCCTGGCAATGCAGTTTCGATTGACATAACCTGCGACAGTGCTCGATGCAGGACTATCTCGGAGACGACTACTCACCGCCGGCGCGGCCCTTGCCGCCGGCTTCGTTACCGCTGGTTGCGGCTCCGCCACCGGCCATGCGGCCGATCGAATCGCCGAGACCTCGCCGGACCGGACAGCAGGCCTGGCGGCGACGAAATTGCCGTTGACTTCGACCGGCATGACCCCCGATGCGGTGGCCGCCAAATACGCGGGGAAGAAGCCGCAGCAGTGGGGTACGGATATCCCCGGCATCATCACCAATTTCAATGCCACGGGTAAACAGTTCGCCGTCACCTTCGATGCGTGCGGCGGTCCGGGCAACAACGATATCGACGAGAATCTGCTGAGTTTGCTGATCGCACAGCAGATTCCGGCCACCCTCTTCGTGAACCGGCGCTGGATCGACGCAAATCAAGCGCGCGCCGCGCAGTTGGCGGCCAACCCGCTTTTCGAACTCGGCAATCACGGCACCGCGCACCGGCCGCTCTCGGTGAACGGCCGGGCCGCCTACGAGATCAAGGGCACCGGTTCCCCGCAGGAGGCGGTCGACGAGGTGTGGGGCAATCACGAGCGGCTGGTGGCGCTCACCGGCCGTGCTCCCCGCTTTTTCCGCACCGGCACCGCTCATTACGACGAACTCGCGGTCTCGATCGTCCAGGATCTCGGCGAAACGCCGGTCGGCTTCTCCATCAATGCCGACCTCGGCGCGACCGCCACGGCCGCTCAGGTCCAGGCCAATATGCTGAAGGCCCAGTCCGGCGGCATCTCCCTCGCGCATATGCACCGCCCCAAATCGGGCACCGGGCCCGGTATGTACAACTCGATCCCGGCCTTGCGCTCCAACGGGTTTGCCTTCGTCGGACTGCCTTAGTCAAACTGCCGTAGCCGCAGGTCAGCGGTCGCGGGAGGCCTTCCAGTCGACGGCGACCGATTCGCCGCGATCGACGGTGAAGAACGCGACCTCCAGCCGCCGGCCGAGGTCCACCAGTTCCAGTGCGGACAGCGGAACCGGGTGGACGATCCGGACCCGCCACGGGGCGGGCTCGTCCCAGGCGTGCAATTCGAGGTCCAAGCGCAGCACCGGATCGTCGCGCCCGGTGTAGTCGGCGGCCACCGGGGTGGTGGCCAGCACGGTGGCCTGGGCGCGGCGGCCGTCGCTGAGGATCTTGGCGATATTGGTGCGAGCCGTCTCGTTGACGGCGGGGACGTAGAGGACCACGCGGTCGTGATCGCCCGGATCCACCCGGCAGGCGATGATGTCGCCGGGTTGCATCCACTCCTGATCAGGGGGGCTGACGCGCTGACGGACCCGGGTCTCGTAGGCGTGCTCGCCTTCCAATTGGATGCGGACCCAATATTCGTGGCCGGAATCCGGTCCGTCGTCCTCCGCGGAACCCCGCGCCCCGCGCACGCTCAGAACGGTGGCGGTGCCCTCCGTGCCGTGGATGAGCAGTTCGCGGCGAGCGGCATCGTCGAGCCCCGGACCGCGTCCGGGTGCCGCGAGATGCAGTCGTAAGCCGCGCGAACCGAATTGCGAGGACAGCCGGAGCCCGGACAACCGCCGGAACAGTCCGGGGCGGGGCCCCTCACCTGGGGTATCGCGTTGTGTACCTGCCGAATTCGGAAGGCCGTCGGATCGATCGGCGGTGGGACTCGGTCGCTCGTGCGCGGCCATGCTCATGATGGTGAACGGTAATGCCTGTGTGGCCCGCACCACAGCGATACCCGCTGTATCCGGAGGGTCGCGGTCCGATCATGTTGCGCTGCCCACCCACTCGTTTCGGCGATAATGCGCAGCAACTACCCTGGTCGCCATGACCTCTGCGTTCCCGGCCATCCCCGACGATCTCAAGCCCGCCGACGGACGGTTCGGCTGCGGACCCTCCAAGGTGCGTCCCGAACAGCTGCAGTCCCTGGTGGATACCGGTGCCTCCGTATTCGGCACCTCGCACCGGCAGAAGCCGGTCAAGGACGTGGTGGCGCGGGTGCGCACCGGCCTACGCGAATTGTTCACCCTGCCCGACGGTTACGAGGTCGTGCTGGGCAACGGCGGCACCACGGCGTTCTGGGACGCGGCCGCCTTCGGCCTGATCCGGGAGAAGTCGCTGCACCTGAGCAATGGCGAGTTCTCCTCCAAGTTCGCCTCCGTGGCCAAGGGCAACCCGTTCATCGGCGACCCGATCGTGGTGAAGTCCGAGCCGGGCAGCGCACCCGAGCCGACCTCCGATCCGTCGGTCGACCTCATCGGCTGGGCCCACAACGAGACCTCCACCGGTGTCGCCATCCCCGTCTCGCGTCCCGCGGGCTCGGAGCATGCGCTGATCGCCATCGACGCCACCTCCGGCGCAGGTGGTCTGCCGGTGAATGTGGCCGACTCCGATGTGTACTACTTCGCGCCGCAGAAGTGCTTCGCCTCCGACGGTGGTCTGTGGATCGCGCTGATGAGCCCGGCCGCGCTGGCTCGCGTCGAGGAGATCAAGAACTCGGGTCGCTGGACCCCCGAATTCCTGTCGCTGCCGATTGCGGTCGACAACAGCACCAAGGATCAGACCTACAACACTCCGGCACTCGCCACGCTGTTGCTGTTTGCGAATCAGATCGAATGGATGAATGGGAACGGCGGCCTGGATTGGGCGGTCAAGCGCACCGCCGATTCTTCCTCGCGTCTGTACTCGTGGGCCGAGACCAGCGAATATGCGACTCCGTTCGTAGCGAACCCGGCACACCGCTCGCAGGTTGTCGGCACCATCGACTTCGCGGATACCGTGGATGCCGCACAGGTTGCGAAGGTGCTGCGCGCCAACGGAATCGTGGATACCGAGCCGTACCGTAAGCTGGGTCGTAACCAGCTGCGCGTAGGCATGTTCCCGGCCATCGACCCCGAGGATGTGTCGCAGCTGACCCGCTGCATTGATTGGGTCGTAGAAAAGATCGGCTGATACCGAAACTTAGACACAGTATGCGGCGCGGAGCTCTGGTGACAGATTTCCGCGCCGCGTGTCTTGCCCCACGAACCCCAGAAGTGCACTACTGTTCCATTATCGTGGGCGGTGTCTCGAGCCTGGCAGCTGTGATTGGAGGTAACGGTGCGTGAACTTCGAGTAATCGGATTGACGCCCGATTCCACACACATCGTGTGCATCGATACCGAAAGTGGTCAGAAGTACCGGCTCGCCGCCGATGACAAACTGCGTGCCGCTGCCCGCGGAGATCTTGCCAGGTTCGGCCAAATCGAGATCGAAACGGAAGCCACGATGCGCCCTCGCGATATCCAGGCCCGTGTTCGTGCCGGTGCCTCGGTGGAACAGGTGACCGAAGAGTCCGGCATGCCGGCCAGCCGGGTCGAGCGCTTCGCGTATCCCGTACTGCTGGAACGCGCCCGGGCCGCCGAGCTCGCGCAGAAGGCGCACCCGGTGCGCAATGACGGTCCCGCCGTCGAAACCCTCATCGAGATCATCTCCGCGGCCTTCGCCGAGCGCGGCCACAATATCGACGTCGCCGAGTGGGATGCCTGGAAGGACGAGAAGGGCTACTGGGTCGCCCAATTGCAGTGGCAGGCGGGTCGTTCCGTCATTGCCGCGCATTGGCGCTACCAGCCCGACGCACACGGCGGTTCCGTAGTGCCGCTGGATGATCCGGCCTCCGACCTGATCGATCCCGACTTCGGCCGGGCCCTGCGCGGGCTCGCCACCATCCTGCCCGCCCAGAACGAGCCGGCCGCCGTCGAGGCGCCCGCGCTGCGTACTCCGGCGCCCGCACCGCGGGAAGAGCGGGCCGAATACGAGACCGCGCCCTCCCGGGTCGCCAGCCAGCAGAGCATGGACGGCTACTTCGAGCAGCGCGCCGCCGTCGGTGACGGCACGGTGCCCGCTGCCACGGTCGCCGCCCCGGCTCCGGTACCGGCCGCCCCCACCGCTCCGGCCACGCCGAATCCGCCTGCGGCACCGGCACAGTCGGCCCCCGCGCCCGCCGCCCCGGTTCCGGTCGCACCCTCGGCACCGGCGCAGACCGCGCCCGCCGCACCGGCTCCCGTTCCGCCCGCACCAGTTCCAGTGGCTCCGGCGCCGGTTCCGGTTCCTGCCACGGAAGCTCCCGCTGCGGAACCGGCCGCCCCGGCTGCTGCGGCGCCGGCCGCCGCCAAACCGGCTGCGCCGAAGCCGAATCGCGCCAAGCGTGGCGGCAAGGCACCCATGCCGTCCTGGGAAGACGTACTCCTAGGCGTGCGCAGCTCCGGGCATTGAGAACGGAACGACTGATCTCGTAAGGTCCGGGTAACTCCCCGGGTACCCCCAAAATAGGTGCCAGTCCTCACCGCGGCTACGCGTCCCCAACAGCTAACGGCTCCCAAGCCGTGCGCTGAAGATTCGGGGAGGCGGAACAGTATTTCCGGCCGTGGTGCGGGTAGATTTTGTAGTGGTGGCGGTGATTGCCGGGGCTGTCCGCGCCGACGCCGACTTACGGCCACCGAATGTTGCTCAGGAGTTGCTGTCCTTGGGTCGCGAGTAATTCGGGAGGTGCCGGAAGTGCCGTCCACAGTCTCGTCTCTCTGGTACGTCGACGCGCCCGACCCGGTCGCGGTGCTCCGCGATCACCCAGGCCCGGATCCCGAGGCCGCCTGGGCGCTGGCCCGGCAGCTCAATCCCGGCCGCGATGTGGTGCCCGCCGCCTCCGGCACCTTGAAGGTCTGGGCCGGACCCGATCCGGAATCCATCTATATCGGCTGCTATCCCGGCGTCACCGTCGTCTGCTCCACCCAGGCCGCGCTGCCGAGACCCACGAAGCTGCCGGAGCTGCTGGTCCGTCCGCTCGCCTCGGAGCACACCTATCTGATCGCCTACGACCTCTCGCTGGGCTGGGGTGCGTTCGCACAGTGGGAACGCGGCGAATTCCGGCGGTCGTTCAGTTCCACGCGGGTCAATATCCTCGAGGACGAGGGGCTGCCGCGGGTGTGGGAGCGGCCGCACTGGGCGGGGGAGTACCCCATCGAATTGGAGCCGGGCGAATTGGCCGATCCGCAAATGCTGCCGTTCGATCCGCCGGACTTCGCGGACGCGGCCAATCAGGAATGGCTCGGATTCCGGTATCGCGGAAAGTTTTCCGAGGACGCGCTGACCTCGGATCAGATCGCGGTGTGCGGATTCTCGCTCTTCCCGAAGGGGCAGGCGCCCGCGCTCGATGAGGCGCCCACGCCGGCGGTGGCCGAGCGCAATGGCAAGCGCGGACTGTTCGGCTGGCTGCGCGGCCACGACCGGGTCTCCTGAGCGACCGGGTCTCTCGGTTACGAGACGAGCAGCGCGATCCAGGCCACCAGCACGCCCGCGCCGAGCCCGCCGATCACCCAGCGGGTCACCGGCTGGAACCGCCAGCGCCACGCGGTCGGTGTCGCGCCGCCCACCGCGATGAGATTCACCGCCGCCGACAGCAGTGGATGCACCTGTGCCAGTGCGGAACCGAAGGCGTAGACGCCCGTGGCGGTCAGCAGTCCGACACAGACGATGACGGTGATTCCGGTCGCCCACGGGGTCGGTTCGGAGTACCCGTATCCATAGGGTCCGTCCGGCGGATAACTCACTGGGCACGCACTCTTTCGTAGAAGGCCATGGCGGCCGCGGTCGCCACATTAAGCGAATCGGTGCCCGGTGTCATCGGGATGCGCGCGCGAGTGTCGCTGGCCCGCATGGTTTCCTCGGTCAAGCCGGGGCCCTCCGCGCCGAGCAGCAGGGCCACCCGTTCGCCGGTCATGGCGGTGGCGAGCGTATCCGCGTTCGGGTCCGGGGTCAGCGCGATGATCTGGAAACCCTTGTCGCGCAGCATATCCAGGCTGCCGGGCAGTGGAGGTAGTTGCGCGAACGGGATTCTCAGCACATGCCCCATGGATACCCGCACCGATCGCCGGTACAGCGGATCCGAGCAGCGATCGCCGAACAGCACCGCGTCCGCGCCCAGCCCGGCCGCATTGCGGAAGATCGACCCGATGTTCTCGTGATCGTTCACGCCCTCCAGGACGGCCACCGTGCGCGCCTCGGCCAGCACCTGCTCGGCGGTGAGTTCGGGCGGGCGGCGCGCCGCGGCCAGCACACCGCGATTGAGATGGAAGCCGACGATCTCCGCCATCACCTCGGCGGTCGCGCGGTAGTAGGGCACGTCCACCCCGGCCAGCTGCTCGGCCAGCAGTTCGTAGCGGCGCGCCACACCGAGCACCGCAAAGGGCGCGAAACGCGAGGTCAGCATGCGTTCCACCACCACGGTGCCCTCGGCGATCACCAAGCCTTTGCCGCCGGGCAGGTCGGGTCGCCGGTCGGCATTACTGAGGTCGCGGAAATCGGCCACCCGCGGATCGGCGGGGTCGTCGATATCGATCACTTCGGCCACCGAGACATTCTCGCGCGACGTCGTTCGGGGTCCGTTCCCGGCAGGGCCTAAAGTGATCACGATCCCGATCCCCTATCGAAGAGGACCACCCATGAGCAAGCCCGAAATCGAATTCCAGGACGGGCCCGCCCCCGCCACGCTGGTGATCAAGGATCTCGTCGTGGGCGAGGGCACGGAAGCCAAGCCCGGCGACACCGTCGACGTGCACTACGTGGGCGTCGAGTTCGACAGCGGCGAAGAGTTCGATTCCTCCTGGAACCGCGGCGAATCCATCACCTTCCCCCTGCGTGGCCTGATTCAGGGCTGGCAGGAAGGCATTCCGGGAATGAAGGTCGGCGGCCGCCGGCAGCTCACCATCCCGCCGGAGCTGGCCTACGGCCCCGCCGGCGCCGGTCACCACCTGTCGGGCAAGACCCTGGTCTTCGTCATCGACCTGCAGGACGTGCTGAACTAATACGTTCAGCGCCCTGAAAGCGCCCGCGCCCGCCTCGCAATCGCGAGGCGGGCGCAGCTGTATGGAATTCGGGTGCGCTGCCCTGTCGGGGCCGACGCGTCTGTCCTGCGGAGCTGAGTTGCGAGGCGCCTTCCCCTGTGGAGCTGAGCTTCGGGGCGGGACCGATCTACGCTGGTGTGGGGGTTTCGGGGGCTTGCCCCAGAATTGCGACCGCCCCGGACTTTCCGGGGGTCTCGGGGGCCTGGCCCCCGAGTTACCCCTGTCGGCTCTAGGAGCCGACGACCGTATTCATGATGGTTCCCGCGCTGGTGGCGGTGGCTCCGCCGATCATGGCGTTGGCGACCATCTTCGGGGATCCGGATCCGCCTCCCCACTTCTCCCAGGCGAATTTGCCGCCACCGTAGGTGATGGCCGCGATTCCGGACATCTGGGTGAACCAGGTGAAGTAGCGGAACATCTTCATCATCTTGTCGGCCATGGGTGGCGTCTCGGATGTGGGATTGCCCATCTGGGCGAGGACTGTGCCGTACATGTCGTGCGCGGACAACAGCATGCTCAAGATCGTTTCCTCTCCGGTACCGGGTGCGCGGGGGTTCGAGCCGTGGCGCGGGTAGAGCGGTAGTGCAAACGGGTCGATTAGAGCAATTCGGGCATGATTCTATCTGGAAGAACCGCCGATTGTTGCTGATTGTTTGCGAACGTTTATTTGCGAACGATATCCACCGGGTCTGCCAGCGCGGTCGCGATCACCGACTGCTGTGGCACCCCACGCAGCGGCAGCGCGGTGAGTGCCTTATCGGCCTGTGTGCCCAAAGTCGTCGTCACAGCCTGCAATTGGCTCACTCCCGAGGTGAGCGCGGAAAGCGCGGCGAGCAGCTGCGTCTTCCCCTCATCGGCCAGCTGCGGAATGCTCGCGGCCAGCTGCCCGCCTTGATTCAATTGCGCACTCGCATCACCCAGGCGCGTCGCGCCATCGCGCAGCAGCTGCCCGATCTGGGTATTCGGCGTGACCGCGGTCCCGACCAGCGTGCCCACCCCTTCGAGCTGCGTCCCCGCCTGGTCGGCCACGGTCTGCAATCCCTGCAATTGCGTGATGATGCTCGCCAGCTGCGGATCGTTCGCGAACGGCAGCCCCTGCAACAGCGGCACGATGGCATTGATGCCCCCGCTGAGCTGACTCGCGGCCTGCGAGACCTGCCCCACCGTCACCCCGGTCGAATCCAGTGCGGTGGCAAACTGATTCGCCTGCGTGGTGGCCGCCGCGACCGTGGTGTTCAGGCTGTTGATGGCCGAGGTGATCTGCCCGGCGCCGACTTTCGCCTGATCCAGGAACGCGAGCATCTGATCGGCCCCGGACCCGAACTGCTGCGCCCCGTCGGCGGCCGCTTTCACGCCCGCATTCAGCAGCATGGTGGTGAACTGAATCTGCGATACCTGCCCGCGCGCGGAATTCATGGACGCGAACACGGTGTCCAGCCCCGACGCGCTGATCTTGCGGGTCACCTCGGTCACTGCGTCGTTCACGGTGTTCGTGTCGGCGTGCTTGGCCGTGGCCACGGAAACCTGTGTGCGCTGTGGTTTATCGGTGGCCAGCGTGGCGATGGAGGTCGACAGGTCCGCGGGCAGCGTGATGACGGCCGCGTAATCCTTGGTGGAGGCGGAATCCACCACATCCCAGTGGCTGGTCCCGGTGTCCTGCAGTGCCCGCGCGATCTTCGCCCCCATCGGGCCGGTGTCGCGATTGATCAGTGCCACCCCCGTCGGCGCCGCGGACAGGCGGACATAGCCGATCACACCCGCGGTGACCGCGGCAGCGACAAGCAGAACGAGCAGGGCCCAGCGACTGCGTTTAGCGAACACTATTAAGACCGTAGAGGTCCGAAATGGCGCTAGCTCTGACGTTTGTCTGAGAGTTCGGTAAAGACTGGATTGTCCGGTATCTCCAGGACCAGTCGCACACCGCCGAGTCGCCCGTCATCGAAATACGCTCGACCGCCATGCAATTGCGCCTGCTGCGCCACCAGCGCCAGGCCCAGCCCCGAGCCGCCCTTGATGGCCCGGCTGCCGCGGAAGAATCGTTCGAAGACGGCGGTCCGCTCGTCCACCGGAATACCGTGACCATTGTCGTCGACCGATATGACTATGTGCCCCTTGGTATCTCGATGCGCGGATACCAGCGCCTCGGTCGCCCCGCCGTGCCGGGCGGAATTGGTGAGCGCATTGTCGATGGCCAGTCGCATCCCGGTCGGCAAGCCGCGGGTGACCAGTTCGGCATCGGTATCGACGCGCACCTTCAGCGTCGGGAAGTGCCGGCTCGCATCGTGCACGGCGGCATCGATGAGTTCGGCGACATCGGTGGCCACATGGTCGCGCACATTGGTGAGATCACCCGCCGCCAAACGTTCCAGCGCGGCGAGGGTGGACTCCACCCGATTCTGCCCGCGATGCAGGTCGGCCAGGATTTCCGCACGCTGCGTCTCGTCCAGATCGAGCGTGCGCAGTACCTCGAGGTCGGTGCGCATGGCAGTCAGCGGGGTGCGCAGTTCGTGCGCGGAGACGGCGGCGAAATCGCGGGCGGTCTCCAGCGCCGCAGCAGTTTCGGCTTGGGCCCGGTCGATGCGCAACAGCATGGTGTTGACCGCATCGGCGAGTTGTTCGGCCTCCCGCACCCCGGAGCCGTCGACCGGTTGCGGCACACCGGGTTTGCCATGCCCGTCCAGCCGCTGTGTCAGATTCTCGATGGGCCGCACCGCACGCCCGCCGAACAGCCAGCCGAGTCCGGCCGCCGCGGCGACCGCCAGCAGTGCGGCCCACAGCACCCAGCGTCGTTGCGCGGTGGTGGCGCGTTCGTTTTCGGTGGTCGGAAGGCCGAGGGAGACAACGCGTCCCGCCGGTTGGTTCTGGGTCGTGGTCATGACCCGATAGGTATTGCCCTCCACCGTGACGGTCTGATTGCCCACCGGCAGCGGGGGCAGCTGGACCCCGGTACTCGCCAGGGATCCGTCGGCATTGCGCACGGTCAGCGCCAGATCGTTGGTGGGCCCGAGTACCCCGAGCACGGTCACCGCGAGCACCGGTTCGATCAGCACCACCCGCGAGGTGACGGCCAGCTGCTGATCGGCCTGCGCCAGATTATTGCGCTCGATGGCGTACATGGTGAACCAACTCAGCACTGCCACAATGATTGTCGCGCCGAGCGCGGCCGCCGCGGCGACGCGTGCCCGCAGCGAATACGAGCGGCGGCGAGTGCGACGACGGAGACGGGGCAGGCGAAGGGCGCTCATTTCGGCGCGCGCAACACGAATCCGACGCCTCGAATGGTGTGCAGCAGGCGCGGCGTGCCGTCGATCTCCAGCTTGCGGCGCAGATACCCGACAAAAACGTCCACCACATTGGTGTCGGCCGCGAAGTCGTAGCCCCACACCAACTCCAGCAGCCGTTCCCGGCTGAGTACCACACCGGCGCTGCGGGCCAGCGTGGACAGCAGTTCGAATTCCCTTTTGGTGAGCTCGATTTCGTCGCCGTGCAGCAGGGCGCGGTAGCCCGCGACATCCACTTCGAGCGGGCCCACGGTGATCGCACCGGGAATGGTGGAGGCGGGCACATCGCTGCGCCGGCGCAGCAGCGCCTTGATCCGCGCCACCAGTTCGGCGAGTACGAAGGGTTTCACCAAATAGTCGTCGGCCCCGGATTCGAGTCCGGAAATGCGATCGTCGACCGAGCTGCGCGCGGACAGCACACAGATCGGCACCTCATTGCCCATGGCGCGTAGTGCGGTTACCACGCCCGCGCCGTCGAGGATGGGCATATTCATATCGAGCACGATCGCATCGGGTGCGGCCTCGGTCACGGCGCGCAGTGCCGCCGCACCGTCCCGGGCGATGACCACCCGGAATCCCGAGAGCCGGAGCCCGCGTTCGACCGAGACGAGTACATCCTCGTCGTCATCGACGACCAGGACAGTCGGTACCTCGCCGCGTTCGCCCACGGGCTCCATACTGTCAGGCTCTACGTCAGTAGTTGTGGCAGGAGTCGGCGACCTGCTGGATCGAGGCGCCGATGCCGGAGGCGCGCGGGTCGTCGGTGTTGGCGGCGTCCGGGTGCTCGCTCATGTAGGTGTCGAATTCGGCCTGACGCTGGGCGATCGGCTGATCGAACTTGGCCTGCAGTTCGGCCTTCGCCGAGGGGTTCTGATCGAGGTACGTGGCCAGCGACGGGGCCTTGTCGTGCAGTGCGGCATCCACCTGCGTGAAGGTGCAGGTCGAATTCAGCAGCGGCCCGGCAAGATCCGCCGGGCTGGCGGAGGCGGTGGCCGGAACGAGCGAGATAGCGAGGGTAGCGAGCGCACCGGCTCCAAGCACTGCGGTGATCCGGCGAGCACGAGCGAACGTCATGAGGCTCCTTTTGTGAAAGCGGAGAAGGATTCGAACAGGTGAGCTAACGTCGTTGGCGGCCGCCGGGCAGTCGGTGAAGATGGTGTTAGTCCTCAACGGGTTTCCCGGGCGGGCAGTCATCGGTGAAGCAGATAACCCGGTCCGCGAAGGATTTAGGACTTCCCTTCATCGGACGGGGTGACGTCCAGCATCGACCTTTCTCGGGTGCGCGCTGTGCGCGAATCACGCACTTCGCGTCCGCCCGAGACTAAGGCACCTCTATAGGAGGTCGATGAACTCTCTATGAGAGTTCTGTGAGGGTTATCACCCGGCCACGGGTGAATCGCCGGTCGAAGTCGCCGGGCTGCCGTCATTTGTCAGCCCGGCATTCGGATCGATGCGGCGGAAGGGCATGGTGGCGGCGGTCGCGGCATCGGCGGCCGCAATGCGCTCCTTGTCCTCCATGAGCGTCACCGCATCCCGGATCTGCTTCTCCAGGGTGGTCAGCATGCCGGCGTCCTCGATGGTCGGCGGCACCTCGTACGCATCGCCCGCCGCGATCTGACGCATGGTGCGGCGCAAGATCTTTCCGGAGCGGGTCTTGGGCAGCGAGGTCACGGCGACCACGTCGTAGAGGGTTGCGATCGCGCCCACCCGCTGGCGAACCCGGTCGATGATCTCGGCGCGCAGGCGTTCGGGCTCGATATCTACCCCGGCCTTGAGGACCACGTACCCGATGGGCCGCTGCCCCTTCAGCTCGTCCGGCACCCCGACTACCGCGGTCTCGGCGACCAGCGGATGCCCGGCGATGGCGGCCTCGATGCCACCGGCCGAGAGCCGGTGCCCGGCCATATTGATCACGTCGTCACTGCGCCCGAGGACGAAGAGGTAACCGTCCTCGTCGAAGTAGCCGGAGTCGCCGCTCAGATAGTGGCCGGGATAGGCGGAGAGATAAGAGCGTTCGAAGCGAGCGTCGTCCCGCCACAGTGTGGTCAGGGTGCCGGGCGGCAGCGGCAGCCCGATGACGATGTTTCCTTCTGTATTGGGCGGCACCGCATTGCCTTCGGAATCCAGCACGCGCAGCCGGTAACCGGGCACCGGCACCGAGGCGGAACCGGCCTTGATCGGAAGTTGCTGCAGCCCGAGCGGATTGGCGCAGATGGGCCAGCCGGTCTCGGTCTGCCACCAGTGATCCACCACCGGGCAGCCGGGGCGATCGGCGAGCAGGGTGTCGACGGACCATTCGTAGGTGGTGGGATCCAGGCGTTCGCCCGCGCAGAACAGGGCGCGCAGCGAGGAGAGGTCGTGGCGGCGCGCGGTCGCGGCCTCGGGATCGGCGCGGCGAATGGCACGCAGCGCGGTCGGCGCGGTGAACATCACCTCGACCTTGTACTCGTCCACGAGCCGCCAGAAGGCGCCCGCGTCCGGGGTGCCGATCGGCTTGCCCTCATAAAGCACCGTGGTCGCGCCGACCAGCAGCGGCGCGTAGACGATGTAGGAGTGGCCGACGACCCAGCCGATATCGGAGGTCGTCAACATGACCTGACCGCCGTCGATGTCATAGATATTGCGCATGGACCAGGCCAGGGCGACGGCGTGCCCGCCGTTGTCGCGCACGACGCCCTTCGGCTTCCCGGTGGTCCCGGAGGTGTAGAGGATGTACAGCGGATCGGTCGCCGCCAGCGAGACGGGGGCGGCGGGTTCGGCGTCGCGGGTGGCGTCGTCCCAGTCCAGCCAGCGGGCGGCCACGGTCTCGGAGGAGGCGGGCAGGCTCTCGGTGGCGGCCTGATCGGCCGGAAAACGCATGGTGTCGAAGCCGTCACGGTGCTTGACGATGACATTGCGGGCTGCGGTGGTCTGTGCGAGGTCGAGGGCCTGCAGCACGATCGGCGGGTACTCGATGCGACGCCCCGGCTCGAGGCCGCCGGAGGCTGTGATGATCAGCACAGGCTCGGCGTCATCGATGCGAGCGGCCAATTCGTGGGCCGCGAAACCGCCGAAAACCACCGAGTGCACCGCGCCGATTCGGGCGCAGCCGAGCATGGCGATGACCGCTTCCGGAATCATCGGCATATATATGACGACTCGATCACCGGTCTTGACGCCGAGACGCAGCATGGATCCGGCAAATCGGGCGACTTCGTCCAGCAGCTCCGCATATGTGTAAACACGCCTGGCGCCGGTCATAGCCGAGTCGTATATTAGGGCGGGCTGATCGGCGCGACCCCCCTCCTGACCCGGGGAACCCTCCTCGGATGGTGTGATCTCGCGCACATGCCGATCCAGTGCGTTGTAGGAGGTGTTGAGGCGAGCGTCCGGGAACCAGCGGGCCGTCGGGCGCGCAGTCGAGTCGACAATCTGCGTGGGCGGCACATCCCAGCTGATGGCTTCGGCCGCGGCGCGCCAGAACTCCGAGGGATCGACCAGGCTCAATTGATACGCCGGTCGGTACTCCTGCTTCACGTTCAACCCCGTGACTCCCTAGCTCCGCAGCACGCATGTGAAGGGCATGGATGCCCGCCTCGATAGATCAGCCTGATTGTGGCAGACTTCACGCGACGTCCGGGCGGACGCCGCGACCTTTGATTTTGCCTGCAAACGGCAGGTCAGCGGCCGGTGGTTGCCAGAAGGTCACACAAGAAGTTATTGATCCGTTAGAATCGCATGTCACATATTTCGGCCGTCATGGACGCAATTTCTCGGCCAGCCGCAGTTCTCGGTCAGCTCTGCTTGTCGAGCCCAGCGTGCGATCGCGGAGGCTCGCTGTTAGCGCAGTGCTGCTTGGGCCAGTTTGGAAAGTGAGTGGGAGATGCGTGACGCCGCTAGGTCCGGCAGCAATAAGCGCTGGGCGCTGAGCAACTGGGACCTGCGATGGAAGGTGACGGCGGTTCTCGCCGTCCCACTTTTGGTCGCCGTCGTGCTGGGTGCGTCCAGGATCTCGACGGAATTCGCAGACTCGAGCCGCCTCGCCACAGCCGTTGATCACGTCGGGGTCATCCCTGCAATCACCGGCCTCAGCGCCAATGCGGCGCAGGTCGCGGGTGGTCAGATGATCTACATCAGTCCGACCCAGTCCCTGACCTCTGATCCGGAACTCCAGCAGTTGGACACCGCAATCGACTTCGCCCAGAAGGCGACGTCGCGGTTGAGCGATATTCCGAGCGCGCGGTCCGCTCTCGACGAGATGATCACCGGTGCGAAGGCCATTCGCGCTCAGGGCCTCGCCCCCGCCAAAGCGGTGACCGACTCCACCAACGCAATCGAGAAGATCCGTGGCGACAGCGTCCGGACCGTCGAGACCATCGTGGCCTCGGTCGCCGATAAGACTGTCGACCAGTCCAAGCTGCGGTTGGTCGACTCGCTGAACACTCGCGCCATCATGGTCGCTGAGAGCGCCGGCGTCGCCGAGGCTCTACGCGGCAATACCAAAGACGGCCTGCGTGATTTCACGATCAGCGGCAATACCGAGCGCCAGATGCTCGGGATTCTCGCGCACCGCTTCGCCGACGGGGACCCGCAGATCGCTGATCTGAACCGGCTCCTGGACACCCGCTTGCAGTTGACGACCGGTGCGCAGGCCAGTTCCGGTCAGCTGCCGGTCGCCGACCTCAAAGACTCGGTCGAGTCGAGCCTGAACATCTATCAAACGATCGTGAACAACTCCACCAAGGAGATTGTCTCCCGGGTGGATTCGCTGGCGAGCACCTCGCGCACCGATGCCATCCGCTACTCGGTGATCGTTATCGCCACCATCCTCGGCGCGCTCGCGCTGGCCGTGTTGATTGCGCGCGCGATGATCGTGCCGCTGCGCCGTCTGCGCCTGGCCGCGCTCCGCGTCGCCGAATACGACCTGGGCCAAGAGGCCACGCAGCTGCGTGACGGCGCCGACCCGGAAGATGTGCCGCTGGAACCGATGCCGGTGCACACCGACGAGGAGATCGGCCAGCTGGCCCGTGCCATCGACGATATTCACGGGCAGGCGCTGCGCCTGGCCGCCGACCAGGCCACCATGCGTGTCCAGGTCAACGACATGTTCGAGACCCTGGCACGGCGCTCCAAGTCGCTTGTCGATCACCAGCTCTCGCTCATCGAGGCGATGGAGTACGACGAGAAGGACCCGCGTCTGCTCGAAAATCTCTTCCGCCTGGACCATCTCGCCGCGCGTATGCGCCGCAACGGTGACAACCTGCTGATTCTGGCCGGTACCACCAAGCAGCGCCGCGGCAAGTCGGTCCCGGTCGAGATCGCGGACGTGCTGCGCGCCGCCATCTCCGAGGTGGAGGACTACGAACGCGTCAAGCTGGGCGCCACACCACGCGGTTCCCTGACCGAACCGGCCGCCTCCGATATGGCGCACCTGTTCGCCGAGCTACTGGACAACGCACTGCGTGCCTCGCCGCCGGAGACGGACGTGAAGTTCACCTTCGCGCAGGCACACGATCAGGGTCTGCTCATCGAGGTCGCCGACCGCGGCATCGGTATGCCGCCGGCCGAAATGGCCGAGATCAACCGTCGTCTGGAAACCACCGCCGAGGTCGGCCCGGACACCGCGCGTCACATGGGCCTGTTCGTGGTCGGCCGGCTGGCCGAGCGCCACGGCCTGGTCGTGCGACTGCGCCCGACCTTCGATACCGCTCGCGATCCCGGCGTGACCGTGACCGTGCACGTGCCCAAGCCGCTGATCGTCGGCACCAGTGGGCCCATTGCGGTTCCGCCGCAGCCCAACCAGCAGCAACCGGCTCCGGCCGCGCCGCAGGGCGCCGGCAACCAGGCCGGTGCGCCGTCCTCCATGCAGATGCGTGCGGTCACCCGCACCGCGACCGGCAATGTCATGGTCACCGTGGATCCCGGTGTGAGCGGCCCGATTCCGGCCGGTGCTCCGGCCGCGCCCGCTCCGGCGGCGGCCAGTGCCTCCACCGGTCTCCCGACCCGTCAGCCCGGTGTTGCCATTCCGGGCGGGCTGCCCGGCGGCGGCGGTCTGCCGCAGCGTCAGCCGGGCGTCAACGGCCCGACCGTCAAGCACACCGTGGCTGCCCCGGCCGTGAACAGACCGGGTGGCCTACCCCGGCGGGATCCCGGTGCCAATGGTCCCGCCGCGCCGTCGTCGCAGCCGGGCGCCAACCTCCCGCAGCGTCAGCCGGGCGATGGCCCGGCCCGGCCGGGTGGCGGCCTCGCCGCCAATATGCTTCGCCGCCAAGGTGGTCCGGGCGGACCGGGTGCTCCCGGTGGCTTGGGTGCTCCGGGTGGACAGCCGCAGCGTCCGGGTGGTCTGGGTGCCCCCGGTGGTCCGGGCGAGTCCGGCCTCCAGCAGCGCGGCCCCGTGCCGCCGCAGCGCGATCCGTCCGGTGGTCTGGCCCCGCGTGATCTGTCCGGTGGTCTCCCGCAGCGGGACGCGTCGGGTGGTCTGCCGCAGCGTGATGCTTCCGGTGGCTTGCCGCCGCGTGATCCGTCCAACGGTCTCCCGCAGCGCGGTGATGCTTCCGGTGGTCTGCCGACCCGTCAGCCGGGTGCCAATGGCGCACCCGGTCGCGAGCCGAGCGTCGGCCTGCCGCCGCAGCGTTCCACCCAGGGTGGTCTGCCGACCCGCGATCCGGGCAAGAACGGCGCCCCGCAGCGCGACGGCTCGAATGGTCAGGCACTGGGCGGTGGAGCGCCGCAGCGGGAAACCGGTCTGCCCCAGCGTGATTCCGCCCCGATCAACCGCCCGCCGCGTGATCCGGCAGCCGGTGGCCTCCCGCCGCGTGATCTGTCCGGTGGTCTCCCGCAGCGGGACGCGTCGGGTGGTCTGCCCCAACGTGATGCTTCCGGTGGCTTGCCGCAGCGTGATGCTTCCGGTGGTCTGCCGCAACGTGATGCTTCGGGTGGTCTGCCGCAGCGCGACGCGTCCGGTGGCTTGCCGCCGCGTGATCTGTCCGGTGGTCAAGCGCTGGGAGGTGGAGCGGCGCAGCGGGACGCCTCGGGCGGCCTGCCCCAGCGTGATCCGGCGTCCGGCGGTCTCCCGCAGCGTGATGCCTCGGGTGGTCTGCCCCAGCGTGACGCGTCCGGCGGTCAAGCGCTGGGAGGTGGAGCGGCCCAGCGTGAACCGGCCGCAGGTGGTTTGCCGCAGCGCGCCGACGCACTGGGTGGTTTGCCGCCGCGTGATCCGTCGAACGGTCTTCCGCAGCGTGGTGATGCTTCCGGTGGTTTGCCGCAGCGTGATGCCTCGGGTGGTTTGCCCCAGCGTGATGCGACCGGTGGTCTCCCGCAGCGTGATGCCACGGGTGCGACCGGTCTGTCGCAGCGTGATACCGGCCGGCACGGCTTGCCGCCGCGCGATGCGGGTCTGCCGCAGCGCGATCCGGCGGTCGGTGGTCTGCCCCAGCGTGATGTGGGCCAGACGAACCTGCCGGGCCGCGACGCCGGTGGCAATCGCTTGCCACAGCGCGATCCTGCCGCCAATGGCTTGCCGCAGCGTGACGCCGGTGCAACCGGTATCCCGCAGCGTGATCAGACTGCCGGTGGCGGCCTCCCTCGCCGTGCGCCGGGTGGCAATGGTGCGCCGCAGCAGGATGCCCCGTTCGGTGGCCTCCCGCAGCGTGCTCCCACCGGTGGTCTCCCGCAGCGTGATCCGGCGAGCGGTGGTCTCCCGCAGCGTGACCCCGCGAGCGGTGGCTTGCCGCAGCGCGACAGTGGTCTCCCGCAGCGTGGTGCGACCGGTCTGCCGCAGCGTGATCCGGGTGCGGGTCTCCCGCAACGTCCGGCTTCGCTGCCCGGAATCGGTCTCCCGCAGAACGATTCCGTCGACCCGAAGGATCGCGGGCGGCACAGCTTCCGCTCGAATCCGCAGAAGGCGGCCTCGTTCTTCCAGACCCGGTTGCAGCCGGCCGGTGAAGCCGAAGCGTCCATGGGTACACCGATCTTCGCGGAGATGATGTCGGCGTGGCTGACAGATCCCAGTGCGGACCGGTCCCAGGTGGCAAACTCCTTCGAGTCACCGGGTGATGAGGGTTGGCAGGCCGCGCAGCGCGCCGTCGAGGCCGAGCCGCAGCGGCGTACCCCTTCGGGTCTGCCGCAACGTGACCCGGGTAATCGTCTCGTGCCGGGCGGTGTGAACGGAAACGCTGACAAGCAGGCCCATCGCGACCCAGAATCCATCAGGTCGAGTCTGAGTCGGCATCAGCAGGGTGTCCGGGATGGCCGCGCAATGAAAGAAATGAACCTAACCGGAGATAAAGGAGACCGATGAACCCCGATCTAGGTGGTACGAAGCGTCAGCTGGATTGGCTGGTTTCGAATTTCGCCAATGAGGTTCCCGGCGTTGCGCATGCGGTTCTAGTTTCGGCGGACGGTCTGCTGATGGCCGCGAGCGCGCAGCTGCCCGTGGATCGCGCCGAGCAGCTGTCCGCCGTCACCGCAGGCCTCGCGAGCCTGTCGGTGGGTGTGTCCAATCTGTTCGAGGGCGGCACCGTGCTGCAGTCGGTCGTCGAGATGGAGCACGGATACCTGCTCCTGATGGCCGTCGGCGATGGCTCCTACCTCGCGGTGCTCACGAATACCTCGTGCGACATCGGACAGGTGGGATACGAAATGGCCTTGTTGGTCGAGCGAGTGGGCCAGACAGTCCAGGCCACACCTCGCGTCACGATGGGTTCCTGATGGCGGGATGGACATAGACAACGAACGTGTCGGTAGCGCCGAGCCGAGCCTCGTCCGCCCATATTCCCTGACCGCCGGCCGTACGCGGCCGAAGGTGGAATTGGCGTTGGAGGCGCTCGTCGCATCGCATCCGGTCGCCCTCGAGCGGCAGTTCGAACTCACCAACATCGAGACGTCAATCGTGGAGTTGTGTAGAGAATCGCCGTCTGTCGCCGAGGTCGCCGCGCGCCTGGGTATCCCTATCGGGGTGGCCCGGGTGCTGGTCGCCGACCTCATCGATGCCGGCCATGTGCGGGTTTCGGCGACATTGAAAGACGATTCCAGCGACGATGAACGTCGCGAGCTGATCGAAAGGGTTCTCAGTGGACTCCGGCGTATTTGATTCGACGACACAGGTCGATACGCGCACAAGCAAGCCCACGTCGGCCAAGATCGTGGTCGCCGGTGGTTTCGGTGTGGGTAAGACGACCCTGGTAGGTGCCGTCTCGGAGATTGTTCCGCTGCGCACCGAGGCTTTGGTGACCAATGCCAGTGTCGGCGTGGACAGCCTCACAGGTGTCCCGTCGAAGGCCACCACCACGGTGGCCATGGACTTCGGCAGGATCAGTCTTGCCGACGACCTGGTGCTGTATCTGTTCGGCACGCCCGGCCAGTACCGCTTCTGGTTCATGTGGGACGACCTCATCAAGGGCGCCATCGGCGCGGTGGTGCTGGTCGATACTCGCCGCCTGGAGGACAGTTTCGCCGCCGTCGATTATTTCGAGGCGCGGAACCTACCCTTCCTGGTGGCGATCAATGAATTCGATGATGCGCCAAGGTATCCGGTCGAGGACATCCGTCAGGCACTCGCTGTGCCCGCGGATGTGCCGATCCTGTCGATGGATGCTCGTCGACGGGAACCGGTGAAGCAGGCCCTAGTAGCTGTTACCGAGTACGCACTGCGCAAGGTTGTGCAGGGCTATTAGTTTGCGGCCCCTTCCGGGGCCGCAAACTGCTGCGCCGAAGGTGGCGCAGTGGAACACCGGCTCGACGTTGACCACAGCAGCGTCCGAGTCCGGTTAAGCTCGCGCCCGTGAAGATTTCGGCGCGCGAATTGCTCGGCGAATTGCTCGATCCCGGTTCCTTCGAGAGCTGGGATCGACCGCCGATCGAAGTCCCTGCTTCCCCGCAGTATCGGGCGGAGTTGGAGGCGGCTGCGATATCGGCGGGCACCGATGAGTCGGTGCTCACCGGTGCCGGGTTGCTGCGTGGACGGCCGGTGGCCGTAATCGCTTGTGAATTCAGTTTTCTCGCCGGATCTGTCGGTGTGGCAGCGGCCGAACGCATTGTGTCGGCGGTGGAGCGCGCGACGGAGCTCGGCCTGCCGCTGCTGGCGTCGCCGACCTCCGGTGGCACTCGAATGCAAGAGGGCACAGTCGCTTTCGTGCAGATGGTGAAGATCGCCGGCGCCGTCGCGACGCACAGGTCCGCGGGGCATCCGTATCTGGTGTATCTCCGGAATCCGACCATGGGTGGCGTGTTCGCCTCGTGGGGATCGTTGGGGCACATGACTTTTGCCGAACCCGGGGCATTGATCGGCTTCCTGGGTCCGCGCGTGTACAAGGCACTGTACGGCCGCAACTTCCCTGAGGGTGTGCAGACCGCAGAAAATCTCTACCACAGCGGCGTCATCGACGGCGTGGTGCCGGTCTCGGTGTTTCGCCGTATCGCGCACCGCGCCTTGAACGTGCTGTGCGACGGACCGCAGCCGCTCACCGAAATGGAAAGCAACACCCGCGAATTCGACAATGGCGTGGGGATTCTGCAGGCCGGGCACGAACTGCGCGGGCCTGCCCTGCAGGTCGGTGACAATGTGCCGGCCTGGCAGTCGGTGCTCATCTCCCGCCGCGGCGATCGCCCGGGTATTCGGGACCTGCTCCGTCATGCGACCGACCGAGTTCCCTTGTCCGGCACCGGCCAAGGCGAGTCCGACCGCACGGTGGTGCACGCCCTCGCCCGATTGCGCGGCCAGCCGTGCGTCCTGTTCGGCCACGATCGTTCCGGTCAATCACCCGATCAGACGATGGGCCCGGCGGCACTGCGGGAGGCGCGCCGCGCCATGCACCTGGCGGCCGAACTGCATGTACCGCTGGTGCTGGTCATCGACACCATCGGCGCGTCACTCTCCCGCGAGGCGGAGGAGCGCGGGCTGGCTCCCGAAATCGCCCGCTGCCTGGCCGATCTGGTGACTCTCGATACCCCGACCGTCTCGGTCCTGCTGGGTCAGGGCAGCGGTGGCGGCGCGCTCGCTCTGCTTCCTGCCGACCGAGTACTCGCCGCCGCCAATGGCTGGCTCGCCCCGCTCCCGCCCGAGGGCGCCAGCGCCATCGTCTACCGCGACACCCTGCACGCCCCGAAAATGGCGGCAACACAGGGCATTCGCGCGCCGGAGCTGAAAGCGAACGGCATTGTCGACAGCATTGTCGCCGAATATCCGGACGCTGCCGACGAACCGGTGGATTTCGCCCTGCGCATGGTCTCGGCGATTGCCGTCGAAGTCGCCGACCTGACCTCGAAACCGATGGATGAGCTCCGAGCCGTCCGCCACAACCGCTACCGCCGCCTGGGACTCCCCGGCTGAGCACTGCGACTGATCTTGGTGGCACCGGTTTTGGGGGCTCACCGAAGCATATGCATTTCACTACCGTCGCGAAGCGACACAGAGGGAAATGCTTGCGGCGTAAGACAATTGCTTCGCGAGTCCTGATCGCGGAGGCTTCTCATGTACCGAACCGTTCGTCTCATAGTGACCGGCGCGGTCGCGGCCGCGGCGCTGACCGCCGGTGCGGCCACCGCTTCCGCGGATACGGGTTCTGTCGGCTCGGGTTTCGCATCGGGCTCGTCGGGCATGGTTGTCTCGATCGTGCGGGCGCTGGAGTACAGCCCGGGGGCGTCGTCCGGCAGCTCGAATGTGATCGAGAGCCTGATGGTCAATTCCGGCTCGTTCTCGTACTGCGACCGCAACGGCGGCATCGTTCCGAATTGCTGGGTGCACTAGCCGGGTGCTCCTGCTGAAAGTTAGCTGGTTCACATATCGATATCCGGGGCTGACACGCGCGGGCGCGTGGTTGACGCCCCGGTAAACCGCTTCTACGGTCGGAACGGTGACTTACCGGAGCGAGACCAGCGCAGTTCCTTCCATCGTCCTGAACGACGGGCAGGTCATGCCGAAGCTCGGCTACGGCGTGTTCAAGGTCGCCGCCGAAGAAGCCGTCGACGCTGTAGCGGCCGCGCTGCGGGTCGGCTACCGCAGTATCGATACCGCCGCCATCTACGGCAACGAGGCCGAAGTGGGCAGCGCACTGCGGGAATCGGGGCTGCCGCGCGACGAACTCTTCGTCACCACCAAGCTGTGGAACAGCAATCAGGGCTATGACGCCACGCTGCGCGCTTTCGACGAGAGCATGAAGCGCCTCGAGCTGGACCGATTGGACCTCTACCTGATTCACTGGCCGATTGCTGAGGCCGGACTGTACGTCGATACATTCCGCGCTCTGCAGGCTCTCAAAGCGCAGGGCAGGGTCACTTCCATCGGCGTCTCCAACTTCACCCGCGCGAATCTGGAGCGGGTGATCGCCGAGACGGGTGAGGCCCCGGCGGTGAATCAGATCGAGCTACACCCGTACCTGCCCCAGACGGCTCTGCGCGCCTTCCACTCCGAGCACGGCATCATCACCGAAGCCTGGAGCCCCCTGGGCCGTGGCGCCGAGCTGGAGGATCCGGTCATCGCCGCCATCGCGGGCGAGACCGGCCGCACCGCCGCCCAGGTGATCCTGCGCTGGCACATGCAGCTCGGCAATGTGGCAATCCCCAAGTCGGTCACCCCGTCCCGGATCGCCGAGAACTTCGAGGTCTTCGATTTCGAACTGACCGACGAGCAGCTGGCGCGAATCAACGGCTTGGACAACGGCACTCGCATCGGCCCCGACCCGGACACCTTCCAGATCGACGCGCCCGCCTGATTCCGTCGCGGCCGGCGCTCGCCCTCATGGCTGTGGCCACCGGCTGTCGATGAGGTCGGCGAACATCCGGGTGACGCGGTCGGCGAGAGCGGCCGCGGTGGTGCCCATGTGCGCGGAGCGCGCTTCGAGTTTGCCGTCGAGAGTGAGCGAGGCCAGACCGTGCGCGAGGCTCCACCAGGCCAGGGCCAGGGTTTCGGCGTCCTCGGCCGGTAGCTCGCCCGCCCGGGTGGCGTCGGCGAGCGTGTCCTCGAGGACCGCGAAGGCGGCGTCGCCCGCGTCCTCGGTGTCCGGCTGGTTGTGCGGCTGGGAGAGTTCCGGGCGGAACATCAGCCGGAAGTAGGTGGGGTGTTCGCGCGCGAATCCGACGTACCCCTCGGCCATTTCGATGAGCGCTTCCCGTGCTGAGGAAGTGGTGTCGCGTGTGGAAATCAATGCCGCGCCGAGCAATTCGAAGCCGCGGGTGGCGAGCGCGGCCAGCAGCGCCGCCCGGTCGGTGAAGTGGTGGTAGGGCGCGCCCGGGCTCACCCCCGCCTCGCGTGCGACCCGCCGCAGGCTCACCGCTGCCAGTCCCTCGGTATCGATCAGCCGCAGCGAGGCGCGCAGGAGCTCTTCGCGGAGGTCTCCGTGGTGATAGCGGTCCTTGGTCGGCGGCATGGAATGAGCGTAAAGGGTTGACTTCGGCGCGCCCCGCCATCTATACAGTGTTTAGATTCTAAACACTGCTTAGATTGGAACCCGCTCATGTCCGATCTCGTTCTTGTCACCGGCGCCTCCGGCTATGTCGCCGGGCATGTCATCAGTGAACTGCTCAGCAACGGCTACCGCGTGCGCGGGACCGTCCGCGCGCCGGCCCGCGCGGATCTGTCCCATCTCGACGGCGTGGAGCTGGTCGCGGCCGACCTCGGAGCGGATGCCGGCTGGGCCGACGCGGTCGAGGGTTGCCGCTACGTCGTGCACACCGCCTCCCCCTTCCCGTCCGCCGAACCGGAACACGAGGACGAGCTGATCCGCCCGGCGGTGGACGGCACACTCCGGGTGCTGCGCGCCGCCGCCGCGAGCGGTGTCGAGCGCGTGGTGCTCACCTCCTCGGTGGCAGCGGTCCGCTGCGGCAACCCGGGCCGCGATCTCACCGAGGCCGATTGGTCGGATCCCGCCGCCTGCAACGCCTATGAGAAGAGCAAGACGCTCGCCGAGCGCGCCGCCTGGGATTTCGTGGCCGAATATCCGAAACTCGAACTGTCCGTGCTCAATCCGGGCATGATCCTCGGACCGGTGCAGCGCGCGGTGGCAGGCACCTCCGTCGATGCGGTCCGGCTGCTGCTGGCCCGCGAAATGCCCGGCGTCCCGGATTTCGGTTTCGCCACCGTCGATGTGCGCGATCTGGCCATCGCCCACCGCCTGGCCATGACTTCCCCGCAAGCCGCGGGCAGCCGCTATATCTGTGCGGGAGCACAGGTTTCGCTCCCCACCATGGCACGCACCCTGGCCACCACCTACCGTGTCCCGACCCGCGTCCTCCCCGACTGGCTGGTGCGCCTCACCGCCCGCTTCAATCCGGCAGCCCGCACCGCAGCCCGCTACCTCGGCCGGCAGGAGCGCGTCAGTGCCACAAAGGCCCGCACCGAACTCGGCTGGACCATGCGCCCGGTAGAACAGACCCTCCTCGACACCGCCGCCAGTCTCATTCGCTTCGGCCTGGTCGCAGATCCGGGTGCGCCTCGTGGAAAGAACACGCCCGCCACCGCCCGGCCCGCCGTGGCCTGAACCGTCGCCCCCCACGCGATCCGGAATTTCGGAAATGGCTGCCGCGCTGCGAATCCCGCTATCGGCGCCGCCTTGTTCTATCGGTGCGGCAGGCCCAGATAAGTGGTGAGTTCCACGGCGGCCGCGCGCCCGGCCCGATTGGCGCCGATGGTGCTGGCGGACGGTCCGTATCCGATCAGATGGATGCGCGGGTCGGCGGCCACCTGGGTGGCCAGCTGCCCGGTCATGGTGATGCCGCCGCCGGGCCCGCGCAGGCGCAGCGGGGCCAGGTGATCGAGGGAGCTGCGGAAGCCGGTGGCCCAGAGGATCACGTCGATGTGCTGGAAAGTGTCGTCGGCCCAACGGATTCCGTCGGTTTCGAGGTGGTCGAACATGGGCTTCCGGTCGAGCACGCCGCGTGCCTGGGCGGCGCGGACGCGGTCGTCCTCGGGGAGCCCGGTCACCGATACCACCGAGCCGGGCGGCAATCCGCGCCGCACCCGGTCCTCGACCATGGCGACCGCCGCGCGACCGTCCTCGGGCCCGAAGTTCTTGTCGCGGAACACCGGTTCGCGCCGGGTGACCCACGTGGTCTTCGTCACTTGCGAGATTTCGTCGAGCAGCTGGATGGCGGTGATCCCGCCGCCGACCACGAGCACCTGCTTGCCCGCGAACTCCGCCGCGGTGCGGTAGTCGTGCGCGTGCAGCTGTCTGCCCCGGAACCGATCGGCGCCGCGATAGTAGGGGATGAATGGCTTGTCCCAGGTTCCCGTGGCATTGATGAGCCCGCGGCTGCGAATGCTGCTGTCCACCACCGGTGTAGAGACCGTTCGGTCTTCATCGATGCTGCCGCCCGGCCGGGTCTCCGCATGCAGCAGGCCGTCGACCTCTTCATTCGGGCAGGTCACAGCGGTAGCCCGATCGCACACCACACGCACCGACACCGGCCGATGCACCCGCAGATCGAAGCGCTTCTCGTACAACTCGAAGTATTGCGGTACCGCCGTGGCCGCCTGCGCCTGCTCCGAACCCGCCGGCAACGTCTCCTCGAAGGACATTCCGGGCAGATCGTGCACCCTATTCACGGTGCTCAAAGTCAGTGACGGCCACCGGAACTGCCACGCGCCACCCGCCGCGGGGGAGTGGTCCACGATGAGGAAGTCCTGTTCGGGTCGCAGCCCGAGCCGCTGCAGGTGGTAGCCCACCGACAGACCGGCCTGGCCCGCACCGATCACCAGGATCTCGACATCGGGTGTTGCGGTCACGAACCAGACGGTACGCCCGCTTACAGTTGAGATGACCATGGGTACGCAGCACAGTGGGGAAGGACAAATGCTCGGAGTCAGCCACGATGGCGAAGTTGTCACCATCGAACTGCAGCGTCCGCAACGGCGGAACGCACTCAACGAAGAGCTGGTCGGGCTGTTGCGCGACGCGATCGAGCAGGCCGCCGAGTCGGCGCGCGTCATCGTGCTCACCGGCCAGGGACCGATCTTCAGCGCCGGCGCTGATCTGGACGGGGTCTACTCCGACACCTTCCTGGAGGGCCTACTAGGTATGTTGGCCACCATCCAGACGGTGCCGGTGCCGGTGATCTCCGCCATCAACGGCGGAGCGCTCGGCGCCGGAGTTCAGCTGGCCATCGCCTCGGACCTGCGAGTGATGAGCCCGGATTCGTTCATTGCCGTGCCGGCGGCGAAACTCGGTATCTCCGTGGACCGTTGGACGGTCCGGCGCCTCTCGGCGCTGATCGGCTCGGGTCCCGCGCGCACCATTCTGCTGGGTGCGGATCGGATATCGGCCCAGGACGCCTACAATTTCGGCTTCGCCAATAAGATCGGCACGCTGGCCGACGCACAGCAGTGGGCCAAGCAGATCGCGGAGCTCGCACCGCTGTCGCTGCGTCATATGAAGCTGGTCTTCAATGACGACGGCAGCCGCACCACCGATACCGCCGAGCAGAGCGCGGCCCTGGCGGCAGCCTGGGCCAGCGATGATGCGAAGGAAGCGCGCGCAGCAAGGCTGGAGAAGCGCCCGGCGAAGTTCACCGGCAGATGAACGGAGAGCGTATGGCCGCGAATGCACGCAAACTGGTGGGTATGGCTGCGGGTGCGTTCGGAATTTCCTGGTTGATGCGGGCGGCGTGGGGCATCCCGTCCGCCATCGGCGCCTCGACGTCGGCCATCGCGCCGACGGCGACCGGTGCGACCACCTATCGCAAGGGGCAGTTCCACAACACCGAGCCGAGCTCCCAGCTCACCGGCTCTGGGCTGGATCTGCTGTATCAGCTTGTGACACAGCGAGATACGGGTCGCCCGCCGGGGCAGATCCCGGTGGAGACGCCGGTCGCGCCCGAGCAGGCCGCGGATCTGGCGGTCACCTGGTACGGCCACGCCTCCTGCCTGGTCGAGGTCGACGGGTATCGCGTACTCGCCGATCCGGTGTGGAGCGAGCGCGTGTCGCCGTCGCCGCTGGTCGGCCCGGCCCGCCTGCACCCGGTGCCGACGCCGCTGGAGGCGCTGCCGCCGCTGGACGCGGTGCTCATCTCGCACGATCACTACGACCATCTGGACCGCGACACCATCGACACGCTGGTGCGCACCCAGGACGCGGTCTTCATCGTCCCGATCGGCATCGGCGCCCATCTGCGCCAATGGTCGGTGCCGCCGCAGCGCATTGTCGAATTGGATTGGGGCTCTTCGGTTTCCCTCTCCGAACTGGAGCGTGAGCACGCCGACGGCACCGATCTGGTCATCGCCTGCTCGGAGGCCAGGCATTTCTCCGGGCGCGGGCTGGTGCGCAACACCACACTGTGGGCGTCCTGGTCCATCGCCGGTCCGACCCGCCGGGTGTATTTCGGCGGCGATACCGGCTACACCAAGGCGTTCGCGGAGGCGGGCGCGCGGCTGGGCCCGTTCGATCTGACCCTGCTGCCCATCGGTGCGTACGACCGGCACTGGCCGGATGTGCACATGAATCCGGAGGAGGCGGTGCGCGCACACGCCGATCTGTGTGTCGGAGATCCGGGATACGGGCTGCTGGTGCCGATCCACTGGGCAACCTTCAATCTGGCCTTTCACGGCTGGTCGGAGCCGGTACGCCGGCTGGTCGCGGCCGCACAGGAGGCGGGCACCGAGGTCGCCGTTCCCAAGCCGGGACAGCGGATCGACCCGATTGGCCTCCCACCACGGGATACGTGGTGGGAGGATGTGCGCGAATGACCTATGACCGAGAGTGAAGGAGCAGGTTGCTGTGAGTCTGATAGACACGCTCAAGGGATTGGTCGGTAAGGGCAAGGAAGTGGCGGCCCAGAACGCCGACAAGATCGAGCAAGCGGTCGACAAGGGCAAAGATGTCCTCAACGAGAAGACCGGCGGGAAGTACTCGTCGCAGATCGACAAGGGCGCCGACGCGGTCAAGAACGCCATCCCGGCCGATGCCGCGGCAGAGGCGGCCCCGGCCGCTCCCGCCGAGCCCGCACCGGCCGAGGCGGCTGCGCCCGCTCCGGAACCGGCGCCCGAGCCGGCTGCGGAGCCTGCTCCGGGGGAGCAGCCTCCGGCGTAGTTCCACCCAGGTCGTTGCGGGCCGTTCGGTTTCCGGTTGAGAACGCGCCGGTGACCTGAACGGCCCGTTGGCTTTTCATGCGCTCTAGACTGCTGTCATGGGGTCCCGGCGGGATTTCGGGGGCATCGAGGTTGGTCTGACCAACCTCGACAAGGTGCTGTACCCGGCCACCGGTACCACCAAGGGCGCGGTCATCGACTATTTCGCGGCCATAGCGCCCGCGCTACTGCCGCATATCGCGGGCCGGCCGGTGACCCGCAAGCGCTGGCCCAACGGGGTCGACGCAGCGTCGTTTTTCGAAAAGAATCTGCCCGAGCACGCGCCGAAATGGTTGCCGCGCCGCACCATCGAACATTCCGACCGGCCGGTTGTCTATCCGCTCATCGAATCGGTAGCCGCCATGGCCTGGCTGGGTCAGCAGGCGGCGCTGGAATTGCATGTGCCGCAATGGCGTTTCGACGGCGCGGAGCGCGGGCCGATCACCCGGCTGGTCTTCGATCTGGACCCCGGGCCGGGCGCCGGGCTGGCGCAGTGCGCGGAGGTCGCGCTCATTCTGCGGGATGTGGTGCGCGAGGTGGGCCTGGACGCCTATCCGGTGACCAGCGGCTCCAAGGGAATTCACGTCTACGTACCCCTGGACCGGCAGCTGGGCCCGAACGGCGCGTCCACCGTCGCCAAGCAGGTGGCCACCAATCTGCAGCAGCTGCGCCCGCAATTGGTGACGGCGAATATGGCCAAATCGGCGCGTGAGGGCAAGGTGCTGCTGGATTGGAGCCAGAACAATACGGCCAAGACCACCATCGCCCCGTATTCGCTGCGCGGGCGCACCGAACCGTGGGTGGCCGCACCCCGCGGCTGGGAGGAGATCGAGAGCCCGAAACAGTTGCGGCACTTGCACTTCGACGAAGTATTGCGACGGTGGCAGGAGAACGGCGATCTGCTGGCGGGGTTGGACGAGCCGCTGCCCGAGCGCACCGGCGACCGCCTCGACACCTACCGCTCCATGCGCGACGCACAACAGACTCCGGAACCGGTGCCTGTCACCGCACCGGTGCCGAGTCCCGGGAATCGCTATGTGATCCAACAGCATCGAGCGCGGCGGCTGCACTGGGATCTGCGTCTCGAGCGCGACGGCGTGCTGGTGTCCTGGGCCGTGCCCAAGGGTCCGCCGATCGACACCCACGAGAACCGGCTTGCCGTGCACACCGAGGATCATCCGCTGGAGTATCTGGACTTCCACGGCGCTATTCCGCAGGGGCAGTATGGGGCCGGGGAAATGGAGATCTGGGATTCCGGCGTCTACGAAACCGAGAAGTGGCGCGACGACGAGGTCATCGTGCACCTGCGCGGGCAGCGGCTGGACGGTCGGTACGCGCTCATCCAGACCAATGGCAATCAGTGGCTCATGCATCTCATGAAGGACCGGGCAGCGCCGGACGCCGCGGCGAAAGGCAATGGTGTACAACAGCCTTCGAAGCCGAAGGAGCCGGTGCCGCTACCACACGGCATGACCCCCATGCTCGCCACGCCGGGCGATGTCAGCACGCTCGACGCCGAGCGCTGGGCGTTCGAAACCAAGTGGGACGGCTTCCGCCTGATAGCCGAAATCGACGACAGCTCGGTCTCACTGCGCAGTCGCACCGGGCATGTGGTCACCGGCCGCTATCCCGGCCTGGCCGCGCTCGGCAGCGAATTGTCCGGCCACCGTGTGCTTTTGGACGGTGAAGCAGTGGTCTTCGACGATCACGGCGTCGCGAACCTGGGCCTGCTGCGCGCCGATTCACATCGCGCGGTCTTCGTGGCCTTCGACGTCCTGCACCTCGACGGCACCTCGCTGCTGCGCAAACGCTACGACGACCGCCGCCTAGTGCTGGAAGCCCTGGCGAAACAGGCTCCGTCCCTGCTGGTTCCGACCCGACTCGAGGGTTCGGGGGCGGACGCCCTCCGGCACAGCCAGGAAAACGGCCTGGAAGGTGTGGTGGCCAAACGCCGCGATTCCGTCTACCTGCCCGGTCGCCGCGGTAGTTCCTGGATCAAGACCCGCAATTGGCGCACACTGCCGGTGGTGATCGGCGGCTACCGCAGTTCGGAGAACCGCCAATTCGCCTCGCTGCTGGTGGGAATTCCGCATGCGGGCGGCCTCTACTACCTGGGCCGGGTCGGTACCGGTTTCACCGAACAGGAGCTGACCGACCTGTCCACCCAGCTCCGCCGCCTGGAGCGCAAGACCAGCCCGTTCGACAATGAAACCACCGCGGAGGAAAGCAAGGACGCCGTCTGGGTGAGCCCGAAACTCACTGGGACGGTCCGCTTCATGAACTGGACCGAGGCCGGACGCCTGTGGCATCCGGCCTGGATTCCCGCCTCGGACTGAGGTTCAGCGCGCCGGCGGCCAGCCGGTCTTCTCCAGCAGCGATGCGAGGGTGTCGGTATCGGTGACGATGGCATTGCCCTGGAAGGCGAATTCGTCCCAGGCGCGAGCCAACCCGGCCGCATCACGACCACCGACGGCATCGCGCACCACCACCGGAACGAACCCGAGATCGGTGGAGTGCGCGACGGTCGGCGCAATGCCGATCTCCAGCGCCACGCCGGTGATGGCGTACGCGCCGATGCCCAGATCGCGGAGTGTCGAGGCCAGCGGGGTGCCCTCGAACGCCGACATGGTTGTCTTGTCGAAGACGACCTCGTCCGGCTGCGGCCGCAATTCCGGAACGAGCTGGAACCCCGGCGAATCGGCCTGCAGAATCGGCTTCACCTCGTCCACCGAATCCACCCCCTGCCAGTTCATGGCCATACGCAGCGCAAACGCACCCATGAGCCGCTTGGGCAGAAACAGATGCCGCAGGAAGATGACCGGATATCCGCCGCGTCGGGCGGCCTCGACCACCCGCACCACCCGCTCCACGACCTGCTGCCCATCCGGAAGCTGCCCGACCACCCCGACCTGCATGTCGTAGACGATCACCGCCATCCGCTCCGGCGCACACAGATCCTCGAGCGTCTCCGGAATCTGCACTCCATTACCGTGTCGCATCGCTCTCCGTTATCGGTAGCTCCCACAACAGCTTTCGAAATTCCACAGTACTAGGGAGTTGCCAGAGGGAGGGGAGTCGCCGTCGGGGCCTGGTCGCCGTCGTTCTTGTGCACTTCCCGGAAGCCCGGCAGGAAACGATCGACGAAGGGGATGAGCAGGTGGATGAGTGGCCCGATGCCGAAGGCGTAGACCAGAGTTCCGATGCCGACGCTGCCGCCCAGTACCCAGCCGACCGCCAGCACACTGACCTCGAGGGAAGTTCGGACGACCCAGACCGGCCGACCGGTCCGCCGAACCAGTCCAGTCATCAGTCCATCGCGCGGCCCCGGCCCCATGCCCGCACCGATATAGAGCACGGTGGCTATCGCATTCAGTACCACCGCCGCACCCATGGCCCCCACCCGCAGCCACAGCCCGTCCAGATGCGGAAGCACCCGCAACCCGACATCCACCGACACCCCGAGCACCACGACATTGCTGATGGTCCCCACCCCGGGCATCTGCCGTAAAGGTATCCAGGCCAGCAACACCACCGCACCGGTAATGGCAACAATCGTCCCGAAACTCAACGGCACATGGCCAGCCACCCCCTGATGGAAAACATCCCAGGGATCCAACCCCAACGCCGCCCGCAGCATGACCGCCATAGACAAGCCGTAAAGCCACAACCCGACATAGAGCGCAACCAATCGACGCAACAACATGCGCCAATCATCCCCACAGCTGGCCTGCCAATACAGATCCACTTCCCAGTTACTGGCCTTACATTTCTGCTCGTGGCTCGTGGCTCTTCTCTGTTCTCGTAAACCGGACCACAGCCGGTCGACCCGGCTGGAACCGCCAGCTCTTCTCCCAACTGCGGGAGGATGCTCGGGTACGGCTCCTGACGTGCTGGTGGCGTCGGGTGGGGTACCCGAATTACCTTCCAATTACCTTCCGCGGTTACGGACAGAGCCGAAAAGAACAAGAACTTGAAGGACAAGGACTTGAAGAGCGAAGGCTCGAAGGTTAGAAACTTGACGACCGAAGCGGGCGATGGGTGAGGGGTTTGGGGTTAGGGGTGGGGTGTGGATTGCAGGTGGTGCTGGTGGGATTTTGTTGCGGCGTGGCTTTTTTCGGGCGCGCTGGAGTGCGTTGACCAGGCGGTATGGTCGCTGTAATTGTGGTTCTCCGATGCGCTGGGCTGTCGGTCGGCGCGGTGCGAGTCCGTCGGGACTGGGGCGTCGGGGGTATTCGACGCTGGAGGCGGGTATGCGGGGGAAAGGCTCGGCAGGGTTCGGCCGATTCGCTGGCGGGAGCGGTGCCATGTGGTGGGACCGGTTGGTGGAGTCGGCGGCCAGGTTTGGGCGGTTCTGGCTCGCGGAATCGCTATCGGGGTTCGGACGATTCGTGCGGCGGGGTGTGACGCGGCGGCGGGTTGGGGTGGTCGGGATCGTTGTGGTTCTGGCGGCGGCTGTAGTCGGGCCGGTGGCATGGGCGGATGTGCCGTTTCCGGAGGACGATTCGTTCTACGCCGCGCCTGCCTCGGTGGAGTCGTTTGCCGATGGGGCGGTGCTGAATTCGCGGCCTATTTCGGTGTTGGGGTTGCCGCTGCCTGTGGCGGGGTGGCAGTTGCAGTTCCGGAGTACGGATTCGGCGGGGGCGGCTATTGCGGATGTGGCGACTGTGCTCGCGCCGGTGGTGCCGTGGTTCGGGGCGGGTGGGCGGCCGCTGCTGTCGTATCAGGTCGCGGAGGACAGTCTCGGGACTCGGTGTGCGCCTTCGTTCGCGCTGGGTGGCGGGCGGGATCCGTCGATTATCAATACGGCGCTGGACATTCCGTTCCTCACCGCGATGCTGCTTCGGGGCTGGGCGGTGGTGGTCACCGATTATGAGGGGCCGCAGTCGCGATTCTTCGACGGGGTGAACTCGGGCCGAGGTGTGCTGGATGGTGTGCGCGCCGCCAAATCGTTTGCACCGGTCGGGATTACCGATAGCAGCCCGATCGGCGCGTGGGGGTACTCGGGCGGGGCCTTCGCCACGCTCTGGGCAATGCAGCAGCGGGCCGCCTATGCGCCGGAGTTGTCGTTCGCGGGCGTGGCCTCGGGTGGTGTGCCCGCCGGTATCGCGGATATCGCTCGCCGGGTCGACGGTCAGACGCAGGCCGGTCTGGCGGTGCTGATGCTGGTTGCGTTCGCGCGCAATGATCTCGGCTCAGGATTGCTCGGCGACTTGAACGATCATGGTCGCGATCTGGTCGCGCAGGAGTCCACGGCCTGTGGTGCGGATTTGGTGCTGCGCCACGTGAATCGGCATGTGGATGAATACTCCGATACGCCGAACCTGTTGTGGCACCCACAGTTCGAGGCCGCTACGCAGCGTCAGGAGCTGGGCGGTATTGCGCCCGATGTGCCGCTGTACATGTATCACAGCTCCGCTGACGACGTGATTCCCGTCGCGGGCTTCTCCGCGCTGGTGGATCGCTATTGCGCACTGGGCGCGGATATCACGGCGGTGCACTCCGCCATCCCGGGCCACAATCCGGCGGCAGTGGTGGAGTCCGTCGGTGCGATGAACTTCCTGGCGGACCGCTTCGCTGGGCAACCGGTATCCCCGGGCTGCACGGTGCGCTGACCCGGACGGGCACGGTGCGTGACCTGGCATGGGCGCTGAACCGGTCGGGGCGCACACCGAAAGGTGCGCGCCCCAACAGAATTCGGTACCTACGACTAGTTGACGGTGCTGTTGTTGTACTTGGTGGTGCCGGGCGCCGCCGCCAGCGTGCCGATCAGGTCCATACCGGCGATGAGCAGTGCGGGTCCACCGACCACCAGGGTGCCGATAATGCCGCCGACCGCGGCACCGGCGATAACGCTGGCGATGACGGTGGGTCCGGCGACAATTCCGGTCAGGCCGACCAGTGCGCCGAGCGCGGTGCCGACGAGGGCGCCGATGGCGGTGGCAATGCCGAATTGGCTACTGAAAGTCTGCATGGCCAGCAGGTTTTCATTGGGGGAGGCCACCGGTTTGACCGCCACCGGGTACGCCGCCGAGACGTTCCTGGCGGCAGTGAGCGACAGCGTGTGGGCATCGTCGGCGAGCGAGCTCGTCAGCGGGTACGCCGTGCCGTTGTCCTCGAAGGACAGCGGCAGGCTCACCAAGGTGTTACCTGCGGTGTCCTTGATGTTCACCGAGGAGCCGGACAGCTCGAACTGCCCATTGGTTAGAGTGGTCACCACGGTGTTGCCGACCAGGTTCGCCTGGTAGCCGATATTAGGAACAGCGGAATCGGCATGTGCGACACCGGCTCCCGCGATGGCGACCGCAACGGCGATGGGTGCGGCAACTGCGGTGATCTTGCGCAGCATCATTTGGTTTTCCAATCTTCATCAGGTCTTACGGGGCAAACACGTGCTCAACACGATCGATTCCCTTCCAATCGGAAATGTGTTGAGCCCCCACGCGTTTGCAACTACCCCTTTGCTAGGGATTACGTTAGCGCGCTCGACCGACACGTCTGACCATTTTTGCCACGTGTGTCAGGTCAGAGCAGTAGTGAGACCACGATCCCGGCCGCGCAGAGCAGCACCAGGAGCAGCAGCGCTACCGCATCCGATCGTCCCGGTGAGCTGGGCCTTGCTGTCAGTTCGCCGGTGCCGCCGCGGGTGGTGATGGCCTCGCCGAGCTCGCCCGCACGCCGACTGGAAACGGCCATGCTGGCGGTCAGAATATCCACGAACGGGTTCTCCGACGCCCGGTGCACCAGCGAATCCTTGGGCCGCAGTTTGCGGGCGGCGCGGAGAATCCGCAGCTCCTCCAGCAGCAGCGGCAGCCCGCGCAGGGTCAGCGCGACCACCACGGCCCACTCGTCCACCGGAAGGCGGTGTGTGACGCCCTTGCGAGTCCAGCCGAGCCGTCGCAGCGGTGCGCCGAGCTTGGCCAGCGCGGGCGCGATCTCCCCCATGGGCGTCGTCCAGGCGACCAGGAACGAGGCGCCGAGTAGCAGGAATCCGAACACAATGATCTGCCCGTAGCGCAGCACCGCATCCAGGCCGACCGGGGCATTGATGCCCGCGCCGATCAGAATGCCGATCCAAATCCACCAGGGGAACCGCGGCAGCGTGCCGAGCGGCAACCGGGCCAGGAACCACACCGCGATCAGAAAGACCGCGCTGACCGCCAGCAGTCCCCAGGACGGTGTGAACATGAGCAGGACACTGAAGACGAAGACGCCGACGATCTTGGTACCGGCCCAGAGCCGGTGCACCGGGCTGTCGACGGGAACCTCGCGGAGAATGACGCTCATCGGAGGCCTCCGGTGAAATCGTGCGCCGCAGCGGCAGCGGAATAGGGTGCGGCAGCATCGTTGTCGATCAGATGCCCGTCGCGCAGGTGCACGATGCGGTCGCAGACCACCGACATATCGGCGACATCGTGGGAGATGACGATCAGGGTCAGCCCGGAATCCCGCAGTCGCGCAAGCAATTCCACCACCCCCGCGCGCCCCTCCGGATCGAGTCCGGCCAGCGGTTCGTCGAGCACAACTACCGCGGGCCGGCTCGCGACAATGGCGGCCAGCACCACTCGCTTGGCCTGCCCGCCGCTGAGCGATTCGATGGAATGCGAGGCCAGCGCCCGATCCAGGCCCACCGCATCGAGGGCGCGGGCCACGGCGGCGGTGCCGCGACCACCCCAGTCCTCGATCTCGCCCCCGACGGTCTGGCGCTGCAATTGCAGCCGGGAATGCTGAAAAGCCAACTGCACGGCCCCGATTCGCTTGTGCGAGGCCCGGGTGCCGGTGTATTCGTGCAGCTCGCAACTGCCGCCGCTGGGGACGGTCAGCCCGGCCATGATCCACGCGAGCGTGGATTTGCCGGACCCGTTGCCGCCCACGACGAGCAGTGCTTCGCCGCGCCGCACCGACAGATCGATGCCGTGCAGGGCGGGCGCTTCCCAGGGCGTGCCGTGGTTGTAGGTGTGCCGCACATCGCGCAGCTGCAGGACGGTATCGCCCATCGGTCGCTGTCGGCGATCACGCACCGGCCGGGGCCAGGCGGGCAACTGCTCGACCGAGCGTCCGCGCTGCAGGTGCACGACCCGATCGGCGGCCGCCGCATCGGCCTCGTGGTGGGTGACCAGCACCACCGCCATGGCGTGCCGGCGCGGTAGATCGGCGAGCAGTGCGACCAGATCGCGCCGCCCCTCCGGATCGATCATGGAGGTGGCTTCGTCGGCCAGCAGCAGGGTGGGTTTGCGAGCGAGCGCCGCGGCGACGGCGAGCCGCTGCTGCTGCCCGCCGGAGAGGGTCGCGGTTTCGCGCCGCCCCATGCCGGCCAGCCCGACTTCGCTCAGCAGTCCGTCGATATCGACCTGCGCGGCCAGTTCGGTGGGCAGCCCCCACACCACGTCATCGGCGACGAGCACGCCGAGCGTCTGACTTTCCGGGCGCTGCAACACCATTGCGGTACCACCGGTGACGCCGAGTCCGGCCGATCCGGGCCGGGTGACGGTACCGCCGGTCGGCGGCCGCCCCGCGAGAATCCTGGTGAGCGTGGACTTTCCGGACCCGTTGTGCCCGACGATCGCCACGAATTCGCCGACCTGCACGGTCAGATCGATGCCGTACAGCGCGTCGGTGTGCGTGTCGGGATAGCGAAAAGCGACCTGCCGCAAGGTGATCGGCAATGGCGCGACCGGCCGATCGTCGGCGGGAGCATCGAGTAGATCGTCGCGTCCGGGCAGCCAGGCCAGCCGATCCAGCACCGATCCGAGAACGAACCAGGACACGATGCCGCTGACGACCATGCCCGCGATGATGCCGCCGCCGATCCAGGCCCACCACCAGTGCAGGAATGCTTCGGTGTATCCGGCAATGTGCCGCCCGAGCGGCTCGAGCAGCGCCTGCCGTGCCGCGAGGTTCTGCAAACCCTTGGCGCTGTTGCGAATATTGTCGAACAGCAGGTGCCGTGTCCCTGCGAGCACCAGCAGCATTCCGACGGAGAACGCGGCGAACACCAGTCCGGCCAGCGCGGACAGTCCGAGCACCGCGGGCAGCCCGCCGCGTCGCCGCTTGACGGTCCCGATAATGCCGCCGATCACCGCCACACCGACCAAGTTGGTGGCCGGCGTCATCCCGGCCGCCACAAACGTCACCAGCGTTCCGGCAATGGTCGCCGTGAGCACCGCGCGCAGCCGATGCCGATGCGCGAGCAGCCCGATAGGCACCGCGGCCACCAGTTGCAGCGCCGCCGCGAAGGGCACCAGCGACCCGACGGTCACCAGCCCGACGGTAGCCCCGCCGAGCACCGCCCCGGTCGCGAGTTCGATGGGCCGAAGCGGGCCGTGCGCGAGAACGGACCCGCGCCGCCGGTCCGGCACGGCATTACGAGTCTGGGACGAATCGGTCACGCTAACCAGTCTGCCGTGTCCCAGCGTGTCCCCAGGTAGACCTCACTACATTCACACAAGTTCGACAGTTTCTACATACATGCGCAACTATGCATGAGTTGGATTAGGCGGTCTGCCGCCGGTCGGCCTCATACCGGGGTGAGTCGGTAGTCCGCGCGCCGGAGCTTGCGGGTGCGGCGGCGGTAGCTGCGGGTGGTGCCGGGCCAATTGTTGGTGATGCGCCCGGATTTTGTGCGATACCAGCTGGTGCAGAAATTCCACGGGGTCCGAGCCAGTCGCTGCTGCAGGGCGGTGTTGTACTCGCGCTCGGTCTCCGGCAGCACCTCCAGGCAGTGCCCGGGCTGCTCGGCCAGCAACTGCACGGCATGCCGGATATAGCGAGCCTGCGACTCGATCATGTAGATGATCGATCCCACGCCGAGATTCGTATTCGGGCCGTAGACCATGAACATATTCGGGAAGTCCGGCACCGTGATTCCGAGATAGGCGTGCGCACCGCCCTCCCACACATCCGACAGATTGCGCCCGCCGCGACCGCGAATCTTCATGGGCCACAGGAACTCCGTCCCCTTGAACCCGGTGCCGTAGATGATCACCTCGGCCGCATGCAGCACACCGTCGGCCGTCCGCACCCCCTCCGGCACGATCTCGCTGATGGCCGTCGTCTCCACCGTGACATTCGGCTGCGTCAATGCCGGGTAGTAGTCGTTGGAGAACAGCCCGCGCTTACATCCGATCGGATAGTCCGGCGTCAGCTTGGCCAGCAACTCGGGATCGGTGACCTGCTCCGCGAGATGCTTTCCCGCCATCCGCGCGACCGCCCGCGTGATCGCCGGGTACTCCACCAGCCCCAATGCCACGAACTCGGCAATGGCCCACCACGAGAAGCGTTCCGCCACCGGCAATCCCGGCACATGCAACAGCACCCGCTGATGAATCGGCTTGTAATCGGTATCGAATTTGGGCAGCACCCAGGCCGCCGTCCGCTGGAACAGCGTCAGCTGCGCGACCTCCGGCTGGATCTCGGGAACGTACTGGATGGCACTGGCCCCGGTCCCGATGCACGCCACCCGCTTCCCTGCCAGCTCCACCCCGTGATCCCACTGCGCCGAGTGAAAGGACTTCCCGGCAAAGCTTTCGACGCCGGTGATCGCAGGCAGCGCGGGCCGCGACAATTGCCCGACCGCGGAGATCAGCACATCCGCCGTGCGCGCATCGCCGTCGGCTGTCTGCACGGTCCACTGCCCGCTGACCTCATCGAATTCCGCATCGGTCACGTCCGCCCCGAATACGATCTGCTCGAACAACCCGTGCCGCTCGGCCACCCCGCGGATATACGCGACAATGTCCTCCCGCCCCGAATACCGCTGCCGCCACTTGGGTTTCGGCTCATACGAGAACGAGTACAACGGCGAAGGCACATCACACGCCGCCCCCGGATACGTATTCTCCCGCCACACCCCACCCAGATCGGCCGCCCGCTCCAGAATGGTCACCTCCCGAAACCCATTCCGTTGCAGCTCGATAGCCATCCCGAGCCCGCCGAACCCCGCACCGATGACAATGACCGAAGGCATATGGCCCACCTCACATCGAAGACCCCTCCACTCTAAGAGCGCGCCGTCAGGTTCGTGGGCGACCGGATCGAGAATTTCGGCCATAATCTGGCTATGAGTACGGTGCAGGAGGCGGGGATTCGGGACTGGGACTTTCCGCGTGGGGTGGCGAGTGTGGCGCTGATGGTGGGGTTTGCGCGGGAGCAGGGGGTGGGGGCCGGGCGGATACTGCAGGGGAGTGGGCTCGGCGAGAAGACGCTGGGGGATCCGGATGCGCAGATCGATGCGCATACCGAGCTCGCGGTCATCCGGAATCTGGTGCGGGAGCTGGGGGCGCGCCCGAACCTCGGGCTGGAGGTGGGGCGGCGGTATCGGATCACCACGTTCGGGATCTTCGGGTTCGCGTGCGTGAGCAGTCCGACGCTGGGGGAGGCGATCGCCTTCGCGCTGCGGTATCTGGAGTTGAGCTTCACGTTCTGCATTCCGGTGGCGCGGTGGCAGCCGGGGGAGTTCGTGGCCCGGATCCACGATGAGCGCATCCCCGCCGATGTCCGCCGGTTCCTGGTCGAGCGGGACGTCACCGCCATGTTCCAGATGCTGTGCGATCTGCTGGGCCATCGGGTGGATCTGCTGCGCGCGGAGTTCGATTTCCCGACGCCGGTGAATATCGACCTGTATCACGAGATCTTCGGCGTGCTACCGCTGTTCGAGCAGCCGCACAATCTCTTCTCGCTGAATCCGGCGATATTGGAGCAGCCACTGCCGCAGGCCAATGAGCACACGCTCGCCATGTGCCTGGCGCAGTGCCGGGAGCTGGTATCCCGCCGCCGGGCGCGCACCGGAATCGCGGCGGATGTACGGGAGTCGCTGGTCCCGCGCGGTGGCGCGGACGGTTTCGCCGCACCGCCCGGAATCGACGCGGTGGCAAGGGATCTCAATATGAGTACCCGCACCCTGCGCCGGCATCTGGATGCCGCGGGCACCAGCTATCGGCAGCTGCTGGACGAGGTGCGCCGTGCGCTGGCGGAGGAAATGCTCACCGCCACTCCGCTTTCGGTGAGCGATGTGGCGATCCGGCTCGGTTATGCGGAGGCCTCGACCTTCATCCACGCCTTCAAAAGATGGACGGGGACAACGCCTTCGGCCTATCGGCGCGGTGCGGTCAGTCCAGCGGTTCGCTGAGCCAGCCGCCCATGGCGACCGGACGGAACATGGAAAGCAGCCGGCCGTCCTGAATGGAGTGCATGACCAGCGAGGGGCCGGGTGCGAAGTCGATCGGCACGTGTCCCGATCGGGCCGTTTCCCATTCGCCGCCGATGGTCGAGGAGACACTCGGCGCGACGATGAGCGGCTTGCCCGCGAAGGACGTGACCAGTCCCGAGTGGACATGCCCGGTGAGCACACCCAGAATGCGATCGTCCCCGGACACGATGTTCTCCAGCCGCTCCGGATTGGTCAGGCGAATGGGGTCGACCACCGTGCTGAGCACCGGAACCGGCGGATGGTGCATGGCGATCAGCACCAGTTCGTCCGGCGGCGCGGCGGACAGCAGATCGATGAGCCAGCTGTAGGTCTCGTCATCGAGCAGCCCCTCGGGCTTGCCCGGAATGCTGGAGTCGAGCATGGCCAGCGTGACACCGTCGACGCTGTGTGCCTGATTGATCGGACCGTAACCCGCGGTGCCGTCGAGCAGCACCTTGCGCAGATTGCCGCGATCGTCGTGATTGCCGGGCATGATCACCACCGGCACGTCGGCGACCAGGGCATTGCGGGCCTGCTGGTACTCCTCGATTTCGCCTTCATCGGCAATATCTCCGGTCACGATAATGACGTCGGGGCGCTGCGGCAGCTCGGCCAGATAGGCCATCACCCGCTCGGCGCGTTCGTTGTTCCTGGCGCCCATATTGAAGTGGGTGTCACTGAGCTGTGCCAGCAGAACCATCGGCATTCGCTTTCTGTGAAGGGCCGCACCATTGCGCCCGATCGTGCCGCGCCAGCGCGCCACGTCACCAGGCTAGATGCCCTACCGGTAGGGGTCTCAGTGAGACTCGCCACCGAATATAGCTAGTGCCTATCTTGCCTCCGCTTCGCGCTGTGTTTATTTTGCCTCCGCTTCGCTCCGGCGGGTTCGCGGCCCTGGAGTCTCGTTCTTCCCTCCTTCCGCTCCTCCAAGGCGCAGGTCTATGGAGCCGTTCGCTCCCCCGCTCCACTCAGTCCAGAACGAGACGGGCCGCGAACCTTGATAGCTGATCCGGGTCGGGTGTAATCGAGGTCTTGCCGACGGTCCAGAAGTCCGGGCCCGGCTCGGCTTCGAGGTCGAGCACCGGGGGAGTGCGCCAATCCGCGTCCAGCAGCAGGCGCCACGAATGCAGGTAGGTGCGGGCATGCGCACCGGACTTGTCGAAGAGCGGATCGCCGACGATGGGATGTCCGATCCAGGCCAGGTGCACGCGAATCTGATGCCGCCGCCCGGTGATCGGCCGTAGTGCCAGCACCGTGTGCGACTCGGTGCGGGCGAGGGTCGCGAATTCGGTGACCGACGGATAGTTCTTGCCCGCCAGCACATCCCGCTCGTCCACCCGCCAGCTGTCGCCGTCGCGCTGAATGCTCTCGCGGGGCGCGGCAATTCGCACCCGGTTCTTGCGGCCCACGCTCAGCGGCAGGTCGATGACGCCGTGATCCGGCAGGCCCACCGGCCCGGTGGTGACCGCCAGATACGCCTTCTGCGCTGTGCGCTTGTTGAACTGCCGGGTCAATTGCCCGTGCGCCGGCAGTTCTTTGGCGAGCAGCACCAGTCCGGAGGTCACCTTGTCGATGCGGTGCACGGGGTACAGCGTCTCCCCGTGTGCGGCGGCGAGTTCCACGATGTCGGTGTCGTGGCGCTCGCCGGTGACCGAGATCCCGGCCGGTTTATTGAGCGCGAGGACATTGTCGTCCTCACTGATCAGGCACTGTTTCCGCAGTTCGGGCCAACGCGTATCCACAGGGTCCAGCGTAGAGAGCGCCCGCGATCAGGCGATGGCCCGCTCCAGTTCGGCCAGCCCGTCCTCCATATGCGCGGGCAGCCGGTCCAGATCCGGCACGGTGCGGCGGCAGCCGACAAAGCCGAAATCGAGGTTCTCGCCATTGGTGGTCAGCGTGATGTTCATGGCCTGCGATTCGAACGGAATCGACAGCGGGTAGTTGCTGTCCAGTCGCGCGCCCTGCATGTAGACCGGTTTACGCGGCCCCGGCACATTCGAGATGACGAGATTGAACGGCATGCGCGGCAGCGCCTCGAACCCGGGAATCAGCGAGACGCCCAGCGGCGACATGAGCAGTGCCGAGAGCGCCATGGCTTCCAGCTTCGGCAGTTGGGTGAAGACCTGTTTGGCCTCGCGCATGGAAGTGCTGATCGCCGTCAGCCGCGCCATCGGATCATCCAGGTGGGTGGCCAGATTCGCCAGGCAGGCGGCGACCATATTGCCTTCGGAGGCGTCGGCCTCGGCGGCGGTGCGAATATTCACCGGCACCATGGCGATGAGCGGTTCGGGCGGCAGCCCGTCGTGCTCGATGAGGTAGGTGCGCAGGGCGGCGGCGCTCATGGCCAGCACCACATCATTGACGGTCGCGCCGGTGGCCTGGCGCACCCGGTTGATGCGCTCCAGTGGCCAGGAGCGCACGGCAATGCGCCGCGCCCCGCCGATCGACACATTGAACATGGTGCGCGGCGCGGTCATCGGCATGGTGAGCCGGCCGTCGATGGCCCCGCGCAACGGCGCGGCAATCGATGCGGTGCTACGGACCATGCGCGGCAAGGCTTTTCGCAACTGCTGCCACGAGCTGGTGCGTTCGACGCCCGCGAGTTCGGCGCTTTCGCGGATGGGCGCGGTGCCCCACGGCACCCGCACCTGCGAATCCAGCGGATCGTCCGTGAGGGTGCGCTGCAGCAACCGCATGGCGGACACGCCGTCGATCAGTGCGTGATGCATTTTTATATAGAGCGCGAAGCGCCCGTCGTCGAGGCCCTCGATGAGCCGGGCCTCCCACAGCGGCCGGTGCCGGTCGAGCAGGATGCCGTGTAGTCGTTCGGTGAGATCCAGCAGATCGTCCATGCCGCCGGGCGCCGGCAGCGCGCTGCGCCGCAGGTGATAGCCCAGATCGACCTGCTCGGCATGCGACCAGGACAGGCTGGAGAAGCCGCCCAGCGTGCGGCTGGGCTGTCTGCGGAAGCGGGTGCGCACCTCGGTGGAGGCGGACATGGCCGTGTAGAGGTCGTGCACGAATTCCGGTCCCGCGTCGGCGGGCGGTTCGAACAGTTGCAGACCACCCACGTGCATCGGATGTTCGCGGGATTCGATGGCAAGGAAAATAGCGTCGAGAGGGTTCAGAAGGTCCATCGGTTTCGCCTAACCGGTGGGGCAGCGCTGTTCGACAAACGGCACGCACAACTGCCCAGGGAGATACGGTCGAGCGACGCTGCCCCCCGCTGCGTTGACGGTGAATTAGGTTATCACTGTGCTTGTTTCGTTATAACCCGAACTTCGGAAAGCAAACCTTCGGCGGGTGTGCCATGAGTTTGCTCGCGCCCCAGATCGTCGATCGACGCGAAGGACATGCCGACAATGGTGCGGCGGCCGTGTGCGAACGGATGCACCCGGTGCAGGGTGGTGTCGGCGCGCATCAGGTAGAGGTCGAGGGGTTGCAGTTCCCAGGACTGAATGGGATTGCGGGTGAGGGTGCGATACACATCGGAGTGATCCCAGTCCCGCCGCGTATGCGCCACCGTCTGCACGAACCCGCCTTCTTCGAGCGGCGGGCACTCCACCACCAGGATCAGTGCGAAAGCGTAATCATCCCAATGCCATTGGCCGGCCGCATCGTCGTGCTGCCGACGCTGCACCACATACCGGTGCGGCGCCGGGCACGGTAGCACCGGCTCCGTCGCCACGGTAGTGAGACTGTGCCGCAACAGTTCACAGTCGTACAACTGCGGAATGCATTGGCTGCGCGCATCGACTTCCCGCGGGCTGAGGTCGATCGCATGCCGCTCGGGAGCCTCGGCGCCGGGCGCGACCCAGGATTGATGATGATCGAGCATGGTCAGCGCCTCGGCCGCCAGCGCCCGCTTGACCTGGTAGGGCAGCAGGAACCCCAGGCGCGCGATTCCGGTCTCGGCCAATCGGTCTCGCGCATGACGCAGGGCTGCGGGATCCACCGCCGTCAGATGTTTACGGGCGGCGTCCACGGAATGGTGGGGCTGCACCTGATCGATTGTAATCCGTTGCCTGCCAACGATTATGGAATCAGGTTCCCGATTGATCACGATCGGGTGGCGACCGCGCCTCGCGCGGCCGGGACCGACTCGCCGAAAGGACGGGGGTGTGCCGGAACCGCAGGTCAGATCGGCGTAGCTTGAAATTTGCTATGGCTGACTACGGGCATGAGCTGAGGTTCGGGATCTTCGTTCCGCCCGAGGCGGCGCGGGGGCCGTCGCTGCTGCGGCTCATTCAGCGCGCCGATGCCACCGCCGGGCTGGAAGTGCTGGCGGTTCAAGATCATCCGTATCAGCCCGCCTTCCTGGACACCTGGACGCTGCTGTCCTACGTCGCCGCCATGACCCGCACCCTCACCCTCATGCCCGCGGTGGCCAATCTGCCGCTGCGCCCGCCCGCCGTCCTGGCGCGCAGCGCGGCCAGCCTGGATCTGCTCAGCGGCGGCCGGGTGGAACTGGGCCTGGGCGCGGGCGCGTTCTGGGACGCCATCGAAGCCATGGGCGGTCAGCGGCGTACGCCGGGACAGGCGCTGACCGCTCTGCGTGAGGCGGTGGGGGTCATACGTGCGGTGTGGGGCGACGGCCGCCCGTACCTCGAAGGCGAGTTCTACTCGCTGCACGGCGCCAAAGCCGGACCGGCCCCCGCACATCGGGTGGGCATCTGGCTGGGCGTCTACGGTCCCCGTGCGCTGCGTCTGACCGGTGAACTGGCCGACGGCTGGCTCGGCGGATTCTCCTACGCCCCACCGGATCTGCTCGCCGGACTGATGTCGTCCATCGATACCGGCGCCCGGGAGGCGGGCCGGGTGCCCGCGCTCATCCACCGCGCCTATGTGATCGATCCGTCCATGCCGGTCGCGCAGCTCGCGGAGGTGGCCCTGGCACACGGCATCAGCGAATTCCTGCTACCGGTCGACCCGGACGGGGAAAGGGCGACAATGCGGTTCGCCGTCGAAACAGCCCCGGCGGTACGTGCCGCGGTGGCCGCGGCGCGTGTCGCCTGAGGAGCGTTTCGGACGTCAGCGCAGTTCGAAGAACGTGCTGTTGATGATCTGCCGCAGCGGTGACAGCGCACCGTCGTAGCTGACCCGATCGGAACGCACCGTGTGCAGTGAGCTGTCGCCGCGCTTGGGGTCCTCGCAGATGACGCGAATCCGCTTGGTATCGGTGCGAATCGAGCCGAGTGTCAGGTCCACGGCGCCCGCGGCGTCCACCGATCCCCAGGGTCCGGCGATGTCCTTACCCGCGATCTGACAGCGTGCGCCGGTCTTCTCGCCGGTGACGTGCGCGGTGACGGTGCTGCGGCCCTGGATGACGGCCTTGGGCTCGCTGTTGGCGGTAGCCGCGCCGGCGGCGAGCAGGGTGCCGAGTGTCCCGATCACGACAGCGGTGGTGATGCGGGTGCGGAGCGATCGACTCATGGTTCCGATAGTGAAGCGCTTCATATGAGATTTTCGTGAGGTCGGGGGGTGAATTGGCGATGAACTTCGCGCCAAGACCTGTTCGAGCGAACCGGCGACCGGGTTGTCCGCAGCCGCGGGTAGCCGATCCGAGGACGATTCCGGGACTTCCACCACGCCGACATTATCGAACATCGATCCGCTTGCCATCGGCACCGACTCAATATGATTCCAAATCCGCCGGAGCCGAATCCGGCGGAGTGACTGCCCGGCCGGAGTGTTCTCTGCCAGAATCGAATAGCTGTGAGTACGCTGACCCCGTTCATCGTGGGTTCCGGAGCAGATAGAACCAGCTGCGGACCGACCTCGAGGAGGATGTGGTGACTGCCGTAGCTCCCAAGCCGGAACCGGGACTGGAGGCCGCTCGGCCCTACCCGGCGCGGCTGGGCCCCAAAGGTTCGTTCATCTACAAGGCGGTGACGACAACCGACCCCAAGGTACTGGGCGTCATGTACATCACCACCGCGATTTCGTTCTTCCTCATCGGCGGTCTATTGGCTCTGCTCATGCGCGCGGAGCTGGCCCGGCCGGGCATGCAGTTCCTGTCGACGGAGCAGTTCAATCAGCTGTTCACCATGCACGGCACGATCATGCTGCTGTTCTATGCGACGGCCATCGTGTTCGGCTTCGCGAATCTGATCCTGCCCTTGCAGATCGGCGCGCCCGATGTGGCCTTCCCGCGACTGAACGCCTTCAGTTACTGGCTGTACCTGTTCGGTGCGTCGATGGCCACCGCCGGCTTCGTGACTCCCGGTGGCGCGGCCGACTTCGGCTGGACCGCGTACACGCCGCTCTCGGACATCGTGCACGCGCCGGGTGTGGGTGGAGATCTGTGGATTCTGGGTCTGGCGGTCTCGGGTCTGGGCACCATCCTCGGTGGTGTCAACATGCTCACCACGGTGGTCTGCCTGCGCTGCCCCGGCATGACCATGTTCCGGATGCCCATCTTCACCTGGAACATCGCCGTCACCAGTGTGCTTATCCTGCTGGCCTTCCCGCTGCTGACCGCGGCGCTGTTCGGGCTCGCCTACGACCGGCACCTGGGCGGACACATCTATGACCCGGCCAATGGCGGGGCCATCCTGTACCAGCATTTGTTCTGGTACTTCGGCCATCCCGAGGTGTACATCATCGCGCTGCCGTTCTTCGGCATCGTCTCGGAGATCTACCCGGTGTTCTCGCGTAAGCCGATCTTCGGTTACACCACGCTGGTGTACGCGACCCTGGGTATTGCGGCGCTGTCCATCGCGGTGTGGGCGCATCACATGTATGCGACGGGATCGGTTCTGCTGCCGTACTTCTCGTTCATGACCTTTCTCATCGCCGTGCCCACGGGCGTGAAGTTCTTCAACTGGATCGGCACCATGTGGCGGGGTCAGCTGACCTTCGAAACACCCATGCTGTGGTCCATCGGCTTCCTGGTGACCTTCCTCTTCGGTGGTCTGTCGGGCGTCATCCTGGCCGCCCCGCCGATCGACTTCCATGTCTCCGACAGCTATTTCGTGGTCGCGCACTTCCACTACGTGCTCTTCGGCACCATCGTGTTCGCCACCTTCGCGGGCATCTACTTCTGGTTCCCGAAGATGAGCGGCCGCCTCTTGGACGAGCGCCTGGGCAAGTGGCACTTCTGGGCGACCTTCGTCGGCTTCCACACCACCTTCCTGGTGCAGCACTGGCTGGGCAACGAGGGCATGCCGCGCCGCTACGCCGACTACCTGCCGAGCGACGGATTCACCACGCTGAACACCATTTCCACCATCGGCTCCTTCATCCTCGGTGCGTCGATGCTGCCGTTCGTGTGGAACGTCTTCAAGAGCTACCGCTACGGCGAGGTGGTCACGGTCGACGATCCGTGGGGCTACGGCAACTCCCTGGAGTGGGCAACTTCCTGCCCGCCCCCGCGGCACAACTTCTACGAGCTCCCGCGCATCCGCTCCGAGCGTCCCGCGTTCGAGCTGCACTACCCGCACATGGTCGAACGCATGCGCGCCGAGGCGCACGTGGGCTGGGGTTCCAAGGCGCACAACGTGGCCGAGGAAGCGACGATCTCCAGCTGACAAATTTAGGTTTGACACACGAATTATATTCAGCCTAATCTTGTGTCCGTTACAAGATAAGGACTGAAGGGGCACCGACGTGCGCAAGATTCACTTCTCCGGCCATCCGGCACAGCTCACCGTGCCGGAACCGGTGCCCGGTCCGGGCCAGCTGCTGATCCGGACCCAGCTGGCCGGCGTCCACCTCGGCATGATCCGAATGATCAAGGCGGACAGCAGTTCCGATCCGGGCGCGGAGATCGTCGGCACCGTCGCCGCCGCCGGGCCGGAGGTCGCGCCCGACTGGATCGGCAAGCGCGTCGGCGGCGTAGTGTTCGCCGGCGCCCACGCCGAATACGTCCTGGCCGCACCGGCATTGATGACCGAGATCCCCGCCGGGGTGCAGTCCGCCGACGCCCTCGCCGTAGTGCGCGGCGGCCTGGTAGCCCTGGGTGCGCTGCGCGCCGGCCGATTCACCGCGGGGGAGTCGGTGCTGATCACCGCCGCCGCCAGCGGAAGCGGCCATCTCGCAGTGCAATTGGCGAAAGCACTGGGCGCATCGCGAGTCGTGGCAGCGGTCCGCTCCGCCGACAAGGCGGAATTCCTGCGCGACTGCGGAGCCGACGCGGTAATCACCTACGACGAGCCATGGACCGAATCAGTCGACATCGTCCTGGATGGTGTAGGCGGCGACCTCCTCCAGCGCAGCGTAGAAACCCTTGCGCCGCAAGGCCACCTGGTTGCCTACAGCGCAGGCGGCGGCTCAGTCGACGTAAACAGCCTGCTAGCCCACCTGAAGACCGTCACCGGTTTCTCGGTAGGCATGCTCAGCCGCACCCGCCCTGACCTCATCGACTCTTACCGGTCCGAACTCTGGGAGTTGTTGTCCGCAGGGCATTTACGCCCCCACCACACCGTCTTCCCCCTGGAAAACATCAACAAGGCAGTCGAACTCATCGAATCCCGCCGCAATCTAGGCCGGGTAATCGTGCAGACCGCCTGAATCCCGCGGTTCCGCTCCACCGGCAGTGCAACGCACGTTCTTCGGCATTTGGGCGTTGCCGGGGCCGAGATGGCATCGGCACCGCTTCCCACAGCTGCTCCTCGCGCAAAATGACCGGACATACCTCCTCCGACAGCCCCGCGGCCAACCGGTCCTCGTTGGCGCGGGTCCGCATTGCGATACAACTCGGCGACCAGTTACGTAGTCACGGCGGTGGCGGATATCTCGATCAGCCATTCGGGACGGCCGAGGCTGGCGACACCGACCAGGGCACCGGGTTTGATCGGGTTGATGCCCAGCGCGGTTGCCGCGGCTCGGATGCCTTCGGCCAGAGCCGGGTACTTGGATTCGTCCCAGTTGGGAACATAGAACGTCAGATTCACAACGTCGTCGAAGGTGGCTTCGGCCGCGGCGAGCGCGATCGCCACGTTGCCGAGCGCGCGTTCGGTTTGAGCGATGAGGTCTCCCGGGCCGACGATAGTGCCGTCGGGGTCATGGGCCGCCTGCCCGGCTATATGGATCAGTCGCGAACCTGTCGCCGCCGAGACGTGGGCGTAGCCGTTCGGGGTGGGCAGCCCCGGCGGGTTGATCGTGGTCACTGGCATCGAAGCCTCCGTTGGAGCGTCAGGCCGTGGTCTGTGGGTCGCAGATCCAGCTTCACCAGGTCTTGCCGCCCGGCTCCCGGATCGTGTGATTGATCCGGTTGAAGAAATTGGTGATCGCGATGTTCAGGATGATCGAAAAGATCTGCTTCTCGTCGAAGTGAGCGGCAGCAGCCTCCCAAATCTCGTCCGTCACGCCCGGCGAGCCGTCCTGGATCCGGGTGGCGGCCTCGGTCAGCGCGAGCGCTGCCCGCTCCTCCTCGGTGAAGAACGGGGTCTCGCGCCAGGCCACCACGCTGTGCAGCCGCTCCTCGGTCTCTCCATGCCCCTTCGCCGACTGGACGCCAGCGAACACACACGGGCTGCAGCCGTTGATCTGGCTGGCCCGCAGATGAACCAACTCGAGCACGAGCGGGTCGACGCCTCCGGCGTGAATCGCCTTCTGGAGATGCTCGATCCCGGTGATCAAGTCGAGACTCGCCACGCTCTTCATACGCGCTTCCATGGGTTCCGCCGTCGACTCGCCGCGTCCGTTTGTGGACTGTGTATGACTCATACATATAAACTAGGGCCATGTCTCGAACCTCGTCAAGCCGCCAGCACGCCGCCAACGTCCTGGGCGCTTTGAGTCTCGCAGTCGCTGACCGGATGAACACCGCCGTCGAAGCGATCGCGGCGCTCGGCCCGTCGGCCCCGGCCGCCCTCGCCGCCATGCACGAGTTCCTCGACGGCGCATCGGTAACGCAGCTGAGCTCCGTGCTCGGCCTGACCCATTCGGGCACCGTCCGCCTCGTCGACCGCCTCGTCGCCGAAGGCCTCGCCGAGCGCGTCAGAGCACAGGACGGACGGGTCGTCTCCCTGGTCTTGACCCAAGATGGCCGAAGCACGGCCGAACGGATACTTCGAGCGCGCGAGAAGTCATTGGCGAGCGCACTGTCCGCGTTGCCCCCGGACGAGATCGACAATCTTGTGGCAGCGTTGGACACGATGTTGACCACGGTGACCCGGACCAGAGCCGAGGAACGCTCCGCCCGCACCACCGACCGTCCACAACCTTGGTTGTGCCGCCTCTGCGACTTCACCGCATGCGGCCGCAACGAGGGCAACTGCCCCGTCAATAGCGCGATCACAACCAGCACAAGCAGTTGACACAACGTTGCGACTCGGCCCAGGGCAGACATTCGATGTCACCAACCTGAACTTGTCGGCCGTGTCGGAGAAGACCTCGAACTCGCCCTCGTTCCACAGCGCCGAGAAACGTGCATCTGACAGGAAGAGACCGGAGCGACGACCTGCGTGCGGTCGGTGACCCTGGTCTCGGGTGGGGACGGTTATCCATTACGTAGTCGGTGTCGGCGGACTCGTTCACGGTTGGCGCAGCCGCGGTCGGGGCAGTAGCGCACCGAGTTGTTCTTGGTGGTGTCGGCGTAGAAGCGGTGGCAGTCGCGGGCGGAGCAGAGGCGTATGCGGTCGGGGCCTCGGGCGATGAGGAATCCCATGAGCGCGGCGGCGGACTCGGCGGCTATATGGCGCCAGGCGGTGCTGGCGGGGGTATGGAAGTCGATGTGCCAGGGCAGACCGTCGTGGTCGGTGAGCCGGGGGCGCCATATCTAGCCGCGAACAATGTCCGCAATGTGTTCACCGGCGGGACGCCGACCACCCATTTCACCCTCGGGACACCACACGACGGATCGATCATCGATCATCTCACCGAGCGAAAGACCTCCAATCAACCACCCGCAGAAGGGGTCTGACGCAACCTCGCACATCGGGGTCGATAGCCGCCGTACGGCACTCGATCATTGTCCGGCGAGCTTGGCGACTATCGGAGCGAATCTTTCGGCGAAGTCGGCGCCGAAGATGAAGTAGGAGAAGCCGATTTCTTCTCGGCGGCGCTGGATTTCTTCGGCGGCGGCGGCCGGGTCATCCGGGAGTACGGTCATTGCGTCCGCCGCGTGAAGCGCTGCGGTATCGGTGTTGGGGTGTGCCATGTGCGATGCGACAGTGTCGCCGATGACCGGCACGGCGAGTGCGAGCTCGAGGTTCCCGGCGGTGCGGAAGTCGTGTGCCAGGCGCTCGACTTCGGCCCGGGGCTGATCGCCCAGGACGAAGGTGACTGTGTCCGCGACCTCGGCCGCCAGTGCTCGGGCCTTCGGGCCGAGTACGGCCATTGCCACGGGCGTGTGACGGTCGGGGCCGTCGAGTTCTCTTAGCGCCCTGACGGTTTCACGTATTTGCTTCAGCCGTTCGTACGGCGGCGGTACTTCGGGCATTCCCTTGTCTCGGAGCTCGTCTTCGATGCCCGGTCTGCCGGTGCCGATGCCCATTTCGAAGCGGCCGTCGGTCAGTAGTGACAGCGAGTGCGCTTCCCATGCCGTCAGCCAGGCCGGGCGTAGCGGGGAGGCGTAGACCCAGGTGCCCACGCGCAGGTCGGTGCGGGCTGCGACGGTGGCCAGTGTGGGGCCGGGCGCCGGTTGCATCTGCGGGAAGTCGGGCATCAGCAGTGTCGAGTAGCCACTGTCGGCGATGCGGCGCACGCGGTCCAGCCATGTCGGCAGGTCACTTCTGAGCGGGGCGACAACTCCGAACCGAAACGGTCTCGTCATGCCTGAATTCCTCTCTGCGGTAGGCGAGATCACCTGTCAGCCTCCTGGGGAAGGCCGACGATCATCTCCTTCGGTCTATCCAGAGATATTGACGACGGATCTGCCCGGAATTCATCGGTGCGGCCGAGTTCGCAGGCACGCTCCTTCGCGGGTCTGAGGTCGGCTGTCAGGAGGGGCGCGGCCAGGGGCGTCCGTCGACGTGTTCGATGTCGGTATTGAGCCTTGCGAGGTAGCCGGCGAAAGCGGCGACGTCTGCGGGTGACCAGTTCGTCATGACCTGTTCCAGCCCTTGGGTATTGGCGGCCCGCTCGGTTTCGAGATTGTGTTCGCCGTCGGCGGTGATGCGGAATTTGCGGGCGATGCCGCCGTTCGGGTCGGGGATGCGTTCGACCAGTCCGGTGCGCAGTAGGGCTGCGGTCTGCCGGTTGAGGGTGGAGGCATCGAGGCCGAAGCCCTCGGTGAGCTGGCCGATGGACATCGGGCCCTCCGCGCTGAGCCGGTTCAGTAGGACGTAGGCGCTGCGGTCGAGTCGGGTGCCGTCGCGGCGGTAGCGCGCATTCACGGTGTAGCGGCTGAGCAGCATGATTTCGAATTCGACCCGGTCCGTGGGCTTTTTCATGCAGTCCTTCCGTCGCGACCTCGGTGAGTCTGTCTACCACAGGTGACCCACATCACAGCGTGTATATGCATCATGCATTAGATGTGTATCGTGCACATGCGTTGAACTCGATCGATGAGGAGAAGCGCATGGGTGAGTCAGTGATCAAGGCCCCGCCGGGGGACACGACCGGCGAGCTGCCCGGCGCCGGTTCGAAGGGCATCGTGGGCGTGCTCGCCCTGGCGGGCATTATCGCCGCAGTCATGCAGACGCTGGTGGTGCCGCTGCTCGGCCAGCTGCCGCAGTTGCTGCACACCAGCGCTTCGAATGCCTCCTGGGTGGTGACGGCAACCCTGCTGGCCGGCGCCGTCGCCACGCCGGTCGCCGGACGGTTCGGCGACCTCTACGGCAAGCGGCGCATGCTGCTCATCTCGACCGTGCCGCTCATCGCGGGCTCGGTGCTGTGCGCGGTGGCGGATTCGGTGGTGCCGATGATCGTCGGCCGCGGCCTGCAGGGCATGGGCATGGGCATTCTGCCGCTGGGTATTTCGGCGCTGCGCGATCTGCTGCCCGCCGAGCGGCTCGGCCCGTCCATCGCCATGGTGAGCGCTTCCCTGGGAATCGGCAGCGCGCTGGGGCTGCCCGTCGCGGCCGTTGTTGCGCAGCATGCGAATTGGCACATCCTGTTCTGGGGAGCGGGAGCCCTGAGCCTGCTCATCGCGATTCTCATCTATGTGGTGGTGCCGGACGTACCGGTGGTCGCCACGGGCCGATTCGACGGTGTGGGCGCGGTCGGACTCGGCGTCGGCCTGATCTGTCTGCTGCTCGGAATCTCGAAGGGCGCGACCTGGGGCTGGGACAGCGGCAGCATTGTGGGTCTGCTCGTCGCGGCGGTTGCGGTGCTGGTGCTGTGGGCCTGGTGGGAGTTGCGGACCGTCGATCCGATGGTCGATCTGCGGGTGGCCCGGCGACCGCGGGTACTGCTGACCAATGCCTCCTCCGCCGTGCTCGGCTTCGGCATGTACTCGGCCTCCCTGATCGTGCCGCAGCTGCTGGTGCTGCCGAAGATCACCGGATATGGCCTGGGACAGTCGATGCTGGCCATGGGCCTGTGGATGGCACCGGGCGGCATCATCATGATGGCGGTGTCTCCGCTGGGCGCCAAGCTCTCCGCCGCGCGCGGGCCGAAGGTGACTCTTGTTGCCGGGGCGCTGGTGCTGGCCGCCGGATACGCGTCCTCGGCGGTGATCATGGGTTCGACTTGGGGGCTGCTGGTGGCGGTGTGCATCTGCAACTCCGGTGTGGCGCTGGCGTACGGCGCCATGCCCGCGCTCATTATGAGTGCGGTGCCGCTCTCGGAGACGGCCGCGGCGAACAGCTTCAATACGCTGATGCGCTCCATCGGCGCGTCGTTCTCGGCGGCGATCATCGGTGTGGTGCTGGCGCAGCTGAGCACCACTCTGGGCGGGCATTCGATTCCGACCGAAAATGGTTTCCGTGTAGGCCTTTTCATCGGCTGCGGGGTGGCCTTGGCGGCGGCGGCGATTGCCGCGTTCATCCCGGTGCGGAATGTCGGAACAAGCAAGCGCTCGACCAGTAGTGCAGCGGCCGTTGCGGCCTGATCGTTCGTCCACTTACGGCACGAAGGAAATGGCAGCAGACTTCTAGCAACTGTGCGGTACTGTCCGCAGTCGGGGCGCGCGAATCGGTATCCATTTGCGCCCCGGCTCATTCCGCCGCTCTCGACTTCGGGAGGGACAGTGCCAGCCCAGTCTCCGGATGTTTGCGACGCCGTACCGTTCGAATTGTCCCGAGCCCAAATGGAATTGTGGCTCGCGGACGATATCGGAGCCGGGGACAGCGCCGATCCACGCGTGCTACCCGGCCAGGCGCATTACCTGGAATTGCACGGGGAACTCGATGCGGAACTCTTCGATGTCGCGTCGCACCGCGCCTTCGAAGAGTTCGGCGTGGGACGACTGCGCATCGGCCGGGCCGACGGGCGGCCGTACCAGTGGATGGCCCCGGAAATCGGTGGCGCACTGGAACGTGTCGATTTCACAGCTGAGCCCGAACCGCGCCGGGCCGCACTGGAATGGATGGACCGGCGGCACCGAATTCCGATCGAGCTGGTCGACGCTCCGCTGTGGGCGGCGGCGCTGCTGACCCTCGGGCCCGAGCAGCACATCTGGTACGCGCAGATGCATCACGTCGCCATCGACGGCTACGGCGGGCTGAGCCTGATCGCGCGCATTGGGCAGTGGTACGCGGCGCTGCTCGGCAATACTGAACCCGCGCCCTTCACGGGGCTGTCACCAGCGGAGATCCAGGCCGCCGATGCCGAGTACCGGGCTTCGGCGCGCTACACCGCCGACCGTGACTATTGGCGAGAACGCTTCTCGGACTGGACGGCTCCGGTGCCGGCGGCCGCTGCGACCCGGCCGCGTCGCCGTGCCGCCGCGCCCGCCGCCCTGCGCGCCGCAGGTGCACTGTCGCCGTTCGAATGGGTGGCGCTGGACCAGCTGGCTGCCGACTGCGCCGTCAGTCCGGCGCAGGTGTTGGTCGCGGCGATCTGTGCGTACCGGGCGGGTACCGCCGGCACCGCGGAACCGATGGTGCAGCTGGCGGCCTCGGCGCGGACCACCGCCGCGCTCAAGCGATCCGGCGGCATGCTCGCCAATGTGCTGCCGATTCGGCTGCACTGCGCGGGTGCGGTCACGCTGCGCGAGCTCATCGAGGCCGCCGCGCGGGAGACCGTCGGCGGGCTGCGCCATCAGCGCTACCGTTTCGAGGAGCTGCGCCGCGAACTCGGTGTGAGCTCGGATCAGATTCTGGGCCCCAGCGTGAATCTCATGTTCTTCGATCGCACCAGCCGATTCGGCCGCGCGGTAGGCGAATACCGCATTCTCTCTTCGGGTTCCGTGGCGGATCTGCATTTCAATCTGTATCGCGCCGGGTCCGAGGAAGGCCTGTCGGTCGATATTCTCGCCAACCCGGAAAAGTACGACCAGCAGCAGCTCGACGACCACCTGAACCGCTTCCTGCTATTCCTGGGCAATTTCATTGCCGCCGATCCGGACCAACCAGTCGGCCGAATCTGTCTCCTCACCGACCCTGAGCGAGACCGAATCCTGCACGCCCCGAACCGCATAGACGAACCCGACCCCCTTCTCCTCCCTGACCTTCTCACCGCCACCGCCCGGGCGAACCCCACGGCGCAGGCAGTCGTCTGCGACGCAGCGGCTGGCGAGCCGACAGCCCTCACCTACGCCCAGCTCGACGCGGCATCGAATCGCCTCGCGCACAACCTGAGTCGGCGCAATATCGGCCCCGGCGACGTCGTGGCCATCCGCTCCCAGCGCTCCCTCGAATGGGTAGCGGCCATCTGGGGCGTAATGAAGTCCGGCGCCGCCTACCTCCCCATCGACCCGCACCACCCCGCCCACCGCACCACCGCGATCCTCGACGAAGCCGAAGTGCGCCTCGGAATAGACACCGCCACAGCCACATTGCCCGACTCCATCCGCGGCGACCGAGACTGGCTGACCCGCGTCGACCTGCTCGGAGTCCTCGACTACCCGGACGCTGACGCCGCTGCCTTCGCGGATGCCGATCGGACTCGGCCATTGCATGCCGGGCATCCGGCGTATGTCATTTACACCTCGGGGTCGACCGGTGGGCCGAAGGGTGTGGTCGTCACCCATGGCGGGTGGGCCGGTCTTGTTGCGGCGCAGGGGGAGCGGTTGCCCGCTGCGGCCGGTGATCGTGTGCTGTGTGTGACCGCTCCGACTTTCGACGCTTCGCTGTGGGAGCTGCTGCTGGCCGCGACTACCGGCGCGACGCTGGTGGTGGCCTCGGGTGACGCTTATGCGGGACCGCGCCTGGCGGAGCTCATTCGCCGCGAACGGGTGACCCATGCCTTCCTGACCCCCGCCGTGCTGGCGAGCACCGATCCGGCGGGACTCGAACGGCTGCAATATCTTTCGATCGGGGGCGAAGCCTGCCCGCAGACGGTGGTCGCGGCCTGGGCTCCCGGCCGGAATCTCGTGAATGTGTACGGTCCCACCGAGACCAGCATTGTCACCAATCTCGGCGGCCTCGCGCCCGACCGCCCGATCACGCTGGGCACACCCGTTTCCGGTATGCGCTGCTACGTCCTCGACCCCTGGCTGCGCCCCGTGCCTCCGGGCGTCGTCGGCGAACTCTATCTGGGCGGCCCCGGCCTCGCCCGCGGCTACCTCGCGCGCCCGACGGCCACCGGCACCCACTTCATCGCCGATCCCTTCGGTGCCCCGGGTGAAAGGCTCTACCGCACCGGTGATCTCGTGACCTGGGACGAGTGCGGCGAACTCGAATTCCGCGGCCGGGTCGACTCCCAAGTAAAGCTGCGCGGCCTCCGCATCGAACTCGGCGAGATCGAAGCAGTCCTCGCGGACTGCCCCGGCGTCGCACAGGCAGTAGTCGTCGTGCACACCGGCACCCGTGAAACCGAGGTCGCACACGTCGGCCCAAGTGATCCGTCCACCCGGACAGGTGGCGAGATATCTGTCGGTGGTGCGCCATCCGAGCCGGCTGCGTCGCGGATCGTCGCGTACGCCGTGCCGCATCCCGGTGTTCTGCTGACCAATCGGGAGTTGGAAGTCAGTGCGGGGCAGCGGCTGCCGAGTTATATGGTGCCGACCATCGTGCTGCTGGATCGGTTGCCGGTCACCGCGAACGGGAAGGTGGATCGGCGGGCTTTGCCTGCGCCGGTGGCGGTGGCGGCTCGCTATCGGGCGCCTGTCACCGTTGCGGAAAAGGTTGTGGCTGAGGCGTTTGCGCAGGTGCTGGGGGTGGACAGTCCCGGGCTCGAGGATGATTTCTTTGCGCTGGGCGGGGATTCGCTGAGTGCGACGCTGGTGGTGGCTCGGGTCGGTGCCGCCCTCGGAGTGGCGGCTGGGGTGCGGGAGCTGTTCGAGGCGAGCACGGTGGCGAGCTTTGCCGAGCGGGTGGGGGCGCGCGATCTGCTGGTGGATCGGGTGCGGCCAGCGCCCCGGGTGCGGCCGGAACGGGTGCCGATCTCGTATGCGCAGCACCGGCTTTGGCTGCTGAACCGGCTGGATCCGGATTCGGCGGCGTACAACATGCTGCTGGGATTGCGGCTGACTGGCGCTGTGGATGCCAGCGCGCTCACGGCCGCACTGACGGATGTGGTCGGGCGGCACGAAGCGCTGCGAACCTCCTTCCCCGAGCTCGATGGCATGGTGTGCCAGCAGATCTCGCCGGTGGACTCCGTGATCGGCGGACTGGTTCCGGAGCCGGTCGAGGCGGCGGACTTCGAGCGCACCATGGCCGAATTCGGCGCCAACGGATTCGATCTTATTGCCGCGCCGCCGATTCGGGTGTGCCTACTGCGCGTGCACGACGACAGCGACCGCCCCGATCATCATGTGCTGGCGGTGCTGGTGCATCATGTGATCGCCGACGGACTCTCGCTCGGCCCGTTCGCGCGTGATCTGGCGACCGCGTATACGGCGCGGATGCGCAGCACTTCTCCGGAGTGGTCGCCCCTACCGCTGCAGTACGCGGACTACACCCTGTGGCAACATGCCGTGCTGGGTTCCGATTCCGATCCGGAGTCGGAGCTGTCCCGGCAACTCGGCTACTGGTCGGAGGTGTTGTCGGGGCTGCCGGTGGAATCGGCCCTGCCGCCGCACCGTTCGCGTCCGGCGCACCCGTCGGGGCGTGCGGAGCGAGTGTGTACAGATCTTCCGGGCGATATCGTCCGGGGGTTGCAAGAGGTAGCGCAGCGGCATGGCGCCACCTTGTTCATGGTGGTCCATGCCGGGCTGGCGGCGGTGCTGGCCGCGATATCGGGCGGAAGCGATATCGCGGTCGGCACGCCGGTGGCCGGGCGTGGCGATGCCCGCCTGGACGACCTGATCGGCATGTTCGTCAATACGCTTGTACTCCGGGTGCCCGTCGACGCGGCGGAGTCGTTCGACGCGCTGCTGTCCCGAGTCCGGGATATCGACCTGAGCGCTTTCGCTCACGACGAGGCCCCGTTCGAGCGCCTGGTGGAGACGGTAGGTCTGCCACGCTCCCGGTCCCGGCATCCGCTGTTCCAGGTGATGCTGTCGTTCCGTTCCGGCGGACGCACCGAATTCGAACTGCCCGGACTGCGGGTGGAATCGGTCGAAATGTCCTTGCCCCTGGCGAAATTCGACCTCGAGTTCACCGTCGCGGAGTCTCCGGCCGGACTGTCGGTGACCGTGCAGTACGCCACGGATCTGTTCGACCGGACCGGAATGGAGGCGCTGACACAGCGGCTCGTTCGGGTCCTCGACCACATTGCTCGTGATTCGGGCGTCCTGATCGGTGACATAGACCTGCTGGCGCCGGACGAACGGCGTGCACTGCGGGACTGGAACGACACCAGCGACGCAATCGCCGTCACATGGCCGCAGCTGCTCACCCGGGCAGCGGCCTACGATCCGGACGCCGCAGCGGTGACCTGCGAGGACGGCGCGCTGACCTACCGCGAGCTCGGCATTCGCTCGAACCACCTGGCCCGCAGGCTGATCGCCCTCGGCATCGGCCCCGAGGACATTGTCGCGGTGGCACTGCCTCGCTCGCTCGAATGGGTGGTAGCGGTCTGTGCGGTGGCGCACGCCGGCGCGGCATATCTCCCCGTCGATCCGAATGCGCCCGCCGAACGCATCGAACTCATGCTGGCTGATTCGGTTGCGGCCATGGGCATTACCGTGGCCCGGCGGCGCGCAGATCTGCCCGCCCTCCCGAGCGGCGAGTGGCTGGTCATCGACCCGGAGGAGCCGGTCGAACCGTCCGCGAAGCCGATCACAGATGCCGACCGGGTGCGTCCGCTGCGCCTGCAGCATCCGGCATATGTCGTGTACACCTCCGGATCGACCGGAATCCCGAAGGCCGCCACCATCACCCATGCCGGACTGGCGAATGTGGTGGTGACCCAGGCGCAGCGCTGCGACTCCGATCCCGATACCCGGGTGCTCGCCGTCGCCTCCCCGAGCTTCGACGCCTCGGTGTGGGAATTGCTGCTGGCCTTGGGTTCCGGCTCCACCCTGGTGGTCGCACCACCGTGGGCCTACGCCGGTGACGCCCTGCTCGACCTCATGGACCGCGAGCGCATTACGCACGCCATGCTCACTCCACGGGTACTGGCCACTCTCGAAGCACCGGAGCGACTTCCGCACTTGCGATTGCTGGCCACCGCCGGTGAGGCCTGCTCGCCGGTACTGGCCGGAATCTGGTCTGCCGGGCGGAGTTTCATCAATGCCTACGGCCCGGCCGAGGCGACCATCTGGTCCACCGTCAGCCGCCCGTTGCGGGCTGATGCCACCGTATCCATCGGTGGCCCCGTCGTGGGTGCCCGTTGCTACGTGCTGGACAACCGCTTGCGGCTGGTCCCACCGGGCGTGATCGGCGAAGTGTACGTAGCCGGAACAGGTCTGGCGCGCGGCTACCACCGCCGGCCGGGACTGACCGGCGGCCGATTCGTGCCGAACGGCTTCGGCGCACCGGGCGAACGCATGTACCGCACCGGCGATCTCGGCTCCTGGCGTACCGACGGCGAGCTGGATTACCACGGCCGCAACGACTTCCAGGTCAAGGTGCGCGGAGTCCGGCTGGAGCTGGGCGAGATCGAAGCGGCCCTCACCGCCCTGCCCGGCATCACCGACGCGGTGGTGACGCTGCGTACCAGGGACGGCGAGCCGGAGCTCGCCGCCTACGTGGTGCCCGCGGCCGGGCAATCTGTCGATGCCGCCGCGGTGCGCACCGGTCTCACCCGCCGCCTTCCCGACCAGTACCTGCCCACTGTTGTCACAGTGCTGGAACAGTTTCCGCTGACCCTGACCGGCAAGGTGGATCGCACGGCACTGCCCGAGCCCGTGCGATCCCCTGCGGAAATCCGGGCGCCCCGTTCGGCTCTCGAAGAGTCGGTGGCCGAGGTGTTCGCCCAGGTCCTCGGACTCGACCGGGTAGGCATCTTCGACGATTTCTTCGCGCTCGGCGGCAATTCGCTGAGCGCCACCCGTATTGTCGCGCTACTGCGCGAGGCGGGGTGGGAGCCGGACCTGCGCAGCCTGTTCGACGAGCCCACCGTGGCGGGCCTGACCGCACTCCTGCACCTGCGCGGGCACGCCGAGCCGGCCGGCCCGCTGATCGCCGGTCCGCAGGAGCGACCCGAGCGAGTCCCACTGTCGTTCGCGCAGCAGGGCATCTGGCTGCTCGATCGCCGTGGCGCGGGCGCGGCCTATCACATTCTGCTGGCCGTGCGCCTGACCGGTGCGCTCGATGTGGTGGCCCTGGCGGCCGCCGTATCCGATGTCGTCCACCGGCACGAGGCGCTGCGCACCTACTTCCCCGAACACGATGGTGTGCCGTATCAGGCGGTCTCGCACGAGGATATCGGCGCGCTGGAGATGCGCCGAATGCCACCGATCCGGTTGCAGCGCGCCTTGGCCCAGTTCGAGTCCGCGCCTTTCGATCTCGCAGCCGCGCCGCCGATACGAGTGCGGCTGTACGCGGTCGACTCCTCCATACAGCCCGCTGCGTTCGCCGGTACGTGCGGGCAGTCCGAGTGGGTGCTGGCCGTAGCCGTGCACCATGTCAATGCGGACGGCTACTCGCTGGGCCCGCTCACCCGCGATCTCGCGACGGCCTATCTCGCCAGGGCGACCGGTGGTGAGCCGCAATGGCCCGCTCTGCCAATGCAGTACGCGGACTTCGCCGTGCGCCAGCACGCGGCCCTGGGTGCCGCCGGGGATCCCGAATCGGAGCTGAATCGGCAACTGGCGCACTGGGTTCGTGTACTTGCCGCCGCGCCGATCGAAATCCCGCTGCCGCTCGATCGCCCGCGCCCCGAATCCGCCGCCTACAGCGGCGACAGCATCGAGTGGACTGTGCCGCAGGAGATTACGTCCACCCTGCGGGAGGTCGCACGCGAGCACCGGGCCTCCCTGTTCATGGTCGTCCATGCCGCCCTTGCGGTACTGCTGGCGAAGCTCTCCGGGACCGGGGACATAGTCATCGGCACACCGACGGCCGGCCGCGACGCCTGCGGCCTGGACGAGCTCGTGGGCATGTTCGTCAATCCCATTGCCCTGCGGACCTCCATCGATGCCGACGAGTCGTTCGCCCACCTGCTGGACCGCGTGCGCGATACCGATCTGGAGGCTTTCGCGCACGCCCACACACCCTTCGAATGCATCGTGGAGGCCCTCGGCCTGACACGTTCGGCCGCGCGGCACCCGCTGTTCCAGGTCGTGCTGGCCTTCCGGAACTTCGGCGCGACCGAATTGCGCCTGCCCGGGGTCCGGGTGGAGCCGATAACTCCGCCGCCGCGCACCGTGCGCTTCGATCTGGAATTCGATATTGCGGAGGTGGATTCCTGCCTCGCCGTCGAACTCCGCTACGACACCGCACTTTTCGATCGCGATACCGCCGAGTCCGTACTGCATCGCTTCGACCTCCTGCTCTCGCAGGTGGCCGCCGACCCCGCGCGCCCGGTGCGCACGCTCGACGCGCTCGGAGCGGACGAACGCCGCCGGGTTCTGTACGACTGGAACAAGACCGGCGGCGCCACTCCGACCAACCTTCCGGGGCTGATGGCTCGTGCCGTCGCACTGGCTCCCGATGTCGTCGCGCTGGTGTGCGGTGACCGCACCCTCACCTATCGGGAGCTCGACGAACAGTCGAATCGCCTGACCCGCGTGCTGCTTCGGCGCGGCATCGGCCCGGACTCCACAGTGGCCGTGGCCCTGCACCGTTCGATCGATTGGCTGGTCACACTGTGGGCCGTGGCCAAATCGGGCGCGACCTACCTGCCGATCGAGCCACGCCATCCCCAGCAGCGCATCGAGCGCATGCTGACGGATTCCGGTGCAACGCTGGGTATTACGACGGCGGCGATCGGTGCGCGGCCGGACTGGCTGCTGCTGGACGACCCCGCACTGCTCGCCGAACTCGCTGCCATATCCGGCTCCACCGTGTGTGCCGCTGAGCGTCTGCGCCGTTTGCGCCTGCTCGATGCTGCCTACCTCATCTTCACCTCCGGCTCGACCGGTGTGCCCAAGGGTGTGGTGATCACCCATGGCGGCCTCGCCAATATTGTCGGAGCGCAGGCGAAACACTGTGCTCCGGGCCGTGATTCGCGCATCCTCGGGCTGGCCTCGCCGAGCTTCGACGCCTCGCTCTGGGAGGTGCTGCTGGCGGTGGGTACGTCCGGCGCCCTGGTCCTCGCCGCGCCGGACGTGTTCGGTGGATCCGAGCTGACGGCTCTACTGTGCCGCGAGCGAATCACGCACGCCTTCATCACCCCCGCCGTACTCGCCGGAATGGACCCGGCGGAGCTGGAGACCCCGGGCGCGGACTCGGTTCTGCGGGTACTCGTGACCGGTGGTGAGGTGGTCGCCCCGACCCTCGCCGCCCGCTGGTCGGCCGGTCGCACGCTGCTCATTGCCTACGGTCCCTCCGAGACCACCATTATTTCGAATCTGAGTGCTCCGTACGCCCCGAACGACCCGGTGACACTGGGCGGCCCCGCAATCGGTGTGCGCTGCTACGTCCTCGACGAACGCCTCTCGCCCGTGCCGGTCGGCGTCACCGGTGAGCTCTATCTGGCGGGTCCGGGTGTGGCACGCGGTTATCGGTCCGGTCCGGCGCTGACCGCGATCCGCTTTCTCGCGGACCCCTTCGCGCCCGGCCGCATGTATCGCACCGGTGATGCGGTGCGCTGGCGGGCCGAGGCCACGCTGGAATTCATCGGCCGCACCGATGCCCAGGTGAAGGTGCGCGGTATGCGCATCGAGCCGGCCGAGATCGAAGCCGCGGTGTCGAGTGCACCCGGCATCACGCAGGCGGTGGTCATGATCCGCCAGGACATCCCCGGCGACCAGCGCATCGTCGCCTATGCGACGGGTCCGAGCGTGAACGTCGGCCGGGTCCGTGCGGCGGTCGCGCAAAGGCTGCCCGATTACATGGTGCCGTCGGCATTCGTGGTCTGTGCGCAATTGCCCCTGACCGCCAATGGCAAGGTGGATCGGGCCGCGCTGCCCGCACCCACCGCGGAGTCCGAGCCGTTCCGCGCACCGCACACCACCGCGGAACGTGCGGTGGCGCAGGTCTTCACGGAGGTCCTGAGTGCCCCGGGCGTCGGCCTCGACGACGACTTCTTCCGGCTGGGTGGTAATTCGCTGAGCGCCACCCGGGTAGCGGCCCGATTGGCCGCCGCACTGGGGATCGAGGTGCCGGTGCGGGCGGTGTTCGACGCATCGACGGTCGTGGAACTGGCTGCGTACCTTGCCACTTCGGCGGCAGTGGTGCGCCCGCCGCTGGTGGCCGTGCCGCGTCCGGATGTCGTGCCACTGTCCTTCGCTCAGCAGCGACTGTGGCTGCTCAACCGGCTCGATCCCGATTCCGGCGCTTACAACATTCCGCTGGTCCTGCGTTTGGAGGGCCGATTGGATGTGGCGGCACTGGTTTCGGCGCTGCGGGCGGTCGCGGCCCGGCACGAGGCACTGCGGACGTACTACCCCGAGATCGACGGCGTGGGGTGTCAGCGCGTGGCAGCCAGGGAACCGGTGCTCGATATCCGCACCGTTCGCCCGGCGCGGTTGGCCGCAACGCTCGGCGAATACTGCTCCGCGCCTTTTGATCTGCGGGCGAAGCCCCCATTGCGCGCCGGATTGTTCGCGGTCGGCGCGGCGGTCGAGCGCGCCCGGGAGTGGAGGCTGGTCTTCGTCGTCCACCACGCGAATGCCGATGGATTCTCGCTTGCTCCGCTGGCCCGCGATCTGGCCGAGGCGTATTCGGCCGCGCGGCGCGGGAAGGTCCCGTCGTGGACCCCGCTGCCGGTGCAATATGCCGACTACACGCTGTGGCAGCGATCGGTACTGGGCTCAGCTGCCGATCCCGAATCTGAGATGTCACACCAGATCGACTACTGGACAAACACTCTCGCGGGATTGCCGCCGGAACTCGGGCTCCCGACGGATCACCCCCGCCCGCTGGTCGCCGCACAGTGCGGCCGGACCGTCTCGGCGGTGATTCCGGAATCGACGGTGCGGCATCTGCGCGAACTCGCGTGGCAACACGATGCCTCGCTGTTCATGACCCTGCATGCCGGACTGGCCCTGCTGCTCGCGGCCTGGTCGGGCAGTGACGATATAGCCATCGGCACCCCGGTGGCGGGACGCGGTGCGGCGGCGCTCGATGATCTGGTCGGCATGTTCGTCAATACCCTGGTACTCCGCACGGAAGTCTCTGCTGCCGAATCCTTCTCGGCACTGCTGGAGCGGGTCCGCAGTCTCGATCTCGCCGCGTTCGCACACGCCGACCTGCCCTTCGAGCAAGTGGTGGAGGTACTCGATCCGCCACGTTCGCGGTCCCGGCACCCGCTCTTCCAGGTTGTGCTGGCGCTGCAGAACCTCGAACCGGTGCGCCCGGAGCTGTCCGGCCTGCACGTCGAACCCGTCATCCTGCCCTCGCCGAGCTCCCGCTTCGACCTGGAATTCACGGTGGCCCAGGCGGATTCCGGGCTCACGCTGGATGTGCAGTACGCCACCGAGCTGTTCGGCCACGACACCATTACCGCGCTGGTCGAGCGCTATCTACTGCTGCTCCAGCGTGTCACCGCCGATCCGCACACGCCCACCGCGCGCGTCGGCCTGCTCAGTCCCTCGGAGTATCGCCGGACCGTGCGGGACTGGAACGACACCGACGGTGCGGACACCGACCTCCTGCTTCCCGATCTGCTGGCGGCGGCGGTCCGGCGCGCACCCGATGCCGAGGCCGTGCGCTGCGGCGACCTCGTCCTCACCTATCGCGAACTCGACGAGCGCTCCGACCGGATCGCCCAGTGGCTGACGTCCCGGGCCATCGGTTCGGAAGACGTGGTGGCGCTGGGTATGTCGCGCTCGCTGCCCTGGGTGGTGGCGTGCTGGGGTGTGACCAAATCGGGCGCTGCCTTCATGCCCGTCGATCCGGGATTCCCGCAGGCCCGCATAGCGGACATGATCCACGAGGCAGGCGCTCGCATAGTGGTGACCACCGCCGGTGAAAGCGCGGCCTTCGCTGGGCAGCCGATCGTCGAGGTGCTCGCGCTCGATGCGGATGGGTCGAATACCGCACTGCGGCAACTGCAATCGCAGCCGGAGGAGTGCCCGCCGCGCCAGCACATCGGCACGGCGGCCTACGTCATTCACACTTCGGGCTCCACCGGCCTGCCCAAGGGTGTGGTGGTCAGTCACGCCGGGCTCGCGAATATGGCTGCCGCCCAGCACCGATGCATAGGCGCGGACGAGCGGTCCCGCATATTGTGCTTGGCCACACCGAGTTTCGACGTCTCGGTGTGGGAGCTGGTCCTCGCGGCCGGAGCGGCCGCAACCCTGCTGGTGGCCCCGCCGGACGCGTACGCGGGTGCGGAACTGACACAGCTGCTGCGCCGGGAACGAGTGACACACGCCTTCGTGACGCCCGCCGTACTGGCGTGCACCGATCCGGTCGATCTGCCCGGTCTGTCGGTGGTGCTCACCGGTGGCGAAGCCTGTCCGCCGGCGGTGGCGTCCGCCTGGGGCGCGGCACATCGGCTGCTCAATGCCTACGGCCCCACCGAGGCGACGGTCATCGCCACCATGAGCCGGGCGCTCGACGGTGACCATGCCATCACCATCGGCGCACCCGTGGTCGGTATGCGCTGCTACGTCCTCGACCGCAGTCTGCGTCCCATGCCGATCGGTGCGACCGGTGAGCTGTACCTCGGTGGGCCCGCGGTGGCGCGCGGCTATCTGGGCCGATTCGCCGCCACGGCCGCCCGCTTCGTCGCGGACCCGTTCGGTCCGGCGGGCGCACGCCTCTACCGCACCGGGGATCTTGTCACCTGGTCCGCCACCGGCGAGCTGATCTACCAGGGCCGCAGTGACTTTCAGGTCAAGGTACGCGGTATGCGGGTAGAACTCGGCGAAATCGAGGCCGCGGTGGCGACCGCGCCCGGGGTGGCGCAGGTGGTGGCGACCCGCGCGCAGAGTCCGGGCGGAGCCACGCTGGTCGCCTATGCGGTACCGGAATCCGGCCGCACGCTGGACCCCGCTGAGCTCACCAAGGCTGCGGCACAACGCCTTCCGGATTATCTGCTGCCGGTCGTGGTGGTCCTGGACCGGCTGCCGCTGCTGGTCAACGGCAAGGTCGATCGGGCCGCACTGCCACTGCCGCCGGCCCTGAGCACCGGGTATCGGCCGCCGGTGACCGATGCCGAAACGGCGGTGGCCGCGGCCTTCGCCGAAATCCTCGGCCTCGAGCAGGTCGGTCTGGACGATGACTTCTTTGTGCTCGGTGGCAATTCCCTCACCGCCGCGCAGGCCGTCTCCCGGCTGCCGGGCAGCGTGGCGTTGCGCGATCTCTTCGAGGCCCCGAAGGTCGGCGCACTCGCTCTGCGACTGTCCGAAAACACGACGGCCACAAGCGAAGACGAGTCGCTCGAAATAGTCCTTCCGCTGCGCCGAACGGGCCCTGAGACGCTGTTCTGTATCCACCCCGGTGGCGGCTTGGCCTGGCCCTATGCGGGTCTGCTCGCACACCTGGATCCGGAGATCTCGCTCTACGGCATCCAGGATCCATGGGTGGTCGGGGGAGTCCCGCCGCTCGCCTCACTGGACGAGTACGCCGACCGCTATGTCGCCGAGATCCTCCGGGTCCAGCCGGCCGGGCCGTATCGCCTGCTGGGCTGGTCCCTCGGCGGTCGCATCGCACACGAGATCGCGGTACGACTGCAGAGTCTCGGCGCGGAGGTGGCGCTGCTCGCCCTCATGGATACCGCTGTCGCCGACGGCACTTCCGCCCAGCAGCCCGCCGATACCGAGGCCGCCTGGCACGAGCTCCGCGGTATGGAATCTTTGGTACGCGAGGCCGGAGACTTCCCACCGGAACTGCTCGCACGGGCGACAGCCGCACTCACCCGGCAGGTCCCGGGCGTACCGAGCGGCAAGTTCTGCGGCGACCTGCTGCACTTCACCGCCACTCGGGAAGGGTCCGGGGACCGCGGTGCGGCGCGGAGCTGGGAGGAGCACATCACCGGCGCCGTGACCGATGTCCCCGTATATGCCACACATATCGGTATGGCGCAGCGGGATTCACTGCGGCTCATCGGCCTGACACTGGTCGAGCGGTGGGCGGTGCAGGCGGTCGCTACAGCCCCGGCACTGTGACGAAGACGGCGCAGGCGCTGTCCTGCCGGAAGAAGATGTCGCCCGGCGGGTTCCGATACGAGTCCACGTGCGAGTCGGGCAGCCAGGTGTAGTCGACCAGGCGCAGGACGAGCGGCCCGGCGGGTGCGGTCAGTTCCACCTCGATGCCGTCGGCGGTCGGCGCTTCGAAGCGAAAGCCCTTGTCCGGCACCGGGGTCACGTCGCGACCGGCGACGTGCAGCGACTTGATGGCGGTTTCCCAGCGCAGCTCGATGCGGGTGGCCCCGCGCGTCGACCGTATCCGCAGGCGAACGGTGCGCTGCCCGGCCTCGGTGGACGCCGAGACGATCTCGGCCACCGGGGCCGACAATGCCTGTGCCGGTGCGGGTCCGCTGGACACCGCACTGGACCACAGTGCGGAGAAGGGCGCATCAGGTGCACTGTCGCCCACGAAGTTCCGTGTCCAGTCGTCCGGTGCGAGAGCCGACAGCCAGCGCGCCTCGTGCCGATCGGCATCGAGTGCGTAGCCCAGCTCGGTGATGCGCGGATGCTGGTCGTCGAACTTATCCACCGTCAGCCCGGCGGCGGCGAGCGCGGCGGTGACCACCAGTGCGGTGGCCGGAATCGTCCACCCGCGCCGGGTCGGCCAGGCTCGGCTGAGCGTCAGCGTCAGCAGCCCGCCGAGCAGCATGATCAGCGGTGCGGCCAGGAACGGTGCGGTGAGCAGCCCGGCCTGCATCCCGGACCAGGCGGTGCCGCCGAGGAATACCGCCGCGGGCAGCAGAAATACGGTGAGCGCGAGCAGCCGCCAGCGGTCCGGCACCAGGAAGGTGACGGCCACCCCGAATGCCGCCGCGCACCCGGGCAGTACGAACATTTCAGCGGCCGCGGGCGAGTAGGTGGTGGTCGCCGCGCCGACCACCACCGTGGCGGTCAGCAGTCCGACCGGCGTGGCCGTGGCCCCGAACAGGCGGTGCGCCACGGCATAGGAAGCAGCCAGTGCGCACACGCACAGCACGATCATCGAGGCCTGGAAGAACTCCGGCCGATACGGATCGACCGGAAATCCCCGATACGCGGGCCGGATGGCCTGCACCACCCACCACAGCAGGTACGTCGCGCCGACGGCAAGGGGGACGGTGACCAATGCCAGTGCGGTAGCGCCGATCACGGCCTTGATCGAGGCCTCCCCGCTGTGCCGCACCTGCCGGATCACCCAGCCCACCGCCAGCAGCGCCAGCACCGCGAACGCGATGATCAGCCACGCCGGCGAGACGATCAGAACGCCGAAAGGCAGTGTGAAATAAGCAGGATTCGACTGATTGGAGTGATCGGCCAGATCCCGTTCGCCGAAGTCCCGTGCCAGCGCCAGCGCATTGTCGCCCACCTGCTGCACGGTCGCGAGATTCACATGCTCCGGATCGTCCTTCGGATTGTGGTAGTACGCATTGCGTCCGGCATAGGCCCAGTCCAGCACCCGCAGCCCGCCCGGTTCGAACGAGACGAAATCGGTGGTGCTGGACACGCCCGCACCGGCCAGGGTGGTGGTCAGGGAATCGGTATTCGGATGCGGCGCGGCCTGGGCCCCGCCCATGAGCCCGCCGTCGGGCCGGGTGATCCGCCACAGCAGCGGCGGTCCGCCCGCACCGCGCGCATCGTGGTTGATCACCACACCGTTCTTGTCGTAATCACCCGCTGCCACAAAGGCTTCCGCGCCCAGCAGCCCCGGTTCCTCGCCATCGGTGATCAGCGCGACCACATCATTGCGCAGCCCGGTCTCACTGTCCCGCAGTGCGCGCACAGTCTCGAGAATGGCCGCGACGGCGACACCGTCGTCATTGGCGCCGGGGCCGGACGGCACCGAATCGTAGTGTGCGACAAGGTAGACCGTGCCGGTCGAATTCGTTCCGGGCAGCCGGGCCACAATATTGGAGACCCGGCCCAGACCGGCCTCGCCGTGCTGGTATGTCCCGGGCCAGCGCCCGACCCCGTCCCGAATATCGGTCTGCAGACCGAGCTTTCGGAGTTCCCCCGCGAGATAGTCACGGACGCGGTCGTGTTCGGCGCTGCCGACCGGATGGGTCGTATGCGCGATCTCCTGCACCGTCCGGAAGGCGCGCCCGGCGCTGAACTCGTCGTTCGGCGCGGAGTCCGTCCGATATCCGTGCGGTTGTTGCTGCCAGGCGGTGGCCACCACCACCGCCAGCAGTACTGCGAATGCCAGAAACCCGGAAAGCCCTCGTCCCACCCGCATGAATCCGATAGTAGGCAAGAAAGAGGGCATTGGGTGCGACTCGGGCCCGCAGAGTCGAGTCAGGCCTGCTTGGTCGGCAGCACGATCACCTGACGCAGATTGACGTGTGCGGGCCGGCTGGTGGTGTACGCGATGAGGTCGGCGATATCGTCGGCGCTCAGCGCCTCGAGCGCGGTGAACATGCCGTCGAGCTGGCCGCTCAGCTCCGGATTGTCGATGTGCGTGCCCAATTCGGTATCGGTCAGGCCGGGCTCGATATTGGTGACGCGCACCCGGCGCGGGCCGAGCTCGGTGCGCAGGCTGCTCGACAGATGGGTGAGCGCCGCCTTGGTCGCGCCGTACACCGCGTAATCCGGGAAGGTCACGTGTGCGCCGATGGAGGAGATATCCACCAGATCCGCGGTGCGCCCGGCGTCGGCCGCCGCCAGCAGATCCGGTACGAAGGCGCGAATGATGCGCAGCGCACCGGTGATATTGGTGTCGATCATCCGGACCCACTCGTCCTCGCGGCCCGCCGTTATCGGGTTGGGCAACATGACGCCGGCCGCATTCACGACCAGATCGACCGGGCCGAAGGCCTCGTGCACCCGCGCCGCGGCGGCGCTCACACTCGCCGGATCGGTGATATCCACCGCGACGGCCAGCGCGGTGCCGCCGTCCGCCTCGATCTTGGCGGCCAGGGTCTGCAGCCGGTCCGCGCGGCGGGCCAGCAGAGCGACCCGTGCGCCGCTGCGGGCCAGCAGCAGTGCGGTGGCCTCGCCCATACCGCTCGCAGCTCCGGTGATGACGGCGGTGCGGCCGGCCAGGTTCTCGTAGCTCATTTTCGAATCTCCTTCGCTGTGTTCTGTACTCATCTTGGAGAGGCGCAAGGGGGTCAGCGAGGGGTCCGGTTTTCCTGGGTCCGGCAGTACCAGGATCGATCCCTAGGCTGAACGGCATGCACACCGATCTCGGCGAATTCCTGCAATCGCGGCGCGCCCGCATCCAGCCGTCCGACGCCGGGCTGCGCGAATACGGTCGCCGCCGAGTCCCGGGCCTGCGGCGCGAGGAGGTGGCGCAGCTAGCGGGGGTCAGCGTGGACTACTACATCCGGCTGGAACAGGGGCGTGGCCGCAATGCCTCGGACGCGGTGCTCGATGCCGTCGCGCGGGCGCTGCGCCTGACCGATCCCGAACGCGCGCACCTCTACGCGCTGGCCCGGCCCTCCGGTGGCCACCTGCCGAGCACGCCCGGCGTGTACCAGGATTCGCTGCGCCCGGGTGCGCGGCTGCTGCTGGATGCCATCACCGCGCCGGCGTTCGTGCTGGGCCGCCGCATGGATGTGCTGGGGTGGAATGCGCTGGCGGACACCATCTCCGGCTTCTCGGCGCTGCCTGAGGCCGAGCGCAATCAGGCCCGCTCCCTCTTCCTGGATCCGGCCGCTGCCGACTTCTATCCCGAGTGGGAGATCGTGGCGGCCGAGACCGCCGCGTTCCTGCGCCGCGATGCCGGACTGCATCCGGATGATCCGGAGCTGGCGGTTCTCGTCGACGAACTGTCCCGCCGCAGCGAGGCCTTCCGGCGCATCTGGGCCGCCCATCCGGTGAAGGAGAAGACGTACGGCGCCAAGCTGATTCAGCACCCGGTCCTGGGCCCGCTCGATTTCGGCTACGAGACCCTGGCGCTACCGGGCGATCCGGATCAACTGCTGGTGGTCTACACCGCCGTCCCCGGTTCGCCGACCGCCGCGGTGCTCGCCGATCTGACGGCGGGCAACCCCGTCGCACTGCGCTGAGGTGCGACGATGACGGCACAGCACCAGGCTGGTATCGACTGCACAGCTTCCCGGCCGGACACCCTCTCACGTGGTAGACCGGCTTTATGACGGAGGCGGTCGGCAACGGCGCCGAGCCCTCGGCAGCAGGGCGCGCAGCGCCCACGGCAGCGGGGCGTTCGGCGGAATTCTGGGGTTACCTCATGTGGGGCCTCGCGGGACTGGCGATTGCCGTCCCCGAACTGGCATCGGTGTTCAGTTTGGCGGACTGGCCCACCATCTCGTCGACGATCGGGCATCTGCAGGCCCAGCACGCGTGGGTACGCCTGATCGTGGTATTCGTCATCGTGGTCCTGGCGTATTACGCGGTGCCGCAATTGACGATGGATCCCGATCCGGCGCCCAGCACCGTCGGGGGTCGGCCGGTGACCGCCAATGGCCGTATCACCACGAACAATGCGTCGGTCCAGCTGCTCGGGGTGGGGTATCTGGTGCTGGCCGCAGTGGTCTTGGTCTTCGGCGTGCTGTTCGCGGCCGGTGCGCGGCATATGGATCCGAATACCTACCTGGGCGCATACGTGCTGTACGGCCTGATCGCGCTCGTATGGGTGGTGATTCCCAGCGTGCTGTCGCTGGTGTTCAGCCGCGATGTCCCGTTTCCGACGCTGTTCCGGACCATCGGCTATCTGGAGCGCCGGGCCCATCCCTTCGCGGCGGTCCTGCTCGCGCTGCTGGTGGTGCTGCTCATCCATCTGGCCCTGTACCCGTGGCCGCGGGTGGTCGCGTAGCGCCTGGAAGTCGCTCCGTCGCTATCATCGCAATCGTGCGTGCATTGTCGGGAAAGGTGAGTGTGGCGCTGCTGGCCGCGCTGCTGCTCTCGGCCTGCGGCACGCAGCACAGGGACACTCCCGCCGCCGCTCCCGCCGGTTCCAAGCCGCAGGTGGCCGCGCCGTCGGTGGATGTCGGGCTCTGTGGTTCGGCGGACGCCGCCCAGGTCGGCACGCAATCCGGGCTCGGCGCGGTGACTCTGGTATCGAGTGACGCACTGCTGTGCCGCTGGGAGGCGCAGGACGGATCGAGCGTCACCTTCCGCTGGTTCCGCGGCAGTCCCATCGATCAATATCACAGCGACACAGCGACTTCCGGGAAGCGGGACGGCATCGATATCGGCGGCCGCCCCGGATACAGCTGGCGCACTGCGCATTCCTGCGAGGTGGCGGTGCCCACCGGTGACGCCGATTTCATCGCCTGGACAGTCGATTCCACCGCCGGCACCCCCGATGCCGCCTGCGTCGCCGTCGACCGGCTGGCCTCGACGACCCTGGCGAAGGGGTAAAACCCATGCTCACCAAGACAATTGCGGCAGTGGTGGTAGCCCTTGCGGTAGTCGGCGGCATGACCGGATGCTCGAGCCACCAGCAGGACACCACCGTGCGCTCGGCCGACGACCCCGACCTGCTTGCCGGGTGTGGTCCACTGCCCGACCAGGTCATCGCGAATACCCTGCACGTGCCGTCGGTGCACCAGCAGAGCGCGCCGACCATCTGCAATTGGGTCGGCGACTACCCGGCAGGCGGCACCGTCGGACTGACCTATGCCTGGCTGCGGAACGACAATCTGATGACCGAAACCAAGGTGGCCGCCGATTTCGGTTATCAGATCGAGCGCGTGGTGATCAAACATTTCGCGGGCATGTACGTGCGGGACCCCAGCGATCCGGGCAGCTGTGCGGTGACCATTTCCGATACCGGCATAGTCACCTGGTGGGTGCACAATCGCAACCACACCGCACAGCCGGATCCGTGCGCCGCCGCCATGAGCCTGATGCAGGCGACGCTGGCGATCGACGGCGTCTGATCGCCCTTTCCTGCCTTCGGATACTCAGCCGGTAATCGCCTGGAAGATCTTGACGCCCACCAGGATCACCGCCACGAGCAGATAGCCGCGCAGTGCGAGCATGCCCGTCATCCGCGCCGTACCGAACACCGGACGCTCCAGCGTGTGCAATGCCGGGGTGCGCCAGGTGTCGCGGTCCTGCTCCGCGATCGCCTTGCGCTCGGCGCGGGTGAGCGGGGTGGCATCCAATTCCTCGATCTGATCCGGGTCGATATTGCCGAGTTCCTGTGCGGTGCGCTCGATTTCGCGCCGCTTGGCGATCCGCCGGCTGATCAGCATGCCCGCGCCGCCGAGCAGCCCGACGGCCACCCCCGCACCGAATCCGATCTCGAGGGCGCCGGTGGTCAGACCGGGGAAGAAGGTCGCGGCGGTGAGCGCCAGCGACAGCAGCACCAGCGACCACACGATGACACCCGCGACAATGTTCTGCCGCACGGTATTCACCCACGGGCCGAGCACAGCCCGGTCATTGCAGAGCAGCACCAGAAACACTGTGGCGGAAGGCAACAGGACACCGGCCAGCGCCTGCACGCCCTGGGTCAGCAGGCCCAGTACATGATCCGGGCTGAACGACACCGCCGCCGCGATCGCCAGCAGCGCCGCATATCCCGCATAGAACATCGGCGCTTCGGTGATCTTCCAATGCAGCGAGTGCCGCTTGCCCATGGTGTCGCCGAGGGCATAGGTGGTGGCCAGGCCCACGGCATTCGCGCCGATGAGCGAGGCATCCAGCAGCAGGATGGCGAACAGCGCGCCGACGGTCTTGCCCATGTGATCGGACAGGCTCTGGGCAACAGCCCCCGCATCGGTGAAATTGCCGATGGCATCGGTGCCCGCGAGACCGAAAGCAGCGGCGGCCATGATGGCGATCGCGCCGGCCATGACCACGACGATGCCGATCCACAGATCGATGCGCTCGTAGCGGATCCAGCGCGGGGTGATGCGCTTGTCGACGATATTGGATTGCTGGAAGAACAGCTGCCACGGCGCGACGGTGGTGCCGACAATGGCGACGATCAGCAGCAGCAGTGTGGAATTCAGCCCACCCGGGAATGAGGGGAGCAGGCCGTGGGCGGTGTCGCGCACACTCGGATGCACCATGAAGGCCAGTGGGAACATGACGATATTGACGGCGATGAGCCCGAAAAGGAAGCGCTCCCAACGACGGAACGAACCGCCCGCCACCATGGCGAACAACAGCACCGCCGCCAACGGTACCGAAATGCCCTTGGGCAGGCCGAAATAGCCCAGAGCCATGGAGACACCGATGAATTCGGTGACGATCGTCAGCGCGTTCACAATGAACAGGTCGCCGACGCTGAACGCGCCCCAGAACCTGCCGAATCGGTCGAAGATCAAGCGCGCGTGCCCGACTCCGGCGACCGCGCCAAGTCGCACCACCATCTCCTGGTTGACGTACAGCACCGGGATCAGCAGCAGCAGCGTCCAGACCAGGGCCATGCCGTAGTTCTGTCCGGCCTGCGCGTAGGTGGCCACGCCACCGGCGTCATTGTCGCCGACCATGACGATGAGGCCGGGGCCCATGATCGCGAGCAGCATGCGCACACGCTGTTTGCGGGTACGCCCTTCGAGGGTGTCGTGCTGGCCGATACTGCCCAGCGCGCCGACGATATCGCCCACGTGGGCGGAATCCATGGTGGCGGAGGTGGCGGCGGCTCCGGTGGGAGCCGCGGTGGTCGCGGTACGGCGGTCGCCGCCATTCGAGAAGAAGGCCATAACCATTCCCTCGCTTTCGACATCAGGTGTTGCGGGCGTGCGGAATCAACCCGGTCACCTAGCGATTTCGGGCATACCGAAGCTGCTCGCGGCGCACGCCTACCACACCGCCGGCAATGCGCCGGAGGGTCGAATGTGCTTGCGGGTCAGCCGATTACCGAAATGCGGCAAGCCGGGGACGAGACGAATCGGAAATCCGTACTCGGATACGGACTATCGCCGGAACTCATGTGTCGCCCCTCACCTCCTTGCCGCCGTGACGCACGAGGACGTCGTGAAACTCGTCGCGTCAGACCGCGCGGGCAAGGGGGAAACACGGCCACGCGCAAAGGCGTAGCCCTGCACCCCTCTCGTCAGAGCTTCGGCACTGTACGACGTATCCGGGGGCTCGCGGCCCGGGGAAGCCACTTTGGATCAACCCTTAATCCGGGCTGATCTGTCCTAACCCTGGGCGTCTCTCGACGTCGTCGGATCAGTGGCCTGTGTTCGTACAGGAGCCTCGCCTAGCGAGGTGCTGACTCGGCAATGTTGAGCGTGCTCGGTGGGATTGTCAACTTCGGCCCGGTCGGTTCGTTTTCCGGACTGCCTGTTGACAAGCCGGGCGTAAGGGTTTTGAAACCGGGCGGGAACAGCATGGGGACACCCTCATCGAGCACCCGAGAAAGACTCCGAAGTCATGAAAGCGACATACTTTTCGACCGTCCTGTGTGCCGTCGCGGCGGCCACCACGGCCCTCGCCCTCAGCGTGGCACCGGCGAATGCCGCGCAACTCGATCAGTTCGTCACGCCGTCCGGGAATATCGGCTGCCTAGTCGGCCCGCACGGTGCGGTGTGCGAGATCAGGGACCACAGCTATGCCCAGCCGGCGGTGCCGGCCAACTGCCACGGCGCGTACGGCGACGTGTTCTCCGAACAGGACGGCGCCTTCGCGCAGATCAACTGTCACACCGATCAGCCTGTCGACTTCCATTCTCGCGTAGTCGATTACGGTCAGCAGGTCCGGCAGGGCACGCTGGCGTGCAATGTCACCACGCGGTTCGTCGAATGCGCCGACGGCAGCACCGGCCACGGCTTCACGCTGGCTCGCGAGTTCTACAGCGTTTACTGAAACCCGTCCGGCTACCGAATCGCGGTCCGGCTGTCTTCGACAATGGATTCGCAACTCCGGGCAACGGCCCGGCAAGTGGCGGCGGTGAGCGGATCCAGCAGCGGATTGTCGAGTCGGTTGCGCCAGTCCCGGATTGCGCGCAGGGCGGCATCGCGCCGCTGCGCCGGACCCGCGTTCGCGGGCAGGCCGAGCCGCTGGTGTGCGGAGATACCCTTGCCGCCGAGGACCCGGGTGGCGAGGTCGCGGTCGAGTTCGCTCAGTCGGGTGGCGCGCATGCTGGACAGTAGCCGGAGCTCGGTGAAGGTATGTGTATCGGCGAGACTGCGATCCACCTGACGGGACAGCCCCTCGCTCGCCGGGTGGCGGGCCAGAATGCGTTTGAGCGATGCCATCGCGGAATGGGCTTTCAGTTGTTCATTGCGCTGGCCGAATTGGCTGTTGAGAGTGCGGCGCAGGTCATCGAGGCCGCTGCGGCGCAGCAGTTCGGCGGCCAGCGCCGGTGCGTCGGCAATGCCCGCGTGAATCATGGAGACGGCCAGTCGAATACCGAACAGGCCGAAGGCATTGACCAGACGGGTGCGGTCAATCTCGGTCACCGGAAGATTGCTGGTGGGCGCGGTGAAGCGGGTGACCGAGATCAGGGCCGCGTCGAGGTCATTGCGGGGGACCGATGCCAGGGCGCGCAGGATGGTGAATTCGGCCTGGCGCAGCGTTTGGCCGCGCAGGGCCAGCAGACCGGAAACCGGAATGAAGCTCTGGTGCAGCCCCTGTAGTTCCGGCGCATCGGCCAGGTCGCGGCTCAGTCGGTGGGCGGCCGCCAGCGGATCGCCGTGGCCGCCGTCGATCTCATCGGCTCGCGACAGTACGCCGACAACGCCCAGCGGACCGGTGCCGGTCGCCATCTGGTCCTGAATATGTTGCAGCAGTTGGACATCGGTGTCGTGCAGATCGCGCATGAGGTAGACGATGGCGTCCGCTTCGCAAGTCCCGTCCTCGGGGGCGAGCAGTGCCAGGGTGCGTTCGGAGACGTCGCGAGAGTTCGACGAGGTGCCGGGGGTGTCGATGATGGTGAAATCGTCGAGCAGCGAGGAAGGCCAGAAGACCTCCAGCTTTTCGACACGGTCGGCGGAGACACCCGGGTCGAGGGTGAGCTGGCCATCGGTGCGCAGCACCGGCAGCAGGCGCGGGCGGCCGTCTGCGGTGAGCTGGATACGGGGTGTCGCCGATTGCTGGAACCAGGTCACCACGCGGGTGCATTCGGTGGCATCGGTCGGCGCGATCTCATCGCCGATCAGCGCATTGAGCAGTGTCGATTTACCCGACTTGAGGGTGCCGGCCAGCGCCACCCGCAGCGGTTCGCCGAGTCGGCGCTCGCACGCGGCCAATTCGGCGGCGCACCCGGAGCGCGGGCCGAATTCGGCACGGGCCGTACGGATCAGGCGGTACGCCTCGGTCAGTTCTCGCCCGGTCACTGTGCCTCTCCTGCCTGGACCAAACCTGCTGCCTGCACGCGCAATTGACGCAGATAGCTCAGATTGCCCTCGACCTGGGCGATGCGGGTCGCACGCTGGCTCTCGTGCGTATTGCCTGCCTCCTGCGCGGCCTGCAGGGAATCGCTTGCGGAGCGGAGCATTTCGTCGGCCACCGTGGTGAAGTGGTCGCGCAGGGTGCGCTGCACATCGCGCAGGCGCTGCTTGGATTCCTTGCTGACCTGGAAGACGACCTCGTCCATGAGTCGGGCCACGGCGAGCCTTGCCTCGGAACGGCGGCGGGCCTTGAGGGTCTTGTGATCCTCACGGAAAGTGTTGGCGCCGAGCAGCAATCCCGCGCCGATCGACCACGGATTCACCAGGGCGAGTCCGAGCAGGCTCGTGGCCAAGCCGACCATCAGCACGCCGCCGTACGAACCGCGCAGGCTGGTGATGGCGCGCTGGATAACTCCGGCCTTGCCGCTCTCCAGCGCTTCCACCGAACCGAGCCGGCCGAGCAGGGAATCGGTGTCCGCGCCGGGGAGCGCCGGCAGCTGGACCTTGCCGTCCTCGCTGAACTTGTCGGCGACCTTGCCCGCCAGATCGATCGAAAGCTGGTGCGCCAGAATGAAATTGTCTTCAACCGCGGCCGAGACCCGACCATTGATCCGCTCGCCGAACGCCTCCCATCGGCGTGCTGGATCGGATTTCATGATCTCCTCCTCGGCCTCGCGCACAATGGCGCGCAGCCGGTGCCGCAGATCATGTTCGACGGAGACGGTCAGCTCGGTGATGCCGTCGCCGAGGACGTACTGCCAATTCGCCGTGCGCTTGCGCAGTGCGTCGGCGGTGTCGCGGGCGGCTCGAATGCGATCGAGGAGTTCCGCGCTGCGCGCCGAGTCCTGCAGGGCGGTCAATTCGGAATTCAGTGCCAGCGCAACGTGATCGGAGACCACTCGGACATCGTTGACGACCGATTCGCGGGCCAGCGCATCCGCCCGGGCGACCAGGTGATTGCGAATGAAGGCCACGAGTTGCGGGATGCCGGATTCGACCTCCAGCATCTGGTCGTCCAGTCGATGCGCCGTTTTGTGCATGGCCGAGGAGACGGGCAGGATCGGCAGATCGAGATCGGCATCGGTGAGATGCTTGCGATCGGCCTTCTGGATATCGGCCCAGCGGACATAGCTGTCGATCTTGTTGATCACGCCCGCGACCATCGGGCAGAGCTGGTGAATCTGTTGCAGGAAACGGATTTCCGGTGCGGTGTACTCCTGGCTGGCATCGGAGACGAACAGCACCGCGTCGACGGTGGGCAGCATCGACAGGATCTCCGTCGCGCGCCGGGAACCGGCGCCGGTGACACCCGGCATATCGATGAGCACCACACCCTCGGCGAGCAGATCCACCGGCAGGGTCACCTCGGTCCGGCCCGCCTGGCTGACCTTCTTGGACTTCGACTCGCCGTACTCGACGACCACCGGACCGGCCACCGGCTTCGATCCACGATTGCGTTCCGGCGCAGCCACATTCGTGGCACACACATCGGCCGCGACCAGGGCGTTGACCAGCGAGCTGATGCCCTTCTTCGACTGGCCGGTGACAACGATGCGCAGTCGTGAATCGCTGACCCGCTGCCGCGCCGACAACAGCCGGTTCGACAGATCGGTTCGCCCGACGGCATCGGTCACCGACCGCAGCTCATCGAGCAGCGTGGTCATCGAATCGGTCGAGGGGGAGAGTTTCCTCGCGGAAGCCGGGTTTGACGCGGTCACACCATTTCCTTTCATGCGTAGTGGCGGGGTGCTGTCCGGCCCGCCGCGTCGGACGCGGCGGGCCGGATCGGCGATCAGTGGTGCAGATCGGTGGTGGTGGTGGGGTGACTCGTATCGACCGTGCTGTGGGTCAGCGCGCCCGGATCGGAGGTCAGTCCGGTCGACAGACCGGCGTCGGAGGTGGTCAACCCGGTGTGATCGGTGGTCGCGCCGGGGTCGGCCGCCGTGACATCGACCGGATGCGCTGTGGTCGCATCGGCCGGGTGGACGGTGGTGGCGGCCGATACGTGATCCACAGGTGCCGGTGCAGCGGCCGGTGCCGGTGCCGGAGCAGCGGCCACTGTGGTGACCGGAGCGCTGGCCGCCGGGGCGGTGGTTGCCGGGTGTGCGGCATCCGCGGGGTTCGCTGTGCCCGCGGACGTTGTCGGGGCAGTGGTCGAATTGCCCGACAGCAGCGCGCCGGCATTGGCCGAGGCGTGCGGGGTGGTGCCCGCCGTTGTGCTGGTGCCCAGATCCGCGGTGGGAGCCGCGGCCGCGGTGGTCGGAGCGGTGACCGGCGCATGCGTGGGTTCCGGTGCGGGCGCACCGCTTTGCGGCGCCACCGCCGCGCCACCGGCAGCCACTGCCGCGCCGCCACCGGCCGCAATGGTGGGTGCGGTGACTCCCGCGTGAGCGGGTTCCGGTGCGGCCGAGCCGATCTGGGATCCGGCCGTCGTGGTCGAGCCGAGCTGGGATCCCGCCGGTGCGGTCGCGCCGAGCTGAGGCGCCGCCGGTGCGGTGGTCACCAGGTGGGTCGGTGCTGCCGCAGCACCGCCGGTGGTCGGCGACAGTGCGGTCGAAGCCGCACCGAGGTCGGCCGCCGGCGCGGTGACCGGATGCACCGAGCCACTCGTCAAGGAGAAGGAATTGGCGACAGCGGCAGGCTGCGGAGCCGCCGCGGCCTGCGCCACCGTCCCCGAAATCGACTGTGCGGCAGCACTCGTCTGTACACCCGCCGACACCGGAGTAACGGCGATCGGCGCGACCGCATTCGCCGCGGCCACCCCGGAAGCGGACGACGCCGCCGACTGACCGAAGTGGGCGATACCGACATTGCCCGACGAGTTGAGATTGGCACTCGAATTCGACAGTCCGAGCGACGCCCCCGGCGCCTGCCCCAACCCCGCGCCGGACGAAAGGCCAGCGCCGGAGGACAACCCCACGCCGGACGCACCGCCGCCGGAGGACAACCCCACGCCGGACGCGCCGCCGCCGGAGGACAGGCCTACACCGGAGGATGCGCCACCGCTGGTAGACAGGCCCACACCAGAGGGTGCAACGCCTGAGGTCAGGCCTACGCCGGACGACGCGCCGCTGCCGGAGGACAGGCCCGCGTTGGTGGACAGGCCGGTGCCGGATGGCAGGCCTACGCCGGAGGATGCGCCACCGCTGGTAGACAGGCCCACACCAGAGGGTGCAACGCCTGAGGTCAGGCCTACGCCGGACGACGCACCCGCTCCGGAGGACAGGCCCGCGTTGGCGGACAAGCCTGCGCCGGACGAAACACCGGCGGAGGACAGGCCTGCGTTGGCGGAAAGTCCTGCGTTGGAAGACAGGCCGACACCGGGGGACACACCCCCGCTGTGGGCTCCCGTCAATTCATTCGACCCTGCGCCGGAAACGCCTGCATTGCTTGCGAATCCACTCCGCCCCTGGCTGTCGTCGCCGCCCGAGGAGTTTCCGAACCGCTCGCTCTGCCCGCCGGAATCCTGCGGCCCCGAGCTCTGCTGCCCCGCGCCACCATGAGACCCGTTGTCGTGCCCGGCATTCCCGACGCCGACCCCGACACCTCCGGCCGCATGCCCACCGGCGCCTACACCGAATCCACCGGCCGCCCCGCCATTCCCATGCTCACCCACACCGCCGTGCTGCTCCCCGCCGCCGACCCCGACCGAACCGCCGGCCCCGATCCCACCGTGCGCCCCACCCGAACCGTGCTCACCCGAACCGCCGTGCCCGCCAACCCCCGACTGACCCGGATTCCCCTGCTGCCCAACCCCACCCGGCGCACCAGGCTGCCCATGCTCCCCGCCGCCACCGTGCTGCCCGGGATTCCCGGGCTGCCCCGATCCGCCAGGCGCACCCGGATTGCCGTGTTCGCCTCCACCGTTGTGTCCGCCCGGCGCACCGGGATTGCCATGCTCGCCCCCGCCGTTGTCCGACCCCGGGTTCCCGAGCTGCCCTGATCCGCCGGGTGCCCCGGGGTGGCCGTGGTCATCGCCGCCGTTAGGTCCGCCGGGATTTCCGTGCTGGCCTGATCCGCCGGGAGCTCCGGGGTGCCCGTGGTCGCCGTCGTTAGGTCCGCCGGGGTTGTGCTGTCCCGGTCCGCCGGGCGCGACCGGGTGGCTGTGTTCGCCACCGTTGGGTCCGCCCGGGTTCCCGTGCTGTCCATTGCCGGGAGCCCCGGGACGCCCGTGCTCGCCTGACCCGGGAGCACCCGGATGTCCGTGCTCGCCTCCGCGATTCGGTCCGCCGGGATTCACTCCCGAGCCGGGCGCACCCGGATGTCCGTGCTCGCCTCCGCGATTCGGTCCGCCGGGATTCACTCCCGAGCCGGGCGCACCGGGATGGCCATGCTCACCACCGCGATTGCCGCCGCCATTGTGCTGGCCGGATCCGGGAGCCCCGGGATGCCCATGTTCGCCTCCACGGTTGGGTCCACCGGGATTCACGGGTCCGCCGTGCTCCCCGCCGCCGTTGTGCCGTCCCGGCTCCCCGTGCTGTCCCGAACCGGAGCCGTGTTCGCCGCCGCCGTTGTGCTCGCCGGGCCGACCGTGCTGGTCCGATCCGCCGGGTGCGCCGGGATGCTCGTGTTCGCCACCGCGGTTGGGTCCGCCGGGATTCACAGGTCCGCCGGGGTGGCCGTGTTCGCCGCCGCCGTCGTGTCGGCCGGGCTCCCCATGCTGCCCCGAGCCGGGTGCGCCGGGACGTCCGTGTTCGCCGCCGCCGTTGTGCTCGCCGGGCCGACCGTGCTGGCCCGGGCCTACGGGTGCGCCCGGGTGGCCGTGTTCGCCGCCGCGATTGCCGGGGCCGTTGTGCTCGCCGCCACGGTCGCGGCCGCCGTCGTGTTCGTCGGGATTGTGTTCCGGCCCAACCGGGTTGGGCTGGCCGGGGCGCCACGAGTGTCGGCCTTCGCCGCCGTGCTCATCGACCCCGCCGCGTCCATCGAAGCCGCCGCGCTGGTCGACCCCGCCGCGTCCGTCGAAGCCGCCGCGCTGGTCGAATCCGCCGCGTTCGCCGATCCCGCCGCCTGCATCGAAACCGCCGCGCTCGTTGAATCCTTCGTGCTCACCGAATCCGTTGTGCTGGTTGAAGTCACCGCGTTCGTTGAAGCCCCCGCGCTGGTCGAAACCGATGCCTTGGTTGAAGCCGTCGTGTTCGTGGAAGGACTGCTGCTGGTCGAAACCGATGCTCTCGTTGAAGGTTTCGCTCTCGTTGAAGCTGACGTTCTGGTCGAATCGGGTCTGCTGGTCGAATCCGACTTGCTGGTCGAACCCGCTGGCGTTCTGGTCGAAGCCGAACTGCTGCTCGATCCCGCTGATCTGCTGGTTGATCCCGCTGAACTGGTCGGAGCCGCCGATCTGCTGTTCGAATCCGCTGACCTGCTGGTTGAACTCGTTGACCTGCTGGTCGAAGCCGATCTGCTGTTCGAATCCACTCACCTGCTGGTCGAATCCGCTGACCTGCTCGAAACCGGTCTGCTGCTCGAAACCGGTCTGCTGGTTGAAACCGTCATGTTCGTGGAAGTCGTGGTGTTCGCCGAATCCATTGTGCTGGTTGAAATCGCGGTGCTCGTTGAAGCCATTGTGCTCGTGGAGGGCGCCGGTCTCGCCGAAAGCGGTGTGCTGGTTGAAGTCAGCGCTCTCACGGAAGTCTGCGTTGTTGTCGAAACCTGCGTGCTGACCGAAGTTGTTGTGGTCGCGCGGTTCCGGGCGGGTGTCGAGGTGCTGGGATTCGTTGACGGTCTGGCTCTGGTACTCGGAGAAGCCGGCCTGGCCACCAGTGGTCTGGAAGACAGCTTGGTTGGTGGACTGAACGTCGACGGTTTCGCCGATTCCCGCGTGCTGGTCGAAGGCTTGGAACGATCCGTGCGGGAGGTTTACGGCCGGCGGACCGGCGTGCTCCGAAACCGCTTCTTGCGCAGCCGCACCGATCGATCCGAGCTGGGGAATTCCGTTCATGTCAATTTCGACAGCCATTGCTGTTCCTCTGAGTAGCAGGGCGGCTTGTCTTCGCCGTTGATAGAACGAGACGCTATGCCCGGAGTCTGGGAGCCAGTTGCCAGTGATCTGTGCTTTTGCCTGGGGTTTTCCAAGGTTCGGCCGACAGCGACCACACAGGAAGGGTGCAGCCTTTCACCAGCTTCGATCCCTAATCTGAATGAGCTGTCGAGTCGGACTACACGGAATGGAGAGCCGGTCCATGGCAAGGTCATCAGGTATCGGCGTAGGTGTGGTCATCGGCTCGGATTCCTTTGTTTCCGCATTCACCGATCGCCCCGAGATCATTCGTACTCCCGCGGTTGTTCAGCTCGCCGACAATTCGCTCCCACTGCTCGGCCGCCTGGCCGAAGAAGCGGATCGAGCGCACCCCGGTACCGCATTCCGCGACTTCACCTCCCGTGTCGGCGACCCGGTTCCCGTGGTGGCACAGGGCGGTAGCCGCACCGGCGCGCAGCTGGTCGCCACCGCGATCCAGTGCCTGCTCACCACGGATACGGCGCACACTCCGACCTGCGTTGTCGCCCATCCAGCGTCCTGGACCGCGCATGCGGTGCGAGAGCTGGGATCCGCGCTGCGAACCAGCGGCAGTCGAGTCACCCTGGTGTCGGAGGCCGAAGCCGCTTACACAGCGCTGGCGGTATCACACGAAATCCCTGCACACGCAACGGTATTGCTGTGCGATGTCGGCAGCTCCACCTTCGACGTGGCGCTGGTGAGCTGGCCCGACGGCAGTAATGTGCGAGTCGACCGGCCGACGCGTACCCAAGAGTTCAGTGGTGACCTGGTCGATGCACTGCTCGTCGAGCATGTGCTCACCGAATTGGCCGCCGCGAACCCGGGCTTCGATCCACGAGATCGCCGTAACTGGAATGGAATTCGAGCACTGCGTGCCCGAGCCCGGCACGCCAAGGAGCGCCTGTCCCGCGATGTGTCCGCGGTACTGGAGATCAATCTTCCCGGTATTCAAGAGAATCGGCGAATCGTGCGCTCCGAACTGGAGGCGCTGATCGCCGAACCGGTAGCGCGTGCGGTGCAGCGCATCGCGGACGCCGCGGATGCGGCCGTCCGGGCGGGTCGTGAGATCGACTCCGTGGTACTGACCGGAGGCGGATCGGCAGTGCCACTGCTCGCCGAACGCGTCTCCGCCACAATCGGTTTGCCCGTGATCAGCAGTGGCGAGCCCGCCCGCACGGTACTGCGCGGCGCCACCATGATCGCCTGCCGCCTCGTGGCGAAGCAGCCGCCTGTTGCTGCCGCGCGCATCGCATCGCCGCCCCCTGCGGCCGCACGTGTCACGCCGCATCCCGCCGCGCGTATTGCACCTCCTGCCGCTGCCCGTGTGCTGCCTCCTGCCGCACGGGTACTGCCGTCCGTGCAGCGACCTGCGGTATTCGACAGCGGCCCCGTCGCTGCCGAACTGCCCAAGGTTCCTGCCCCGGTCCATCCGGTTTCGACCATGAATTCCGGCGGCCGGCACTGACCGCGCTGGTTGGAATGTGCTGAGAGTCCGCTGTCATCTCTAGGTGCACGGCCGGTCCTGGGCTGCAATGGGTTCGCCACCATGGCACGTAAGCAGGAAGGACCAGTTTTGAAACCAAAGCTCTTCACCACGTTGTTCGCCGCAGCGGCCGCCGGCGCCATGCTCGTAGTTCCGGCAATGGGCACCGCCGCTGCCGCGGCTCCGACGGCACATCAGTCCCCTTGGGATCACGATCGTGACGACAATGACTGGGGCGGCTTCAACCGTCCCGGCTGGGCCGACCCGAACGATCCCTGGCGCAACGACTGGCACTGCGATCGGCACGGCCGCTGGCACGACCACGAGCGTGACCGGTGGGGTCACGACGACGGCCGCTGCCACGCTTGGTGATAGCCCACCGCGGCTGAGCCGCACCCCTCAGCAAGCCTGCGTGCCCGCCGCCCGGTGGGCACGCAGTGCGTTCGCATGCCCTCGGCGGGATCCGGGCAGCAGGGAGAACCGTGGGCCGTTCTCGCCGAAATGTGCACGTCACCGAACCGGGATACCATCCGCCCACCACCGGATTGCGCCAAGGTTCACCGCTCGGCCGCATGGAACAGGAGAGGAGCGTTGCTATAACGCTTCGTATTTGGCTGAGCAGTGCGGGGGCGGCAACCGCCCAGGTCATGCGCTTGCTACGGGAGAACCCCGACGGGGTCGACGTCACCATGTATGCCAGCAATGTGGATTCGGGCGCGGCGGCCCTGTCGGTCTGCGATGTGCCGGCCGTCGAACCGCGCCACGTCGGCAATGAGGAGTACGCGCAATTCGCGCTCGACTTCTGCCGGACGAACCACATCGATGTCCTCATACCGCCGCGCCGCCTCGATGCCCTCGCCGGCCGCGCCGCGGATTTCGCGGCGGTCGGCACCAGCCTCATGTGCTCGCCGCTGTCCGCCGTGCAGGTGTTGACCAGCAAGACCCGCACATATGAAGCTGCCAGTGCCGCAGGCATTCCGGTGCCGCCGTGGCGCGTGGTGTCCGACGCCGAGAGTTTCCGCGCGGCCGTCGAGGAGCTGTCGGCCGGCGGCGAGACCATCTGCATCAAGCCGAGCGGTGAGTATTCGGCCTTCGGCTTCCGGATCCTGGACGACCACCCGCTGAGCATGGCGAGCCTGCTGGCTCCGCCCCGGCCGGTGGCCTCGGTCGATGCGGTGGCCGAGGCCCTGCAGCGCTCGGCGGAGGACGGCGACCCGGAGTTCGAACTGCTCGTCATGCCGTACCTCGACGCCCCGGAGATCAGCGTCGACTGCCTCTCGGCGCCGGGAGGCGAACTGCTGGTGGGCATTCCGCGCTCGAAGCAGGGCCGCTTCCGCATGCTGCTGGACAATCCGGAAGTGGTCGACATTGCGCGGCAACTGGTCCAGCACTTCGAACTGGCCTATCTGACCAATGTTCAGCTGCGGTACCGCAAGGGCGAACCGGTGCTGCTGGAAGCCAATCCGCGCCCCTCGGCGGGTCTGTTCCAAACGGCCTTCGCCGATGTGAACCTGCCCTGGGCCGCGGTCCGGCTACTGCTGCAGGGTGATTCGGGCCTACGGCACCCGCCGCGCCTGGGCGCCTGCCTCGCGGTGGCGGAAGCGGTCATGGAGGTCGCCCCGCGCCCGATCGTTCCCGAGGCTCCGCCGCCGCCGGCGTCACCGGGTCGAGTATCGGATCCGGTGGTCGAGTCCTGGAACGCCGGCTTGGCGGTCTGATCCCCACCCTGGCATCGTGGGATTCGGGATGTGAGCCTCACCGTGATTGTGATTCATCCCGTATATCTGATTCAGTGACGCGTGCTGCGTCGACACCGCTTAACGTCGCGGGGGCATAAGAGTTGTTCGGAAGGTGGCAGTAAGCGTGATCGGTACCCAGGCCAAACTCGATGAATTGGCCAAGATCCTGGCGATCGCCGCGGAACCGGCGGGTGAGGCCGCTATCGCGAAGCGGGCGAAGAAGGGCATTCCCAGCGTTCGCGAGCGCGTGCACATGCTGCTCGACCCCGGGACGTTCATCGAGACCAGTGCGCTGGCTCGCCAGCCCGGTCAACCGGATGCGCTCTACGGTGACGGACTGGTCACCGGTCGCGGGCTGATCGGCGGGCGTCCGGTGGTGGTGATCTCCCACGATCAGACCGTGTACGCCGGGACCGTCGGCGTCACCTCCGCCCAGAAGTTCATGCGGGCCTTGCGATTCGCGTTCGACAACGCGTGCCCGGTGGTGACGATCAACGATTCGGGCGGCGCCCGGATTCAGGACGCGGTGGGATCGATCGCCTCGTTCGGCGATATCTCCCGGGTGCTGGAGAAACTGTCCGGCTATGTGCCGCAGGTGTCGATCATTCTCGGCAAATGCGCCGCGGGATCGGTCTACGGGCCGATCAATACCGACGTGCTCATCGGCACCAAAGACTCCTATATGTTCGTCACCGGGCCGGACGTGATCAAAGCCGTCAACGGCGAGGACGTCAGCGCCGAGGAGCTCGGCGGCGCCGAGGTGCAGGCCAAACGCGGCACCCTGCATCATGTGGCCGAGACCGAGCAGGAGGCCTACGAATGGGCCCGCAACTATCTCAGCTATATGCCGACGAGCTGCGTCGAGCAGCCGCCGATCGTGAACCCGGGCCTGGAGCCGGAGATCACGGACAGTGATCGGGAGCTCGACAAGATCATTCCGGACTCCGATCGCGCCGGTTACGACATGCACGAGATCCTGCTGCGGCTCTTCGACGATGGCGAGTTCCACGAGGTCCGCGCCAAGTTCGCGCAAAATCTGATCACGGGGTTCGCCAGGGTCGACGGTCGTCCGGTCGGCGTGATCGCCAGTCAGCCGCTGGTGCTCGGCGGTTCCATCGACGCCGCCTGCTCGGACAAGTCGACCTACTTCATCCGGCTCTGCGACGCGTTCAATATCCCCATCATCTTCGTCGTCGATACCCCGGGCGTACTGCCGGGCCTCGTCGAGGAAGCCAACGGTGTGATCATTCGCGGCGGTCGTGTCCCGCGCGCGATCATCGAGGCGACGGTGCCGATCATCAACCTGGTGGTGCGCAAGTCCTACGGTGGCGCGTACGGGATGATGGGCGCTCGGCAGGTCGGCGCCGATATCAGTTTCGCCTGGCCGACCGCCCGTATTGCGGTGATCGGCGCCGAAAGCGCGGTCGACCTCGTCGGCAAGCGGCAATTGGCCGCATTGCCCGACGAACAGCGGTCGGCAGCACGCGAATTCATGATCAAGCAGTACAACGAGACGATGGCCACCCCGTGGGTGGCCGCCGAACGCGGCTACATCGACGCCGTCATCGAACCGGTGCGCACCCGCCTGGAGATCCGGCAGGCCCTGCGCCTGCTGCGTGACAAGTCACCGGTCAAGCCGGAGTTCAACCCCCGCAAGCACTCGATCTACCCGATGTGATCTGCCCGGACAATTCGCTGCCCGCGTCCGTCGGCTGACGCGGGTAGTCAACGCCGAGTTGGCACCTTGCTGAGGAAGCGCTTTCATGACACACGTCGATCTACACAGAGATACTGTGTCATCGCACATCGCGCGGTCACTGCTCGACGCCGCGACGCAGGCTGGAGTCACCGGTTACGAGGTCACCTCGATTGATGGTCTCCGGCGTGACCTTCTGGACGATGACCGCCTTCGGGTTCCGACTGTCGCACTGCATCGGCTATGGGAATTGCTGCATGCTGCAGAGGGGCCCGACGCGGGTGTCCGCGCAGCTGCCACGTCGGAACGCGGACAGCTGCATGTCTGGGACTACCTGATCGTCGGCGCCACCACCCTTGCCGATGGTTTCACCGACGCCGCGCGGTTCGCCATCGCCATGACGGATCCCGCAGTCACCTTTACCGCGGCGGAGGACGGCACCCGCCTGACTGTCGGATACCAGGGCATTCCGTACGACGAAGGCGTGGACGGAGTGATCAACGAATACGCGCTGACGGTGATGTTGCGCCGAGCGCGTGAAGCACGTGGCGCCGCAGCGGATCCGGTGCGTGTCGAATTCTCACACAGTCCGCCGAAGAACCACGGATATCTCACAGAAGCGTTCGGTACCAGCAATATCCACTTTCGCCAGCCGCACAATTCCTTCACCATGCTGGATCCGGAGCGAGCGCAGCAGGGCCGATCGCACGACCCGGAACTGCGGCGCATCATGCACCTGTACGCCCAGTCGATCATCGATACGGCGCGGCCGCTACCGACATGGACGGAAATGTTCCACGGCGCGATCCGAGAGACCTTGGCCGACAGTCAATCCCGTGCGATATGTATCGAGGAGGTCGCCCGCCGACTCTCCGTCAGTACTCGCACATTGCAACGACGCCTGGCCGATCAGGGTACTTCCTGGCGAGAAGAACTCGAAGTCGTTCGATACCAGCACGCCAAGAGTCTGTTGCGCGACACGCAATTACCCCTGCAGTCCATCGCCGGGCGTCTCGGCTACAGCGACCACCGCACCCTGCGACGCGCATTTCAGCGCTGGACCGGGCAGTCCCCCAACGACTACCGGCGAACAGCCTGACAACCTGCGCCGGAGTGGGCGTAACCCAGCCGGCCTGCCGCCGCCTATGCAGAGTTATATGACCCCCTGCGCGAAATCCCGCCCTATGACCGGGATCTCGACACGCCCCAGTTGCGCCCTACGGTGGTAGCCGATCCGCTCGATCCGGACCACCGGCACCAGAGATCTCGGGTACTGCGGACGACGAAGGCCCCAAGTCGGAATCGACTCGGAGCCTTCGTGCCGGACCGGGGTTGCTTCAGGCTTGGATGGTGACCGTCGACGCCGTCCGTGCCTGCTGAGCGATGACCAAGCCCTGCTGAATGATCACCAGTGCAACGGTTCCGGCCAGCAGCGCTGCGGCACCGTGCCAGGAGCCGACGGCGCCCATTACGGCGGCGGACGCTACTGCGGGCGCGTGCAGCCGGCCGAGTCCGCCCATCACCGCGACCGCGACGATTGCGGCAATAAGGGCGGCGGTCGTGCCGTTACCGAGCAGTACGGCCATCACCAGACCGGCAGCCACCGACACCACGTGACCGATAACCACCGTCGACCATCGGGCGGCGGGGGCCGCCGGTGTGGCGGCGACCAACGCGGCCGTGGCAGCCAGCGGCGGCGCGAAAAAGGGTTGGTGGCTCACGGCTTGCGCCACCGCCAGCGGGATCAACAGCAGTGCGGTGATCGCGACAGGCTGCGGTAACTGCCGCAGCCTGTCGGTGACCTTGCTCCGCGTGCCCGCAGCTGTAGCAGTGGCGGTCATGCTGCGGGCCAGTCGTTTTCGGTTTCGGCGATCTTGTTGACGTAGTTGGTCAGGGTTTGCAGTGCCACCAGGGCGACGATCTCGAGCAACTGTTCCTCGGTCCAGCCCGCGGCCAGCACGGGGGCGGGGTCGGCATTTCCTCGGCTCTCGGTCAGCTCCCGGGCGAAGGCCACGGCCACAGCTTCTTTGGGATCTTCCGAGGTGCCCGCCTTTGCCGCGTCGATTTCGGCATCACTCAGCTTGGCCACTCGCTTGCCGGTGAAGGTATGCGCCGCAACGCAATAGCCGCACTCATTGGCCGCACCGACCGCCAGCGCAATGCGCTCGGAAGTCGGGGCGGGCAGGGTCGCGCGCTTCAAGGCGCCGGCCAGGCCCAGATAGCCTTCCAGCACGACCGGGGCGTTGGCCATCACCCTCGTCATATTCGGCACCCGACCCATGCGCTTCTTCACTTCGTCCAGCAGCGGAGCGTTCTCAACAGTCTTGATCATGACGACAGCCTTCTCAGTTCGTTTCGTGCTCGGTGAGTCGTTCGCGATCTCGAATCTATGGCCGGTCCCAGCGCCTACCCGGGGACTCAATACGCCATGGTGCGGACTCCACCCGCCATACCGTCCATCCGGAAGTATCGGGGTCTCTGTGGCAGTCGGCCCATACCGATGTGTGGGCTCGGACATGCGACGAGATTTGCTCAATCGCTTCTGGGGGCGGGATTCGGCATTGATGGCTCAGGCGGCCCGGCGATGGCTCGATGTGTCAGGTTCATGGCCTCATCCCGGTGAAGAGCGCGTCGTGGAGTCGGTCGACGTATTCATGGGTTAGCGGTTCCTGGGTAATTAATAATTGGAAGTACAGCGGGCCGGACAGAATTGCCATCGCCAGGTCCAGGTCGAAATCGGGTAACAGTTGGCCCTGGTCTTGGGCCGTCTCGAGGCGGGCGACCGTCTTGCCCGCGTACGGGGTGATAAAGCGCTCGTTGAGCGCGGCGGCGATCTGAGGGTCGCCCAGGGCCTCTGCCACCAGGGCCCGGAATAGGGAGCCATAGGATGGCCCGGTCAGCAGATCGACGGCCGTGTGAGCCTGCCCGCGCAGATCGGCGACGACGTCCCCGCTGTCGGGGAAGTCCAGGTCGGATTCGTGCAGCGACAGTTTCCACGTGCCCGCCGACCAGATCGACCGGTTGCCGCCGCTGTACTCCCCCGACCCGCAGACCGGGGAATTCCTCGTTTGGGACGAGGCCGTGGGTGGGCGGCACAGCCGGCCACCGGCGTTCGCTGGGGGTGGTGGCGGACTGAACTCCACCGTCGACGATTACCACGCCTACTTCCGGATGCTGCTGAACCACGGCGTACACGACGGCCAGCGGATCCTTTCTCGACCCGCCGTCGAGTTGATGACCACCAATCGGCTTACGCCCCAACAGCTGGACGCGCGAGAGGCGATGGCCCGCGACAACGTCCACATCTCCTTCGGCCAAGGCCAGCATGGCGGTTGGGGTTTCGGCATGGCTGCGCGCACCTACCGCGGCGACTACGCGCCGGTCGGCCAGTTCGGCTGGGACGGCGGAAGCGGCGCCTCGACCTACGCCGATCCGGTCAACGGGATCACTGGGCTCCTGCTCACGCAGGTCGGAGCCTCCACACCGGATTCGATGCAGCTCATGCACGACTTCTGGACCACGGTCTACCAGGCCATCGACGACGAGTGCAGAGGGTGACGTCGTCGTGAAGATGCAGCTGCACCCCGAGATAGCGCACGTTCTGGGCACAGTTCCTGGCTTCGACCCACTGGCCGACCCGGAGGCGACCCGCGCAGTGCTGCGCTCGCTCTTGACCGCCAAGCCCTTGAACGGCCGACCCGCACATCGCCCGAGCACAAGTACCCGTCGCACCCTGCGGGCCGTTCGGTCAGCCCGGTCGGCGATCCGAATGGCAGTTTGTCACAAGCGATTTCTCAGTGCGGACGCTTCGGCTTCGCCTGTAAGTCGCGCCCGTATTCGACCGGGGACTGCGCGGCGTACGTATCGTGGTTCCTGGCCACGACGTTTGGTGCCGGAGGGTGGTAGTCATGGGCATCTTGGCGAATTTCGGCAGCGGGATGAATCTGGTGTACGACAGATTGCGGGATCGGCGCGCGTTTTCGATCACCGAATCGGGCGCGATGGCTGGGGATTTCGAAGGTTTGCGCGGGCACCGGCACGCGGTGCTGGTGACGTTCCGGCGTAGCGGCGAGCCGGTGCCGTCGCCGGTCTGGTTCGGGATCGATGGTGACGGGCTCGCCTACGTCTTCACCGAGCGGAAGTCGGGGAAGGTCAAGCGGATCCGGAACAATCCGCATGCGCTGATCGCGCCCTGCAATGTGCGGGGGAAGCCGCTCGGTCCGGCGGTGAGGGCTACGGTGCGCGTGCTCGGCGAATCCGACTGGCCACGTGCCGAGCAGGCTCGCAACTCGATATACCGCGTGTGGCCTCAACTCTATGACAGGGTCTTCTTCGGCGGCGTGCCGGAGGACACGGTGTACCTGGAGCTCGAGCCACGGCCTTCCTGATCGCGTCGACATCGAATTCGAGTCGAAGAGTGAAGAGCGCCTGAGTATTCTGAGATTTTGGCGACGGTACCCGGGGAGACCCGGACGGCCGCCTACATCGATCGGAAGGGGCCGTCGATGCCCGCCCTGCCCTGGTCTGCCGGAGTCTACAAACCCGCTGACGGACATCAGTTACATGTTCTGACCACTAATTTGCCTCTGACCCGTTACCGAGATGTTCCACGGTTCCTGCGTTGGACGGTGAAGATTCGTACCCAACTGAAGTCCGCCCCGGGCTGCGCCGGTTACACAATGGACGCGAAGCCGTTCACCAAAACTTTCTGGACCCTGTCCGCCTGGTCCGACAGGCAGGCCATGGAGAGATTCGTGTACAGCGGTGCGCACGCGGACATGTTGAAGGATATGGCCGGTCGTCTCGGCAATCCCCACTTCGCCGACTCCACAGCAACTTCCGCCGACCTTCCGCTCTCCTGGGCCGATGCCCGCACCCGGATAAAGCGAGCCACCTGACGTCCAGTGAACCGTCGGAGTATCGCAACGAGCGGCGTCTGATCGAAATTTCCTATGGCACTGCTCCTTCCATGGCGCAGCTGCGATGATCGCATCACGGTTCCGGATGTGGAAGGACAATGCCATGGCTTCGATCTCCCGAGAGATCCTCATCGATGCTGCGCCGCAGGAGGTGTGGGCGGTGGTCGCCGACTTCGTCGACGGCCCACTCCTGATGGCCCCCGGCCTGGTCACTGCTAGCGCCGACCTGGGTGACGGCGTCCGCGAGGTGACCTTCGCCCACGGCACCGTAGTCCGCGAACGACTTATCACTGTCGACCACGAAGCCCGTCGCTTCGTCTACTCGGTCGTGGGCGGGACCGTGACGCCACTGCACGACAACGCGGTCATGCAGGTGTACACCAGCGGCGACAACACCACCCGTTTCGTGTGGAGCCGCGACATCCTGCCCGACGCCATGGCCACCCCCTTCACGGCCACCATGGATCAAGCCCTGATCATCTTCAAGAAAACAGTTGAATCCGACTGATCCACAACCGAGGCTGCACCGTCCTTGCGCGTCGGCAATCCATCGCCCTCGCCGACTGGATTTCGACTTCTTCACCCACTAGTTGCACGAGAAGTTCACTTCTGCAGGCGAATTCAGCGCCGCCCAGGGCAGTCGATCGCACCCTGTCGGCAACAAGACCGTATCGCGGGTGGCGACCAGCAGCATCCGCTTCTGCCGCTGATCGCGCGGTTCGATGCGGCCGCGCAGCCCGGCGGAAGGTCAACGCGGCGAGGCCGTCTCCGAAGGGTGGACCAGCTGGCTATATTGCTCTATAGGTGTCCTGAGCAACATCGGGAGCATGAGCAGACGCCAGCTGCTGGGCCTCGGTGGCGCCCTGGGAATGGTGGCCGAGGGAGAAGATCATGGACTTGCACACGCTCCGGCAGTTCCTCGTGGTGGCGCGGCTCGAGCACCTCAGTCATGCGGCCGAGGAACTTCGGGTGGCTCAGCCGTCGCTGAGCCGGACCATCGCGCGACTCGAGAGCGAGCTCGGCACGCCGCTGTTCGACCGGGCCGGGCGGCTGCGGCTCAACGACACCGGGCAACTCTTCCGTGGCTACGTCGAACGCTCGCTCGGCGAGCTCGAGGCAGGCCGGCGGGCCGTCGCCGAGTCCCTCGGCGGGGATTTCGGCACCGTGCGACTGGCATCGGAGACCTTCCTCACCTTCATCGGCCCGCTCGCGGAGTTCAAGCGGTCCCACCCTGGCATCGAGGTCGAACTCCACCAGCTACCCGCCGCGGAGATGGCCCGCCGCCTGCTGGCGCAGGACGTCGACCTCTGCGTCGCCTCGCAGCCGATCCGCGGCGACGGCGACGGCCTGGAAGCCGTCCGGCTACTCGACGAGGCGATGTGGCTGGCCGTGCCGCTGGATCATCCACTGGCGGGCCGGACTTCGGTCACCGTCGACGAACTCGCCGAGGAGCCGTTCATTGCCGCCGGCAAGGGGCACTGGCACCGGCGGCTGCTCGATCGGCTCTTCGGCGCCCGGGATCTCACCCCGAAGATCGTCTGCGAGGGTGACGAACTGGGCGCCATCGGCGAGCTGATCAAGGCGGGACTCGGCATTGGTCTTGTCCCCGACCTCGCGCGGCGTTCCATCCCCAGCGATTCCGTCGCGTGGATCGCCGTAGACAGTCCGCAGTGCCGCCGGACACTCACGCTGTACTGGGGTGCCGGCAGCCATCTCCCGGCCGCGGCCCAACGGCTGCGCACCACGATCATCGACTGGAACTGGGACTCCACCGAACCGCGGCAGTGAAATCCGGCAAGTGCCCGAGGGTGGGATCAGCTTCGGCATAGCCCCGGAGCTATAACACCTTAGCGATATTGGTCTTAGCGAAAATGTCTGAGGCGCAATAACTTTTGGGCATGATCAGCCCAATTTCCACAGTGCCGATGAGAACTATCCTGATGACCACCGCCGCGGCGCTGCTGGTCGGTGGGCTCAGTGCCTATGGTCAGGAAACAAGCACAGCGAGCGTGCCGCACGATCAGACCACCCGCCCACACCGAGGCCATTCCAGGCTGCCTCGCCGGAAGGTCATACGCGCAAAACAAGACAAGGAGTTTCGGATATGACTACAGACAACAACTTTCGAGCACACACCGACCGCGACGAAGTCGAGATCCGTGATCAGATCGGCAAGCTGGTCGAAGCCTTGCACGCAAAGGACCTAGAGGCCCTGCGGCAGTCGTACTCGACCGATGTCGTGTCCTTCGACGTCGAGCCGCCGCTCCAGCACGTCGGCATCGCGGCGAAACTCGAGAACTGGGCGCGGGTGTTCGCGTTCTTCGAAACGGTGAACTACGAACTGCGCGACCTGACATTCACCGTGGGCGACGGGGTGGCCTTCGGCCATGCCTTCGCTCGCCTGCGTGGCACAATGCCGAACGGGGTGACGGCGAACGGCATGTGGGTCCGGGTTACCTACGGCATGCGAAAGATCAACGGCGCCTGGTTGATCGCCCACGACCAGGTCTCGGTGCCATTCGATATTTCCAGCGGCAAGGGGATGGTCGACCTCGAGCCCTGACCGAGCGGTCGACGGGCAATCGAAGCCGAATACCCAACTACAGGCGGGAATTCGACGAAGAATAGATGTCCTGAAACGCTTCGCGCACCACGGACGGCTGCGCCCCGCTCTTCGATACCGGTAACCACCTCGGAGACGCGCGAGAAATTCGAGGGCACCAGCCGCCCGGATTCGACTGCGGCCAGCGCGACGTCCGCCGCCTCGTCGGGTTTGTCGGCGGCCACGAGCGCAAGACCGAGGTCCAGGTCGGCCGACGCGATCCGGCGCGGCCGGACCGGCGCAGCACCCGCCAGATCGGCCAGCACGTGCCGGGCGTAGGACTCCGCCGCCGGGTCGCCGAGCCATGCCAGAGTGGTTGCCACATGGGCGTCGGATTTCGCCGGATCGTAGCGGAAGTGATGTTCGGGCCGGTCGGGCGTGGTCAGCTCCGACACCAGGCGGGACACCCACCGCAGCGTGTCATAGGTGCCGGTGGTGTCGCCGAGTCGCGCCAGTGCCCGCCCCTCCTGGGCGGTGGCCTGGATGAATGCCGAACTAGCTTGCGGTGCAAGGCTCAAAGCGCTCTGGGCTCGGCGCCAGTGGACCGTGCCGTGGCTCGGCTGCGAACAAACATTGCCCTGACCTAGGCAAATGGGTTCTCGACTGTGCCCTCGGCGGGAATCGAACCTGTGGCCTGCCCTTTAGGCAATGGGTGCAGGCTCTGGTGCCCTCGGCGGGGCACGATATGGATGGGAACAGGACCGACCAGCATCTTCTTGGTGGTCGGTTTGGTGATTGAAGCCGACTTCGCGTTTTGATGGTCGAGGAAGAGAACTGTGTCGGTTTGTGTCCGCAAGACAGCACGTGCGGCATTCACGACAGGGCACCAAGGACATGGCCGGGCCCTGAACCGCTGCGAGACCAACACCCATCAGGATCATCGACGCGAGAACGACGCCCAGATGCTGCGAATCGACGGTCACCGGCCCCGCGAGATACCTCCCGAGTGCGAGCACCAGTAGCCCGGTGACGTGTGACCAAGCATTCTGAAGGTGGAAGTGATGATCGCTCGGGTGATGTGATCCGACCTACCGACGCTGAGGCTGTTCGAGTTGATTACGCAGCAGTTTTCCGGTGGCGTTGCGGGGGAGTTGGTCGAGGATGGCGACGTCGCGGGGGACTTTGTAGCGGGCTAGGTTGGCCTTGACGTAGTTCTTGATCTCGGCTTCGTCGGGGGTTGAGCAGGGGGTGGGGACGATGAATGCGCGCAGGCGTTTTCCGAAGTCCTTGTCGTCTACGCCGATGACGGCGGCCTCGATGATGTCGGGGCGGGCGCTGAGGAGATTCTCCACTTCGAGTGGGTAGACGTTCTCGCCGCCGGAGACGATCATGTCGTCGTCGCGGCCGACGACGAACCAGAGGCCGTCGGTGTCGAAGTAGCCCATATCGCCGCTCGAGAGGCGGCCGTCGATGGTCTGCTTGTGTCTGCCGTCGGTGTAGCCGGCGAAGCTCAGGCCGCTGGAGACGAAGATGCGCCCGATCGTGCCGGGTTCGGTGATGCGGCGATTGTCGTTGTCGTACAACGCGATATCGCAGCCGACGGGTGGGCGGCCGACGGTGCCGGGGGCGGCGGCGAGCTCCTTCGGATTGGCAACCGCGGCGACGGCGACCTCGGTGGAACCGTAGAGGTTGTAGAGGACTTCGCCGAAGATCTCGCGGACTCGGCCGCACAGGTCTGGGGCGAGTGACGAGCCCGCGGCGAAGATGATGTGCAGCGTGGAGAGGTCGTAGCGGCTCAGCACGTCCGGGCCGAGGTCGACGATGCGTTGCAGCATGGTCGGAACCAGGATGAGCACGGTGACACGATGCTTCTCGATCAGTCGGAGCGTGTGCTCCGGGTCGAATTTGCGTTGCAGCACAATGGTATTGCCGAGCGCCAGGCCGAGCGAGCCCATGACCAGGCCGGTGCCGTGGAACATGGGGGCGGCCAGGCAGAAGGTCTCACCGACCGGCAGCGGGATCCGATCCAGGAATTGCGCGGTCTGCAGCGGATTGACCCGGTCGCGGGGCGCGCCCTTCGGCGTGCCCGTCGTACCGCTGGTCAGCATGACGATTCCGCCCGGCTTCGCCGGAACCGGCATCGGGGCCCGCGACGGCCCCGCGATCATCCGATCCAGTGTGCTTGCCCGATCGGCCGCGCCGGGAAGGTCGGACCACGCTGTGACGCGCGGTATTTCGGGCCGGATCGCGCCGAGCAACTCGAGGAATTCCTCGTCCGCGACGATCGCGGTGACCCGCTCGCGCTCGGCGACATCGGCGAGCTGAGGTTTGGCGAAGCCGGTGTTCATGAGCACCAGCCGCGCGCCGATCTTATTGGCCGCCACGGTGGTCAGCACCAATCCGGCATGATCTCGGCAGAGCACCGCGATGACATCGGAGGGGCCGAGCCCATATGCGAGGAAGGCCCGGGCCAGCGCGTTCGATCGCCCCTCGACTTCGGCGAAGGTCAAGGTCTCGCGTTCGTCGACCAGTGCAGGCGACTGCCCGAATCGGTAGGCGCCCGAGGCGATCACGCCCGCGAACGGGCCGTATCGGGTGGCCGCCCGGAGTGTGCGCACCGTGATGTCCGGTCGCAAGGGGTCGATGATGCCGCGCCGGATGAGCACCGTCACGCTTCCGGCGAGGGTGCATATCGGAGCGAGCCGCCGAGAGATGCTGCACTGCACCATGTTTGGTGTGCTCACTGTCCGGCTCGGCTCGCGGCTGCGGTCACCATCCGGTCGGCACGGCGGATTGCCGCGCGCAGCTTGGTGTTTCGCGCGATGAGTGGTTCGGCCAGCGCCACCAGCGTGCGGATGCTGATCAACACCGTGATGTAGCGCGGCGCGCAGATGAAGCGCCCGCGCCGCTTGATGCCGTCGACAATCGCGCGGGCGGCGTCCTCGGCGGGGACGGGTTGGCCGAACGCGCTGGGCAGGGTTGCCATCATGGCCTCGAGGCCGGTGCCGTTGAGCAGTTCGTCGCGGACCATGCCGGTGTCGATCAGGCCGAAGTAGGCCACGCCCGCGGTCGCGCCGGTCTCGGTGAGCTCCATGCGCAGGGACCGTCCGAACGACTCCGCGCCCGCCTTGCTGACGCCGTAGGCGGCGAAGCTGGGCGTCGGGATGGCGGCGGCGGCCGAGGCGATCACCAGCACATAGCCTTCGCGCTCGATGATCGACGGCAGCGCGGCGCGCACCGTGCGAGCCACGCCGAACACATTGACATCGATGACGCGCTCGAAGGCTTCGGCGCTCATGGTTCGGACGGTCTCGATCGGCCCGATGATTCCGGCATTGGCAATCACCACATCGATGCCGCCGAAATGCTCGATCGCCGTGTCTACCGCAGTCGTCACCGCCGCCGCATCGGTGACGTCGGCGAGGAAAGTCGCTGTGTCACCGCTCAATTCGGCCGCGATCGCCTTCAGCGCCGCCGCGTCGCGATCCACGAGCGCGAGGCGTGCGCCCTCCCGGGTCAAGTGCCGGGCCGTCGCCGCGCCGATACCCGCCCCGGCTCCGGTGATGAGCACGACTTTGCCGCGCAGATCATCGTTCTTCGCTCGCGCCGGTGAACCAAATGCCATGACAGCAACACTATGAATGCGAAGTTCCCCGAGGAATGCGTGAACCGGACCGGCATTTGATACTTTCAGACACATGCCCGGCAATGTCGCTAGTCGCAGTCCCGTGTGGGATCACCCGCGCGCCCCGGATGCCTCCCGGCACCTGGTCGAAACGGCCGAGGCGCACGGCGTCGCGGCGGAGGACTGCCTCGCCGGAACCGGGCTCACCAAGGCGGCACTGTCGGATCCGGCGGTCGAGGTGCAGGCAAGTCAAGAGCTGGCCATCATGCGGAACCTGCTCGCACACGTCGACCAGGCGCGGGGTCTCGGGATGGAGGCGGGGTTGCGCTATAGCCTCGGGAACACCGGCATTCTGGGGTATGCGCTGCTGACCAGCCCGACCATCGGTGACGCGGTGACCGTCGCCCGCCGCTACGCCACGCTGAGTTCGGCCTTCATCGATTTCCTGCTGCACGAGAACCGGGACGAGGTGGTGCTCGAATTCGGCACCGACCAGATCCCCGACGATGTGCGCGGGTTCGTGCTCGAACGCGATCTGGCCGCCATCGCACACGTGCTGCCGCTGCTGGTCGGTGCGGTGACCACCGAACTGCGGGTGCTGCTGGAGATTCAGGGATTCGACTTCCCCCGGGAGTTTCTCGCCATCCCCGGGCTCGTCGTCGAGATCGAGGACAATGCGGCACGCACGGCGATCACCTTTCCGCGCGCGGTCCTCGAGCTGCCGATGGCCGCGGCCGACCCGCAGACCTGGGCCATGTGCGTGCAGCAGTGCCAGCAGCTGCTGGATCGGCGCACGCACCGGGGCGGGATCGCGGCGCAGGTGCGGGCCCGGCTGATCCAGGAGCCGGGACAGATGCCGTCCATGGCCGCGATCGCCCGCGAGTACGCGATGACCGAACGCACGCTGCACCGGAAGCTGGCGGCCGAACAGACCAGCTACCGGGCGCTGGTGGACGAGGTGCGCGAGACCATCGCGGTGGAGCTGCTCAGCAATGGCCTCACCGTGGAGGAGGTCGCCCGCCATCTCGGCTACTCCGAGACGGCGGCCTTCACCCACGCCTACATCCGCTGGCGGGGCCACCCGCCCAGCCATCAGCGCAAGGTCGCCAGGGCCTGAGTCGAAACGCTATCGGCCGATTACCTTTTCGAGTGCGGTCAGCACCGAGGGATCTTCGATGGTGGACGGCACGGCGTACTCCTCGCCATTGACGATCTGTCGCATGGTCTTGCGCAGGATCTTGCCCGAGCGCGTCTTGGGCAGTGCCGCAACGACTGTCACGTCCCGGAACGAGGCGACCGCGCCGATCTCCTCGCGCACCTTCCGGATCAGCTCCGCGCCCAGCTGCGACTCCGGGATAGTGGACCCTGTCTTGAGGACCACATACCCGCTGGGGCGCTGGCCTTTCAGCTCGTCCGGCACGCCGATCACCGCACACTCCGCTACGGCCGGGTGCCCGCCCAGCACCGCCTCCATACCGCCGGTCGAAAGCCGGTGTCCGGCAACATTGATCACATCGTCGCTGCGACCGAGGATGAAGACGTACCCATCCTCGTCGATGAAACCGGAGTCACCGGTGAGGTAGTACCCGGGATAGGTCGACAGGTACGAGCGCACATAGCGCTCCTCGTCGCGCCACAGCCCAGACAGCGTCCCGGGCGGAAGTGGCAGTGCCAGCACGATATTCCCCTCGATCCCGGGTCTGACCGGTGCACCGCCGCCGTCGAGCACCTCGATGCGATATCCGGGCACCGGCACGGTCGGCGAGCCGACCTTGATCGGCATCCGCTCCAGGCCGACCGGATTCGCCGCGATGGGCCAGCCGGTCTCGGTCTGCCACCAGTGGTCGATCACTGGGCGTTCGAGCGTCGCGGTCGCCCATTCGTAGGTGCTCGGGTCCAATCGCTCACCGGCGACGAACAGCGTCTCCAGCGCCGAAATGTCATATCCGGCAAGCAGGCTCGCCTCCGGATCGACCTTGCGGATGGCGCGCAATGCCGTCGGCGCGGTGAACATGGACCGCACCTTGTGCTCGGCGATGACCCGCCAGAAGGCCGCGGCATCGGGTGTGCCGACCGGTTTGCCCTCGTACAGCACGGTGGTGGCTCCCGCGATCAGCGGACCGTAGACGATGTAGGAGTGGCCGACCACCCAGCCGACATCCGAGGCGGCCCACATGACCTGGCTCGCACCCACGTCGTAGATATTGCGCATGGACCACGCCAGCGCCACCGCGTGACCGCCGTTGTCCCGCACCACGCCCTTGGGTTTGCCGGTGGTTCCGGAGGTGTAGAGCACATAGAGCGGATCGGTAGCGGCCACCGAAACAGGCTCGGCCGCAGTTGCTTCCGACGCCAGAGCATGCCAGTCGAGCCAGGGCAGCGGCTGTCCCGCATAGTCCGCGACCGATCCCGGAACCTGCGCGCGCTCGGCGACGATCACCGCCCGCACCGAATCGACCGTGGTGTATTCGAGCGCCCGTGCGACGATAGGCAGATATTCGATGGTGCGTCCCGGCTCCAATCCGCCCGAAGCGGTGAGGATCAGCACCGGTTCGGCATCGTCGATGCGCGCGGCCAGTTCCTTGGCCGCGAAGCCGCCGAACACCACCGAGTGCACCGCGCCGATCCGGGCACACGCCAGCATGGCGATAGCGGCCTCGGGAATCATCGGCAGATAGACGATCACCCGATCGCCTCGCGAAACACCTTGCGCGGCCAGTACTCCAGCGAACCGCGCCACCTCGTCGAGCAGCTCGGCATAGCTGTACCGGCGCTGCTCCCCGGTCATGGCGGAGTCGTAAATCAGCGCCGTGCGCTCGCCGTGCCCCGCCCCGACATGCCGGTCGAGCGCATTCACGCAGGTGTTCAAGGTGGCGTCCGGAAACCAGCGGTAGTGGGGGGCGTCGTCCGCATCCAACGCCCGCGTCGGTGCGGTATCCCAGCTGACGGCCTCGGCTGCCGAGAGCCAGAAGGCTTCCGGATCGTTCGAAGCGGCCGAATAGACGGCCGTATATCCACCGTCGGAGGCTGCGTGCTGCGTCTCGGGGCTGTGCATGCGGCGAGGTTACGGTGTTTCGAAAGCCCCGGACCATGGGTGAGTCGGACTGGATTTTGATCGGTTCGGACGCCGCTCGCTGGTGTCCGAACCGATCAAATACGTGACTTGTCCACGCATTCCGGCAGCGCGCTTTCGCTTCTAGCGTTGCCTGCATGACAAAGACGTCGCTCTGCAACGGCGTGCGCTCCGACCTGGTGGATCAGGTCGTGCTGATCACTGGCGCCGCCAATGGAATCGGAGCGGAGACCGCCCGCCGACTGGTGGCCAGGGGCGCGCGAGTAGCCCTGCTCGACCGGGACCGGGACGCACTCGACCGGCTCACCGAGGAATTAGGTTCCGGCGCAGCGGGATTCCTCGTCGACGTCGCCGATGCCGCATCGGTCGATGCCGCCGTGCGGGCGGCGGCCGAGCGATTCGGCGGCATCGACACCGTGGTCGCCAATGCCGGCATCTCCGGTCCGACGCGCACCGTGGCCGCCGTCGACCCGCTCGAGTTCGAGCAGATCATCCAGATCAACCTGCTCGGCGTCTTCCGCACCGTCCGGGCCGCTCTGCCCTATGTCACCGAGCGCGGCGGCTACGTCATGGTGGTGTCGTCGATCATGGCGGCGGTCGCCAGCCCGGCCGTGTCCGGCTACGCCGCATCGAAGGCGGGCGTCGAAGCCTTCGGGCGCGCCCTGCGCATCGAATTGGCCGGTGCCGGTGTGCGAGTGGGCATCGCGTACTTCGGAATGATCGACACCGGCATGCTCCGAGGCGCCGTGGACAGCGGGATGGGCAAGGTGCTGGCGGTACTGCCGGAGTCCCTGCGCAAGCCCGCCCCGGTGACCGCTGCGGGTGCGGTCATCGTGTCCGGCATCGAGCGCCGGGCGCGCCGCGTGTACGCGCCGAACTATGTACCCCTGCTGCTGGACCTGCGCACCGTGCTGGCCCTGGCCGATCCGCTGCTGGCCCGCAGCCGCCGGATCGCCGAGCTGGTTCGCGGCGCGGGTGAACGGCCGGTGGCAGCGAATTCCGTGGAGGTGGACCAATGACGAATAACGAAGCGGCACAGCGCCGGATGCCCTCGGTAGCCATTATCGGGGCAGGCATGTCCGGGATGTGCATGGCGATCACCCTGCGCAAGGCGGGGATTACCGATGTGACCCTGTATGAGAAGGCCTCCGAGGTCGGCGGGACCTGGCGCGACAACACCTACCCGGGACTCAGCTGCGATATTCCGTCGCGGTTCTATCAGTACAAGTTCGCCACGAATCCGGTGTGGTCGCACCTGTTCTCACCGGGCGGGGAGATCCAGGAGTACTTCACCGGCGTCGCCGACACGTACGACCTGCGCGAGCGGATCCGGTTCGATACCGAGATTGTCGACGCGGTGTACGAGAACGCGCGCTGGCGTATCCGCACGGCCGCGGGGGAGGAGCGGGTGGTCGACTTCCTGATCTCGGCCGCGGGCATCCTGCGTGAACCGCGCTATCCGAATATCAAGGGCCTCGGTGATTTCGGTGGTGCGGTCATGCATTCCGCGCGCTGGGATCACAGTGTCGAGACGACCGGCAAGCGGGTCGCGGTGATCGGCACCGGATCGACCGGTGTGCAGATCGTCTGCGGCCTGGCTGAATCCGTCGAGCGGCTGGAGTTGTTTCAGCGCAGTGCGCAATGGATTCTGCCCATACCCAATCCAAGCTATTCCAGCCTGACGACCTTGGTGCACAACCGGATTCCCACGCTCGACCGGCTCGCCTACGTCGGCTACCGGAATTTCTTCGAGTTCTTCGCCCAGGCCCTGGTGCGGCCGGGCTGGAAGCGCACGGTGATCAGCCAGCTGGCCCGGACGGCCCTGCGTACGGTGCGTGATCCCGAACTGCGGCTGGCGCTTACCCCGGACTACGAACCCATGTGCCGCCGCCTGGTCATCTCCTCCGGTTTCTATCCGGCGATGCAGCGCGACAATGTGGATCTGGTGACCACCGGCATCGACCACATCGAGGAGCGCGGCATCGTCACCACCGACGGCCGCCTGCACGAATTCGATGTGATAGCGCTGGCAACGGGTTTCGACGCGCACGCTTTCATGCGGCCGATGAACCTGACCGGGGTCGACGGCCGCACCGTCGATGAGGCGTGGGCCGAGGGGCCGCGCGGGCACCTCACGGTCGGGCTGCCCGGATTTCCGAACTTCTTCATGCTCATGGGTCCGCACAGCCCCGTCGGCAACTACGCGCTCACCGCGATCGCCGAGAACCAGGCCGATCACATCCTCGGCTGGATCGACGGCTGGCGCGACGGTCGCTTCGATTCGGTCGCGCCCACCGAGCGGGCGACCGCCGCCTTCAATGACGAAATGCGTTCCGCCATGCCGGGAACCGTGTGGACCACCGGCTGCACCAGCTGGTACCTGGGCACCGATGGGCTGCCCGAACTGTGGCCGTGGACCCCGGACCGATTCCGAGCCCGCATGGCGGAGCCGCCCCGGCTGGCCGACTACCACCTGAATTCGGTGACCGATGACCGCGTACTGCCTGTGAGGACCCACTGATGTCGCTACCCGTCCCGCGGCCGCTGTTCAATGCGGGACTGCGCCCGTTCGCCAAGCTCGTCTTCCCACCGGCGGCATCCTGGGGCACCCAGCGATTCCGCATGCGCCTGCTGCTCGCCTGGCCGGGCACACCCCGCGATGTCACCGTCGAAACGATCGAATTCGCGGGCAGGCCAGCGGAATTGCTCACACCGGCAGGTGTCGAGCCCGGCCGGGTGCTGCTGTATCTGCACGGCGGTGGCTACTGCGTAGGGTCGCCGCGCACCCATCGAGCGGTGGTGGGGCGTCTGGCCACCCAGCTGCGGGCGGTCGCGTACGTCACCGACTACCGGCTCGCCCCGGAGCACCCGTTCCCGGCCGCCTTCGACGACACGCTCGCCGCGTATCAGGCGCTGCTGGAGGCGGGTTGGGCCGCGGAGCAGATCTTCGTCGCCGGGGATTCCGCCGGTGGCGGCCTGACCCTCGCACTCGGCATCGCGGCGGTACAGCGAGCGCTGCCGCTGCCGGCCGCACTGGGACTGCTCTGCCCGGGAATCGATTTCACGCCTGCCGCGCTCGGCCTACTGCCGAAGGACGGCCGCGAACCGGCGCTGACCCCCGCACTGATGGCGCGCTTCGGACGCACCTACCTCGGGGACGCGGACCGCGCCGATCCGCGGATCTCATCGCTGCTTGCCGACCTGACCGGACTGCCGCCACTGGTGATCGATACCGCCGAGTACGACATCCTGCTCAGCCAATCACGCCGGCTCGCGGCCTGTGCGACCGAGGCGGGCGTCCACGTTCGCTATCGCGAGCACGGCGGTCTCGGACACGCCTTCCAGTGTGCGGCGGGTCTCCTGCGCCACGCGGACCTGGCGGTGGATGCCCTCGCCGCCGACCTGCTCGCGGCGGCACACCGGTCCGCGCGGGGCGGGCGGGCGCACCCGGAAACCGCTTGATCCGTTCGGGTGGCAGTAAGCCGGAATGCCCTCTGTCCGAGCGTGAATCATCCGCCGGGCGTCTCCGCCCAATCGAAAGGACTGCTCACCGATGAGCGTCAACTCAGTACGCGGCAAGGTCGTCGTCATTACCGGCGGCGCACGCGGCATCGACGCGGCCACCGCCGCGGCCCTGCACCGCCACGGTGCCAAGGTCGCCATCGGCGATATCGACGCGGCCGTGGTCGAGGAGACCGGTGCGGCGCTCGGCCTGCCGCTGGCCGGCACGCTGGATGTGACCGATCCGGAATCCTTCGCGGGCTTCCTCGATCGGGTCGAGAACACGCTCGGTCCGCTGGACGCGCTGGTCAACAATGCAGGAATCATGCCCGCGGGCAAGCTGATCGAGGAGAGCGACGCGCTCACCCGCCGCATGCTCGACATCAATGTCTACGGCGTGATCCTGGGCAGCAAGCTCGCCGCGCAACGCATGGTGCCGCGCCGCTCCGGGCATGTCATCAATATCGCCTCGCTGGCCGGGCAGATGCCGACCGCCGGGCTGGCGACCTACTGCGCCACCAAGCATGCAGTGCTGGGGTTCACCGAATCGGCGGTGCTCGAATACCGGGGCAGCGGCGTCCAATTCTCCTCGGTGCTCCCGGCTTTCGTGAATACCGAACTCACCGCGGGCACCCGCGCCACCCTCGGCATGCAGGTCGAACCCGAGGATATCGCCGACGCTATCGTGCGCCTGCTGGCGAAGCCGGAGCCCAGCGTCGCGGTCAGCCGCCTTGCGGGACTGCTGGTGTCCTCGCAGAAGCTGCTGCCGCGCGCGGTGCGCCAGGCTGTGACCGAACAGCTCGGGATGACCCGGGTCTTCCTCGACGATGTCGATGTCGCGGCCCGCAGGGCGTATGAGGATCGCGCCCGCGGGGTGTAGGTTTCACCGCCCGCTCGACAGGGTGCGGCAATCGTACAGCCGCTGTCCGAAACCCGCGAAACCGTGTCCGATCGGCGCATTCATCGCGGGCGAAGGATTGACGCTGGCGGCCGCCAGGCGTTGAAATTCGGCATGGGCCAGTGGAAATTCCGCTGGCCCTGCTTTTTATCCGCCCTGTCGTCCGAAACTATCAAAATCCTGTCCGGCCAGCGCATTATCGCTTGCCCAGCGACTATCTACGGTTGCGGAATGGTGTCCGAACAATCGCCGATCAGCGTCGTACGTCGAAATTTCTCGGAGACGATTGTCGGCGGACTGCGCACCTATGGGCGTGCGGTGGGTGTCGGAATGGAATCGGTGGGAGGGGCGGCCGGCGATATTGCCCGCGGGCGATTTCAATGGCGCGAGATGGTGCATCAGTTCTGGTATTTGATCACCGTTACCGCAATTCCCGCCATTCTCATGGCCATTCCCTTCGGTGTGATCGTCTCGGTGCAGGTCGGAAATCTGATTCGCCAACTCGGCGCGGATTCATTGCTCGGCGCGGCGGGCGGTCTGGGCGTGATCAAGCAGGGCGCGCCCATGGCCACCGGACTGCTCTTGGGCGGCGCGGGGGCGGCGGCCATTGCGGCGGATCTGGGGGCCCGCACCATTCGCGAGGAGATCGACGCGCTGCGCACCATGGGCATCAGCCCGATTCACCGCCTGGTGGTGCCGCGCCTGGTGGCCATGGTGCTGGTCGCGCCGCTGCTGAATATCCTCATCATCTTCGTCGGTGTGGCCGCGAGTTACGCGGTCGCGGTTGCCGCGCAAGGGGTCACGCCCGGCAGCTACTGGGCCACGTTCGGGTCGTTCACCGTGGTGGCCGATGTGTGGATATCTCTGCTCAAGGCGACCATCTTCGGCTTCCTGGTGGTGGTCATCGCCTGCCAGCGCGGCATGGAGGCCAAGGGCGGGCCGCGCGGTGTCGCCGACGGCGTGAATGCGGCGGTGGTGCTCTCGGTCGTGTCGATCGTGCTGGTGAATCTCGTGATCACCCAGCTGTCGGCCATGTTCCTGCCGGTGAGGTTGGCCTGATGACCGCCACGAGTTACACCCCGAAGGGGCTGGGCTGGCTGTACCGCGTCCTCCGCAACCGCGGCCGGCTGCTGGCGCCGCTCGAAACGGCCGGATTCGCACTGGGTTTCGTGTGGCAGGTGCTCTCGGCGATTCCGCTCACGCTGCGCCGGTATCGGAGCGAGACCATGCGGACCATCACCGATATGACCTGGGGCCGCGGGTCGATCATCGTGGGCGGCGGGACCGTGCCCATGATGATCGTGCTCGGCATGGTCATGGGCGCGTCGGTGGGTGTGGAGTCCTTCGCGACCCTGGATATGCTCGGCATGGGACCGGTGACCGGCATCGTATCGGCCTTCGCCAATACCCGTGAGCTCGCCCCGATCGCCGCCGCCATTGGATTCGCCGCACAGGCCGGCTGCCGGATGACTGCCGAAATCGGTGCCATGCGCATCTCCGAGGAGATCGACGCGCTGGAATCCCTTGGCCTGCGCTCGATTCCATTCGTGGTGACCACTCGCGTCATCGGCGGCGCCATCGCCATGGTGCCGACCTTCCTGATCGCGCTGATCCTGAGCTACCTGTCCTGCACCGCGGTGATCGTGCTGATCCACGGCCAGTCCAGCGGCGTGTACGACCACTACTTCTATCAATTCATCAGCGGCTGGGACGTCACCGCCGCCGTGATCAAAGTCCTGATCTTCACCGTGGGAGTGATTCTGATCCATTGCTATCAAGGCTTTTTCGCCACCGGCGGCCCCGAAGGCGTCGGTATCGCGTCGGGGCGCGCGGTACGGGCCAGCTTCGTGGCGATCATCGCCATGGACATGCTGCTCAGCATTGTGCTCTGGGGATTCAACGCGCCCATCACGTTTACGGGGTGATGGCGTGCCGATGTATGGAATGCCCGGTGTGGCAATGGATCAGCGGCGGTCGCTCTTGCTCGGCGGGCTCGCGCTCGCCGTGGTGACGGTGCTGGCGCTGACGCTGCTCGGGGTGCAGCGGTTGCGTGGCGAGGACAGTCTGCGGGTCGTGCTGCGTACCGAGCAGACCGGGGCGGGCATCAAGGCCGGGACGCAGGTTCGGCTCAATGGCGTGCAGGTCGGTGAGATCACCGCGGTGACGCCCGGGGAGGGCGGTGGGCAACGGATCGCACTGGCACTGAACAAGTCTCAGCTGTTCGGGCTCACCGACATCCTGGCCGTCGATTACGCCCCGTCGAGCCTGTTCGGCATCAGCGAATTGGAATTGAAGCGTGGCAGCGGGGGAACGCCGCTGACTCAGGGCGCGGTCATCGATCTGACCGGGGCACGCGCCGAGCAGGTTCGCGACGCCACCATGGGCACCCTCATCCGTGCGCTCACCCGCACCACCAATGGCGTGCTGACACCCGAGCTGGCACGCGCGCTGGGTGCGGTCGCCGACAGTCTCGACGCCTTCACGCCGCTGCTGCAGGTGGTGGTGGACGGCAGCCGCGCGGTCGCCGACACCCAGCGGTATCCGGCGTCGTTTCTGATCGACCAATTCTCCTCGGCGCTCGAAGGCGCCGCCCCGATGATCGGCGGGACCATTCAGCTCTTCGACTACATCCACCACATCGATATGCTGCGTACCCAGCGTGACCTCTACGACGCCACCATCCGCCTGCTCGCCGACGACGCCTTCGCGCCGATCACCGCCCTGGGCAGGGCGGCCGAGCCGGCGCTGAGCGGTTACACCGAAATGCTGCCGCCGCTGCTGAATACGGTGTCGCAGATGGTGCCGACGCCACAGCTGTCCGGCGAGCAGCTGCGCGCAATGCTGGATCGGCTCGGCGCGGATTTCGCTGATGGTCCGAACGGACCGGTGCTGAACGTGGCGGTCACCCTGCGCGGCGTTCCCGCGCTGGCGCAGCCGTTGCTCGGCCGGCTGCCGGGCGGCGGAGGCCCGCGATGAAGTCGATTGCGTCCGCGGTCTGGAAGCCGGTGGTGTTCACCCTGGTGATGCTGCTGTTGCTGGGCTTTGTCATTCAGGCAATCCAGCGTCCCATCTCCGGTGAAACCCGGGAATTCCGAGCCGTTTTCACCGATGCGAGCGGTCTGAAGAGCGGTGACGACGTGCGCATGTACGGCGTGCAGGTCGGCAAGGTGGAATCCATCGGCCTCGACCACGGCCGCGCGGTGGTGCGATTGACCGTGGCCACCGGCCGCCCGGTATTCACCACCAGCCGCTTGGCCATTCGCTATCAGAATCTGACCGGCCAGCGGTACGTCGATATTCAGCAACCGGCCACTCCGGCGGGCGAGCTCGCCGCCGGCACGACAATCGGTGTGGAGCAGACGATTCCGTCGTTCGACATCACGACGCTGTTCAATGGTCTGCAACCGGTGCTGGCCGAGTTCTCACCCGGCGCGCTCAACCAATTCACGCAGAGCATGCTCGGTGTCATCGAGGGCGACGGCACCGGCCTGGGTCCGGCGCTGGAGGCCATCGACAAGCTCGGCGGCTATGTCACGGACCGGCAGGCCGTGCTCTCGGTGCTGGTGGCCAATCTGCGGCGCGTCTCCGACCAGATCGGCGGCAAGTCAACCGAATTGGTGGCGCTGGTCGACGGGATCACCAAGGTGTTCACCGCGGTGGAGGCCCAGCTCGACGGGCTGATCACCTTCGCGACGTCCGCGCCGAGCATCTTCGGGCCGCTGAACCGGCTGCTCGCCACCCTCGGCTTCACCGAGACCACCAACACCGACCTGGAGAACGCGGTGCGGGCGGCCTTCCCTGATCCCGCCGAGACGGCGCGGACGCTCGGCCGATTGCCCGGTCTGTTGCAGTCGCTCAACGCGCAACTCCCGGCCGACCCGGGGGTGGACCTCACCTGCTCGCACGGCGCCGCCGCGGTGCCGGGGATCTTCGAGGTCCTGATCGCTGGACAGCAGGTGTCGATATGTCAGTAGTGAAGTGGTACAGCCGATTTCGTGGCAGGACCGCGCCGGTACGCACCGCGTCCGGACTCGCGCGCATCGAGGTGCGGCGCGGCGTCGTCGGTGTGATCGCGGTGGTCTCGGCGCTGATCGTCAGCGGTGTCGTGTACGTGTACCCGGCCGGCCACACGACCTACACCGCCGAGCTCGCGGAGGCGGATTCGGTGAAGGCGGGCGACGACGTGCGGATGGCCGGGGTGCCGGTGGGAAAGGTGCGGTCGCTGGAGTTGGGTGACGACGGGGTGCGGATGAGCTTCACCGTCGATGACGGGGTGTTCGTGGGCGATCAGACGACACTGGACATTCGCATGCTCACCATTGTGGGCGGGCACTATGTGGCGCTCAGCTCGGCGGGATCGGTCCCCGTGGGGGACACGACCATTCCCTCCGACCGCGTGCACACGCCGTACAGCCTGGTGCGCGCCTTCCAGGACGCGGCCGCTCCGATCGCCGCGGTCGACGGCGATACCCTGCGCCGCAATTTCGCGGCCATGGACAGCGCGCTGAACGGCAGTCCGGACGGCCTGCGCCGCGCGGGCGCGGCCATGGAATCCATGGTGACGCTGCTGAATCAGCAGAGCGCCGACATCTCCGCCACGCTCGGCATCGCCGACGAGTACCTGAGTTCGATCAATGGCGCGAAATCCATTCTGGGGCGGCTCATCAGCAAGCTCAACGTGATCGAGACGGTGTTCATCGACAAAAGGGCCGAGGTGCTCGAAGCGCTCGACGTCACCGGCGGGGTACTGAGCCGGGTGGCCGCGATGCAGCCGGTCTGGGAACGGACGCTGCGGCCGATGGCAACGCAGCTGGCCGCCGCGGTGCCCGAATTGCAAAGCCTGGGTGCGCGTTTGGACAGTCTGGTCGCCTCGATTCATGGACTCCTCACCGGTGTGCGGAAGTTCGTGCTGCCGAGCGGTGAAGTCGGCGTCGATCAGTCGGCGATCACGATTTCGGCTCCGGCCCTGTGTATTCCGGTACCAGGGAAGGGGTGCTGAGCCGATGACACGGATGCTGGGTTCACGCGCATTCATGTCGGTCGCCGGTGTGGTGGTGCTCGTCGCGGTCACGCTGTTCGGCTATCTGATCGCCTTCGATCCGATCGCGAAGACGCGCGGCTACTGCGCGATCATGCCCGACGGCGTCGGGCTGTACGCCGGAAACCATGTCACCCTGCGCGGTATCCCGGTCGGCACCGTCACTCGCATCGAGCCGCAGGGGCAGGCGGTCCGGGTCGATTTCACCGTCGCGGCAGCACATCCACTGCGCGGAATGGTCTCGGCGACAACGGTGTCCGGTACCTTGGTGGCCGACCGGAACCTGGCGGTGCTCAGTGACGGCAAGGCCGCCGACGGCTGGAACCCGGACCAGTGCATCACCCGGACACTGACGCCCAAGAGCATGACGCAGACGCTCAACGCCCTGGCGAAATTGTCCGGTGAGCTGACCGGCGGCACCGACGCCACGCAACAGGATCAGGTGCGCGATGGCATTGCCGCGCTCGATACCGCCACGGCCGGTGCGGGTCCGAAATTCAACCGGCTGATCAAGGATCTCGGCACCGCACTGAGCACGCCGGACGCCGCCATCGGCCACATCGGCGCCCTCGTCGACACGCTGAATTCCTTGTCGGCCAGTGTGTCCGGTGGCTGGGGCGATATCAAGACCATGCTGACCAGATTCGCCTCGGTGCTGAGTCAGCTCAATGATCAGGTGCTCGGACCGGCGGCGCAGCTCATCGCGGGCCTGGCGACGGATCTGCCGATGCTCAATGAAGTCACCACCACGCTCGGCGGGGCCATTCTCCAGGGACTCGACGCCACCGTGCCGTCGCTGCGCTGGATCGCCGCGAATATCGGCAGCCTCCAGGAGATCATCACCATGATCCCACCACTCGCGGCCGCCGTGCGGCGTTCGGCGGATCCGGAAAGCGGGAAACCGGTGCTCACCTATGTATCACCGAATGTGGCTCTGGCCCAGGGAGATACGGATCAACTGTGCGGAGCGATCGATGCGGTCGCGCCCGGGCGATGCACCGCGGGTGCGCCGCTGAAAATGCCGCTCGCACAACTGGTGCTGGGTCTGGCGGGCGCGCGATGAGGCGGGCGCGCTGGTGCGCGATCGCGCCGGCGGCGGCCGTGCTCGCGCTGAGCGGATGCGGCGTGGACCCCAGTTCCATTGTGCTGCCGGGTACTACGGTGTCCGGCTCGACCTATCCGGTCTCCATCGAGTTCGCCAATGCCCTCAATCTGCCGACCCGCGCCAAGGTGATGGCCAATGGGACGCGCGTCGGTGACCTGCACTCGGTCACCGTCGTCGACACCACGGCGGCGGGCGGCGGACACGTCGTCGCGCGGGTGGACGTCACCGACTCGGTGCGGCTACCGGTCGACACCACCGCCGAGCTGCGCCAGGACACCGTGCTCGGCGACATCTACATCGCGCTGATCACCCCGCCCGGCGGCGCCGACGGGCGGATCGAACCCGGTGGGCGGATTCCCCTGGCGCACACCGTTCCCGCTCAGCAGATCGAAGATGTCATGGCCGGCCTGGCGACCTTCGTTTCCGGCGGCACGGTGCGGCAGATGCAGGACATCGTCAACCGGATGAACGCGGTGCTGCCGCAGGATCCGAAGGAGACCGCCCGGGTATTCGGGGCGCTCGGGGCCAACCTCACCGATATCGCGGCGAACCTGCGGTCTGTCGACGACTTCTTGGCCGCTATGGGCTCGGATTCGACTGTGCTGCTGAATAATCAGCGTGCACTGTCGGAGCTGCTGACCGCCGAGGGTGTCGATCAGGTGACCGGATCGATGAACTCGATCGTGCTGACCCTCGGCCTGCTGGAGCCGCTGGGCGAGGTCGCACAATCACTCCAATTCCTCGGGCCGACAGTCGATTCCCTCGATTCCGCCGCGAAAGCCATGATGCCGCTGCTGTTCACCGGCAGGCCGCTCGACCTCAGCGCGCCGTCCAACCTCAACAAGCTGGTCGCGCTGCTACGCGACAAGGTCATTCCGTTCGTCGAGATGGGGCCGAAGGTGAACATCGCCGGCGTCGATACCGGGGCCGCGCCGGTGAGCGGCGCCGATCAAACCGATCAGATCGTCCGGGTGCTGCGCATGATCGGAGCGGTGCGATGAAGCGGAGCTCGATCATCTCGCTGGGCGCGATCCTCGCCGTATTCCTCGTCGGCGCGTACTACCTGACCTTCGGCATCGTGCGCGCCGACTGGTTCGCCAAATACACCACCGCCACCATGGTGCTCACCAACTCGGGCAGCCTCGGGCCCGGATCGCCGGTGCTGCTGTCCGGGGTGGCGGTCGGGACAGTGACCGCGGTGAACAACACCTCGGCGGGAGTCGAAGTCCGCCTGCGTATCTCGGACCATTACCACGTTCCGGCGAACAGCGCGGTGACCATCGAGAACCTGTCCGCGCTCGGCGAACCCTATGTGCAGTTCACGCCGAGCGGAGCCGGGGACTACCTGCGCGACGGTGCGCGCATCGACACCCGGGCCATCCAGATGCCGATCTCCATCCCCGATGTCGCCCGCACCGTCACCCGTCTGCTCGGCGAATTGGACCCGGCCGCAATCGGTTCCCTCATCAAGACCCTCGATCAAGGCTTCGCCGGGCTCGAATCGGTGATCCCGCAACTGACCCGTTCCACCCAGCTGCTGGCCGCCACCCTGCTCAGCCGCACCGGTGAATTCCGCAGCCTGCTCACCCAATTGCAGTCCATCGGCGGTGATATGGCCTGGACCGGCCCGTCTATGGCCGCCGCGGGTCCGCTCTGGGGTCAGCTCGGCGCGAAGATCGACGCCGCCGTCCAACAGGTCGCCACCCTGGCGCACAACGGCAATGTCCCCGACGACTACCACGTCGAGAACGGCTTCCCGCTGTACATCGCCGGTCTGACCGCCTACCTACAGCAGGTCGGTCCGGACCTGCGCCGACTCGCGCCAGCCCTGCAGCCGCTGGTTGCCTCGGCCGACAGCGCCGCGGCCCACATCGATCTCAGCGCCCTCATCGCACAGGCACTCGACTCCGTCGCTGATGACGGAGCGATCCATCTGCAGATCAACGTCAAATAAGTCAGGGAGCCCGAAATGACGACACAGACCACCGACGAGACCCCCGCCGACACAGCGGGTACACCGTCCAATACCGCCCCGGCCGATCGGCAAGCCGGTCGAAAGACCCTGTCGCTGCGGGTCTCCGACATGATCGGCGCGGCCGCGATCGCCGTGCTGCTGGCCGTTGCGATCACATTCGCGGTCCTCTGGCACTCGGCGAGCGGCACCCTCGCGGCCCGGGACGCCACCGCCGACGACAACCAGCACGCCGAGCGGGTAGCCACGGACTACGCGCTGGCGGCGGCGACCATCAACTACCAGGACGCCAATGCCTGGATCGCGAAGTTGAAGGACGGCACCGCCCCGCAGCTCGCCAGCAAATTCGACGCCGCCGCCCCTAAACTCACCGAAATCCTCATCCCGCTGAAGTGGACCTCGACCGCCGCCCCCCTCGCGGCGAACGTCAGCTCTCAACAGGGTGGCATCTACCACGTCGACGTCTTCCTCAACGTCACCTCCACCAACGCCCAAAACTCCACCGGCACACAGACAACCGTCACCTACAGCGTCACCCTCGACAAGAACGCGGACTGGAAGATCACCGACGTCGGCGGCATCGACGGCGCCCTCCCCACCAAGTGAGATGCGTGGCCTCGACTACCGCCAATTCGACTGCGATGGCGCAGGGGCTCCGCCGAAGCGGTGATGGTCGACGGTCAAGCCTTGGCCAGGTGCTTCGAGGTGGACGGTTAGCTGACAGCTAGCACCCGAGAGCGCCAACCCCAGACCTACGAGCCGGCGCGTGAGCCGGGTCAGGACGTCAGCTCGTTGATGGTCTATGACCAGCATTCATGAGCCCACTGAGCTGGGGTGTTAGCTGACAGCAACCCCCGTAGGGTGCGAACCTGCGACACGCGACCTGCGGTTTCTTGGTCACGCAAATATACCTGCGAATCAAAAACATTGCCTGACCTGGGCAAATGACAGGCCCGACTGTGCCCTCGGCAGGATTCGAACCTGCGACCTACCCTTTAGGAGAGGGTTGCTCTATCCCCTGAGCTACGAAGGCTGAACCGGTGGCGCGTGGCCGACCTGAACGTCGGGGAGTCTACCTGGTTGGGGCTCGGTGGACAGCATCCTCGTGTTCGGGCGGGGTCAGGGTTTGGTGGCGACGGCGATGATGTAGTCGGCCCAGGGGCCCCAGGCGAGCAGGCCGGGGCGGCTGAAGGTGGCGCGCAGGACCGGGTTGACGCGGCGCATGTCGGGATCTCGGAGGCGTTTGCTGAGGTAGGTCGCCAGGGGTGAATAGACGTCGCGGCGAATCGAATACACGCTGATGTTCTCGAAACCGGCGGCGGTGAGCGCTTTTCGGTAGCGGGGGAGGTCGTAGGCGGTGCGTTCGGCGCCGGGGCGGTCCGAGGCGCGGATCATCAGGTCGGTGACGGGGTTGGGGCGCACCGTGATGTCGGCGGTCACCAGTTTGCCGCCGGGCTGTAGGACGCGGTACGCCTCGGCGAAGAAGCGGTCGTACGAGGGGAAGTGGAAGGCCGACTCCAGGGCGGTCACCTTGGTGCAGGAGGCGTCGGCGCGGGGCAGTGCGATGGCGGAACCGTATTCGAAGCGGATCTGGCCGGCGAGGCCGAGTTCCGCGGCGCGGCGGGTGGCGATGTCGATCTGTTCGGTGGCGATATTCATGCCGATGATTTCCTTGGGGCCGAATTCGCGCGCCCACAGGAAATCCTGGTCGCCGTAACCGAATCCGACATCCAGTTGCACATCGTCAGGTCCGAGTTCGGCTTCCCGGGCGACCAGCCTTGCCAGATCGCGGCTGGCCTCGTCGAGGCTTTCGGGGTGGTCGCGCCAGTAGCCGAGATTGATGAAGAGCGAATCCTCGCCGAAGAGGTTCTGCGGGCCCACGATGTCGTAGACGCGGCCGACCCGGCGGCCGGAGGGAAGGAACGGCACCCTGGCCCATTCGAGGCATTCCCGGGCCCAGCGGGCCGTGCGGCCGGGCAGGGTTTCGACCGGTATGGCGTCGGTGGACTGCGCAGGCGAAGAAGGCAGCGTCATTGAGACCCTCCGAAAGGTCGGGTACGCCCCCGGCGTTGTCGCCTGTGTCTCAGACGATCTATTGTCGGAGTAATGACAGTCTCAGACAGTTGGGCGGGGGAGTCAAGGGTCCGCGTACACCCCCGCCGCCGCGCGCTACCGCCGTCCGGACTGCGTCTCGTCGTAGTCGGAGGGCTTGAATGTGCTTGTCTTCCAACGGAACAGGACCGTCGCACCGGGCCAGTTATTGGTGATGCGCCCGGAAGCATTGCGGTACCAGCTGGAGCAGAAGTTCCACGGAGTGTCCTTCAGGCGGCGTTGCAGCCAGTCGTCCCAGGACTGTTCGACCTCGGCCCGCGCGGACAGGAACGTCCCGGGCTTGGGCGCCAGGTACTCCACCACCTGCCGGATGTACCGGGCCTGCGACTCCAGCATGTAGATGATCGAACCCGAGCCGACATTGGTATTCGGCCCGTACATCATGAACAGATTCGGGAAGTCCGGCACCGATATGCCGAGGTATGCGCGCGCACCTTCCGCCGACCACGCATCGGCCAGCTTGCGACCGCCCACGCCGTAAATGTTCATGGGCGCAAGGAATTCCGTGCCTTTGAAGCCGGTGCCGTAGACGATCACATCCACCGGATGCTCCACACCGTCAGTGGTGCGAATGCCGGTGGGGGTGACCGCCTCGATGCCGGTGGTCTCCACGGTCACATTGGTCTGGCCGAGCGCGGGCATATATTCATTGGAGAACAAACCGCGTTTACAGCCGGCCGCGTAATCGGGAGTCAGCTTGGCGCGCAATGCCGGATCGGGCACCTGCTTCTCGCGGTGCCGATCGGCCAGTGCGATCACCGGCGTCTTCATGGCGGGTATATCGGTCAGCGCCAGCGCCAGTACCTCGAAAAGCGACCAGATGGCGAATCGCTCCGCCATACGGGTGATCGGCACGTGCTTGAACAGCGCCTTGTGTATCTCGCTGTATTCGGTGTCGAACTTGGGCAGCACCCAGGCCGCCGAACGCTGGAACAGTGTCAGATGCGCGGCCAGCGGCACGATCGCCGGAATGTATTGAATGGCAGAGGCTCCCGTGCCGATGCATGCCACACGTTTGCCGGTGAGGTCGACCGAGTGATCCCATTCGGCGGAGTGGAAGGCGGCGCCGGTGAAACTGTCGATGCCGGGCAGATTCGGCATGGCCGGGCGCGAGAGCTGCCCCACCGCCGGGATCAGGATGTCGGCGATATGGGTGACACCGTCGGTGGTGCGCACCCGCCAAATCCCGGCCTGCTCATCGAATTCCGCCTCGTCGACCTCGACGCCGAACTCGATTTTCGCCGGCAGATCATGTTTCTCCGCGACCGTGCGCATGTACTGATGAATATCGGCCTGGTGCGAGAACCGGCGCGGCCAATCGGATTTCGGCTCGAACGACCACGAGTAGAGCGGTGACGGGACATCGCAGGCCGCGCCCGGATAGGTGTTCTCGCGCCACACACCGCCCAGATCGGCCGCCTTCTCCAGAATGGTGAAGTTGGACAGCCCATGGCGCTGCAGCTCCAGCGCCATGCCGAGTCCTGCGAACCCGGCGCCGATGATCAGGATGGACGGCTCACGATTCATGATTCGACAATAGGGGCATCGTCGCTGGTCAGTAAGGCATCCGCGGACACTGAATCGGTATTTTCGGCCATCTCGGCCGGTGCGGCCGCAGGAAAGGTGGCTCGCGCCGGTGCGATTGCGGCTCACAGAAAAGTTTCTGGGACGGTGATCGCTGCCTGACCTGCGCCGCCGCGCCCCGACTGGACAGCCTGCTGTCCTACTACCTATATTCACGGAAGATCCTACTCCAATTTGCTTGTCCTGGTTAGTGATTGGCTATTCAGCGGCGCCGCAGGGGGCGTCGTTGCGACACCGGTCTTTTCCAGGACTTCGAGGCCGGCTGGTTGCCGCACAGGCGGTGGCGGGTCGGCGACAAAAACTGCGGGCGGCGAGAGTGGGGTTCGCCGCCCGCAGTTTCTTTTGCGGGCAGGTTGCCCTCAGTTGATGCCCATCCCGGCCATGTCCGAATTCAGCTATTCTGCCGAGACGTGACTCAGTTCACTCGCCAGTAGGGACATGTAGGGAGCGGTTGGGAAATGTTGAGCACCATGCAGGACGAGCAGCTGTCTCTCGCGACACTGCTGCGGTACGCCTCCACCTTTCAGGGCGACAGCACCGTGTCCACCTGGACCGGGGACGGGATTCGCACCCAGACTTACCGGGAGGTCGGCGCGGATTCGGCCCGGCTCGCCAATGCCCTGCGTGACCTGGGCATCGGCGAAGGCGACCGGGTCGGCACCTTCATGTGGAACAACAACGAGCACATGGTCGCGTACGTCGCCATCCCCGCTATGGGTGCGGTACTGCACGCCCTGAACATCCGGTTGTTCCCCGAGCAGCTGGTGTACGTGGCCAACCATGCCGAGGACCAGGTGGTCATCGTCGACGGTTCGCTGCTGCCGATGTTCGCGCAGTATTTGCCGAATTTGAAAACCGTCCGGCACGTCATCGTCGCCAATGGCGATGCCGCCGCACTCACCGCGCCCGCGGGCGTCCAGGTGCACTCCTACGCGGAACTGCTTGCGGCACAGCCGGACACCTTCGATTTCCCGATCGTGGACGAGCGTTCCGCGGCCGGTATGTGCTACACCTCGGGCACCACCGGCGACCCCAAGGGCGTCGTGTACTCGCACCGGTCCAACTACCTGCACGCCATGCAGGTCATCTCGCCCAATGGCATGGGCTTCGACAATTCCGACACCGTGCTCGCCATCGTGCCGCTGTTCCACGCCAATGCCTGGGGCATTCCGTACGCGGCGCTCATGTCGGGTGCGAATGTGCTCATGCCCGACCGGTTCCTGCAGCCCGCACCGCTGCTGGAAATGATGGCGGCGGTCAAGCCGACCTTCGCGGCGGCCGTGCCGACCATCTGGGGTGGTGTGCTGGCCGGATTGCAGGCCGCGCCGCAGGACATCTCGCATCTGCGCACCTGTGTGGTGGGTGGTGCGGCGGTCCCGCCGTCCATGATGCGGGCCTTCCAGGAGCGGCACAGTGTGACGCTGCTGCACGCCTGGGGTATGACCGAGACCTCCCCGCTGGGTTCGGTGGCGCATCCGCCCGCCGCCGCCGAGGGTGAGGAAGCGTGGGCCTACCGCTACACGCAGGGCCGGTTCCCGGCGGGCGTGCAGGCGCGTTTGGTCGCCGACGACGGGACCGTGGTGCCCAATGACGGGCAGGCGCTCGGTGAGCTGGAGGTGAAGGGGCCGTGGATCACCGGCGCGTACTACTCGCCGACCGGCGCCGAGGTCGATCCCGACAAGTTCCACGACGGCTGGCTGCGTACCGGCGATGTCGGCAAGATCAGCGCCAATGGGTATCTGACGCTGGTGGATCGGTCCAAGGACGTCATCAAGTCCGGCGGCGAATGGATCTCCTCGGTGGATCTGGAGAACGCCGTGGTGGGTCACCCCGCCGTCGCGGAGGCCGCGGTCATCGGTGTTCCGGACGAGAAGTGGGACGAGCGTCCCCTCGTCGCGGTGGTGCTGGCCGAGGGCGCCGAGGTGAAACCCGAAGAGCTGCGCGACTTCCTGTCCGACAAGTTCGCCAAGTGGCAGCTGCCGGAGCACTGGGCCTTCATCGACGAGGTGCCGAAGACCAGTGTGGGCAAGTTCGACAAGAAGCGGCTGCGGGCGCAGTACGCGGATGGTGCGCTGACGGTGACCACGCTGTCCTGACGCTCTGATGTCCGGTGCCCCGCCTCCCCGAACGGGAGGACGGGGCACTGTGCGTTGCGCAGATTGTTCCTCTGGCGTAGGTACGCCCGTACCGTTAGTTTGAGGGCGGATGCCCGCAGTGGGGTGGGCCACAGTGCTGGGGTGGATTGACGCAGCGCTGGTGTGGACGAGGAGGTCCGTGTGGAATCGGTATGCGCACAGGGAAAGCCGGCGACCGGATGTCCTGCGGGACCGGCGATCGGGGCACGCGCATGACTCTCGGACTGATTCGTTCGGTGGGGGAGCGGGCTTATCTGGAGCTCGAGTCCGCCCGGCTGTTCCTGGGTGCGGGGCTGGCGCGGATCGAATCGCCGATCGTGCTGTTGTCGGCGGCCACCGCGCTGGTTCGCTACGGCACCCTCGCGGCCGGACTACGGATGTCGGCCGCGCGGTACGGCGGCCGGACGGCGCTGATCGACGAGCTCGGCTCACTGACGTTCGCCGAGCTGGAGGACCGGTCCAATCGGCTCGCCAATGCCTGGCGCGAGGCCGGTCTGAAACCCCGTGAAGGCGTTGCCATTCTGGCGCGCAACCATCGCGGGATAGTGGATGCGATCTTCGCGGCCGCCAAGTGCGGTGCGCGCATCATTCTGCTCAATACCGATTTCGCCGGACCGCAGATTCGCGATGTGGCCACGCGGGAGGGCACCGATCTGCTCGTCTACGACGAGGAGTACGCCCACATGCTGGAAGAGGTCTCGCCGCGCCGGGGCAGCTACCTGGCGTGGACGGAGACTCCCAGCGAAGACAGCCTGGAGGCGCTCATCGCCGCCGGTTCGCCCGATGCGCCGCCGTCGCCCGGGGCCGAGCCCCGGATCATCCTGCTGACCAGCGGCACCACCGGCACGCCGAAGGGTGCGCCGCGTCCGGAGCCGAAATCCCTCGCCTCCCTGGGCGGTCTGCTCTCCAAGGTGCCGTTCCGGGCGGGTGAGGTGACCGAATGCTGCGCGCCCATGTTCCATACCCTCGGATTCGCCTGCGGCATGCTGACTCTCGGCTTCGGGTCCACCCTGGTGATCCGCCGCCGCTTCGACCCGCAGGCCGCCATCGACAGTGCGGCGCGCAACCACGCCAGCACCATGATCGTGGTGCCGGTCATGCTGGCCCGCATGGTCGACCTGGGCGGTAAGGGCGTCACGGGGCGTGACCTGTCCGCGCTGCGCATTATCTTCGTCGCGGGATCGCAGCTGGGAGCGCAGTTGTGCCGGGAGGTGACCGCTACCTTCGGTCCGGTCATCTACAACCTGTACGGCTCGACGGAAGTCGCCTACGCGACTATCGCCACGCCTGAGGATCTGGCGGTGGAACCCGGCTGCGTCGGCCGGCCCGTGCTCGGCGCGCGCGTGGAAATCCTCGATGCGGATGGAAAATCCGTGCCGGCCGGGGCAACCGGTCGTATCTTCGTCGGCAATGTCATCCAGTTCGAGGGGTACACGGGGGGTGGGCACAAGGAGATCATTCGAGGGCTCATGTCCTCGGGGGACGTCGGCCACTTCGACAGTGCCGGCAGACTTTTCATCGACGGCCGGGATGACGACATGATCGTCTCCGGTGGTGAGAACGTCTTCCCCGCGGAGGTGGAGGAGTTGCTCTACACACACTTCGCCGTCCGTGAAGTCGCCGTGATCGGCGTCCCGGATGAGCAATTCGGTTCTCGCCTCAAGGCTTTCGTCGTGGTCCACGACGGGCAAGCCTGCACCGAGGCCGAGGTGAAGGACTTCGTGAAGTCGAACCTGGCCCGGTACAAGGTCCCTCGCGAAGTGGTCTTCCTGGAGGAGCTACCCCGCAACCCCACCGGCAAGGTCCTGAAGCGAAAGCTGCAGGAAGCGTAGCGCTGTCTGGGCGATTCCCTCTCAACCTGCCAGCAGGGCCAGGAGCGCAGCGAACTCGGCCCGGGACAGGTACCCGTCCCCATCAAGGTCCGCCTCGGCAATCAACGCCGCCGCCGAGTCGTCACTGAGTTCAGGACAGGTGCGGAGTAGCGATTCCAACTCCTCGAGCTCGATCAGCTCGTTTCGATTCACATCGAACGTCTCGAAAGCCGCATCCACATCGATGATCTCGACATTCCGCCCGATCCGGGCCGCCTCGAACTCGGCCCGCGAGATCAACCAGTCCCCATCGGTATCGGCCGCCGCTACCAGCCGTCCGACCGCATCGGCGTCGATATCCAGCCCCAAAGCCTCGATCCCGGCGAGGATGTCACCGCTGGAAATCAAGCCGTCGCCATCCTGATCCCACAGGTCGAAAGTGTCGGTCGGCTCATTGCTCGCCACGGCTGCTCCTCGAATACTGTTTTCCGCTGTCCGGCTGCAGAATTGCGCACTCGGCGAGCACCGGTCAAGGCCACGCGCGAATCGGCGCGGCCGGGGGTGCCGGTCGCGCCGATTCGGTGCTGCAGTCAGCAGTTGCGTAGTTCCGGGCTCTGGTTGAGGAGCTGGGCTCGGGTGGAGGTGAAGGTGCTGTAGGTGTCGCCGCCGACTGCGGCGAGCGGGAATGCTGCCACGCGATGGCAGTTCTGGAAGGCGAGCTTTACGCCGAAATGCCGTTCCAGCCCACCGCGAATGGCGTCGGACGCCATGGCGCGCAGCAGTTGGCCGCGTGCTACTTCATCCGGGGGTGGAATGACATTGTCCGCGTATTCCTCGGCGCCGGAATGCAAGTCGGCAGCCACTCGGCTGACGACCTCGTAGGCGTAGGGCAGCGAAGTCCGAACACATTCGACGAACTCTTCGTCGCTGACTTCACCGCGTTCGGCGCGCTCGAGCAGTGCGGTGGGTACGTCGAGTGACATATCGCTCTCCTCATGGGATGGCGGATGGTGTCAGCCGATTCTAAACGAAAAACGTTGTCAACAACCCTGGATTCGAATCGAAAGTGCCCTATTCAGAGCGGTTTTCGCGTCTTCGGACAGTTGCCGCACCAACTCGCCGGCTGGTAGCTCGGCCGCCAGCGAATGTGCTTGACCTGCCCAGAGATTCACTTCGTCGGCATTGCCCGAGGCCCGGGCGGCCGCGCGCAAAGGTCCGGTGGCGTAATGAATTTCCGGGTAGGCCGCGGGTGCGTCCCGGTGATCGAGCATGAATTGGTTGCGCAATCCGCGGGCGCGGCGACCGGTGAAGGCGCGCGTGAGCATGGTCGGGGTGTCGAGGGTGACGGCATCGCGGATCAGCGGTGCGGTGCCGGCCTCGTCGGTGCGCAGGAACGCGGTGCCGATCTGCACGGCGGCGGCGCCCGCGACGAGTGCTGCCGCCACGGCCGCACCGGTGGCAATGCCGCCCGAGGCGACCAGGGGCAGGTCCACGGCGACCGTCAGCAGCTGCAGCAGGGTCAGCAGCCCGAGCGGATCGGCGGTGTCGTCCTCGGGCCGGTCGGCGAAGCTGCCGCGATGCCCGCCCGCCTCCGCGCCCTGGGCGATCAGCACATCGGCTCCGACCTCGGCGGCAATGCGCGCCTCGGCGACCGAGGTGACGGTCACCCACGCCTCCGACCCGGCCTCGTGCAGTCGCGCGATCTCCTCGGCGGAGGGACAGCCGAAGGTCACCGAAACGACCGGCACCGGATCGGTGATCAGCAGATCGAGCTTCGCGGCCCACCCATCGGTATCGAATCTTGGCTCACCGATAGGGAATTCGCGCGCGAGGAGATCAACGTAGTCGCCGAAACTGGTCACAGGACTAGGTGTGGACGGGTAAAACAGATTCACACCGAATGCCGCGGAGGTGAGGGTGCGTGTTTGCTTTATTCGCCCACCGAGATCGTCCGCGCCGAGATATCCGGCGGCAAGCATTCCCAGTCCGCCCGCGTCGGAGACCGCGGCCGTCAGTTCGGGAGTGGACGGCCCGCCCGCCATCGGGGCAAGCACGATCGGCGTATTCAGCTCATCGAGAAGCACGCCCATCAGTGTGCGCTCCCGCCCCTTATTCGTGATCCAGCGGTGGGGTGTACCACCTGGGATTTTCGAACGCAAGGTTGCGGAATGGTCACGGGCGAGTACTGTTTCCATCACAGCGATGCCGAATCGTTACCGGAACTTCGAACTCTAGGACGAGCTTTGTCGCACCACAGAGAGACCGCGAACTCCGTATCCGTTCTGGATTTGCTCGATGATTCGAGCATCCACCGTGTCGGTTCAGTCGCCCGAAAGCGACATCGGGCTGAACCTTCCACCGTCGACCGCGTCAAAGTAGCGGCCGGAGCCGCGGTTGCCGCGAGTGCCCTGATCGGCACCGCCACCCAAATGGTTCCGGCTCTCGCACATGCCGCACCGGTGGCCCCCAATCACGAGAACAAATCGGCCGTTCAGGACGCCGCTCTGCTGCGCGATGCCGCGCCGGGCGTCAAGCAGGCCGCCGAGGTCGCCGCCCCCGTCGCGGCCGATGCTCCGGCCGGCGATGCTCCTGTCGCGGCCCCGGCGCCCGCGCCCTTCGGCCTGCAGAACCTGCCGCCCGAGATCGCGAACCCGCTCGCGCAGGCCGAGGCGACGCTGAAGGATCTGCAGCAGAAGATGGCTCCCGCCGCTGCGGTGCGCCCGACCGCCGGTGTCATCAGCTCCGGTTTCGGCGCACGCTGGGGCACCATGCACTACGGCATCGACTTCGCCGATGCGATCGGCACTCCGATCCACTCCGTCATGGGTGGAACCGTCCTGGACGCGGGCCCGGCACAGGGCTTCGGCCTCTGGGTGCGTGTCAAGCAGGACGACGGCACCACCGCTGTCTACGGCCACGTGAACGATATGTATGTGACCCGCGGACAGCGCGTCAACACCGGCGACGTGATCGCGACTGTCGGAAATCGCGGTGATTCCACCGGTCCCCACCTGCATCTGGAGATCTGGGACGCCGCTGGAACCAAGGAAGATCCGCTCCCATGGCTGGTCAGCAAGGGCGTAATCATGCAGCAGCAGTGGGGTCCGGACCAGTAGAGCGTTCACCCGCCCCCGCGAACGGGCGCTTCCCGGACCGGCGCATGCCGGTGGGCGCGGTGACGACATTGGATGATCTCTTCGACCCTGCCTCGTTGCACGGCCGCACCTATGCGGTGCTCGTGCAGCATCCACGGTCGACCGCACTCGAAGTCGCCGAGCGCTTGGGCTGCCCGCCGCGCATGGCAGAGGCGGCGCTGGAGGCACTGTGTCATTTGGAGGCTGCGGTGCGGTTGACCGAAAGCACCGGCACCGTGCGCTGGGACGCGCATGCTCCGGAAGCGTTGTCGGAGGCCGAGACTCGGCGCCGCACCTCCGATGTGATGCGCATGCAGTCGGCGGCGGCGCGGCTGGGTGAGACGTTCCGCTCGGTGCGGCGCACCACCGATGCCGATGGTGCGGTGGTGGCCGTCTACGAACGTCGCCAGCTGCTCGCCGATTTCGAGGATCTGCAGCACACGGCGCACACCTGCGTGAAAGTTGTGGAGCGCGGCCCGTTCCTCTCCGATGTGGAGACCGAGGAGCGGATGTTCGAGCTCAAGTCGGCGCGCATCACCTCGGGCATCGACTACCGCACGCTGTATCAGGAGACGATCTACCAGGACGCAGAACGGCTGCGGCATGTGCTTGCCACCAATTCCGCAGGCGCACAGGCGCGTACGCTGCCGGATCCGCCGATGAAGCTGATCGTGGCCGACGACCGCCGGGCGGTACTGGTACTGCACTCCGATGAGCGGCGCGGTGATCCGATGGGTGTGCGGGTCGGCCCCTCGCCCACACTGGATCTACTGGTCAAGACCTTCGATTCGCTGTGGTCCATGGCCACGCCGATTTCGGTGAATCCGTCCGAATCCCTCGATGAACGCGATCGCGCCATCCTCACGCTCATGAGCATGGGTGCGACCGACGACACCATCGCGCGCCGGCTGGGGTTGTCCCGGCGGACCGTGGTGCGGCGTACCGCGAGCCTGCTGGAGCGGCTCGGTGCGAGCACCCGATTCCAGGCCGGGGTGCAGGCCACCCGACGTGGGTGGCTGTAATCGCCTGTGGTGCAAATCACAAGCCTGCAACGAAGGTGCCTGGTCACCGATACTCTCTGAGCTCGAGCCGTCATCGCGGCACCGCGCGCCCGATATGATTGCTCAGTCCGCCAGCGTGGTTCGACCACCGTTGTTTGTGGGTTGGCCGAAGGTCTTCGGCATGCGGACCAGCTAGACCCGAGAGGTGAATGCACTCGAATGGATACTGCCCGCCGTACAGCTCGCGGTAATCGTCGGCGTCGGTCCGGCAGCCCCCTTTTCGGGCAGCTTCTCACCGCCGCGGTCGAGTCCGCGGCCGATGCGATTGCCGTCCGGTTCAATCCGACCGGTGACTCGGCTGATCAGCGTGAGATCAGCTACCGCGACCTGGATGCACGATCGTCCCAGCTGGCGCGGGAACTGATCGGGCGCGGGGTCGGCCCCGGCGATATGGTCGCCATCGGCATCACTCGATCCATCGAATCGGTGCTGGCAGTGTGGGCCGTCGCCAAGACCGGTGCGGCGTACGTCCCCGTCGATCCCGCCTATCCGCCGGATCGCATCGAACATCTGCTGACCGATTCGGGCGCGGTGCTCGGGCTGACCACGCGGGAGTATCGCGCAGCGCTCGGGACCTCGACCTACTGGATCGAATTGGACGATCCGGTGTGGACGCAGCGGATCGAAGCGCATCCCGCGCACCCCATTTCCTATGCGGACCGGGTGCGGTCGCTGACCGAACAGCATCCGGCCTATGTCATCTATACGTCCGGTTCGACCGGAAAGCCCAAGGGCGTTGTGGTCACCCACACCGGTCTTGCCGGACTGGCCGCCGCGGAGCGCGAGCACTACGGCGTCACCTCGGATTCGCGTGTGCTGCACGTGTGTTCGCCCAGCTTCGATGTGTCGGTGCTGGAGTTGCTGCTGGCTTTCACGGCGGGCGCCACCCTGGTGGTCGCCCCGGCCGGTGTGTTCGGCGGCGTGGAGCTGGCGGAGCTGCTCGGCCGCGAACGTGTCACCCATGTGCTGATCACGCCGGGTGCGCTGGAGTCGGTGGATGCGTCCGGGCTGGACGAGCTGAGCACCGTGGTGGTCGCCGGCGATAAGTTCGGGCCGGAGCTGGTCGGTCGCTGGGCGACCGGCAGCCGCTCCTTCTACAACGGGTACGGGCCCACCGAGGCGACGATTCTCGCGACCAGCAGTGCACCGCTGCTGCCGGGCGAGGGCATCACCATCGGTTCGGCGGTGCCGGGTGTCGGTGCGTACGTGCTGGATTCGCGGCTGCGGCCGGTGCCGGACGGCGTCGTGGGTGAGCTGTATCTGTCGGGGCCCGCGCTGGCGCAGGGCTACAACCAGCGGCCGGGGCTGACCGCGGAACGCTTCGTGGCCAGTCCTTTCGGCGACGCGACGGGTACGCCGGGCGCGCGGCTGTATCGCACCGGTGACCTGGTGAAGCGCACATCCGCCGCGGGCGGCGAATCGGATGCCGGCGGTGTCATCGAGTACCTGGGCCGCTCCGATTTCCAGGTGAAGATTCGCGGTCTGCGCATCGAGCTCGGCGAGATCGACAATGCGCTGACCACGCACGCCGATGTGGATTACGCTGCGACGCTGGGCAAGACGCTGCCGTCGGGTGTGACCGCGCTGGTCTCCTATGTATTGCCGCGTCCCGGAACCACTCTCGATACCGCCGAGCTGGCGAGCTTCATCGGTGAATCGCTGCCCGCGTACATGGTGCCCACCGCCATCGTGGTGCTGGACGAGATTCCGCTGACCCCGGTCGGCAAGCTGGATCGTGCCGCGCTGCCGGAGCCGGTGTTCGCGGCCCGGGAGTTCCGGGCGCCGTCCACTCCGGCCGAAGAGGCTGTGGCACAGGTCTTCGCGACCCTGTTGATTCCGGACAACCCGGAGGCGCGGGTCGGCGCGGACGACGATTTCTTCGAACTCGGCGGCAATTCGCTGCTCGCGGCGCAGGCCGCGGCGCGCATCGGCACCGCGCTGGGTACCCGGGTGCCCGTGCACGTGCTGTTCGAGGCCTCGACGGTAGCGGCGCTGGCGGCGCAACTCGACGGTGGCGCGGCTCCGGTCGCCGGTGCGGCGCTGGGTTCGCTGCCGCGGCCGGAACGCATTCCGCTGTCGTTCGCGCAGCAGCGCATGTGGTTCCTGAATCGTTTCGATCCGGGCAGTGCGGTGGACAATATTCCGCTGGCGGTGCGGTTGAGCGGTGCCATCGATGTGGAGGCGCTGCGCGCGGCGGCCCGGGATCTGGTTGCGCGGCACGAGGTATTGCG
>NZ_JAODNK010000150.1 GCF_025465275.1 Nocardia sp. | reverse complement strand
GCCACTGCGAACCCTTCCACGTCGTCGTACTCATCCGACGCCGCCCTGTTCGTGCTCGAGCGCTGTGCTGCCATGGGCGCAACGGTAGTCCGCTTCGGGGTAAATGTTGAAGTCGTATGCGAATCTGATGGCATGAGCGGCCATTCGCAAGCAGCTGTCTGTGTCCTCGGTGCCGGGTTGATCGGCGGATCGGTGCTCCGCGCCGCCGCGGCGGCCGGTTACGACGTGTGGGGGTTCAACCGATCGGAGGCGGGCGCGAAGGCCGCCCGGGCCGACGACTTCGATGTGACCAGCGCTATCGAACCGGTGCTGCGGCGCGCCGCGGAGACCGACGCGCTCATTGTGGTCGCGGTGCCCATGCCCGCCCTCGACACCATCCTGTCCGATGTGAAGTCCTTCGCACCGGACTGCGCGCTCACCGATGTGGTGAGCGTGAAGGCTCCGGTCGCGGCGGCCATGCGACGGCACGAGCTGGCCGGGCGGTACGTGGGCGGGCATCCGATGACGGGGACCAGCGAGTCCGGTTGGGCCGCATCCACTCCCGACCTGTTCCAGCGGGCGGCCTGGGCGGTGAGCGCGGATCCGGGCACGCACGCGGGCACCTGGGAGCGGGTCGCGCGGCTGGCGCTGGACTGCGGATCCGTGGTGGTGCCCGTACTGAGCGAGGAGCACGACCGGGCGGTCGCGCGCATCTCCCATCTGCCGCACGTATTCGCGGAGGCCCTCGCCATCCAGGGCCGCAACGGCGGACCGCTGGCCCTCGGCTTGGCGGCGGGCTCCTTCCGCGACGGCACCCGAGTCGCCGCCACCGCACCCGACCTGGTCCGCGCCATCTGCGACCCCAATTCGGCAGCACTGCTGGAGGTCCTGGACGACGCCCTGCGCGTCCTAGAGGGCGCGCGCGACACGCTCCGATCGGGCGGCACCATCGGCCAACTCGCCGACGCCGGTCACGACGCCCGAGTCGACTTCGATGACAACGAACGCTGGGCCATCACCGAAATCCGCCCGGGAGACCAGGATTGGCTCGCCCAGCTCGCCGACGCAGGACGCCGCGGCGGGGTGATCGAGTCCCTCGCCTGACCCACCTCGTCATCCCGGCGCGTTTTTGGCCGGGATACACACCCGGGTAAGCCCACCGCGGTGGATCCCGGCCAAAAGCATGCCGGGATGACGGGGTTGATCCTGCCGGGATGACGGGGCGGGGTCAGATGCGTTCGGCCAGGCCCGGGTAATCGAGGAGGAAGCCGTCGTCGTCGACTGTGACGGTGGCGGTGGAGACGGGTGAGAGGACGTGGATGCCGTCGGCTCCGCTGCTGTAGGTGACGCTGGCCTCCTGGACGAGCAGGTCCGGGAGGCGGACGTAGACGACGGGGACGGTGATGTCCTCGCTGGCGTGCGCCAGGCCGTAGCGGCGGATGGGCAGGGTGTTGAAGAAGGGGCTCAGCACCACATCGACGTCGAGTGCGCCGCCGAAGGTAGAACGCACGTGGGTGCCGCCGGCGTCGATCAGCCAGTAGTTCTCTTCGTCCCGGGCGATGGAGGCGTGCCGTTCCCCGGTGGACAGGGTGCTGCGCAGCGACAGCCGCCGCGTCACCCCGTTCTCATCGGTGACCAGGTCGTATGAGGCACTGAAGGCCGGATGATCTGCACACTCGCCGGCAATGATGCGCCCCGCCGCGCGAATCCGGTTGCCGCTGAGCACAACCCGCACCGACTCCATGCGCGACGAATTGTGCGCACGCCAGGTCAGTATCGACGGCCACTTCGACACCGCCGGTCTCGAGTCCTCGCTCCCGCTCTCCGTCACGCTATAACCGTACTGGGCTTATTTGCCTCCGCTTCGCTCCGGCGGGTTCGTGGCCCTGTTACCCGGGCCTTCCCTCCTCCGCTCCTCCAAGGCGCAGGTCTATGGAGCCGCAGTCCAGACCCGGGCGGGCCACGAACTCGAGGCGTACGGCTCCGATGTCCGGGCACTGAATTGGCCTGGGCATAGATGTTGGCCGGGATTATCGGGGTGTCACTGGCGCGTTTTCCCGGTCGGGCGACCGCGGAAGCGCCGTAGGCCGCGCGGGCCTTCCGCGAGGTTTATCGGCGTGTCGCGGGCGTGATTGCCCGGTCGGTGGGGCTCAGCGTGCTAGCTGGTCGGTTATGCCCGGTGTTGAACGTGGGTGGGTCGCTGGGACTCGAGTAACGTAGTCGCGGGTATTTGGGGAACTCGCGGTTGAAAGGAATCTGTGTGACTGGCGGGCGGATGGTCGGGCTGTTCGCCGGGATCGGCGGGCTGGAGCTCGGGCTTTCGGCGCACGGGTGGCGGAGCGAGTTGCTGTGTGAGATCGATGCGGGCGCGCAGGGGGTGCTCGGGGCGCACTTTCCCGATGTCGAATTGCATTCGGATGTGAAGCGATTGCGGTCGCTGCCGTCGGGGACGGAGTTGGTGGCGGCCGGGTTCCCCTGCCAGGACCTGTCGCAGGCGGGGCGGACGGCCGGAATCACCGGAGCACGTTCGGGTTTGGTGGACGAGGTGTTCCGGCTGGTGCGGCGCAAACGCGGGCCGCGCTGGCTACTCATGGAGAACGTGCCGTTCATGCTGCAGCTGGGCGGCGGGGCGGCCATGCGGCACATTACGGGCGCGCTGGAGGAGCTCGGCTACCTGTGGGCGTACCGGGTGGTCGACGCGCAGGCGTTCGGGCTGCCGCAGCGCCGCCAGCGGGTGCTCATGCTGGCCTCGCGCACCGAGGATCCGCGACCGGTGCTGTTCGGCGCGGACGCCGGACCGCGCACGGTCGGCGATCCGGACCACGATCCGTGCGGCTTCTACTGGACCGAGGGCACCCGCGGCCTGGGCTGGGCGGTGAACGCGGTGCCGACCGTGAAGGGCGGTTCGGCCCTGGGCATCGCGAGTCCCCCGGCGGTGCGCCTGCCCTCCGGTGAGATCGTCACGCCCGGCATCACCGATGCCGAACGCCTACAGGGCTTCGATCGGGATTGGACCACACCGGCTCTCGAGGTTCCGGGTGTACGGCCGGGGCATCGCTGGAAGCTGGTCGGCAATGCGGTGAGCGTGCGCATGGCGTCCTGGATCGGTGGCCGCCTGGCCGATGCCGGCGACGATGCCTTCGAGGAGGGCGCACCGCACACCCATCGGGCCTGGCCTACCGCCGCGTGGGGCCGCGACGGCGTGGTCTATCGAGTTCCGGTGTCCACCTGGCCCGTTCATGCGCCGTACGAGGATCTGCGCTGGTTCCTCGACGATGTCCGGCTGCTGTCCGCCCGCGCCACCGCCGGATTCCTGCGCCGCACCAGCATGGGCACGCTGAGATTTCCCCCGGGCTTCATCGAGGATATGGAGAACCACCTCGACCGCATGGGCGGCTTTCCCCGCGAAGCCGCCTGACGCACCGCGACCGGGGCGATGCCCTATCGCGCCCGCGGTGGTAAGCCGTAGGTGTGGACTCCTCTGCCCAGCGCCCCGCGACCGATGCGGCGACCAGCGCCCGTATGGCGAAGCAGCGCAGGGTGAATACCGCGCCGGAATTGGCCCTGCGCCGGGAATTGCACAGGCGGGGTGCGCGGTTCTTCATTGACAGGTCTCCCCTGCCGAAGCTGCGCAGGCGGGCCGACATCGTTTTTCCGCGGCGGAAGGTGGCGGTGTACGTGGACGGGTGTTTCTGGCACAGCTGCCCCGAGCACGCCACTTCGCCGAAGAACAATGCGCAGTGGTGGGCGGAGAAATTGGCCGGGAATGTGGCACGGGACCGGGACACCGACGCACGGTTGGCGCAGGCCGGCTGGGCGGTGGTGCGGGTCTGGGAGCACGAATCGCCCGATTCGGCTGCCGACCTGGTGATGCGAACTTTGATGCGGACGGCGTGAGGATCGGCGGAGCGGATGCGCGACAATGGACTGATCAACGGACCGTCCGACCAGTCCGGACAGCTGCACTGCGAGAGCGAGCGAGGCCGGCGAAAGCGAGTACGGCGATGATGCCAACCGAGCAGCAACAGGCGGCAGCGGCTCCCAGCGAGTCGCCGCCGACGCCGCGCTGGAAGCGGTACCTCCGCTGGCTGATCGCCCTCCTGATAGGCCTCGCGGGTCTCGGCTACTCCTCCTGGGTGCTGGAGTTCCTCCTACCTATCCCCAGCGATCCGACCAATACCTTCCTGAGCCAGCTCGCCGAGAAGGGCGCGCCGTTCCGCTGGGTGTTCACCACCGGCGATACCGTGTCGGGCACCATGCTGGCGGTGGCCGGCATCAGCGGGCTGCTGTTGTTCTCGCGCCGCCGGTATTCGACCATCGGCTGGATTGCGCTCATGTGTTTCGGCATCTCCACCATCGCGGATGCGCAATTCTCACTGTCACAACCGGATCCGAACAAGCACGTGTATTCCGATACCGGGTTGTTCCCGCAGTTGCATCAGATCCACGCGCTCACCAGCACGCTGGCGGTGTTCTCCATCTACATCGCGATGATCGCGTTCAGTGTGGCGGCGTTCAAATACCGGCGCTGGCCGATTCTGCGGCATACCGGGCTCTGGATTCTGATCATCGGTGCGGTGGTGACGGCGTGGATGCTGATCGCCGACAATCTGCCCGGCAATTACGGCCTCGGGATCGCGCAGCGCATCCAGGTGGGCGCCATGTCGCTGTGGCTGATCGTGCTGGCGGTGCAAATCGTGCTGGCCGAACGCGATCGCGGCGCCGCATCCGACCAGTGACGCGTACCGGCCCGCCCGGTGCGGCGCACCGTCCGACGAGTGTCCGGCCCGCTGGGTAGGGTCGAGATGTGACCAGCGACGCACCGGAACTCACCGCGATCCCCACGCAGCTCGACACTGTCGCCGCCGCGACCACCCGCCTGCTCGGCGCCGTCTCCGCCCTGCACGACGCCGATGTGGTGGAGCCTTCGCTGCTGCCCGGCTGGACCCGCGGCCATGTGCTGGCACATCTGTCCCGCAATGCCGACAGCCTGGTCAATCTGCTGCTGTGGGCCCGCACCGGCATCGAAACCCCGCAGTACGCAAGCGCATTCCTGCGTGACGCCGATATCGAGGCGGGTGCGCCGCGGGCATTGCACGAGCAGCAGGAGGATCTCACCGCCGCCTCCGAACGCTGGCTGGCGCTGGCCCGGGTGATGCCGGAGGAGAGCTGGCAGGCCGTCGTCCGCAATCGCCAGGGCGGTGAAATGCCGGCCACCCGTGTGGTGTGGATGCGCCTGGTGGAGGTGGAGATTCACCACGTGGATCTGAATACCGGTTACACCCCGGCGGATTGGAGCGCGGCGTTCGTGGAGCGCCTGCTCCCCCAGGCCGTCGCCGATTTCGCCGCCAGGGAGCCGGGCCCCGGCTTCACCGTCACGGCCACCGACACCGGTTACTCCGGCACCGTCGGCGTCCCGGCCGCCACCGTCACCGGTCCGGCCGCCGGCCTCGCCGCCTGGCTCGTCGGCCGCTCCCCCGGCGCCGATCTCACCGGAGATCTCCCGGACCTCGCCGCCTGGAAGTAAGTTCGCGAATCGGAATTCGAATCCCCCGAGTTACGGTGTCGTCGAACACAATTCCGCCGCATGCGAATAGCGGACCCGGACTTGATTCGGCGACCAAGATCAGCTAGAACTTGATCGTTGCAATTCGCAACGTGAAACGTTATGCACGCTAATTCATTTGAGCGTGCTGCGGGGGTTAGGAAAAATCATGCGCAAGACCATGGGCAAATTCGGTCGTAAGGCTCTCATTGCGGCATTGCCGTTGGCGGTCGCGGCGACCTTCGCCAGCGCCGGAACGGCTTCTGCCACTGCGCCCGTCGATGCCCCGCAGCCGGCCTCCGTCGTACAGATGGTCGTGGCCCCGGAAGCCCCGGCCGCGATTCAGCCCGTAGCCGCGGCCATCGCCCAGCCTGCGGCCGCGGATGTCGCTGAGCCCGCCGCCGCGGAGGCGGTGCAGCCGGTGGCCGCTCCCGGTCCGCAGAACATCGCCACCAATCCGGATGCGGCCAACCACGATCCGCTGGCCAACGGTGCCGCACTGGGTGGAATCATCGGAGCCGTGACCGGCGCCGTGATATGCGGCGTCACCATTATCGGCATTCCCCTCATCCCGCTCTGCGCCGTCGGCCCCGCTCTCCAGCTGGCCCTGGTCGGCATGCTCGTCGGCGCGCTGGCCCCGCAGGTCGTTCCGCAGATCCTGCCCTGATCCCTCGGGGATAAATGCTTCTCGCCTTCCGGTAGCCGAATCGAATTCGGCTACCGGAAGGCGATTTACGTTATTGCCGAAACAACAGCAGCCCCTCCGCTCGATGCGGAGGGGCTGCTGTTTTGTGTGCGCCCGAAGGGATTCGAACCCCTAACCTCTTGATCCGTAGTCAAGTGCTCTATCCGTTGAGCTACGGGCGCATTGATATTCATTTGTTTACCCAGCAAGCTGGGGTCTTGCAGCCCGGTGAACCGGGCTTGGCGGAGGCGAGAGGATTTGAACCTCCGGTCCCCGTGAAGGGACAACTCATTAGCAGTGAGTCCCATTCGGCCGCTCTGGCACGCCTCCTGGAGCCTTCTCTTACGAGGGCGCCGGTCCTTTCGAACCGCCGGGA
>NZ_JAODNK010000148.1 GCF_025465275.1 Nocardia sp. | reverse complement strand
CGACCTTCGACCTGGGGTACGAGGTGGTCGATTCCGAGCCGCTGATCGTCTTGATGCCGAGCGACCATCCCCTCGCCGGCCACGAAGCGGTTCACCCGCAGGAATTGGCCGGTGAGATCTTCATCGGAGGTTCGAAGAAAGCCACAGTGCTGCGCGCCGTGACCGAGGCCTATCTGCGCCGCTGCGGGCTCGACATCACCGTGGATCACGGGGTGGACAACATCGCTATGGCCGTGTCCCTGGTTGTGGCAACCCGAGGGTTGGCGCTAATGCCCGCCTACGCGAAGAAGTTGCTGCCTTCGTCTGTAGTGAGCCGGCCACTGGCGGGCGAGACTCCGACGATCGATCTGGCCGTTGGTTATAGCAAGACGAACACCTCCCCAATTCTCAAACTGTTCCTCTCCAGGCTCGAGGAACTGCGGGCACCCCTACCCGCGGATGAGGAGTGAATGCTTGAGACCAGCAACTGGCGGTGGATGCAGGAAACCCCAGCGGTTCGGTAGCCCGCTCGCATCGAAACGGCCTGTGCGAGTGGAACATCGCCCGCCCCCCTGCGCGGGCGTTCATGCCGCGGCTCGCACGGGTGCAGGCCGTCGCACCGCAGGCCACCGACTTGGCCTGGGCAAACCGTGACTTTCTGATCCGGGTGTGCCGCTTCCTGGTTCGCAACGCGGGAATCGACCAGTTCCTCGATCTCGGGTCCGGGCTGCGGCCGCTTCCGCACCCGCGATGAGATCCAGGCCATGTTCGGCGCTCGCCGAGGTTCGAACATGGCCTGGCGTACGCTGACCGCGTCGGCATCACCCGGGCACCTTCCGACAAGGCACCGTGAATTCTGGATCACCACAGCGGAACCCGACCGTGAGGACCAGCCGATGTCAGACGCGATCGATCGACCCAGCCTCACACCACATCATCGATTCCGTCCGATGTCCGGGCGCGATCCCGATCAGCAGCATCGGACGTCCACACCGCTCGAGTTGCTGTTCGATCTGACCTTCGTCGTCGCGTTCAGCGTCTGCTCGTCCCAATTCGCCGATCTGCTGGCGGAGAAGCATTTCGCCGCGGGGCTGACGGGTTTCGTGTTCGCTACGTTCGCGATCTGCTGGGCGTGGATCAACTTCAGCTGGTTTTCCTCCGCCTACGACACCGATGATTGGATCTATCGGGCCGCGACGATGGTGCAGATGGTCGGTGTACTCGTACTGGCCCTAGGCATCCCGCAAATGTTCCACTCCATCGACCAAGGTCGCCACGTCGACAACCAGGTCATGGTCGCCGGGTACGTCGTGATGCGGGTGGTCATGATCTTCCAGTGGCTGCGCGCCGCCCGGCAGGACCCGCGACATCGGGCCACCTGCCTGACCTACGTCTCGATCATAGGCATCGCGCAAATCGGCTGGGTCGCAATAATTCTCGTGCACTCGACGGTCCCGGTGACGCTGGGTGCCGCGCTGGTTCTCGGTACCTTCGAAATGATCGGACCGCGGATCGCCGAGGCGCGCTCAGCCGACGGGACACCCTGGCACCCCGACCATATCGCCGAACGTTATGGGCTGCTCGCCATCATCGCCCTGGGTGAAGGCGTAGCGGGCACCGTCGCCTCCGTTTCCGCGATCGTCGGCGACCAAGGCTGGTCGAGCGACGCCGTTCTACTCGCAGCAGCGGGAATCGGACTCACCTTCGGCATGTGGTGGGTGTACTTCAGCGTCCCCGCCGGGCCGATCCTGCGTATCCAGCGGCAGCGCGCCTTCACCTTCTGCTACCTACACATCGGCATATTCATGGCGATCGTCGCCACCGGCGCCGGACTACACACCGCGGCCTTCGCCATCGAACACAAATCGCACCTCGGGACATTCGGTACCGTCCTTGCCGTCGCGGTGCCCGTCGCGCTCTACATCGGTGCCGTGTACCTGAATTACGTTCTGCTGGTGCGTGTTTGGGACCGACTATTCGTACTGCTGCTCACCGGCACCGCAATGGTGATCGGCGCGGCGAGTTTCCTCGCCGCCACCGGCACCAACGCGGCGATCTGCCTGCTGGTGGTCACGCTCGCACCTTTTGTCACCGTGGTGGGATTCGAACTCGTCGGACACCGCCATATCGGCACCGTGATCGCCGATCTGATGCAAGATCCTCACAGTTCGTGACATGAGATCTCGCTGTCCTAGGCGCGCACGAGCGGCCGGCCACGGTGCACTCGGCCGAAGTGGCCGGGCGACTGCCCCTTTCCAGTGCGAGTGGAACATCGCCCGCCCGCCTGCGCGGGCGTTCATGCAGCGGCTCGCGATCGACAGGTCATCAGGGTCGGCCCGGGGATATGGCGTGCGCAGCGGTGATGAACCTCTCTAGTTCGCGGGCGATGTCAGGTTCGGTCAGGTGTGCGGCCGATCCAGTGACGGGGGTGGTCGGGATCGCCGCCCAACTACCGGCCGCCCACGCGGCCAGATCAGCACCTCGTCGCGCAGCTGAACCCAACGAATCCCCACCTCACCAAGGCATTACGCCATATCCGTTGTTTTTTCGGCGATTACTACTGGAACCCCCATGAGTGCCGAGGAGCCGGAGTTCTTCGCCCCTGTCTCGGGCACCGGCACACCGGCCGGGACGACGACCAGCTCGGGTAGGTCCCACGGGTAGGTCCACAGCCACGGACCGATCGGCCGAAAGCTAACACGGAGCATCGATCTTGACCGAACATGGGTGATGTCCGGGGCACCGCTACACACCGGACAGTCTGATTCGCGCTGCGGGACAGAGAGATTGCGCTTCCTTGAAGCGGGTGTTCGCCATGGGTAGCGGTGGCGCACCCGGACAACTCGCCGGAGGAGATCGACGAACATGACCTACGTGAACGGCAAGCAGTATGTGACGCTGGGCGAACCCGTAATCATGGAGCCGCAGGTACTGCGGCTCTTTTCCTTCTATTGTCCGAACAGCAATCTCTTCGAGATGAACCGCATCCCCGCCGCGATCAGCAAGGCTGTCCCCGCGGGACCAAGCAGGCCATCTATCACGCGGATTTCATGGGTCCCCTGGCAAAGCAGTTGACCCAGGCATGGGCTGCGGCCACGGTTCTGGGAGTCCAGGACCAGGTCAAAGTTCCCTTGTACGAAGGCATTCGGAAGACCCAGACGGTAAAAACCCCCAGCGATATCGGTGAGGTGTTCGTTGCCGCGGGCATCCCAGCCGAGGACTATCACCGCGCGATGACCTCCTTTGAGACCAGAATGCTGACAGACCAACAGCACAAGACGGCACAGGATCTCAGGGTGGTAGAGGATGTCCGTGAACTCGAAGTGCCAGCGGTGTTCGTCAACGGTCGGTATCGGGTCAACAATGGTGGCCTGGATACATCCAGCACGGAGGCGTATCGCGACGAGTTCGCCGATGTAGTAGTGAATTTCCTGCTCACTCGGGGCTGATCGAGGGTCTGCGGGATCTCCTCGCGTGCTGGGTATCGCAAGGCCCGCAGGCATTACGGTGCGTTCGACCGGCCGTACCTGGTCCCGTCTTCTGCGCAGGTGGGAGGCGGTGACCATGATTCCTGGACACGCACCCCGAACTCGTACCCAGCGCCGAGCCTGTCATCGCCCCGGTCGACGCCGCGCCGCTGGATCGCTCTCTGCCTGGTATCGAACGAGTCCTTCATCGGAAATCTTCGCGTACTTGGTCAGACTTCGCACCGAGGTGTGCCCGGACAACTTCATCAACACCGGCGTCGAGGCGCCGGCCTCGGCCGCGTGGGTGAGCCGCGAATGTCGCAGCTGATGCAGCGTGTACGGGCCGCCGTCGAACCCACTGGTGTGGACCTCGAACAGCTCCGCCGCACGGCGATAGGACAGTCGGCCGCGCCCGGTCGACGGGTCGACATCCGCGCGCGCGACCGACGAGCGGGCCTTGCGATCGGTCAGGAACACCGGACCGGACTTGCGCCCGGCCAATAGCCGCGGCAGCAGCCGCGCGGTGCCGGTCTGCCACGCGATCAGATCGCGGGCACCGCCCTTGCGGGTCACCACCGCACACCGATTCGTCGTGTCCAAATCGGGCACGTCGAGCATCAGTACCTCCTCGGCGCGCGCCGAGGATTCATAGAGCACATGCCACAAAACACGTTCCCGCAGCGGCACATCCGATCCCAGGATCTCGGCGATCCGCTGCGTGCTCAGCGCCTTGCTGGTGTCCGGCGGTGCCGGTCGCGCCCGCAAACGCACCAGCGGATCACCGCTCAACCACTGCTGCTCGCGCCAGTACGCGCACGCCGAACCGAGCGCGGTCAACCTGATATTGAACGTCTTGGCTGCTGTGGCGCCCCACACGAACGTGAACCAGCCACTCACCCGATCGGGTTCCTCGCCCAGCAACGCCACATCGGTGTCGGCACCGAAGTCGGTGACGAGGCGCTCCAATGCCGTCGCGTAGGTCTCGCGGGTGTTGGGCACCGTGATCGTGGCGAGGTAGATCTTTACCGCATCCGCCAGCCGCACACCGCTTGTCGGCCGCGGCAGCCGTCGAACCTGACCCATTGGGGACCTCCACCCGCGCTACCGCACATAGTTTCCCGAGTCGACCCGTCGCGAGAGGCCCATCGCGCCAGCTCGTCTCGGCAGTTACCGCACATAGTAGGACACTATGTGCGGTAACTGCTTAGCGTGACTTTTCTCGTGGGTGTTCCCCGACCCCCGAATCGGGTGTGCCGCAACCATTGTCGGGGAGGTAATGTCTGCGCGTGATCGATTTCTCAGGAGCGTAGGCTGTTTTTTTACGGCCACCCACTGGCACGGTCTTCGCCGTCGATGTCGTCGAACAGTGTGGGTGGTTCGGTGTCTGGGCGCTGGTGCGTTGTGCGCCGGCGGCTGGGTTTGGTGAGGGTGAGTTCGGTGGGGGAGAACGCCAGGGTGTCGTCGGATCCGGTGGGTTGCACGCGCAGGTAGTCGGGCTCGTTGGGGTCGGCGAGGGCGCGCACTTTGCCGGATTGTCCTTCGGGCATGCCGACGGCTTCGGCGGTGAACCAGACGCGGGGTGGGCGGCCTGCCGCGATTTCTGCGGTGATGTGCTGGATCTCGGTGTCGGACAACGAGCTCGACGCGGTGTGGCGGGTCGGCATGGTGCGCTCCGGGGAGGGTGGAACGGTCGGGTTACTCGTCAGCATGCAGGATGGCGCTGACATCGCGCATCCTGGCGGTGGCCATAGCTGGCGCGCCGCGAAACGTGCTCGAGAAGTGACATGCCCGCCTGGGTCGACGAAGACGGCAACTCGGTCTTCGAAAAGACCGAGGAATAGCGCAAGGGGCGGCTAGAAGCTGTCGGCCAACAGGGCGTATTCGGCGGCGGTGCGACGCAGGATGGCGGTCTTGTCGAAGTCGTTGAGCACATCGACATACCGGCCGTAGGCGAGATAGCACTTGTAGGGCTGAGAACCCGCGGAAGGCGCCTTCGGATCCAGCGCCAGACACTGGGCATCGGGGACATGGGCGGGGCCGTCCATGTCCCGGTATTCGGTGTGGCGGAGGAGAACCACGGCGGCGGCGAGCCCATGGCCGGCTTGCGCATCGCGCACGCGAAACAACAAATCGTGTTCCAGGTAGGACATCGCGTCCGCCCCCGCGTCCTGCAATATCCGCTGCCAGGTGACCGAATCCGTGGAGGTCGCGGTGAGGTAGTTCGTACTGTAGACGGCGAAGGCCGCGATGTCCGGACTGCGATCGTCGCGCAGCCCGACCATGGAACGGGCCAGCATGCCTTCCTTATCGAGGCGCAGTGCCGCGAAATCCGTTGCCGGAGTGGGAACGAACTTGTCCACGGCGTCGAGTTGCACATCGAAGGCCCGCCGTACCCACCCGAGTAGATCGTTCTCGTCCGCCACGGGCCGCCGCACCGAGACCCGGAGCACGAACTCACCGTGCGCGAGATACGCGCCGATGCCGGGTGTGCCCGGATGCCAATGAATCTGCGCGGCAGCATAATCGGTGAGGGTGAGCTTGCGATTCTGGTCCGGCGCCGAGGCGAGATCGGCGGCCTCCAGTTCGGTCGCTGCCCGCTCGGCATGCGGCGGCATCGGGAAACCGCAGCAGCGTGCAGGTCAGCGCGGTCTCGGCGGGACTCGGTCGGGAACCTTGCGTATCGGACCCGTTCACGGCATAGCCGACCAGCATGCCTTCCCGCGTCAGTACGGTCTTCGCGGCGTCAGGCACGCCGCCCAGCTCTACCGCCATGTCGTCATCGCGCAACACCCCGCTCGGCCGGCCCACTGCGAGCATCGGATCGACCTGCACGTCCGGAACCAGCGCCGCGGACATCCGCATGCCCTCGACCAGCGCACCGTAGATCCCTGCCGGACGATCGTAGGTGTGGGGCGTCAACGGATAGGCACCGACATCCAGTACCCGCACATCGATGGGCCTCGAGATCGGCGTACCGGCGATCGAGCACGCCGCGAGCAGCGCCGCCGCCACGAAAAACATTGCGAGCGAGGACGTTCGCCATCGACCGGTCATGATCGGCCCCCTGGTTCGACTCGACCTGTCGTGGCTACCTCCGGACCGCACCGACCGATGCCGGACGAGCGAACTGTCGACGCCCCTAAAAATAGTGGCACCGAAACCCCGAAACACGTACGGCCACGGGCAAATACGCGAACCCTTCGCGCCACCCGCCGAACAGCCCGACCCGAGTGGTTCACGAATTTCTAGCAAAACTGGAATCTGAGGCGTTCTGAGAAAATGGCAAGCCTTCTACCTGGATCGATTCGAAAGTCTGTGCGTAATCGCAGGAGAACCTCAGGCTATGACCAGGACCGCGCGGCACTCTGGAAGGAGTAACAGTGTCGGTGAAAGCGAGGTCCACGATGGTCGAGTTCGAGCTCACGGGGACGACTGTGACAGTGCATGTAACCGGAGCGCATCGCGTGCTGGCGCTGCGGGAGCATGTCACCTTCGATCTATCGCAGATCACCCAGGTCGTCATGGCCGAAGTGGATCTGCGCCCGCCGTGGGTGCGCGCGCCCGGCACCTTCTTTCCCGGCGTGATCGCGGCCGGTACCTTCCGAGGCAAGGGCCGCAAGGAATTCTGGGACACCCAATTCGTCGGCCAGGGCATTCGTATCGAACTCTCCGGTGGGCCTATCACCCGCCTCGTTGTCGACGTGGCCGATCCGAAGCTGGCCATGGCCACGCTGCGCACCGCCGCCGCGGCCGCCTGATTCAGGCCGCTACCCGGCGATAGGTGCGTCTGTCGCCCGGAGGAGTGCGTTGTACAACCAGAGCTGTCCCGCACCGGCTGTGGTTGTGCTGCGCATGATCTCGCCCGCGCAGTGCCAATAGCGCCGAATGCGTTGGTCATTGTCGTGCATGCCGGAGTGGAGACGTTCGCGGAAGCCGGGGGTGTCACGCATGGTGCGGGCGGTGGCGTGTGCGTCCACGAACCGGTCCAGCGCCTTGCACGGGAAAGGCTCGACGCCGAGGGCGATATGCGATTCGGCCATACCGCAGGCCTCGGCGACTCCGGCGAGCAGACCGGCTCGGTCGCGAATCGCGGCCGGGTCGGAACGCCAGAGCTGCTGCGAGACAACAACACCGAACGACCTGTCCGCGGTGAGTGTGACGAGTTCGGCATAGCCGACCACCTGGTCGGGCGTCGGGTCGCGCAGCGGCTCCGGCACATTCATGTCGAGGAAGGCCTCGAACAGGTCCGGGGGCAATGGCGTCAGCATCCGCCGCCAGAACGCGACCAGGGTGTCGTGCGCGGAGAATCCGTCCTGCACCGCGGCCAGTAGTGCGAGCCGGGCCGCGCGCTCGGCAGGCGTCGCATTCTCGATGGCGGACAGGGAGGCTCGCCGCCAGGCCAGCGCGCCGAGTTCGATATCGACCGCCGCACGTTCGGCGGCGACCGCTTCCGCCATCGAGTGCTCGCCCGACAACACCCCGGTGATCGCCGTCAAACCCAGCCCGACCGCCCGCAATCGGCGCACCAGAAGCAGTCGGTCCACCGCCGGAGTCCGATCGAACATGCGGTGACCGCCGGAGCTGCGGACCGATTCCAGCACACCATTGTCGCAATAGAAGCGAATCGTGCGGACGGGAACCGCCGTGAGCTCGGAGAGCTCGCCGATGGTCAGCAACGCCTCGCGAAGTGTGTTGTGGGTCACCATCCCTTGAACCTCCACTCGGGTGGAGTTCCTACGGTACTAGCGCCTACCGGAAAGGACTTCACCCCGATGATCACCACACCCGATGAAATCTGGCGAGCGGTCTCCGCTGAGCGCACCACTCTGGTCGAATTGCTCGAATCACTCCCCGAAGCGGAGTGGGACCACGCTTCCCTCTGCGACGGCTGGCGCGTACGCGATGTGGTCGCCCATGTGATTCTGTCGAGCCGGCCGAGGTTCCTCTCGCTGCTGGCCAATGTGATCCGCGCTCGCGGCAGCATCCCCCGGCTGAATCTCGACACGGCGATTCGCTATGCGGATGCGACCAGCTCTAGGCAACTTCTCGCCGATCTGCGCGCTGTTGTCCCGCTGCGTCTCACTCCTCCCGGCACCACCCCGGTCGATCGTCTGATGGACGTGCTCGTCCACATCCAGGACATCGCTCTACCTCTCGGGCTCGAGCATGAAATGCCCACGGCATCAGCATGTCTCGCTCTCGATCGGGTCTGGCGGACGAGGTGGCTGTTCCGTGCACAGGAGCGGTTCTCCGGTTTCCGCCTCGCCGCCACCGTCACCGCATGGACGGTCGGGACCGGCCCGGCCATCGAAGGGACCGCTGCAGACCTGTTGCTGCTCATCGCCGGTCGAACCGCGAGACTCTCCACCCTCACCGGCGAGGGCGCGCGGATGCTGCCCGAGCGATCATTGCGGACCCTCGGATAACGATCCGGCCGCGTCGTGGTGAGCGGATGGACACGTCATGCATGAGCAGGGGTGGGAACGGGAACACCACCCCTGCAAGCTTTTCGGAAGCGGCGACCAAGGAGGACACCATGAACAAGTCCGTGTGCATCGATTGCTGGCGCCGCGACAACCTCACCTTTGTCCAGCGGCTGGATCCCGCGTTCTACCGGCCGGGTCCGGTACACCGCTGCGCCATGCACCGTGCCCTGCACGACGATCCCAGCACCGGCACCGGAACCATCCGCAAGGCCGCGTGATCCGGTTTCCGGCGCAGGGCCCGGCGGCGCGATCACCGGGGTGCTCGCGCCCCGGACGGGGTGAGCTGATAAGGCGCAGCGAGATTGGCGAAGTCGCGAATCTTGCTGTCGTCATTACCTTTTCGCCAGACCAGTACCACCCGGGCGTCCGGCATGCCGGTGAACGGGATGAACTGCACACCGGGGTGCGAGAAGTGGGTCGGCATAGCGGTGGTGGTCAGGAACACCCCGCGATTGTTCGCGACGGTGCCGAGCATTTCCGGTTCGGTACGGGCCGCCGGTAGCCGGGGGATCGGGCGCCCGGCGGGGGTCAGCGCGGGCGGCCAGAAGGTGCGCGCCAACTCGGGTGGCACCTGCGGGGACGGACCGATGACGGGGAGATCGGCCAGGTCCTCGAGGGTGATGACCGCCGAGTTCGCCCTCGGATGTGTTTTGGCTATTGCCAAGAGGCGAGGGAAGCTGGCGATTTCCGGTCCGATGACCAAATCTGGTTGCTCGACGGGCGCCAGACACAGTTGCAGGTCGATCTCCGAGCGGTACAGCGCGCCGAACACGTCGGTCCACGGCACCTGGACCAGCTCGACGGGGCAATCCGGGAACTGGGCCACGTGGTGCGCAATCGGTTCGGTGAGTGTGCTGACATACGGACCGAGAAAGCCGATGCGCAGACCCTGTGCGGCGGAGCGGGTATCGGCGACCACCCGCTGCAGCTCGGCGAAGGCCGGGCGCAGGCCGCGCAGCAGGCGTTCGCCCAGTGGATTGAGGGTCACGCGGCGGCTGGTCCGCTCGAACAGGAGACCGCCCACCCGGCGCTCCAGCGCGCGCAGCAGCTGGCTCACCCGTGGTTGCGAGAGGCCGAGTCGTACTGCGGTGCGGCCGAAATGGAGCTCTTCGGCGAGAGTCAGGAAGATCTCCAGTTCGGTGAGATCTATTCGATCGGTGTCCATAACTCCTCAGCCATTGATAACCCCTGCTTCTCAATAGTGGCCGATTCTTTCGTTGATAGCCAACGCAGGAGACTCGATCCTTGTCGGGTGGACAAAACGCAACGACTCGTCGTGGGAATCAGCGGCGCGACCGGCATTGCCTACGGTGTCCGCGTGCTGGAGCTGGCCCGCAAGGCCGGCGTCGAAACCCATCTTGTTGTCACCCCTGCGGCGCAGCAGACCAGGGCGTACGAGACGGATCTGAGCGCCCGCGACCTCGCCGCCATGGCGGACGTGAACTATCGGCCCGCGGATATCGGCGCGGCCATCGCCTCGGGATCGTTTCGCACCGCGGGCATGATCGTGGCGCCCTGTTCGGTGCGCACGCTGTCGGCGGTGGCCTACGCCAATAATGACAATCTGCTGACCCGTGCCGCCGATGTCACGCTCAAGGAGCGGCGCCGGCTCGTGCTGATGGTGCGCGAAACCCCGTTCACCCTGGCGCATTTGCGGGCGATGACGGCCGTCACGGAGATGGGCGGCATCATCATGCCGCCGGTGCCCGCGTTCTATCTGAAGCCGGACTCCGTCGAGGACATCGTCGACCACACCGCGGGCCGCGCCCTCGACCTGCTCGGGATCGACGTTCCCGATCTGCCGCGCTGGGGCGAGTAGTCCCCGAAACCTGTTCGATCAGTTCGCCATTCGCAGTTAGGAATCCTGTATGACGCACCTGCGCAGCCTGCGTGAGTTCATTTCGGAGCTGGAGAGCATCGGTGAGATCCAGCAGATCGATGCCGAGGTGGACTGGAATCTGGAACTGGGCGCGGTGATTCGCCGATCCTACGATCTGCGTGCGCCCGCACCGCTTTTCACGAATATCACCGGCTACGGCGACAGCGGGTTCTGGGTGCTGGGCGCGCCCGGTGCGCTCAGCGGCCCGAAGCATCGGCTGGCGCGCATTGCGCTCGCGGTCGGCCTGCCCTACGACGCGACCGGTCAGCAGATCGTCGAGGCCCTGGCCGATGCGCGGGCCAAGCCGGGTATCGCGCCGGTCGTGGTGTGGCCCGCCGATGCGCCGTGCAAGCAGAACATCGTGACCGGCGACGATATCGATCTGTTCGCCTTCCCCACACCGCTGATCCACGGCGGCGACGGTGGCCGCTACATTCAGACCTACGGCATGAATATCGTCAAGACGCCGGACGGCTCCTGGACCAACTGGTCGATCAACCGCATGATGATCGCCGACAAGAACACCCTGGCCTGCCTGATTCCGGCGCCGCAGCATCTGGGCATCATTCGCTCCAAGTGGATCGAGGCCGGCGAGCCCATGCCGATCGCGCTGGCCATCGGCGTCGAGCCGGGGTTGCCGTTTGTCGGCGGTATGCCGATTCCCGAGGGTGAGGACGAAAGTCATTACCTGGGTGCGCTTTTCGGTGAAGGCATCGAACTGGTCGCGGCCGAGACCGTCGATCTGCTGGTGCCCGCGACCGCGGAGATCGTGATCGAGGGGCACATCCTGCTCGACGAGACGATCATGGAGGGACCGTTCAACGAGTTCCCCGGCTACAACGCCACCGAGGCCAGCCTCAAGCAGGTCTTCAAGGTCACCGCGATCACCTACCGCGACGGCGCTATTCAGCCGGTTGTCGCCGCCGGTCCGCCGGTGGAAGAGGACCACACCATCATCGGCACCACCAGTGCCGCCGAGATCCTGTACCTGCTGCGTCAGGCGGAATTGCCGATCTCCTCGGCCTGGTACAACTACGAGGCCGCCGTGCACTGGCTGACGCTGTCGGTCCGGCAGGACTGGCACGAGACGACCGGGCTGGGCTCACACGAACTGGTCGACAAGATCGCCGACGTGATCTTCACCGGTAAGCCGTCGGTCAATGCGCCCAAGATCCTGCTGGTCGAGGACGATGTCGACATCACCGATCTGGAACAGGTGGTGTGGGCCTTCGCGACGCGCTCGCATCCGGACCTCGATCGGGGCGAATTCCACTACGCCCACAAGGTTTCCGATCAGCTCGCGGTCTACCTCTCGAAGGAGGAGTCGCACACCTTCATGGCGGGCAAGGTCATCTACAACTGCCTGCTCGCCGATCTGTACCCGGAGGGCAAGCGCCCGGTGAAGGGCAGCTTCGAAAACGGCTGGCCCACCGAGATTCAGGAGCGTGTGCTGGCCAACTGGGAGACGTACGGCTACCGGTAAACCAGCTGACATGGTCCTGGCGGACGTCGAGGGGTCGTCCGCTAGGACCGGGTCTCCGGTACGGCCGGGGAGCGTTGCTGTTCGCGTTCGGCGGCGTTGGCGAGGTAGTCGCCGAGTTCGCGGCGCAGGGTGACATCGAGCGAGCGCGCCAGTGTGGAATGCACGGAGGTGACGGCCAGCTCACGCATTTTATTGAGCATGGCCGTGGTCTCGGCGATTTCGCTGCTGGTCTCCGGGAGCCAGCCCTTGCCGTGCTTGTCCTCGATGTGCTGTTTGGCAGCGGTGATCATGGTGTACGTGATGTCGTCGATCCGGTCGGCGACCTTGGCGTAGATCGCGATGAGAGTGCGCAGTTCCAGCCCGTACTCGTGCAGCTCCGCGAACGAGGTGAGCAGGGCGGTATCGGTGAAGGTGACATTGTCGCCTTCGATACGCACCAGCTTCATCTCGGCGAGCTGATCGAGCAGCTCCTCGGTGTCCGCACCGAGAATGGTGCCGACGAGTTCGCGCGGTACCTCGAAGGTTTCGGCCTCCCCCCATGCGGCGGTCACCGCATGTTGCAGGCCGAGCACCTCGCTGAGATCCTTACCGGTCTCCCAGCTGGTGATGAAGTCGCCGATATGCGAGGTGGTGAAGCCCCGCTGCAGCAGTGCGTCGATGAGCCGCAGCCGCTCCAGATGGGTGTCGTCGTAAATGCTTGCGCGCCCGGCCTTTCCGGCCGGGGGCGGCAGCAAACCGCGCTCCTGATAGGCGCGCACATTGCGGGTCGTGGTGCCCGCGGCGCGAGCGAGGTCGTCGATCCGGAACTCCGGCACCGATATCACCTCCCTCGACATGGGCACGCCGGCCGAGCCGGCGGCCGGAACAACACGGTCCTGGACCGACCGAGTCTATCGTCCTGGCCGCCGGCCGCGGTCACCTACGAATTCACCACGATCCGCGGCGCAGTCCGCTGCGCGGTGATGGGCACGACCTGGTAATCGTCGAGCTCGACCGTGCGCAACTGACCGACGTACTGGGTCGCGAAGCCCGGGTACATGGTCGCATTGAACCCGTCCTCGGTCAGATACCAGCTGCGGCAGCCCGAGTTCCAGGTGGTGCTGTCCAGCCGGCGCTGGATGGCGGCGTTGTATTCGTCCTGCCGTTCCCGGCGCACATCGAGCATGCGCAGGTCCCGGTCGAGAATGGTGCTGATCGCCTCGACGAGATAGTTGATCTGCGCCTCCATGTACACCAGCGCCGAATTGTGCCCCGGCCCCGAGTTCGGCCCGAAGGTGAAGAACAGATTCGGATAGCCCGACACCGCGATGCTCTTGTACGCGAACGCGCCGCGCTGCCACTCGGTGGCGAGCACCCGTCCGTCGCGGCCCACGATCGGAATCGGCGTCCCGGCCTTGGACACCTCGAAGCCGGTGGCGAAGACGATGCAATCGGCTTGGTGCTCAATGCCTTCCGCCGTGCGGATGCCACGTTCGGAGATGCGCGCGATCGGCCAGGTCACCAGTTTGCAGTTGTCGCGCTGCAGGGCCGGGTAGTAGTCGTCGGTCATCAGCAGCCGCTTGCAGCCGGCCCGGAACTCCGGGGTGAGCTGACGGCGCAGCCACGGATCCTTCACCTGCCGCCGCAGCTGGGCACGCCCGACCATTTCGACGACCCGTGTCAGCGGCGTATTCCAGACGACGCCGAGCGCGACCGACTCGTGGCCGTAGAACCAGGCTGCGCGCGAAAGGGATTCGGCCGCGGGCACCCGCCGGTAGAGCTCCTTGGTCAGCGGGCTGGTCTGCCGGTTGATTCGCGGCAGTACCCAGCCCGGCGTCCGCTGGAAAACCTTCACCGAGGCGGCCTTGTCGACGAGCTCCGGAATGATCTGCACCGCACTGGCTCCGGTGCCGACGACGGCGACCTTCTTGCCGGTGAAGTCGTAATCGTGATCCCAGCGGGCGCTGTGGATCTTGTGCCCCTGGTAATCCTCGATACCGGGAATCCTCGGCAGGCTGGCATTGGCCAGCGGTCCCGAGGCCAGCACCACGGTGCGGGCCCGGACGATGTCGGCGCGACCCTCGACCGAGATATCCCAGACGCCGGCGTCCTCGTCGAAGGCGATGCCGGTGATGTTGTGCCCGAACCGGAAATGCCGGTGCAGGCCGAACTGCGTGGCCATCGATTCGATATAGCCGAGGATCTCATTGCTGCCCGAGTATGTGTGCGACCAATTCGGATTCGGCGCGAAGCCGTAGGAGTACAGCCGCGACGGAATATCGCAGGCCGCACCGGGATAGGTATTGTCGCGCCAGGTGCCGCCGATCGAGGTGCCGCGTTCGAAGATGGCGAAATCGCCGATCCCCTTCTGCTTCAGGCGAATCGCGGCGCCGATCCCGGCGAACCCGCCACCGATAATGGCGACGTCGAGTATCTGGGTGTTCATCGGATCCTTCGTCATGCCGCGGGCTCGTAGGTGAGTTCCTTGGACCAGGTGGGCTGGCGCAGCCACCGCTGCGGTACGTGCGCGGAGACCTTGACCAGGGCGTCGGCCATCAGGTGATACGGATGCTCGCGATTGATCACCCAGCCGCTGTGCCGCTTGACGATCTGGAACATGGGCAGTCTGCGCGCGAATTCGCTGCGCTCGCCGACATTGGCGTATCGCTTGAACGCGGCGTACAGCTTCTCCTCGTCGACGCCCATTTCGACGATATTGTCGCGCATCTTGTTCAGCAGCGGCACATAGCTCAGGACGCCGATGAGGAAGGTGGGCTTGACCCACCCGCCGACCAGTTCGGTGAGCAGTTTGCGCATTCCGGCGTGCCCGAGTAGATCCATGACGGCGAAATCGACTGCGAGGTGCCGGGATTCGTCGGAATTGATCTTCTTGAACGCCTCCTGGCAGATCGGATCCTCGATCTCGTCCATGATGAACTTGATGAGCGCACCGTCCAGGGCGACCTCGAGCATGGGAATCACGGTGCCCAGGAACGACAGCGACATATCGTCGGAGTATTTGTCGAGGAAGTCGATGACCAGTTTGACGTTGATATTCGGCTCGGGGATCTCGTCACCGTCGAGCATGCCCCAGCGCCGCATGAGCGCCAGTTCGGCATTGGCGTGCTTCTGCTCTTCGGCGTGGAAGTAGCGGTAGATCTCCCGCAGTGTCTCGGTGGGCGCCTTCTTCGCCATGGCCGCGAAACCACGTGCGCCGACATTCTCGATCCACATGAGATCGGCCATGAAAGGCTTGAGTTTGGCGTGCAGTTCGGGCGAAATCGTTTCCGCGCCCGGCGCATCCCAGTCGATATCGGCCAGCGCCCACTGGCGATCCTTGATCTTCTGGAGCATATCGTCGTAATCCATAGCGTTCGCCATGTCAGACTCCCGTCTTGTCGGAGACCGAGGTCCGGTCGATGGTGGTCGGATGCTCCTGCGGCAGTAGCCGATCCAGGAGGCCCAGCGCATAGGTGTACTGCGCGGGGAAATAGCGCTTGAGACGCCAGACGACGTGCGCGTCCAATTGCGGCAGCACATACAGCTGGCCGCGGTCGTGGGCGTCGAGAGTGGTGCGCGCGACATGCTCGGGGGAGAAGCCGGTCAGGCGCATGAGGGTGTCGGCCAGGCGCGCCGACTGCTGCGTAATACGGCCGTCCCGGGCCACATTGGTCTTGACGAAGGTGGGACACAGCACCGTGACGGCGACTCCGGTGCCGCTCATTTCGGCGGCCAGGGTTTCCGACAGCGACATGACCGCCGCTTTGGAGGTGTTGTAGACCGCCATCGAAGGCGCGGCCGCGAAACCGGCGGCCGAGGCCACATTGATGATCCCGCCGCGGCGGGCGGCGCGCAGCTGCGGTGCGAAGATCTCGCAGCCGTGCACCACACCCCACAGGTTGATGCCGAGCGCCCACTCCCAATCGCTGAAGCCGATCTCGCCGACATGCTTGCCGCCGATGCCGACACCGGCATTGTTGATCACCAGCGTGATCGGGCCGCCGTAGACCGATTCGGCAAAGCGCGCAAGGACTTCCACGTCATCGCGCTTGGCGACATCGCAGCGGAAGGGGTGTGCGGCGCCCGGATGGTTCGACTCGATGAGCGCGGCGGTTTCCGCGGCGCGCACCTCGTCGATATCGGCGCAGATGACCTGTCCACCGCGAGCGGCGATTTCGAGCGCGAAGGCCCGGCCGATGCCACTGCCCGCTCCGGTCACCACCGCCCGGGCGTCGTAGCTGCGCCGAGGGCGGACGCTGAGGGGGATGAGTTTTTCCAGTCCGAACATGTCAGCCCACTCTTTCCGTGGCGGTCTTGCTGGAATTCAGTGCGGCAGCGAGGAATTCGGCGACTCGGACCAGAGCCGGCTCGGCCTCCGGGACGAGCAGGGGGAGCGCCTGGAAGACGTGCACCTGGCCGGGCCAGACCTCCAGCTGACACTGGCCGCCGGCGGCGCGGACCATATCGCGCAGGTGACGGGCGTCGGCGCTGAGCATTTCGGCCCCGCCCACCTGGACCAGCATCGGCGGCAGGGCGATCCCCTTCGGCAACCGCAAGCGCAGGCGGGGGGAATCGGCCGGCAGGTCGCGGGTGTATGCGTGCGGAAGCCGGGCAGCGATACGAGCGGAGATCACCGGATCCCGGTGTCGCCGTTCCTGTTCGGCAGCCAGGCCGAAGGTGAGATCGATCAGCGGTGAGAACAGCGCCACCCCGGCGGGCTGCGGCCGGGAGGTGCGTTCGTTCTCGATCAGCAGATCGAGTGCCAGATGCCCGCCCGCCGAATCACCGGCAATGACCAGATCTTCCGCGGCGATGCCCTGCTCGAGCAGCCAGCGATATCCGGCCTCGACGTCATCGGCGGCGGCGGGAAAACGATGCTCGGGAGCGAGCCGGTAGTCGGTCAGGAAGACCGGCAGCCCGGTCTTCTTCGACAGTTGTGAGGCCAGGCCGCGGTGTGTGCGTGCCGAGCACAGCACATATCCGCTGCCGTGGATGTAGTAGATGGCGCGAGTGGCATTCGGAGCGGGGCGGTGGACGATCCGGGAATCGACACCGGGTGCACACACCCATTCCCCGCGCACCGGGCCGGACCTGACCGGAATGACGGTCGTGCCCGGCACCGGCGGACCTGCCGTGGCCATAATCGTCGCGATGAGCTTGCGTGCGAACCACACTCCCGGTGCGTTCAGCGGTACCGCATTATTGAGCGGCCGCAGCCCGATCCCGCAGGCCGTAGCCGCGAGCCGGGATCGGGCGGAAGCTACCGCCGGAACGCCGGGGACCGAGGTCCTCGTTGACCTTGTCATGCACCTAGAGTCACCGATGAATGTGCCAGTTGTCAATGGCACATTCGAAGCTGGTGCAGATTTGTGTGGCTAGCGGCGGCCGCCCACGCGGTTGTAGAGGAACAACAGCACTACCGCGCCGGCGAGGCAGGTGAAGAAGCTGAACCATAGACCGGCGTCGCGGACGTCGACGCCGAGGACCTTCAGCAGGAAGCCGCCGACCAGGCCGCCGACGACACCGACCACAACATTGAGCACGATGCCCTGCTGAGCGTCGGTTTTCATGATCTTGCTCGCGATCCAGCCTGCGAGTCCGCCGATAATGATCCACCCGATAATGCCGAGACCGAGCATGGTGTTTCTCCTGTCTATCAACGGCTGACCTATGGCTTCAGCTTCACATACAAACCGAAGAATTCGGCGCACCCGCAGGGCCATTTCGCGGTAAGCCCGGACCGGAGAAGAATCCATGACCTGCGTCAGCGGTGGTCGGCGCCTACCGCGGCGGCAATGAAGCGCCACAATCCTTCGGTTGCCTCGTCGATCGAAGGGCGGGGGTGGCGGCGGAGTTGTTCGTAGATGCCGTGGCGTAGTGCGCCCATGACGCAGGCGCCGGCGAGGTCCGGGTCGATGGTGGGGTCGAGTTCGCCCGATTGCTGGCCGGTGCGAATATTGCGGGCCGCCGATTCGATAATGCGGGTGAGTGCGGCGGCCTCCAATTCGGCGACCTCGGGTTCGGTGCTGATCGGTCCGAGGAGGAGTTCCGAGAGTGGGTCGGCGAAGTGGTAGGCCACAAAATTGCGGGTGCGGGCGCGTTCGCGTGCGCCCCAGCCGATCGAGTCGGTGATTGTCTCGTCGGCGATGGCGGCCACCAGGCCGGCGTGGAATTCCTCGTAGATCGCCACCAGCAGACCGGCTTTGGATCCGAAATGGTGATACAGCGCGCCGGTGCTCAGCCCGGAGCGGCGCTTGAGCGCATTGAGATCGACGGTGCCATTGCCCGCCACCAGTTCCGCGCGCGCGGCGTCGAGCAGTTGTTGACGTCCGAGGGGAGCGCGTGCCATGCTCCGGAGCATAACAGAACTCAGTTATGTTTCGGAGGTGCGTCGTGGGCGCTGAGGTTTCATCCGTAACCGATCTTTCCGGTGATCTCGCCGGAAGGTATCGCCGAACCGAAAGCAGTGGCAGCACAGTCGATCCCGCGGTGGTGGACGCCGATCTGGCCGCGGTACTGCGCGACGGATACGTCATCCTGCCGAATCTGCTCACACCGCAGGAGTTGCAGGACATCCGTGACAGCACGACGGAGCTCCTGAATCGCAAGGGCCGCAATAATTTCGAAGGCCATGCCACGCAGCGCATCTACAGCGTGCTGAACAAGACCCGCAGCTGCGATCGGCTCGCCTCCCATCCACGGGTGCTCGCGCTGCTGGACCGGCTGCTCATGCCGAACTATCTGCTGTCCATGCTGCAGGTCATCAATATCCTGCCCGGGGAATCGGCGCAGATGCTGCATACCGATGACGGCTTCTATCCGCTGCCGCGCCCCCGGGCCGCGCTGAGCGCCGCAACCATTTGGGCCATAGACGATTTCACCGCCGACAATGGCGCGACCGACATCGTTCCCGGCAGCCACGAGTGGGGCGAGACCCTGCCGTCGAATGATGCCGACCGGCAGCCCGTCATCATGAGCGCCGGATCCTGCGTCTTCTTCATCGGCACGCTGTGGCACGGCGGCGGCGCGAACCGCACCGAGGCCGCGAGGCTGGCCGTCACCGCGCAGTACTGCGAGCCCTGGCTGCGCCCGCAGGAGGCCTTCACCCTCTCCACCCCGCACGACATCGTCCGCACCGTGGGCGAGGACATTCGCCGCATGCTCGGCTACAGCATCCACCCGCCGTTCATCGGCCAGGTCGACGGCATGCACCCCAAGCGCCTCCTGGATGTCGATCCTGAAGACGCTTAGGGGCATTCGTCAGCCCTTCGGCGCGGCGGTGAGGAAGTCGATGATCGCCCGATTGACTTCCTCGGGACGCTCCAGATAGCCGTAGTGCCCGCACTTTTCGAGCTCGACGAAGCGGGCGCGAGGGATGGCCGCAGCGACCTCACGACCGAAGGCCGGTGGCAGCATGCGATCGTCGGAGAACCCGACGACCAAAGTGGGTACCGTGATTCGGGCGTATTCGGCGAGCCGGTCACGTGAGCGATCCATGGCCAGCTGCGCCCGGACCCCCGGCGACGGAGCGGTGCTCGCACCGTATTCGAGAATGTCGAGCCATTCCTGCGCGCGGTTCGGGTCGTGCAGGGTGTGCGGGGAGAAATTCAATATGGCCTTGATTGCCGCCGCGTACTCCGGCGGCATTTTGATGCCCTGGTCCTGCAGCGCCTGCTCGCCACGATTGAGCATCTGCGACACCGGATGTGGGCGGCCGGTCGTGGCCAGCAGAACGGCCTTGCCGACCAGCTCCGGACGTGCGAGTGAGAGTTCCTGCGCCACCCGGGCGCCCATCGAGGTGCCGACGAGGTGCGCGGGGCCGCCACCGAGATGTTCGATGAGTGCGGCGGTATCGGCCACGAGGTCTTCGATGCGAATGCCCGCAGCGGACTCATCGGATGGGGCGATCCCGCGGTTGTCGAAGGTGGCAACCCGGAAACCGGCCTTCACCAAGGCCGGAACCTGATAGGTCCGCCAGACGCGCCCGGGACTCCCGGTGCCCATGATCAGCAAGACCAGCGGGCCGGTACCGGTCACTTCGTAGCTGAGCCGGATTCCATTGAGAGTGGCGATAGGCAAGTTTCGGTCTTCCTTCAGTGGACTGCGGTGCGGTCGCTGACTGTATCGCGAACGCGATGCCCGAATCCCGCCGGACACCGGATGTACTCGTCCGTTGAATAGCTGTCATGAGCGAAACCGGAACGCAGAGAAAGAAAACAGCCCTGGTCACCGGTGCGAGCCGGGGCATCGGCCGTGCCATCGCCGAGCGGCTGGCTCGTGAAGGTGTGTTCGTAGCAGTGCATTTCGGTCGGGACGAGGCCGCTGCCAAAGAGGTGGTCGCGGGCATCGAGGCCGAGGGTGGTCGCGGCTTCTCGGTGCAGGGCGATCTGAGCTCCGCTGACTTTGCGGCGCTCCTGGACGCCGTGGACGAAGGCTTCTTCGACCTCGGTGCGCCCGCCGGTCTGGACATCCTGATCAACAATGCGGGCATGACTGTCATGAAGGGTGTCGAGGCCATGACACCCGCGGAATTCGACACCCTCTTCGCCACCAATGTCCGTGCCCCGTTCTTCCTGGTGCAGGGTGTTCGGGACCGGCTGCGGGATGGAGGTCGGGTGGTCAATCTGTCCTCGGCTGTCACCCGGATCGCGATTCCGGACATCCTCGCGTACACCATGACCAAGGGCGCGATCGACACCTTCACCCGCGTGCTCGCCCAAGCTCTCGGCCCGCGCGGCATCACCGTCAATGCCGTAGCTCCCGGCTATGTCCTCACCGATATGAATGCCTGGCTTATCGACAACCCGGACGGTCAGCGCGAGGCGTCGTCGAATGTCGCGCTCGGTCGTGTCGGCCGCCCCGCCGATATCGCCGACATAGTCGCCTTCCTGGTCAGCGATGACGCCCGCTGGATCACCGGCCAGACCCTCGACGCCAGCGGCGGCACCGCTCTCTAGTGCGGTGGTGAGGAGAGTCTCCACCCGGGTCCGGATCGGTTGGGTATGGTCGAAGGCAGGTCGCGATCTGCGGCTTACTGGACGATCGGAACCGTACCCAGGCATCGAAAAGACGGTATTTCCTGAAAGGAATACTTGTCATGGCCTGGTTGATTCTCGCGATTTCCGGTGTGCTCGAAGCGGTGTGGGCCACAGCGCTCGGTAAATCCGAAGGTTTCAGCAAACTCGCACCCACTGCCTTGTTCGCCGGCGCGCTGGTGCTGTCGATGGGCGGTCTGGCCTATGCGATGCGGACGCTGCCCATCGGCACCTCGTATGCGGTGTGGGTCGGTATCGGCGCGGTGCTGACGGTGACTTACGCCATGGCCACGGGCGCCGAGAGCGCCTCGGCATTGAAGATGGTGCTGCTGGTGATGATTGTCGGCGGCGTGGTCGGGCTGAAACTGGCCCACTGACCCTCGAGGTTCGCGGGATTCCACTGCGTGAACCGACCGATCGGCTCACACTGTCTGGACAGGTCGTATGGTCGCGACCCGGTGGTCAGGTGGGTGTGCGATGACCGTAGGAAAATTGGCCGTGGTTTTCTGGGCCTGGTTCATTGTGATGTGCGTCGGGTTCATGCCCGCGCTGCTGGCGGTGAACCGGATTTCGGGGCTGGCCCACCCGGTGCGGGTGGGACTTTCCGTATTCGTCGTGGCGGTGCTGTGGTGGGGCCCTTTCGTTTACGGGATGTACCTGGTGCAGGTGGGTATGGGCGGCGGTGACAAGCGGCTGTTCAAACGTGGCATTCGCGGTACCGGCGTCATACTCTCCGCCAAGGCGACCAACACCATGATCGGCGGCGGCTCGGATATGGGCAGGATGGGTCGCACGGTCTATCTGTACGGGGTGCGGGTGAGCTTGCCGAAGCAGCAGCCGTACGAAACCTTCTGCCGGATAGCCGCTTACGGACTCCGTGCGGGCCAGACCGTCGATATCTACGCCGCACCGCACAACCGGAAGCGTATTGCCATCGACCGCGGACAGCGTGGCGGCACCATCGGCTACGTGCCGGGCGCCGTCCCGCGTACCGTGAAATACGATGCGCCCCGGGTGGATTGGAGCGCGCAGGCGACCAGGGCCGATGCCGCGCGTATCCAGCAACTCACCGAACTCGCGCGGTTGCACCGGGACGGTTCCCTCACCGACGCCGAATTCGCCGCCGAAAAGGCCCGTCTGCTCGGGAGCTGACTCCGCCCGGTCGCACTACCCGGCCATGACGCGATGCCGGATCGTCTCGATCAGGCCGTCGACCGCCGCGAGTGAGGACCCTTCGTCTGCGCATATGACTCCGGGATACTGCGAGGAGCGCGCGACGAATGCGGCGTCCGGCGGGGACCATTGGACTTGGAATGCGGAGAGCTGAATCTGGCGTTCGATTTCGTCCATTTTGGCCTCGGTAGAAGAGCGACTTTGCTGGTTGACCACTGCCTATTATGAAGTTCTGACCGGCCGGTTCGAATTCCCTTACGGAACTTTGACGGCCTGCTCCGTTTCTTTTACGACCCAACATCTTTGGTGTCGAAGTCGCAAATGCGGCGCGCGTCACTATTGCTGATCGGGGATTGACATCTTCAGAATCCTCCACTCATGATTGGCGCCGGCAAACATTTCGCGAGGCGGAGGTTGCCGGAAAGCAAACATCCTGTGCAGCTTGCCGATTCGCTTTTATCGGCAAGCGGATCAGTCACGCCTGCAGAAAGAAACTTGATGAAGTTCCGCAATATCGCTGCGACCGCCTCTATCGCGATCGCCGCACTGTCGATCACCGCTGTCACCGCGAACACCGCTTCCGCGCAGCCGGATTCGTCCAGCAACAGCTCGGTCACCACGGATCTCGCGCCCGGTATCCACTACAAGGCGAACATTGTCGACCACTCGGTCGTCATCGCCACCGATGCGGGTTCGCTGGCGGTCAAGGACAACCAGATCCAGGTCGTGGACGGCACCGGCGCGGCTGTGGCCACCCTGCCGATGAGCTACCAGCGGGACGGCAAGTCCTTCCCGATCGCGGCGCAGATCGACGGCAATACCGCCACGCTGACCCCGAGCACCGATCCAGCCGCCGCGCAGCCGGTCGCCCCGGGCACCCCGCTGCTGACGCAGGTCGACGCCACCGCGAACCCCAACTTCAACCAGGCGTTGAGCAACCTGTCGAGCACGGTCTCCGTCGGTGTCGCAGTCGGTAGCCTCATCGGCACCGTGATCGGCGCGGGCATCGGTTGCATCGCGGGCGGCGCCGCAGTTGCCCTCGGCGCCACGGCGATCAGCATCGGCACCCTGACCATCCCGGGCTTCATCGGTGGCTGCCTGGTCACCGGCGCGGCCATGGCGGCGATCGGCCTTGTGGCCGGCACCATCTTTGTCGGTGGACCCGTCGTGGCTGTGGGCCTGTTCCAGTTCTTCAACGATCTGGCCACCCCGCCGGCTCCGGCCGCCGCTCCGGGTGCGTGAGCATCTCTGAGTAACCCATAGTGCGTGGCGGTGGCCGGAATTCGGCCGCCGCCATGTTGCTGTCCGGCTTCGATTTGCGGCGTTGCGGTCCCGGCCGCGTTATGTTCAGGCATTGATCAACTGGAAGTGCTGGTCGTAGGGCATCGTGTCCCGCGACCGGCCGGTATCCGGCCATCGATCAGGAGTGCCCCATGACAGAGTCCACGCCCGCACCCTCCGAACCGGCGGTGGCGACGATTCATCTGTCGCAGCTGTTGAAGTCGCCGGTGATCTCCGAGTCCGGAGAGTCCATCGGCCGCGTCGAGGATCTGATCGTCCGGCTGCCCGGCGGTGATACCTATCCTCGGGTATCCGGAGTAGTGGTCGGGGTGGGCGGGCGGCAGGTGTACGTCTCCGCCGAGAATATCGCCGAGTTCACAGTGGACCGAATCACCTTGACGCGCAATAAGGTCAACCTGACCGGCTTCGAACGCCGCGAGGGCGAAGTATTGCTGCGGGCCGATATCCTCGGCCACCGGCTCATCGATGTGGCTGCCGCCGAACTGGTCCGCGCCTACGATGTGGAACTCGACGACACCGGTTCCGGCTGGGTGCTGGCACGGCTCGATACCCGCCGTCCCGCCCGGTTCTTCGGCCTGATCAAGACCTCGTCCGGCCATGCCTCGCGGGATTGGAAGGCCTTCGAACCGCTCATCGGGCACAGCCAGTCCATGACGGTGCGGGTCAGCGGGCGGGTGCGCGGTTTGAAACCGGCCCAGCTCGCCGATCTGCTCGAGGACGCCGATAAGCGGGAGCAGGGCGAGATTCTGGATCGGGTGCACGGCGATCCGGAATTGGAGGCCGATGTCTTCGAGGAATTGGATCCGGACAAGGCCAGCCGGCTGCTCAACGATAAGAGTGATGCCGATGTCGCCGCACTGCTCGGCCGCATGCGTGCCGACGATGCCGCCGATGCGGTCATGGATCTGCGGCAGTCCCGGCGCAGGCGCGTCCTGGACCTGATGCCTGCCGGACAGCGGACCAAGGTCATTACGCTGATGGGTTTCAACCCCGCCAGCGCCGGTGGTCTCATGAATGTCGACATCGTCTCCTGTGGGACCGATGCGACTGCGGCGCAGGCTGTCTCGGTCATTGCGGCGGCGGGCGCGCTGCAGCCGGAGGCGCTGTTGAAGATGCACATCCTCGCCGAGTCCGGACAACTGGTCGGCGTGATCTCACTCGTCGCCCTGCTGCAGGCAGCGCCCGGCAGCCGGGTCGCCGATCTCATGGATTCCGACCCGGTGCGCGTCGCACCGGAGGCCGACCTCACCGATGTCGCGCTGCTCATGGCCGACTACAACCTCTACACCATTCCGGTCGTCGACCAGGACGATCATGTCCTGGGTGTGGTGACCGTCGACGACATTCTCGAGGCGACCATTCCCGAGGACTGGCGTCGCCGCGAGCCCGCGCCCCGCCCGGCCCGGGAATCGGGACCGCTCACGGCAGAGAACGCCGGCAGCGGGACCGGCGGTCCCGCGCGATCATGAGCAGTGATGACGAAAGCCTTTCTGCCGCAAATGAAGACAATGCGGTAGCACCACCGGGCGGGCGGCCGTCCGCTGTGGAGCAGATCGAAACGCCTGCTGTCGCACCACCTCCTGCCCCTTTCGAAGTTCCGGCGCCCGCGCCACCGCGCCGGCAGTCGGCCGTACTCGATACGGCGCACCTGGGTGATATCGAGGGCGCACTCGGGCGAATCAAACTGTCCGACAGCGACCGTCCGCGCGATATGCGCACCCGGATGCTGACCATGCTGGCGATTGTCGGCCCCGGCCTCATCGTCATGGTCGGTGACAATGACGCGGGTGGTGTCGCCACCTATGCGCAGGCCGGCCAGAACTACGGCTACAGCCTGCTCTGGGTGCTGGTGCTGTTGATTCCGGTGCTGATCGTCAACCAGGAGATGGTGGTTCGGCTCGGCGCGGTCACCGGAGTCGGGCACGCCCGCTTGATCAATGAGCGCTTCGGCCGCGGCTGGGGCTGGTTCTCGGTCGGCGACCTGTTCATCCTGAACTTCCTGACCATCGTCACCGAATTCATCGGTGTCTCGCTGGCCGCGGACTACATCGGCATCTCCAAATACATTGTGGTGCCGACCGCCGCGGCGGCGCTGATCGTGATCATGGCCAGTGGCAGCTTCCGCCGCTGGGAGCGGGCCATGTTCGCCTTCATCGCCATTACGCTGCTGCAGATTCCGATGCTGCTGCTGTCGCATCCCGATTGGAGCCGTGCCGCACACGATTTTGTGGTGCCGGGCGTTTCGGGCGGGTTCACCTCGGATGCGGTCCTGCTGGTCATCGCCATTGTGGGCACCACCGTCGCGCCGTGGCAGTTGTTCTTCCAGCAGTCCAATATCGTCGACAAGCGCATCACCCCGCGCTTCATCGGCTATGAGCGCGCCGATACGACGCTGGGCGCCTTCGTCGTGGTGATCGGCGCGGCCGCGGTGCTCATGACCGCCGACTATGCCGCTCGCGCAACCGATTCCGTCGGCAAATTCATCGACGCGGGCAATATCGCGCATCTGCTGGGCAATGTGGACGGGAAACTGGGATCGATCTTTGCGATCGTGCTGCTGGACGCGTCCATAATCGGCGCGGCCGCGGTCACCCTGGCGACCAGCTACGCCTTCGGTGATGTGTTCGGCATGAAGCACTCGCTGCATCGAGGGTTCAAGGACGCCAAGCAGTTCTACGTCTCCTACATTGTGATGGTCGCCTTGGCCGCGGGCATCGTGCTGATCCCCGGCGCACCGCTCGGCCTGATCACCACCGCCGTGCAGGCGCTGGCCGGGCTGCTGCTGCCCAGCGCGAGCGTCTTCCTGCTGTTGCTCTGCAATGATCCGCAGGTGCTGGGGCCGTGGGTGAACCGCACCTGGCTCAATATCGTCGCGGTGTTCATTGTCGCCGTATTGCTGCTGCTCTCAGGCATTCTCATGCTGACCACGCTGTTCCCGGACATCGATGTGGTCGCCACCGCCGAGTACCTGGCGGTCGCCATGGTCATTCTCGCCGTTGTCTCCATGGGTGCCCTGAAATGGCAGCGCCGCCGTTCGCCGCTCCCACCCGCACCCGTGGTGCCGCTGGTCAGCGCCACCGAGAAGGACAGCTGGCGGATGCCGCCGCTGGCATTGCTGGAACCGGTGACCTGGTCTGCCGGAACGAAACTCGGCATGCTTGCCCTGCGCGGCTATCTCGTGGTCGGGGCAGTCCTGTTGCTGGTCAAGGCAGTTCAGCTCGGTCGAGGATAACTCTCACGCCTGTGGGCGGCGGGAGCGGCGCAATTGCGAGCGACGGCTCGGGCCGACGCCGCGGTGCAGGCCCGAGCGCAGCAGTGCGATCACCACCGTCAGCACGAGCAACAGCACGATCGCCGAGCCGACCCACACCTCGGTGGTGCTGTACGCCGGGACACCATCGGCCCCGAGTACTGCGATCGCTTCGGTAGGGAATGAGATCACCAAACCACGATATAGGCCGGTATGGGCCGGGGCCCGTAAAGATTCTGCCCTGATCAGAGGTAGGGGATGACCTGGGTGACGGCTTCGATGGGGTGACCGGCCTGGATCGGCTGGCCCAGGGATTGGATCTTCCAGACGCCGTCCTGCCGATGCACCTTGGCCACCACCATGCCGGTGTGCGGCCCGCCCGCGCTGAGATTGGCCCGGGTGAGCTCGGCACTGCTGCTGCCGTCGATGAGCCGCCAGTAGGCATTGCGGACACGTTCGAAGGTGTGCCCGGCGTAGGAGGTGATGACAAAGACGATCGCGGTCGCGCGCATCGGCAGCCGCGTGAGGTCGACGGTGATGATCTCGTTGTCACCCTTGCCCTCGCCGGTGAGATTGTCACCGGAGTGCCGAATGGCGCCGTCGCGGGTGGACAGCTGGCCGTAGAAGGCGGCATCGACGAGATCGCTCCCGGCGAACACCAGCGCCGACGCATCGAGGTCGATCTCCGCCGGGCGGCTTCCCCAGCGGCTCTGTACATGGACCGGATCCCAGCCGAGCGCCATCTTCACATTCGCCAATTCCTTGCCGCCGTGCGTCCGCAGCGCGACATCCTGGCCGGGTTGCAATACCGCGGACCAGGCAGGCTCGGTGGATTGGGCAGTCTGGGAGGAGTTGCCGATCGAGACGGCGTGCGCGGCGACCAGCGCGGCGAACCCACTGGCATAACCGGTTCCGACAGCCCGCGTCTGCCAGCCGTTGCCAGCCCGATCGAGATCCAGTGCCACGACGGTCGATTCCGGGCCGAGTCCATCGATTACGTACTCGTACAACGGATTCGCCTGCGCGTCCGCAATGGTGAGATGCGGCGGCGGGTAATCGTTGAAGTGCGCATTGCGGTCATCGAGCGCCAGCACGATGCGGATGAAGCCGATATCGGCCGGGATCTCGCGCAGATTGATCGCGAGCGAGGTCTGTCCCGGAATCAGCCGCACCCCCGGCCCGGTGGGCTGGTTGTAGAAGACGAGGTCTTCGTCATTGCGCACCCGCCCCCGAGTGGTCAGTAGCAGTGCCGCCAAATCTACGCGGGCACTGTGGAATACGGTAACGACGAGTTCGGCGAGACCGAGCTCGCCGGCCTGGCCCTGGGTCAAGAGTGCGGCCGCCACACCTGCCACTCTACGGTGATTTGGGCCGAGTCCGCCGTCATCCGGTGGTAACGCGAGTCAGCGCGTGTTCGGCCTCGACTGCGAGTCGTTCGACCAGTTCGGCGGCCGACGGCGCATCGGTGATGAGATCCACGGACTGACCTGCCCATACGGGCGCGACCAGGCCGTTTCCTTGCTGGGCGGCAGTGCGATAGGCGCGCTGGGCGTCGAGATCGTGCACCAATTCGTCCTCCCGGCCACGCCAGCGGTCGACATCCTCGGTGCGCACGGTTCGGGCCGAGTATTGCGGCGGCCAGTCCGCGCCGCGCAGGATATCGGTGATCCGGCTGCGCTCGGTGTCGCCGCCGCCGGCATCGATCAGCGCCTTGACGACCTCGGCGGGGACCCGCGCCTCGAGACTGGCCTGGAATCGGGTACCGATGAGCGCGCCCGCCGCTCCGAGAACCAGGGCGGCCGCGACTCCGCGACCGTCGGCGATGCCGCCCGCGGCCAGTACCGGGATGTGCTCGGCGAGGTCGACGACGGTCGGCACGAACGACATCGTGGACCATCCCACCCGGCCGTGGCCGCCGGCTTCGCCGCCCTGCGCGATCAGCAGGTCGACGCCGAGATCGAGTGCGTGTTTCGCCTCGTCGAGGTCGGTGACCTGGACCAGCACCGGGATCCCCGCTCTGCGTACCCGCTGTACGAAGGGGGCCGGGTCGCCGAAGGAGAACATCACCGCGGCGGGGCGGTGCTCCAGGACTCTTTCGATGGTGCTGATATCCACCGACCATGCGAGAAACCCGATGCCCCAAGGCTTATCGGTCGACTCCGCGACGAGCCGCAGGTCCTGTTCGAGCCAGTCGTGGTCGCCGCGCCCGCCACCGACCATGCCCAGCCCGCCGCCATTGGATACCGCCGCGGCCAGTGCGCCACCGGCCGCACCGCCCATGGGCGCGAGCGCGATCGGACTCTCGATTCCGAAGATCTCGGTGAACCTCGTCGTGAACGACATAGCCCCCAGTGTCTGCACAGGATTTCGGCTGGGTCAAGGAATTAGCGGCATGTTTGCGATTTCCAGTACGGCGAGTGCCTGCAGGGCAGTACCGAATTCGGTGACGGTCGCGGGATCGGTCAGGGAGCGCCGGGTGAGTTCTTCGACGCGCCGCAGGCGGTAACGAACAGTATTGGCGTGCAGGTACATTCGGCCCGCTGTCGCGGCGGCGGATCCGCCTGCGGCATACCAGTTTTCGAGGGTTTCGAGCAGCCGGCGTCGCTCCTCGAACGGCAACCGCAACAGGGGGCCGAGCTGGACACGCACCATGCGCTCGGCCTCGACCGGAGCAGCGGCGATCAGCATGGCCAGGGGATTGTCGTCGAAACGGGCGACGCCGGTGCGTCCGCGCAGGCCGGTCAGGGCGAGGCGGGCGAAGTGCAGGGCCTGCGGGGTCTCCGGCAGGGATTCGTACGGCGGGCTGATACCGACGCGGGTGCGATATTTGCGCAGAGTTTTCAGGACCGCGTCCTCACTGTCGGCGGGCACGGCCAGCACCCCGATCTGCTGATCGGGCAGCAGCCGCCAGGCCGAGGTGATCCGGTGCGCGCGCAGGGCGGATTCGATGCCGGGCAAGACTTCTCGGCCGGGCGCGGGGACGTCTGCGGCGGCGACGAGAAAGCGGCCGCTGACCGGCAGGCCGAGAATGCGGGTCGCTTCGCCCAGTGTGGTCGGATCGGCGATCACGCCGGTGAACAGCGCCTCGACCAGCACCGATCGCTCGTGCTCGCGTTGCAGCAGTAGCTCCGAGGACTTCTCCCGGTAGGACGTGGCCACCGCTACCGAGTACTCGCCCGAGAGCGCCCAGACCTCGGCGGCCAGCGAGACCAGCACCGCATCGCTCACGCCCGGGTGGCGGCGGGCCTCGGAAACCAGTTCGGACCAGAGGAATTCGAATCCGAGCCGGAAGGCGTGCAGGGTCTCGGCCAGCGGCACGCCCTGCTGCGCGCGCAGGCGACCGGTCTCCTTCGGCGGTTCCGGATCCACCGGCGAGGTGGAGGTGAAGTGCTCGATCATCAGGGTCAGGTTCTGGGTGCACGAGGTGCGGATCGATGCGAACGGCACCTGCGCCTCATTGCGGTAGGACTCCAGCTCCTGCTGGAAGCGATGCGCCAGCGCCAGCCCGAGATCGTCGATGCGGTCGAGCAGCGCGGCGGCAAGCTCGAGCACTGCCTCGGATGGCTTGGTGCGATGCATCGTCCCAGCGTACTGCGGGTGTCATTGTTGCTGAGGACAATCGGCTACCGGCGTTCTTGTCCGCGCAGCCATGGGTTCGGGTCCGGCTCGGTGCGACGATCGTCCGCACACGGACTCACAGGAGCAGGCAGTGTTCACCTTCACCAGTAGCGACGGCATCGGCATCCACGTGCGGGAATGGCTACCGGACGCCGCACCGGTCGGCATGGTCCAGATCGCGCACGGTATGGGGGAGTACGCCGCCCGCTACGGCCATCTCGCCGAACGTCTTGCGGCCCTGGGCTATGCGGTCTACGCGGACGATCATCGCGGCCACGGGCACAGCATGGCCGGCGCGCCGGGGGAGCTGGGTGTGAACGGCTGGAACCTGCTGGTCGAGGACTTGGTCACCCTCACCGGTCTGCTGCGCGAGAAGCACCCCGCGGTGCCGCTGGTGCTCTTCGGCCACAGTCTCGGTTCCTTCGCGGTCCAGCAGTACATCCTCGACCACTCCGCGCTGGTCGACGATGTCGTACTGTGCGGCACCACAGCGGTGGACGAGCTCTTCGTGAATATCGCCGCGGCCGATGGCGATCTGCTAGGGCTCTTCAATGCGGGATTCCAGCCGACCCGAACACCCGCGGATTGGCTGAGCCGTGACGAATCCCAGGTAGATGCCTATATCTCCCATCCGTGGTGCGGATTCAACATCGATGCGACGAACATGTCACTGCTGGCGGCGGTGGCGTCCGAGCGCCTGTCGAAACCCATCACTGTGCCCAGCGATCTGCCGCTCTACGTCATGGTCGGTGACCGCGATCCGCTCAATGATGGTCTGCGCCTGAGCGATCGGCTGGTCGAGCGCTACCGCCAGGCCGGACTGACCGATCTCACCTACCGTGTCTACGCCGGAGCCCGGCACGAGATTCTCAATGAGATCAATCGGGACGAGGTCGAATCCGATCTCATCGCCTGGATTACTCGCGGCTAGCCGGCGGGTGGTGGTGACGACTCGCTGAATCGCGGCGCGCGGATGCCGGTTTGGTCCGGCCGCGGGTCGGGCACCCCAGAGGGGTTGGGGAGCACGGCTATCCGAAGGAGATCCCCTCGATGAGTCACCAAGCCCACTTTCCGGAGACCACCACCCGTACCGGAGAGTCCCTTCTGGATTCTGTCAACTGTTCCGGCCTCGCACTTCTGCTGTGCGGCATCATCATTCTCGGATCGAGCCTGACCGCGGCCACCGACGGCTTCGACGGCTGGACGATCACCTGGTCGCTGATCAGCGCACTGTGTCTATTGGCGGGCGCCGCAGTCATTTTGATCGAGCACCAGCACGCCCGCACCGACGGTTCGGTGCACACCATGCAGAAATAACGATTGTCCGGAGAGACGATCGAGCCCCGTCGATGGCATGTGCTGCATGCCGACTACGGGGCTCTGTTTCAACTGGACCCGCTGGTGCGGGTAGGTCAGGAGATGATCATCAGGGGCTGGGTTTCGGTTGAGGGGCAGGAGGATTCGACTACGGCCGTTAGTCGGATGCGGGAATCTCCGATCTCGCCCGTGAATGCGCGCCGGCCGTCGGCGGCCTCACGTGCTGTCGTGGCATCCACCATATTCAAGGCGATGGCCCACTTCATCAGTTGCGCCTTCGCCTCGATTTCCGGCATATCGGGATGAATTGTTCCGCAGAATTCGGCGGACCCGGCCGCATGCGAGGCGAACCGGCCGCAGCAATCCCACATCCATGTCACGTGCGGTAGCGGCACTCCCGCGGCTGCGGCCGCATAGGAGTTCACCGTCTGCGAAATATTCTCGATCGCAGCCATCGTCAGCGATTCGGTCACAGCCGAAAGGTTGCCACCTGCGGGAACAGCTAGCCCGCAACTCCTTTGAGTGCGCGTGTCGGCGCGCTCGGCGTGGTCAACTAGGCTCCTGTTTCCATGGCCCTAAGCGCAACATTGCACACCTTCGCCGTCCAACTGGCCGACGTCGATCGCGGCGTCTACGTGGATTTGGATTTGCGGGTCGCGCGCCACCCGTCCGAGACCGCCGAATACATGCTGACTCGGGTGCTGGCCTACTGCCTCGAATACGAGGAGGGAATTGCCTTCAGCGAAGGCGGCATTTCCGCGACCAAGGAACCCGCGGTAGTGGTGCGGGATCTCACCACGAGCGTGACCGCCTGGATCGAGGTCGGGGCGCCCGATGTGGACCGCGTGCATCGCGGCAGCAAGCTGGCCGGTCGCGTCGCCATCTACACCCACCACGATCCGGCCAAGGTCCTCTCGCAGCTCCCTGCCAAGCGGATCCACAACGGGGCGCAGATTCCGCTCTACAGCTTCGACCCCGGCTTCATCGAGTCCGCGGTTCCGGCCATCCAGCGCCGCAACAACGTCACCCTGTCGATCACCGAGCGCCTGCTCTACCTGGACATCAACGGCACCGCGGTACAGACGCAGATCGAGCGACACTCACTCCGGTAAACCGCGGGCCGGTGCGGCCGGCGGCGTTGCCGCCACCGGCCGCGAAACAGTTCGAAATGGAAGCAACCCACTGTCACGGCATCGACTCGGGGTTCCAGCCGGAGCACAGGAGGTCGAGGGATTTGATGCGGTCGGTGGCGGTGGCGAAGACGTGCTGTTCGGCCACCCGTGCCGCGCCATCGGCATCACACATGCGAATTCGCCAGCGCAGGTAGAGTTTTGAGCCGAGTCGGCCGGCGGTGGCATCGAGGACTTCGAAGGTGTCGCCGCCGCCGAACCACTGGCGGAAGCGGGCCTCCGTCGCCTCGGCGCCCTCAGCGTCGAAGGGCCCGGGCGGTATCAGGCCGCGGAAGCGGACATCCGGGGCGAGACAGGCGGATAGTGCGCTGAAGTCGCGGTTGGCGAGTGCTTCGAGGAAGAGTCCAGAGACGGGCCAGCCGGTCTCGGTGGTGGGGTGTGTTGTAGTCATACGCTCTTTCTACGAGCGCGGGGCCACGGCTACATCGGGTGATTACCCGATCTTTCGGCAGTGTCCGTCTCGGTGGTGATCAGTCCGTGGCGCATGGCGAACATGGCTGCGGCGCCCCGGGTCGTGACGCCGATTTTGGTGTAGATGTGTTCGATATGACTGCCGACGGTGCGCGGGGTGATCGAAAGCTGTTGTGCGATCACCTTGTTGGAGCGGGCCCGGACCATCAGGCACAGGACCTCCACCTCGCGGGCAGTGAGTCCGGCGACCTGTGTGGTGCGGCGGGGCATCGGCCGACCGGCCGCGATGAGCACTCCACGCACCGCGTCGGCGTCGAGTCGACCGGCGGAGACCTCGTTGTTCAGCAGCGCGGTACCCGCGTCCGGCGTCAGCGCGCCCCGATGCGGGCGGTCCTCGCGCACCGCCTGATAGGTCTGGGCGACCGCTAGCACCCGCGCCGCGAATGGTATTGCGGCGCCGGATAATCCGCGCGGATAGCCGGATCCGTCCATGCGCTCGTGGCACATCCCGGCGATCGTACCGAGTTGTCGAAGTGGAGGGCTCCGGGAAAGTACCCGCTCGGTCAGGTAGGGGACCATCCGCACGCGTTCCCACTCCGTGGCCGACAACTTACCGGCCTTGTTCCAGATGCCGGTGGAAACGCCGATAACGCCCAGCCTGCACACCAGGGCCGCTCGCGCGATGTCGGTCACCTCGGCCGGCGACATGCCGCAGTGCCGGGCGGCAGCGCCGGCGAGTGCGGCGGTGGCGCGTGAATGTCCCTGGAAACAAGGGGCTTTCAGATCGGCGTAGTCGGCGAAGGTTTCCAGGACCGCAGTCAGCTCGGGGTCCGGTATCGGCCGGTCCAATGGCGCGCAGCCATCGATGACGACACGCCAAGCGTCGACGGTGTCCATGCCGCCGAGGATGTCGTCGCGCTGTGCGCAGAGCTCGACCAGTGCCGGGTCGAATTCGGAGCCGCTACGGTCTCGCAGCATCTGGATAGCGGCCACAGGCCCGCCGAGCCGGCAGAAGACCTCCGCATCGTCCGCTATCTGGACCACTCGCATTACCGGCGCGATCTGCGGGCCGGACAAGCTGCCCGGTACACCTCTGCCGTCCCAGCGCTCGAAGGCCTGAGGCAGGGCGATCCGTACCGAGTCGTGCAATTGGAGCCGGTCGGCAATATCGGCTGTGGTCTGGCAATGGGTGACGAAGGAATTCGCCGCATCCCGGAAGCCTCCGGCCAGGAAGCGGCCCGCGATGGTCATTCTCCGCATCAGAGACAGGTCGGGACCGAGATGGCGGAGCAGGAAGCTCATCATGGGCAGCCCCGCCTTGTCCACCAGGTAGCTGTCCGCCCGAACCTGGCGATCGTCACCGAACCATTCGGCCATTTCATGGGAATCGGCGATGCAGCCCACCCAGGCGAGCAGCGAGACATAGAACGCGGCGGCCTGATCCTCCTCGGAGAGCCCCGCGGCGGCGGCCAACCGGGTGGCGATCACGGTCTGGCGCAGCACGTGCTCTTCCGGCTGGCCCAGCCCGAGATCGGTCGCCAGCGACAGGGACGCGACAAGTTCCGCGAGTCGCGGTCCGGAGGAAACATGCTCCGCCATCACGGTGAGCATATCGCCGGTGTGCGGGAGACATGGCAAGGTTCGGTAGCGGACTTGTTGCTGTTTCCGATAGGGATGACGTCCGGTTTCCGAGAACAGCTTCATACGACCATGCAGGGAGATGCATTTCATGAGGTTTGCTCGTACGTTCGCCACGTGTGCGACGGTGTTTGCCGTATCCGGATTGGCGGCTATCGGTACCGCTGCGGCGGATCCGGTCGCGATTCCGTTCCAGATCAACCCGGCGCCTTTCGGGAATCCGAACGGCAGTTTCGATGCCTTCCCCGGCCGCTGCGCCGCCGTGGTCGGCACACAACCGGGCGTTGTTGTCATTACCGGTTCGATGCCCGGTGGCTGGGGATGCTCGATCTCGTCATCGCTGAGTTGGATCAACCTTTCGAACGGTGCGACGGGAGGCGCGGTTCTCTCCGATGGGTTGAACGGCATTCCGGCGGCGGCGACGCTGCAGACGGGCGTCGGCCAGGTCGCGCTCATTCTCAACACTGCGAGCGGCGGTACCACCACGCCGGGGTTGGCCACGTTCTACGTGCCATAGCGCTGCCCCGCCGGGCGCCGAAAAGTATTGCGGTTGTTCGGCGCCGGGCGGGCGAGGTACCGTGCTGAGCATGCAGCGCGCACAGTCGACTACGACGCCGGACTACGTCCTGGCGCGCTGATTCATGTTCTGACATCGAGCCCCGGGCGAGTGCCCGGGGCTTTCTCGTATGGTCACTCGCCTTCACCTTTCAGGAGGAGACCGTGCACGACCACCGCAAACTCGGCCGCGAACTGGACCTGTTCGACACCGATCCGCTCATCGGGGCGGGACTGCCGTATTGGCTGCCCGATGGGGCGATCGTGCGGCACACCCTGGAGGAGTACATCCGCGATGCGGAACGGCGGGCCGGGTACCGGCATGTGTATTCGCCGGTGCTCGGCAAGCGGGTACTGTACGAAATATCCGGGCACTGGGAGCATTACAGCGACGATATGTATCCGCCCATGGAGGTCGGCGGGGAGCAGTTGGTGCTGCGGCCGGGCCTGTGTCCGCATCATGCGCTGATCTATCGATCGCGGTCGCACAGCTATCGTGAACTGCCGCTGCGGATTGCGGAGCTGGGCGGCATGTATCGCTCCGAAATGTCCGGCGCGCTGGGCGGTTTGACCCGGGTGCGCGCTATTCAACTCAATGACGCGCATATCTTCTGCACCCTGGATCAGGTGGCGGAGGAGGCTGCCGCCGCGCTGGAGCTGATCCGCTCGGCGTATCGCGCGATGGGCATCAGTGCGGCGCGGTACCGGCTTTCGCTGCCGGGGCCGGAGGGGAAATATGTTGTGGGACAGGATATGTGGGAGCAGGCGAGCGAGCTGCTCGTCGCCGTGCTCGACGGGTCCGGGCTGGAGTACGAGGCGGTGGAGGGGGAAGCGGCGTTCTACGGCCCCAAAATCGATGTGCAGGTGCGTGACGGCGCCGGGCGGGAGTCGACCCTGTCCACCGTGCAGGTGGATTTCCATCAGCCCGCGCAGTTCGACCTGCACTATGTCGGCGCGGACGGCGGCAAGCATCGGCCGGTCATGGTGCACCGCAGCATCATCGGGAGTGTCGAGCGGGCCGTGGCCCATTTGATAGAGCAGCATGGCGGCGCGTTCCCGGCCTGGCTGGCCCCGGTCCAGGTGGCGGTGTTGCCGGTCTCCGAGAGCGAGAGTTCGGCTGCCGTCGAGTTTCTGGAGCGCTGCATCGCGGCCGGACTGCGTGCACAGCTGCTCGATGCCGGAAGTCTCGGTGCACGGGTGCGCACTGCGCGCCTGGTGCCGTATCAAGCAGTCATCGGGCCGATCGAAGCGGTGAGCGGGGAGGTCGCGGTGCGGCTGCGGGACGGGCGCCGGTTCGCCGCTCAACCTGCCGATGTGGTGGTCTCGCACATCGGCGCGTTGGTGAAAGACCACAGCATTGACCTGTGGTCGGCCTGACACGGGTCGGTGTGGTGGCGAGTCGAACTAGCTGCGTCGCATCTCAATTCGAGGGGACCGGTCCCTGTTGCGCGCGTTATGCTGCACGGCGAAACCGCTGGCCCCGGCATCCCGGGGCGGCGGTGGAGCATCGTGGGGACGCGGCCGGTTCGGCTGCATTACAAGAAAGGCCGAAACAGAATATGCGAGGCATGGCTGTGCGAGGGGCGCAGGAGCGCCGCCACAGATCCCGGGGTGGGTGGCTCGAACGCACTGTGGCGGGTGCCGTTGTGGCTGTATTGCTGCCGTTCGGGGCGTCGGTGGCAGTGGCTGGTCCGGCATCGGCGGAGTACGACCCGTCCGGATTCGACTTCATGGTCGACTCCGGTATGGGGACGATCAAATCCCGCATCTTCCGTGCGGCCGATGGCAATACCGACCGCGTGGTTTACCTGCTGGACGGTGAGCGGGCAGACAACGATCTGAACGGCTGGGAGCTGCACACCAGCATTCCGGCGGCACTGGCCAAATTCAATATCAATGTGGTGCTGCCGGTCGGCGGCGAATCCAGCTTTTATGCCGACTGGAACGAGCCGAGCAGCTTCTTCGGCGTCAATCCCGATGCGTCGGCGCTGCCGGGCCGGGACTCCGGATCGGCCGTGGGCGGCTGGGACGAGACGCAGGGTAAGACGAATACCTACAAGTGGGAAACGTTCCTCACGCAGGATCTGCGTCATGCGCTGCGGGATCGGCTGGGCTTCAGCGACAGCCGCAATGGTGTGTTCGGGCTGTCCAGCGGTGGTAGTGCTGCGGTAGTACTGGCTGCCTACCACGCTGACCAGTTCGTCTATGCCGGTTCGCTTTCCGGCTACCTGCACTCGTCGGCGCCGGGTATGCGCGAGGCGCTGCGCCTGGCGATGATCGCCGCCGGTGGCTACAACATCGACGCCATGGCGGCGGCGGGTAGCCCGGCGTGGGATCGACTGGACGCGGTGTCGTTCGCACCGCTGCTGGTCGCCAATAACACCCGGCTCTACATCGCCTCCGGTAGTGCGATTCCGGCGCAGCAGGACCTGTCCTCGGCGGATGCGGTCATCCAGGGCATGCCGTTGGAAGGGATTGCGCTGGCCAATACCAAGGCATTCCAGTCGCGGCTGGAAGGGCTGGGCTACGACAATGTGACGTACGACTTCCCGAGCATCGGCGTGCACAACTGGGGTAACTGGGAGCAGGTGGCCAACCGCCTACTGCCCGATATCGCGCAGCACATCGGGAAGCCGCTGCCCCCCGGTGCGCAACCGGCGGCCCCGGCCGATGGGCCTCCGGGTGGCGGCCAGCCGCCGGCTGGTGGCGCTCCGCCCGCGAAGTAGTCAGTCCTGCACAGATATCCGCCGCTGTCCGGTAGTCGGGCAGCGGCGGATCTGTTTCATGTCGGCGAGCTAGTAGGTCAGAGAGCTAGTTGGTCTTGATGGGTGCGTCATTCGTCCAGCCCCAGCGGTTTTCGACCCGCACCGTGATATCGGCCTGGGGCGCCCTGGCATTCGAGACGAATTGATAGCGCTGCAGTTCGCCCCAGTCGCGAGTCCAGTTGTGGTCGAGATAGGCCGGGACGGTGCGGGGCTGCAACAGCAGGTCGATCCAGCCGAGTGGGCCGCCGCCGGTATCGCCCTGCCAGGTCTCCGAGACCTGTGAATTGAGCTTGTCGGGCAGAATGCGCCAGCCGGGCACCTCCGCCACGCCGTCCTTGTGATCGAAGGGGTGCTGGCACGGGAATGCCAGGCCCACATGGAAATCCGCCAGTACCGGATCGGCACTGCCCACCACGGAGTTCAGCGTGGCCAGGCGAGGGAGCCGGGGCGGGGTGACAGCCAGCCACTGCTTCCCGGTGGGGTCGTCGGCCTTGGCCATTAGGCGAATCGCATTGGTCTGCGCGGGAATTCGGTCCAGTGCGATCGGCAGGTTCCGCCACATCGGGGCGCCGCCGATACTCGGCGGCACCAGCTTGCCTAAGGGCTTCACGGTGCCGTCGTCGGCGCGGTGCGCGAACTCCACTGTCAGCTGCTGGCCGTCGACCGCTCGGCCGCTGTCGTCGACCGAGGTGATCTGACCGGCCGCGGTCAGCACCAGCACGCGGTAGGCGGAGTCCTTTTGTACGGTTGCCAGATCCAGCTGGTACCACTGGGTGGTCAGGTGGGCCGGTTGCTTGTCGCCGGTGGTGTAACTGCCCAGGACGGGTGTGCGTGCCGGGTCCAGACCGAATGGTAATTCTGTTGTGCTGCCATTGATTCCGGTCACCTTCTGGGCATTGCCGCCGGGGCCACCTGGACCGCCGGGGCCACCTGGACCGCCGCCGGGCGGGGGACCCGGCTTATTGCCGCCTGGTCCGCCGCTGCCGCTGGGCGGTCCGCCGGGACCGCCCGCGTCCGGGATGAGATCGCCCAGCCCGTTGGCAGTGAATCCGGCATTGTCGGCGGCGAGGCTGTCGGCGGTCGTGCCGGTGTAGGGATGCAGTAGCGAGTCTGCGGTATTCGTCTCCACCAGAACGTCATCGGCCATCGCGCAGGAGCGGCCCGTCAGGGTGTGGAGATTCGACAGCGCGACCGAATAGCCGGGGTACTGGTCGTAGGCGGCGTGGGCCATCGAGGCCACCTCGAACAGCACCAGCGCGGCGGCGGCGACGGTCAGCGGGCGGAAGGTGAGACGACTGAAATGTGTTGCACCGCTGGAGGTCGTGGTAGCCGGTGCGTACGGCTCACGGTAGTACTGCCAACCCGCCACTGCGACGCACAGTACCGCCAGGCAGAGGAAGAGCGTGGCGACTCCCATACCGTCCAGCAGGGGTGCGCGATCGGGCCAGGACACCCCGTAGCCGGAGACGTACCACCAGCCGTTCGAACCGGTGAAAGTGACAGCAAGTAGGAACAGCACGGCTGCGGCGAATAGTGAGCGGGTGTAGCGGGCACGAATTACGTTGCTGCTCACTGCGACTGTTGTTATCGCGGCCAGCGCGGCAGCCAGTCCCGCGTACACACCGAAATGGTGGGTCCACTTGGTGGGGGTGAACATCATCAGCAGCAGTGACATGAACACGATGACGAGGACCCGCGCCACCGGACCGCGTGCGGTGCTCGGGATCCGCCCGCCCTTGCCTCGGGCCACCAGCACGCACACGGCCAGGCAGAGCAGCATGCCGAGAATGCCGAAGCGCCGCGACAGCGAGCCGTCGGGAGTCAGCGAGAGCAGTGACTCCCAGCGGGTGGGTTCATCGATCCAGGAGAAGTTGGGGCCCACGAGCTGGCGCACACGGGTGGCTTCCAGTACGGAGGCCAGGGTCTGATCCGCGAAGACCATAACCAGGACGAGTGTGCCCGCGGCCAGCACCGGTGCCAGTAAAGCGCTGTAGCGCAGGAGCATTCGCGTCGAGGAGTCGGAGTCAGCGCGGGCGCGGGTGATGAATGCTTGCAGTATCGATCGTGATCCGGCGAGCAGAGCGGCCAGGCAGATCAGTCCGCTCGGGCCGGCTGCCAGTGAGAATGCCGCGATGAGCACCGCGACGGCGGCGGGGAGCAGTCGCCGGGTGGCAATCGCGCGTTCCATCGAGCACCAGGTCAGCAGCGCTCCCAGCGCGATCAGCGGTTCGGGGCGCAGGCCGTTGTTGTACGGCAGCCACACGGCCAGGAACACCAGTCCGGCCGTCCACACCGCCACGGAATTCGCGCGGACACGGGAACCCAAGCGTGGCAGCACTTCCCGCCTGATCACCAACCAGCACAACAGCCCCGCCAGCAACGACGGTAGTCGCATCCAGAGACTCGCGTCGCTGATCCGCGTCATCTGCGCCAGCACCTCGTAGGGCCAGCCGAACGGGGCCTCCGCGACCCCGAACCAGCGGTAGTAATTGGCTGTATAGCCCGCATGTTTGGACACTCGGGCCATGGTGAGGATGTAGCCGTCATCGGAAGTATTGGCGCCGATCACATGCCACACCAGCAGGGTGCCCATGACGACAGCATCGGCAATGCTGAAGCGCCACCAGCGAGCCGGAAGGAACCGGCGCTTACGGCGGCCGTCGGCAGTATCGAGGAGGTGCAGGCAGACCAGCGCGATGAGAGTGCACAGCACCGCCCCGCCGATCGCCACGAGCTTCAGCAGGCTCGGGCTGGAGGAGAAGCGGGAGTCGATATCGGCATGCAGCTTCGCATCCCCGAGCCGGGCGCGATCGAGATCGGTATAAATCCCGACAACCTGCGGCCGCACATCCTTGGTAACCGTATTGCGGAAAGCCGTGCCGTCCTTATGGTTCAGGCCGGTCAGCTCCGCAGTGGTGGCCGTGGCGGTCGAATGCACCGTGAGCGCCGAGCAGAGCGGAGCCGGTGCATTCACCGGATTCGCCACGGGCGCAGCGCCATTCCCGAGGGCGGCATTCGCACCGGAGTCGCCACTGGTGCCGGGAGGTGTGCCGCCGGATGGCGGTGTGGCGCCTGCGGATGGAGTGCCGCCTGTCGGTGGTGTCGCGCCTGCAGGTGGGTTCGCGCCTGCTGGCGGGGTTGCGCCTGCAGGTGGGGTTGCGCCTGCTGGCGGGGTTGCGCCCGCCGGTGGTGCTACCCCTGCGGGTGGGGCCGTGCCGGGAGGTGGAGTCATGCCCGGCGGAGGGGTCGTCCCGGGCGGCGGGGTGGCGCCCGGAGGCGGGGTTCCGCCTGGCGGGGGATAGGGAGCGCCCGCGGGCGGCAGCGGAGCGCCGGAGGGCGGGGTCGCGCCGGACGGTGCGCCGGAGCCGATTCCATTAGGCGGAGCCCCACCCGGTGCCGGAGCCGTCCCGGCCGCCGGTGGAGTCGCGCCGCCGGATGCGGCTTCCACACCGGTGATGTCAGTGAGCGAGGCGGTCAACAGCGGGATATCACGCAGCAGCACAGACAGGGTCCGCCCCGAACCCGCCTTGTCCTCGATCCGAGCCAGCAGCCCCTTCGAACTCGCCCCGGGCCCCTGCCCCGGAACCGTCGACAACACAGTGCCACTCGGCAAATCCCGCAGCGCCGTACACGGCACACTCGCATCCAACGTCAGCGGCACATAATCCACCAACGCCGCAGTCAGCTGAACCGACTGCCCCTGAGGCCAATCCAAGCTCGCCCGATCCTGCCTGACCGGAAGGAGCGGTGTAAGCACCGCCAGCAAAATACCGAGCACCCCCGAAATGAGAGCGACCAGCTGAACTCGGACGAATCCGGAAGAGTCTGCACGCACAATCGACGATGCTAACCACCGCACCAGCGAAACCCCCTGTCACATAATCGGAATCGAGCACTCCCCGCGCCCGCCGCCCCCGTGCCGACACCACCCTGTCCGTACCCCGCCGCAGGTCGAAACCTCGCAAGAGGCGGCAGACCCCCCAAACAGCGCTCAACGATCTCGCGCAGATACTAAGCGGCCACACAGCGCATGGCTACGGGTTTAATCGGTCGTCCAGCGCTGCCACGAATCCCGTTCACCCAGCTCCGATCCCACCCCCGCCCGGTCACGAGGCAATCTCCGCCCTCGGGGCAGCCCACCCGGCCGTCGAAGATCCAGCGATAGCCCACATCCCAATCCCAGCCCACCGACTGATCGCTCGCTCCAAGAACTGGCCACTCGAACCATATTTCCAGCTCTCCCTCTTTCGTCTCCTGTTCTCGACAACGGAACCCCAGCCGGTCGACTCAGCTGGAACCGCCAGTTCTGCTCCCGACAGCCGTAAATCGGGTACCCCTCTCAACGTGCCAGTGACGGCCATCTCGAGCTTTGCTCGCACCCGGGGGCGCAAAACCGCTCGGGATGCAAGAAACCCAGGTGCACCGACCGTTTCGGCATAGAAACCGTCGGCTACCGGGGACGGCACAGCGGGTCTCTGCGCGGCACAACGGTTATCAGGTCTGTGCCGCACGGACACGGGCTGTGCGGTCAAGGAGAAGGGGTATGTGGTGCCCGTTTCGGGGGGAGTCGAGGCCGAGAGAAGCCGGTGCACCTGGGTTTCTTGCGTCGAAAGAGGGTGTTGGGTTTCCGGGTGCGAGCAGGGCTCGAGATGGCCGTGCTGGTGACGTCGGGAGGGGTACCCGGCTTACCTCCCTGCTTACCTCCCGCAGTACGGGAAGAACCTGCGGTACCAGCTCGGTCGACTGGTTGTGGTCCGGTTTCAGAGACTCAACACGAAAAGACAAACCGAGAAAGACGAAAGACGCCCGGACACGAAGAACGAAAAGAACAAGGACCCAAAGACCAACACCCGAAAAACCCAGCCGGGCAAGGGCCTGTAGCACCGACAGGATCAACCTGTCGGTGGCACCCGGGCGGGGAATCCTATTGTTGCGTCGGTGGCGGCGCGGTCCGGTGGGCGACCTGGCCCCGAAGTGGTTGCGGGCGAACCGGATTACAGAAGGTGCGCACGGAGGGTGGGGCAATCCTCACCACTTCGCCTGGATGGTGGTGGTGATTGACCTGTGGGGTCCGGGTCGGGTCGATCAGGGCAGGGGCGATCCACGCTGTGCGGCCCGGGAAGTCCGAATCCTGACCGAGTTTGATGGTTGTCCACCCGCCGGGGCCGTCGTTGACCAGGGCGTGGCAGTGATCGCACGCCAAGGTCAGGTTTTCGATGTCGGTTTTGCCGCCCTTGCTGAACTCGGTCACGTGATGCACCGCGCACATGCTGGCGGGGGCGGTGCAGCCGGGGCGGGTGCACCCGTGTTCGGTGGCGGTCAACGCCAACCGTTGTGCCGGGTTCGCCAACCGGGCTTCCCCGATGTGCAACGGCATGCCATTCTTGTTTTTCACCAGGACGAACGTCTTGGAGCGGCGGGCCGCGAGCTTGACTGCGTCCTGGACCGGGACACTGCCCCCGGTCGCCAAAGTGGCTACTCCTGCGGCGCGTTCGACGTCCTCGATGC
>NZ_JAODNK010000141.1 GCF_025465275.1 Nocardia sp. | reverse complement strand
CCCATGGCGGGCAACCCCGATTTCGATCTGTTCAAGCTCGAGGATTTCCACGATGAGCTGCGCGAGGCCATTCGCGGACTGTCCGAGAAGGAGATCGCCCCGTACGCGAAGGACGTCGACGGCAACTCCCGCTTCCCGCAGGAGGCGCTGACGGCCCTCAATGCCGCCGGCTTCAATGCCGTGCACGTGCCGGAGGCCTACGGCGGCCAGGGCGCCGACTCGGTCGCCACCTGCATCGTGATCGAAGAGGTCGCCCGCGTCTGCGGTTCCTCCTCGCTCATCCCCGCGGTCAACAAGCTCGGCACCATGGGCCTGATCCTGCAGGGCTCCGAGGAGCTCAAGCAGCAGGTGCTGGCGGACATCGTCGCCGGCGGCATGGCGTCCTACGCGCTGTCCGAGCGTGAAGCCGGTTCCGATGCCGCGAGCATGCGCACCCGGGCCCGCCAGGACGGCGACGACTGGATCATCAACGGTTCCAAGTGCTGGATCACCAACGGCGGCAAGTCCGATTGGTACACCGTCATGGCCGTGACCGACGCCGACAAGGGTGCCAACGGCATCTCGGCGTTCATGGTCCACAAGGACGACGAGGGCTTCGTCGTCGGCCCGCTGGAGCACAAGCTGGGCATCAAGGGTTCCCCGACCGCCGAGCTGTATTTCGAGAACTGCAAGGTTCCGGGCGATCGCATCATCGGCGAGCCGGGCACCGGTTTCAAGACCGCCCTGCAGACCCTGGACCACACCCGCCCGACCATCGGCGCGCAGGCCGTCGGCCTCGCGCAGGGCGCCCTGGACGCGGCCATCGCGTACACCAAGGACCGCAAGCAGTTCGGCAAGGCCATCGCCGATTTCCAGAACACCCAGTTCATGCTGGCCGATATGGCCATGAAGGTCGAAGCGGCTCGCCTGATGGTCTACACCTCCGCGGCCCGCGCCGAGCGTGGCGAGAAGAACCTCGGTTTCATCTCCGCCGCCGCCAAGTGCTTCGCCTCGGATGTGGCCATGGAGGTCACCACCAATGCCGTCCAGCTCTTCGGTGGCGCGGGTTACACCACCGACTTCCCGGTGGAGCGCATGATGCGCGACGCCAAGATCACCCAGATCTACGAGGGCACCAACCAGATCCAGCGTCTGGTCATGTCGCGCCAGATCCTGCGGTAACGCGGCGGCGTAGCCGATCTTGAAAATCGCCGGAGGCGGTTCCGAGTTCATCTCGGAACCGCCTCCGGCGCGTTATGAATCGGTGCAGTTCACGCGGGTTTGCGGCGGAAAGTTGCGGCCTGGTTGCGATAGCTCATTGTTCGCTTAAGTAACGCTCACGGATCCCACAGCGACATCCCCTGTGACACATGGCCCGTCGGGGGGCCTGTACTTCCGCTTGTTCTTGTTCGAATGGGGATATGGGCCATGGATTTTCGTGAATTCTATGTGCGGCAACGCGCATTCTTCGGGAAGCATAAGATCGCTTCGGCCGCCGCTGTGCCGGCTGTCCTGGGTATAGCGATTGTGGTGGCCGTCTCATTTGCGCTGCCGTCCAGCACTACTCGCAATGCCGATCCGCGGCTCACCTCGTCGGTCACGGAATGCCATGACATGGTGACGATTTCGGTGGCGGGCCGCAACGACTCGCCCAACGAGGCGACCACGAAGATGCTGGTCGACGCGAACGGCAATGCACTGCCCGCCGCGCTGTCGGGTGACTACAGCAGCGAGTGGCTGGATCCGGTTGTCAACGCGCCCAATGCCGATCCCAACTCGAACAATGCCGCGGTCTACATCGCGTACCCGGCCAACCTGAACAACGAAGCGGACGCGGTCAACACCGGTGTCGCCAATACCGAACAGGTCATGCGGGAGATTTCGGCCGCGTGCCCGAACACCAAGTTCTCGATCGTCGGGTACAGCGAGGGATCCGTTGTGGTCCGTCAGGTCGCACAGCAGGTCGGGCATCAGACTGCCGACCAGAACGGCAAGTACGGCATCGTCGACCCGAACAATGTGATGGGTGTCGTCATTCTCGCCGACGCGGGCCGCTCGGCGGGAGACGGTACGTTCATCGGCGCAACGGACCCGAACCATCCGGACGGCTACGACGCCAACTTCGGCGGAAAGACCGCGGGCGGTCAGGGCGCGCTGCCGGACACCGCTGGTGACTTCGGTTCGCTGAACGGCAAGATCGCCTCGTTCTGCTCCGACGGCGATGACACCTGCTCTGCGCCGCAGAACATTTCGCTGCTGCAGTTGGCCATCAACGTCGGTCGGCACATCAATGTGGATGACCTCCAGAACAATGGGCTCACCCCGGCGACCGGGCAGGATGTCGCGGTCAACCTCGCCGGTATCGCGCTCGCCGCGTTCCAGGACATCGCGTCGACGCCGCACTGGTTGCAGAGCAACGAGACCTTCCTGCAGGTCCTGCTGAAGGTGTCGACTCCGGGTTACAAGCCGGGTACCCAGACAGCGGCTCCGGTCGCGGCGACCTCGATCGGAACCAACCAAATGTCGGATCTGGCGTACCTGCCGCAGAAGGTGTTCAACGAGATCGTCGGCCTGATCGTGACGAATACGAACACCATCCCGGTTATCCTGAGCGACCCGTACAACCAGACGCTCGGCCCGGACCGCACCGGCCACCACTTCGACTACTGGCATGATGCGGACCCGGCCAACGGCAAGCCGCTGACCTCCGCGGAGTACGCGGCGGCCTGGCTCACCCATCTGGCGCAGCAGGCGCAGAACGGTCAGAAGGTCGATACCACCGCCAAGCCGGAGCCGGCCGATCTCGCCGCCGCGTACAAGGCCGCGCAGCCGTCCACCACTACCGCGCCGACCACGACGACCGATCCGTCCAAGACCACCACCACGACGTCGGGTACGACGACGGTCACGACCACACCGGGTGGTGATCCGAAGGCCGTGGCGTCGACCTCCGTCGCGCCGACGACAACCGCTCCGACCACGACGGTCGCGCCGACCACCACCGCACCGACCACGACCACCGATGCGATGGTTCCGGCGGCGGTGAAGCCGACCACCACGGCCCCGACCACCACCGCACCCACTACTACGACAACGGATTCCGCTGCTCCGACCACCACGCCACACGCGAACTGAGGACAGTGCAGGGTCCGGCGCGCGGTGCTCCCACGCCGAATCCTGTTCAGTAGCTAGATAATTGCTCCGGCAGCCGTCCGTCGCCCTTGGTGCGACGGCACGGCTCGCCGGAGCTCTGCTTTTCGTGTTCCTCAGGTAAAGGCCGAGTTTCGGGATTGTTGGGTCGGCTGCGGTAGGAGCACTATGGAGCAATGGCCGGAGTCGAAATCAACGACACCTTCGTCCGGCGCACGCTGGCCAATGGGCGGGTGGAAGAGGTCGCGTGGACGGAACTGGCGGAGGTGCGCCTCATTACGACGGCGGACGGACCGTTCGCCGAGGATGTCTTCTTCGTGCTCATCGGCGCCACCGGTAAGGGCTGTGTAGTGCCGCATTCGGCGGCCGACACCGCGTTCCTGGCTCGCCTGCAGGCACTACCGGGTTTCGACAACGACAAGGTGGTCGAGGCGATGCTCAGCACCGCCGACCGGCAGTTCCTGGTGTGGCGGCGGGCCGAATCGGCTGACAGCCGGCGCGGCTATCGCGCCAATTAGCCGACCAGGTCGGCGTACTCGGGGTGCTCGCCGATGTACTTCTCGACATACCAGCAGGTGGGGATGATCGAGAAACCTTCCGCGCGTGCATTGTTCAGCGCGTACTCGACGACCTGCGCGGCCACGCCGCGGCCCCGGAACTCGGGAAAGGTGAGGGTGTGCTGGATGTCGCGGACCTTCGTGTCGCCCTCGGTGCGCTCCGCGTAGTCGGCGTAGCCCGCGAGCGTCTCATCGAGATAGATCTCGTAGCGGGTGGCGTCGACATTGTGTTCCAGCCTGGTACTCATGGTCTGTGTGAACTCCCTTGTGCGGTGGATTGTTCCGGTGCGGCCCCTCAGAGGACAGCTCCGGGATTCAGTATTCCGTGCGGATCCAGGGCATCTTTGATGCGCTGAGTGAGTGCCATCACATCGGGTCCGACCTGATCGGGCAGCCAGGCCTTCTTCAGCCGGCCGACCCCGTGCTCACCGGTGATGGTGCCGCCCAGGCCGATCGCCAGCTGCATGATCTCGCCGAAGGCCAGGTGCGCGCGCTCGGATTCGTCCGGGTCGTTCGGATCGTGCACGATGAGCGGGTGGGTATTGCCGTCGCCCGCATGCGCGATGACCGAGATGATCACATCGCGGTGCCGCGCGATCTCGGCGATGCCCGCTACCAGATCGCCGAGTCGGGGGAGCGGTACCCCGACATCCTCGAGCAGTAGCGGCCCTTTGCGTTCCACCGCCGGAATGGCGAATCGCCGTGCGGCGCAGAAGGCTTCGCCCTCCTCGGGATCATCGGTCCGGAAAGCCTCTGTGGCCCCGGCCTTTTCGCAGGCCGCCAGCATGATGTCGGCCTCGTATCCGGCGTGCTCGCCGGGTGCGTCGGAGCGCGCCACCAGCAGTCCGGCCGCCGCCCGATCCAGCCCCATGCGCAGTTCGTCCTCGACGGCATTGATGGCGATCGAGTCCATGAACTCCAGCATGGACGGCCGCAGCGTGCCGGTGATGGCGAGAATCGCCGTGGTGGCGGCGGTCAGGCTGGGGAAGGTCGCGACCACGGTGGACTGCGGCGGTTGCGCCGGCAGTAGCCGCAGCGTGAGCTCGGTGATGATGCCGAGCGTGCCCTCACTGCCCACGAACAGCTTGGTGAGCGAGAGCCCCGCCGAATCCTTGAGCCGCGGCCCGCCGAGGCGCACCACGGTCCCGTCGGCCAGCACCACCTCCATGCCGAGTACGTAATCGGTGGTGACGCCGTACTTCACGCAGCACAGCCCGCCCGCATTGGTGGCCGCATTGCCGCCGATGGAGCAGATCTCGAACGACGACGGATCCGGCGGATACCACAGGCCGTATTCGGCGACGGTCCGCTTGACCTCGGCATTCAGCAGTCCCGGCTGCACCACGGCGGTACGGGTGACCTGGTCCACGGTGATGTCCCGCATGCGCTCGGTGCTCAGCAGCAGCGCCCCGTTCTGCGCGGTGGCCCCGCCGGACAGTCCGGTCCCGGTGCCGCGCGGTACCACCGGAATCCGATGCTCGGAGGCCCACTTCAGCACTGCCGCTACCTGATCGGTGCGGTTCGGCCGGACAAGTGCCAGTGCTGTGCCGGCGTCCGGATCGAAGGCTCGGTCTTGCCGGTAGCCATCGAGTATGTCGGGATCGGTCACCAGCATGCCGTCGGGCAGCAGCGCCCGGAGTGAGCCGAGATCAGGAGAACTGTGCGGGTCCACAGTTGTGAAACTACGGGATCGGCGCGCGTTGGTGTGTGCCCGATTCGTCGCAACCCTTCGCATTGTTAACCGATTGTTCTCCGTGTCGCTGGGCCTGGGTGATTGCCGCGTCTTCATATTTGGGACAGCATCCGAACCCATGCTGTCCGAACGCCTGAATCCCGCCGGTGACGTTCCCGATACCGGCATTCCCGAGCGGCTCGCCGCCACCATGACCATGACCGAGCAGTACGAATGGCACCGCGCGTACCTGCGCCGCCATCCGGTCTCGCGCCGGAATTTCTTCCGCGGCGGAGCGGCCGCCGCGGCGGTGGCGGCGGTCGGCGTCTCGCCGTTCGGTGCGCGCGCCTACGCCGACGAGGCCGCGCTGGGTGTGGGCGGGCAGCATGTCGGCTTCGGCACGGATGCGTCCGGGCAGCTGCGCTTTTCGGCGCAGCTGTCCCGGAATCCCGGTGGCGCCAAGGTCTTTCTCGAGCACGGGCCGACGCCGGTACTCGGCGGCAGTGTCGAGGCCGAGGTGCGCAATCTGGTGACGCAGATCCCCAGCTCCGATGGGGGAGTGCTGGCGGCGGAACAGTTCTACGTGCACGCACCGGTCGACGGATTGCCGGGCCGGCTGCCGCACTTCTACCGCTGGCGCACCTCCGACGGCTTCGTGAGTGATGTCCGCTCGGTGGCCACCGCCATGCCGACGGCGCGCGCGGCCGTGGTGCCGTTCCGGTTCACCATGATGGGTGATCAGGGCACCGACGATGTGCCGTCGCAGCCCGGCGGCCTGAAGCCCGGCGACTACGACGACCTGTACTACGCGGCCGACAACGATCCGGCCGTCCCGCATACGAAGAACGTGCTGAACCAGATCGTCGCCGCGCGCCCGGATTTCCATGTGCTCGCCGGTGACATCGCCTATGCCGATCCGTCGGGCGCGGGCAAGAAGCCGCAGTACGTCGGCTCGGGCGGCAAGGCGCCGGACGGTTTCGACAAGTTCAACCCGTACGTCTGGGACGTGTACTTCGGCGCCATCGAGGCCAGCGCCTCGACCACCCCGTGGATGTTCGCCACCGGCAACCACGATATGGAGGCCGCCTACGGCACCCACGGTTACGGCGGACACCTTGCGCGCCTGGACTTCCCGGGCAACGGTCCCGCCGGCTGCCCGTCGGTGTACTCCTTCACCTACGGCAATGTCGCGGTGCTGTCCCTGGACGCCAATGACATCTCCTACGAGATCGGCGCGAACACCGGCTACTCCGGCGGCGCCCAGAACAGCTGGGTGGAAACAACTCTCGCCGCTTACCGCGCGAACCCGGATATCGATTTCATCGTCTGCTTCTTCCACCACTGCGCCTACTCCACCACCGATTCCCACGCCAGCGACGGCGGCGTGCGCGATGCCTGGTGCGCACTCTTCGACCGCTACCAGGTGGATCTGGTGCTGCAGGGCCACAATCACGTCTTCGAGCGCACCGACCCGATTCGCGGCGGCGCGCAATCCAAGGCAGCGGGCGACAATTCGATCGTCTACCCCGAGACCGACGGCACCGTCTACTACACCGTGGGCGGCGGCGGCCGCCCTCGCTACGGCTTCCAGCCCGGCTCCCAGGAAAGCTACCGCGGGCACGAGGTCGCCGATACGGACGTGCCGAACAGCTATGTCTGGACGCCGGGTGGAACCAAGAAGCCAGAGGATGCGCCCTGGTCCCGGGTGCGATTCCGCAACTACTCGTTCATCCGAGTCGATGTACGCCCAGGCTTCTTCTCGAGCGAAATGGATGTGACCGCGGTGGACGAGTACGGCCGCGAATTCGACAAACTCACCTACCGCCGCCAGGTCCGCGGCTAGCTCGAGGGAGCGAAAAGCGCGGCATCCCAATGGATGCCGCGCTTCTACTCAGGAACCCGAGCTGCCGCTCCCGGTCGCGCAGTTATTCGGCTGCGCGGGTGGGGGCGTTGTGCCGCCTGCGGGTGGGAGCACGGTGATGGTCATCGTTTCGGTTTGCTTGTCCGAGTCCACGGTGGCGGTGAGGGTGTGCTGGCCGGTCGTGGTCGGAATCCAGTTCATGCTGCCGATACCGAGGTTGATCGCCACGTCGGCCGTGCCGATGCAGCTGCCGTTGTCGGTGAATGCAACAGTGGCGTCACGCTTCGACGAGCCTAAGTCGGTTAACAATGTCTTTGGGTAGCCGGCAACGAACGACTCTACGCCCAGACCGTAGGTATCGCCGACGTAGAAGACGCTGGGCGTGCCTACTATGCCGGTAGCCGATATGTAGAAGTTGTCCGGTGGGGTCGCCGCCGACGCCACTGACGCGGTCATCATGACCGACGCTGCCACCGCTATCGAACCCGATGCGCTCCAAACAATTTGCCGCGTCAGGGTAGTTCTTCCGGTCACTCTCACTCCACTCATCGCTCGCAATGCCCTTCTCGGCGGACATTAGTTCCACGGCATGTGAAATATTGCCTTTTCGCAAATACACGGCGGACTTGTACTGCAGCGAAAAGCGCGACATCCCATATTGATGACCGAGGCGATAGGGCGCGGCATCCGAGTGGATGCCGCGCCCTTCTCGTTCAGTCGGTCAGCGGGTGGTGGCGCGGGGGAGGGTGAGGGCTGCGGTGAAGACGACCGCGACGATCCCCAGGGCGGCCAGGGCCGCGATCTCCATGGCGTGCACGAAATCGCCTACACCGTGGGCGCTTCCGAGTGCGGTGAAGAAGATGGTGCCCAGAACGGTTGCGCCGACGGCGTTTCCGAACTGCTGCGCGGTGGTGAGGACGCCCGCTGCCATGCCTGCCTGGTGGGCGGGGATGCCCGAGGAGAGGACTGCGCCGATGGCGGACGGGATGGTCATACCGTTGCCGGTGCCGACCAGGATCATGCCGGGGATGAGGACCACCGCGCTGATGGAGGAGCCGTACCAGGCCAGCACGCCGATGGTGAGGAGCAGGCCGGTGAGGCTGATGCTGGTGCCCAGCACCATCACTCGATTACCGATGCGCTCGGCGACCTTGCGAGAGAGCAGTGAGCTGGTGGCGAAGGCCACGCCCAGGGGAGCGAAGGTCAGTCCGGCCGCCAGTGGTGACATGCCGAGCCCGTTCTGCAGCAGCAGGGTCAAGCAGAGCATGAATCCGGCGAAGAAGGCCAGGTAACCGCCGGAGATCACCATGCCCGCTGCGAATACCCGCTCGCGCACCAGTTCGGTGTCGAGCACGGGCTGTCCGCCGCGGCGTGCCAGCCGGTCCTCGTAGCGCAGGGTGAGCAGCAACACCGGGAGTGCGGCGGCCATGGATACCCAGGTCCACACCGGCCAGCCCTCCGGGCGGCCCAGTGTCACCGGAATCAGCACCAGTGCCAGTGCGGCCGAGATGCCCAGCGCGCCGATCGGATCCAGCCGGGGCCGGTGGGTCTGCTCGTGCTGCGGCAGCCAGCGCGCGGCTAGGAAGGCGGCGATCAGGCCGATGGGCAGATTGATGAAGAAGATTGTCCGCCAACCCCATCCGAACAGATCGAGGTCGAGCAGCACGCCGCCCAGCACCTGCCCGGAGACCGCGCCGAGTCCGATGGTGGCGCCGAAGGCGGACATGGCCTTGGCACGCTCGGCCGGCGGGAACATGGTGTTGATGAGCGCCAGCATCTGCGGCACCATGGCCGCTGCGGTGGCGCCCTGCAGTACCCGGAATCCGACCAGGGCCCAGGCGTTCCAGGCCAGCCCGCACAGCAGTGAGGCAATGGCGAAGGCGAGCATGCCGACTACGAACATGCGCCGGTGGCCGAACAGGTCGCCGAGCCGTCCGCCGGTGATCAGGCCGCTGGCGTAGGCGAATCCGTAGCCGCCGATGACCAGTTCGAGGGCGGCCTCACCGGCATGCAGATCGGTTTGCAGTGAGGAGGCGGCGACATTGATGACGAAGTAGTCGAACATCGCCATGAACATGGCGGTGAGGACGACCGGCAGCACCCGCCAGCGGGCGGCGAAGACGCCCGGTGCGGTCATTACTGGCGCGGAACCAGCTGTAGCGGAACGGTTCTCGAGGATGGTCACGTCGGTTCTCCCGAACGGTGGAGCAGGGACTGTGGGGACGTGCGGCGCGCCATTGCGCCTGAGTGGGTCCGAGGGCGGGGCCCTCGAAACTTCCCGTGTTCTCAGGGGGTTCGGGGACGGTGGCCCCCGAAGGACTTCACCCTCGCGAGGGGCATAACCAACTGGTTAGTTGAAAGTATTCCACGGGTGCAGCCCTGTCAACTGCCTAGTTGGTTACCCCGTTGCAAGCCATCCCCGCCCGATGAGGCGTCGAGAGGGCTCTGGTCGTGGAGGACCTCGGGGTGTCCCCACGGTGCGAGCCCGTTGGGTGAGGGGTCTTGGGTGGATGCGCCGGTATCAGGTGGTGGGTTTGCGGGCGGTTTTTGTCACGCCGGTTTTTCGGTCGTGCTTCTTGAAGTAGGTTGCGGAGTCGCGGCGGCCCGGGATGAGGTGTGCCGGGCCGAAGAATTCGCCGTTGGAGAGGGTGATCTTGCCGGACGGCGTGATTGACATAATGATGCATTCGGCGCGGATTTCGTCGAATTCCGAATACCGCACAGGTGCACCGACTTTCGCCCACTGTGGCAGCGGGCTCACGATCCGCCGCTCACGATCTCCGGCGATTCCTCCAGCGTCTGCAGTCTCAGTAGATACCGGCGCAATTCGCAGCCGTCTCGCTCGCAATCTTCGCCGTGCGCCTCGAGGAGCAGCCGGACATCGGCGTCGCTCAGCTGTGCGTGGGCCTGTGGCCGGGCATGCCACGCCGGGAGTGAACTGAAGGGCCGCCGGGCTTCAGGGGCGGAGGTTTCACTGTTCGTCATGATCGACTCCTGCTGGTAGAGAGGGAAATGCGGTCATCATGCGCGATGCCGGCCGTGCGCCCGGTGCAGGTTATGCAGCGGAACGCGATGCAATTCATGTCCGCCCGCGACGAGGGGCGTGTCACTCCGCGCGGGCGGTGTCGGGGAGTAGCCGACGGCGACGCTCCATCGAACGACGGCGACTATCACCAGACCGGAAAGTATGACAATTATGAAAGAGTCTGTGTCCAAAAGCATTACGACATCCCCTCGCCAATGCTGTTTGCGGATAGCGACTTTGACACCTATTAGTAGACACCCAGATTGGGCACATGAATCCATTCACAACCAACTAGGGGCGAAATAAGATTGAAGTGCGCTACGCACGCGTGCGCCACGAACACTCCCCAGATAGCGAGGCTAACGAAATGGCCGGATTGACGTTCTCTCGCTTGGATTTCGGCAACTTCATGCAGGGGCTGCGAAAGCGTGCGCCGCACACTGTGTTATCCAGAGCAGCGTCTCATCTCGAGGTGACCAGGTTCGTGCTCATGCGCGTGGAGGAGGGCAGTCCGACGAAGCTGACCACGCCGCAGCTGGAGAGCCTGCTCGACTTCTACGAAGCCACTCCGGTGGATCGGGCTGAGGCGCTGAGACTGTGGGCCGAAATTCGGGAGCAGGACAAAACGGCTAAGGCGCAGGGGAATTCGAAGGGATTCTGGAAGGCCTACACCGACCAGGTCGCCCCGAACTTCCCGAAGTTTCTACGGCTCGAAGGGGCGGCCGACCACATCATTGCGCACCAGCCGGTGATCGTTCCCGGCTTGTTCCAGATTCCGGACTACCGCCGGGCAATCGTGCGGATCGGAGAGCCGGAGCTGTCGGTGGTGGATCTGGAACGTCGTCTCGAACTCACCGCGCACCGCCAGGCCCGCATCGAAGACGCCGGCTTCCGACTGGAAGTCTTTCTGTCCGAGGCGGTGTTGCGAAACCGAGCCGGCAGCGCATCGGTGATGGCAACACAGCTGCGATGGCTGGCGGAGGTCGGGGATCGGGAGAATGTCAGCGTCCAGGTCATCCCATTCTCGAGTGGACCGCATCCGGGGATGACGATGCATACGTTCACAATGTTGCGGTTCCCGAAGGGTGCGAGCGGGATGCTCCTTCCCCCAGTGGTTTACGCCGAAGGTGCGATCGGCAGTACGTTCCATGAGCACGAGGAGGAAATCGGCCAATATCGACAAGCTATCGACGGCCTGAGGACGGTAGCGTTGACGGAGGGTGCCACCAGAGATCTGGTGGCACAGGTCGCGAAGGAGTACGCGTCGTGAAGAAGCCGGTGCGGGGTATCTGGTACAAGTCGAGCAAGTCAGACGGCGCGAAGCAATGCGTGGAGATCTTTCACGATGTCGACCGGGTCGGTGTCCGTGACTCCAAGCAGCCCGGCGGCCCCGAGCTGTTCTTCACCGGCGAGCAGTGGGATCGCTTCCTCGCCGGTGGCGTCTGGGGGCGTGAGTGACGCCGACGCCAGGAAACCGCACATGGTTCAAGTCCAGCCGGTCCGCGCAGGCCAACGAATGTGTAGAGGTCTACCTCGACGACGACCGGGTCGGTGTCCGTGATTCCAAGACCCCCGGTGGCCCTGAGCTGTTCTTCACTGGCGAGCAGTGGGATCGCTCCCTCGCCGGTGACGTCTGGGGGCGTTGAGCCGAAGTAAAAATGGGTCCTTTGCCGGGTCGAGCCATGTCAACTATCTGGTTGGTTATGATGTTCGGTATGGCAGTCAGGGATCCCGAGGCGACGAAGGCGCGGATTTTCGCCGCCGCTACCGCCGAGTTCGCCGCGCACGGCATCGCGGGCGCCCGGGTGGACCGGATCGCGCGCAATGCGCAGGCCAACAAGCAGCTCATCTACGCCTACTTCGGCGATAAAGAGGCGCTGTTCCGGCAGGTGCTGGAGAAGACCATGCTCGCCGTCGCGGAGTCGGTCACCACCGATATCGAAGACCTCGATACCTGGATCGACCAGCACATCGACTACCACCGCGACCACCCCGAGTTGCTGCGCCTGCTCATGTGGGAGGCGCTGGAACTGGGCGCCGAGAATGCGCAGGCGGGTGAGCTGCGCTGCGGCCGCTACCTGGAGAAGCGCAGCAAGGTGGAGGTGGCGCAGGGCAAAGGCCTGATGCGCACCGATATGCCGTCCGGCAATATCCTCATGCTGCTGATGAGCATGATCAACTATCCGCTCGCGGTGCCGCAGGTCGCCGAGTTCACCCTCGGCCCCGACTCCGATCCGGACAGCGCCCGCGCCTGGACCAAGGACGCCATCCGCCGCATCGTCGCTCCGGCCGAAACGAGCACCTGAGCGATTGCTCCGAACGACAACGGCCCGTACGCCTTTCGGCGTACGGGCCGATGCTTGTCCGCACGATGTCGTGCCCCGTCATCCCGGCATGCTTTTGGCCGGGATTCACACGGCTCAGATCGTCTTGACGGTCCCGCCGTCGATGACGAAGTCCGCGCCGACAATATTGCCGGCCCGCTCGGAGGCCAGGAATGCCACCAGTGCTGCTACCTCCTCCGCTTCCGAGATGCGGCCGGAGGCGATGCCGAACTGGTCCGGCGCAGCCTCCATGAACTGTTCGTGCGTAATGCCATTGGCCGCCGCCAGCTTGGCCCCGATGCTGTCCGGACCCCGCCAGATCGAGGTGCCGACCACTCCGGGGGAGACGGTATTCGCCCGCACGCCCTGTGGCCCGAACTCCTCGCTGAGCCGCTTGCTGAACGTGGTGAGTGCGGCCTTGGCCTCGCTGTAGCCGACCGGTCCGACCGCTGGGAGTCGTGCATTGATCGAGGAAATGGTCACGATCGCGCCCCGCCGCTCGACAATGCTCGGCAGTGCCGCCCGAGTCGTCGTAATAACACCGAACAGGTTGAGGTCGAAGGACTTTCGTACTTGCTCGTCGGGGACGTCCAGCACGCCGCCCAGTGTGAGCCCTTCCGCGTCCCCGCCGCCGACATTATTGATCAGGATATCGATCCCGCCGAGCTCGGCGAGGGCTGCTTCCACCGCGGCGAGCGCGCCGGCGGCAGTGCTCAAATCCGCCGAAACCGCTGCAACCGCGGCCTTTTCGAGTTCGGGGGTGACGGTGCGGGCGACGCCGACCACTCGCACGCCCTCCTCTGTCAGCAATTCGGTGATCGCCAGCCCGATGCCCCGGCTGGCGCCGGTGACGAGTGCGGTCTTGCCGTTGAGTCCGAGATCCATGTGATGTGTACCTTTCTTGAACTGCAGGTCAAAAATTAGGGCAGCAGAAGACGCCGCCTCTGGTGATCAGGCGGTGCGACCGGGTGGGGTTCAGAGGGTGGTCAGTGCGGTATCGATAATTCGATGGAGGGTCGCGGAATCGGCAGTCTTGGCTATGACACGCAGCCCGGCAATGGTGTTCACTATGAATTCCGCGTAGGCCTGGGGATCGATCTCGGCCGGTACATCGCCGTCCCTGCGGCCACGGTCGATGCGAGCGGCCAGCGTTTCGACCATATGCTGCTGCGCGACAGTGACGGCGCGGTTGGCTTCCGCATCGTGCCCGGCCAGCTCCAGTGCGGTATTCGCGACCAGGCAACCGCGCCGGACCGGTTGTGCGAGATCGGTATCCACCGCGAACCGCATCCAGGCCCGCAATCGCTCCCGGGTGGTCCCGGGTTCGGCCAGGACTCCGGTGGCGAGCTCGGTGCCGGCGCGGTCGTAGTACGACAGCACCTGATCGAACAGCTCCCGCTTACTTCCGAAAGCATTGTAGAGACTGCCTTTTCCGATTCCGGTGGCCTCGGCGAGCAGGGCAGGTGAGGTGTTCGCGTACCCGTGGGTCCAGAACGCCTCCATCGCGCGCTCCAGGACGGTGTCCGTCTCGAAGTCGCGTGGCCTGCCCATGGAAAGCAAAGTACCCCGTTCTAGACCTGTAGGTCAAGAACGGGGTACTCGGGGTGAAACCGCTACAGCGCCTTCAGTTCCTCGGTGACGGCACTGACGGACTTCTTGGCATCACCGAACAGCATGGAGGTGGTGTCGGCGTAGAACAGCGGGTTGTCGATACCGGCGAAGCCGGAGTTCATCGAGCGCTTGAGCACGATGACCGACTTGGCCTGGTCCACGTTCAGCACCGGCATGCCGTAGATCGGCGAGGAGGCATCCTCACGCGCGGCCGGGTTGGTGACGTCATTGGCGCCGATGACGAGGGCGACATCGGTACGGCTGAATTCGCCGTTGATATCGTCCATTTCCTTCATGGCGTCGTAGGAGACCTCGGCCTCGGCCAGCAGCACGTTCATATGGCCCGGCATACGACCGGCAACCGGGTGGATGGCGTACTTGACCTCGACGCCCTTGGCCTCGAGCAGCGCCGCCATCTCCTTGACCGCGTGCTGCGCCTGGGCGACGGCCATGCCGTAGCCGGGAACCACGATGACCTGGTTGGCGTACGCCATCTGAATCGCGGCATCCGCGGCCGAGGTGGCCTTGGCCTGGCGCTGCTCGCCGTCGCCGGAAGCGCTGGGAGCTGTTCCGCCGCCACCGAATCCGCCCGCCACAATGGCCGGGATGGACCGGTTCATGGCCTTGGCCATGAGGTTGGTGAGGATGGTGCCGGACGCGCCGACGATCATGCCCGCCACGATCATGGCGGTGTTGTTCAGCGCGAGACCCGCTGCGGCAGCGGATAGTCCGGTGAGCGCATTGAGCAGCGAGATGACGACGGGCATATCGGCGCCACCGATGGGCAGCACCGTCATCAGGCCCAGGATGCCCGCGAGCACCAGCAGCGCGATCATCCACCATTGCGACACACCGGTTTTGGTGGCGCCGAGACCGATGACCACCGCGGCGGCGATCGCGCCCGCGAACAGCAGCAGGTTCAGCGGCTGCTGCAGCTTGCCGACGCTGATCGGCCTGCCGGACAGCAGTTCCTGCAGCTTGGCGAACGCAATGCACGAGCCCCAGAAGGAGATCGAGCCGATGATAGCCGCGAAGAGCGAGGCGATCGCAATGTGCGCGGTCGGCTGCTCACCGGACGGGAAGTGCGAGAAGCCCTTGGTATCAAGGAATTCCGCCCAGGCGATGAGTGCGACGGTACCGCCACCCACACCGTTGAACGCCGCGACCAGCTGCGGCATGGCGGTCATCTTGGTGAAGCGGGCCGGGGGCACGCCCAGGCCGATGCCGACCACCAGACCGGCGACGATAATGATCCAGCTACTGGTGTGGCGGATGGAGATCAGGGTCGCGACGACCGCGATCAGCATGCCGACGGCGGCGATCTGATTGCCGCGCACCGCGGTCTTCGGCCCGGTCAGGCCCATCAGGCCGTAGATGAAGAGGGCGAAGGCGACGATGTAGAGAATATTGACCAGATTGTCCATGGCTCAGCGGTCCGCCTTTTCGGTGTTACCAGGGCGCTCCGCGCCCGAAGCAGCAGGCTTCTTGGCCTTGAACATGCCCAGCATGCGGTCGGTGACCACGAAGCCGCCGATGACGTTCAGCGTGCCGAAGACGACCGCGACGAACAGGATGATCTGCATGAGGACCGACGGGTGGTCGATCTTGCCGAACACCACCAGCGCGCCGAGCACCACAATGCCGTGAATGGCGTTGGTGCCGGACATGAGTGGGGTGTGCAGGGTGTTGGGCACCTTGGAGATCACGGCGAAGCCCACGAACCCGGACAGCACCAGGATCGCGATATTCGCGAGAAGTTCGGTGTACATCAGGCTTCCACCTTCTGAGAGCTCGGCTCGCTTCGCTCGCGTGTCACGCAGGAGTCGGCGAGCACCTGATCGGAGAAGTCCGGCGCCAGCGCACCGTCTTTCAGCATCAGTTCCAGCAGCGCCGAGATGTTCTTCGAGTACAGCTCGGAGGCGTGCTCGGGCATGGTGGCCGGGAGATTGAGCGGCGAGGCAATCGTGACCCCGTGCCGCACAACGGTTTTGCCCGGCTCGGTGAGCTCGCAGTTGCCGCCGGTCTCGCCGGCCATGTCCACGATCACGCTGCCGGGCTTCATACCCGCTACTGCCTCGGCATTCACCAGGCGCGGCGCGGGACGGCCCGGGACGAGCGCGGTCGTGATGACCACGTCGAAACCCTTGATGGCATCTTCCAAAGCCTGCTGCTGCTTGGCCTTCTCGTCGTCGGTGAGTTCGCGGGCGTACCCGCCCTCACCGGCGGCGTCGATGCCCAGGTCGAGCCACTGCGCACCGACCGACCGCACCTGATCGGCAACCTCCGGGCGCACGTCGTAACCGGTGGTCCGGCCGCCCAGGCGCTTTGCGGTCGCCAGCGCCTGCAGCCCGGCGACACCGACGCCGAGCACCAGCACGGTCGCGGGCTTCACGGTGCCCGCCGCCGTGGTGAGCATGGGGAAGAATCTGGTGGATTCGGAGGCCGCCAGCAGCACGGCCTTATAACCGGCGACATTGGCCTGTGAGGAGAGAGCGTCCATGACCTGCGCCCGCGAAATGCGCGGAATCGCTTCCACCGCAAAGGCTTGGACGCCGGCTTCCTTCAGCGCGCCGATCTTGGTGTCGGCATTGCGCGGTGCGAGGAAGCCGATCAGTGTCTGCCCGCTCGAAAGCTTGGCGATCTCGGCGTCATTGGGCGGCGCCACCTTGACGACGACGTCCGTGT
>NZ_JAODNK010000159.1 GCF_025465275.1 Nocardia sp. | reverse complement strand
CCTTGACTCCGGAAACGAGGTTCTGCCCGCAGTGTGTGGACTGCTCGGATTTCTGACGGCTCAGACGGCTACCACCCCGGATGGGCGGACGGTCGAGACCACGGCGGCGCAGGTTTATGAAGCGCTGCACTGCCAAAGGCACCGCGGACCGGATGAGAAGGGCACCTGGAACGACGATCGCATGATCTTCGGTTTCAACCGCCTCTCGATCATCGATATCGAGCATTCGCATCAGCCGCTGCGCTGGGGGCCGCCGGAGAACCGGCAGCGCTACGCGCTCACCTTCAATGGCGAGATCTACAACTATCTCGAATTGCGGGAAGAGCTGAAGGCGGCGCACGGCGCGGAGTTCGGCGATGAGCCGATGTTCCTGACCGAGGGCGACTCCGAGGCCATCGCGGCCGCGTTCCACTACTGGGGCGCCGAGGCCTGCAAGCGACTGCGCGGCATGTTCGCCTTCGCCATCTGGGATACCGAGCAGGACAAGCTGTTCATCGCTCGTGACCCGTTCGGCATCAAGCCGCTGTTCCTGGCCACCGGGCCGGGCGGCACCGCCTTCGCCAGTGAGAAGAAGAGCCTGCTGGAACTGCTTCCGGCACTGGAGCTCTCCGACGAGTTGGACCCGCGCGCGCTGGAGCACTACACGGTGCTGCAGTACGTGCCGGAGCCGGAGACGCTGCACAAGAACATCCGACGGCTCGAATCCGGTTGCTACGCCTGGATTCAGCCCGGCGCGGCGCCGAGCTTCACGCGCTACTTCGATCCGAAGTTCCGGGTGGTGCCGTTCGCCAAGGACGGCGAGGTGACGGCGCATACGCCGACCACCAACCCGCGCCCGGCCACGCAGCGCCCCAACACCCCCGCCAATCGCTACCGGGAAATCGCTGAGGCGCTGGAGGATTCGGTCGCCAAGCATATGCGCGCCGATGTGACCGTCGGCTCGTTCCTGTCCGGCGGCATCGACTCCACCGCCATCGCGGCGCTGGCGATTCGGCACAATCCGAACCTGCTGACCTTCACCTCGGCCTTCGAGCGCGAGGGGTATTCGGAGGCCGATGTCGCCGCCGAGACCGCGGAGGCCATCGGCGCGAAGCATTTCATTCGCATGGTCAGCCCCGAGGACTTCGCGGGCGCGATTCCCGAAATCGTCTGGTACCTGGACGAACCCGTGGCCGATCCGGCGCTGGTACCGCTGTACTTCGTGGCCAAGGAAGCGCGTAAACACGTCAAGGTGGTGCTGTCGGGCGAGGGCGCGGACGAGCTGTTCGGCGGTTACACCATCTACCGGGAACCGTTGTCGCTCAAGCCTTTCGAATATCTGCCCAGGGGTGTGCGCAAGCTCGCGGGCAAGCTGTCGGATCGCATTCCGGAGGGCACCCGCGGCAAGAGCCTGCTGCACCGCGGCTCACTGAAGCTGGAAGACCGCTACTACGGCAATGCCCGAAGCTTCAATGACGCCCAATTGCGTTCCGTACTGCGCGAATTCCGTCCCGAGTGGACGCATCAGGATGTCACCGGTCCCATCTACGGCGTGCAGGACCGCGGCATGGACCCGGTGGGCCGCATGCAGCACCTGGACCTGTTCACCTGGCTGCGCGGCGACATCCTGGTCAAGGCCGACAAGATGACCATGGCCAACTCGCTCGAATTGCGTGTCCCCTTCCTCGACAACGAGGTCTTCAAGGTCGCCGAGAAGATCCCCTTCGAGCAGAAGATCACCAAGGAAACCACCAAATACGCACTGCGCCAAGCCTTGGACGGCATCGTGCCGCCGCACGTCCTGAACCGCGCCAAGCTGGGTTTCCCGGTCCCCCTGCGCCATTGGCTGCGCGGCCCCGAACTCTTCGACTGGGCCCGCGAGCAGATCGCCGAATCCGGCACCGATCACCTGATCGACAAGGCCGCCGTCATGGGCATGCTGGAGGCGCACCGCACCGGGCCGATCGACCACTCCCGCCGGCTGTGGACCCTGCTGATCTTCATGGTGTGGCACGGCATTTTCGTCGAGCACCGCATCAAGCCCGATATTCAGGAGCCGGTCTACCCGGTCAACCTCTGAACAATGCAGCAGGCCCGGCCGCACTCCTGTCGCAGGTGTGCGGCTGGCGTCACCTCACGGCGAGCGTCATCACCCGACCGGCGGCCTCTCCCGACCGGCAGCCTCTCCCAACCAGCAGCCTCTCCCAACCAGCAGCCTCTCGCGACCAGCAGCCTCTCGCGACCGGTGGCCTCTCGCACCCAAGCGGCATCACAGGAGCAGCTGCGACTCATGCCAGCGTCATCGCATTTGCCGCAGCATCTTCGCCCGACAGGACTACCGAGTCGGCACGGTGATCACTACGCGACGTAGCGTGATCGGGGTGTGCGAACTCCCAGCCACCAGCGCCGACTCCGCAGGCAGATGCCCATGTGGCTGATTCTGGCCGGGCTCGGCGCGCTCGCCGTCGTCACCGGGTGGCTGCCGTCCGACGTCGCCTATGACATCGGGATCACCCGTGCCGCACCGATCCTGGGGTTCCTGGTCGCGGTCACCGTGCTGGCCGAACTCGCGGATATCGCAGGCGTTTTCGATATCGCGGCCGTCTGGTGCGCACGATTGGCGCGCGGTTCCACCGCACTGCTGTTCGCGCTGACCGCGGTGCTGGCTACCGTCACGACAATCTGCATGAGCCTGGACACCACCGCCGTGCTGCTCACCCCCGTGGTACTCGCGCTGACCCGCCGTCTCGGGTTGTCACCACTCCCCTTCGCGTTCCTGGTCGTGTGGCTTGCCAATACGGCCAGCCTGCTGCTGCCCGTCTCCAACCTCACCAATCTGCTCGCCCTGCAGCACTCCAACACGTCCACCCGGGCGTTCGCCGCACACATGGTGATCCCACAACTCGTGGCAGTCACCCTCACCGTCGCCTATCTGGGAATCGTGTTCCGCCGCCACCTCTCCGGCAGCTATGCGGCCCCAGACCCGGTAACCCCGGCCGACCGCCTGACCTGCGCCGCCTGCGCTCTCGCCTGCGCCGGTTTCGCGGTCGCCATCATGGCGGGCGTCCCCCCGTGGCTGGCGGCAACGGCAGCCGCCACCGCCACCTTGGCAGTCTTCGCCCTGCGCGGCCGCAAACACCTGAGCTGGACCCTGCTCCCCTGGCGCCTGATCATCACCACCGAGGGCCTGTTCCTCACCGTCACCGCCCTCGTCCACCACGGCCTCGGCGACCTCCTGGTCCGCTGGTCCGGCGGCTCCGGCGGCCGCACCACCGCGGTGGCCGCCGCCGCCTCGAACCTCATCAACAACCTCCCCGCTTACCTGGCCATGGAAACCGCTGTCCCCCAGGGCAACCCGAACGGCGTCTACCCGGTCCTGCTCGGCACCAATATCGGCCCCCTCGTCACTATGTGGGGCTCCATGGCCACCCTCCTCTGGGCCCAGCGCTGCCGCTCCCGCGGAGTCCCCATCAGCGCAAGAACTTTCGCCACCGTAGGCATCATCGGCATGCCGATAGTCCTACTGGGCACCTGGCTCGCCCTCCCCGGTCGCTAGACGGGCAGCTCTCTCGGCCGGTGTGCAGGACAGCCTGCGTCGGACCGGTCCTGACGAAGCGTCGCACGGGACTCGGCTCGGACTGACACTCAGTCAGCCAGGAAGTGTTCGGTCACAACATTTCTCGGTGCTGAACAGAACATTTCCGATGCGACCGGCACCGGCCACATCCGAGCATGCCGTGCGACGCTTGCGCGGAGCTATCGGGTGATGATCAGCATCCCGCCGGCGGCATCGTCGCCGCCGAACCGGTGAAGCAACCGGGCTGGAGTTGCCGGAGCAGCGAGACCAGGAGGTTGATGCCGGTGCTGCCGGTACTACTGCCGCTGTCAGCGGCGACAGGTGCGGCGGGCGCGGCAGCCGGTGCGGCGAAGGCGAGGGGCGAGCCCGCGGAAACTGCGGCGGCGACGGCAATCCCGATGAGGGTGGTGCGAACGGTGCGAGTCACGATGAGATATCTACTTTCGGTACAGCGGCGGACGCCTATACGTCCTATGGAGCCTCGATCAATGTACAGAGCTGTTCGCAGACAGGAGGCGTATCCGGCATCCCCAATACTGGGAAGCTCAGCACAGAAACGGACAGGGCGAAACGGTCGGGCCCGCAGCACACGACCGGCCGAATTCGGGTGATGTTAGGGTCGGTGCGAACGTGAACGCGTCTAGGGTTCCGCGAGCAGGCCGTCAGAAGTTACCCACAATCAGGTCTGTGAGGGCTGGTCCGAGCGACGCCACGATGGACTCACCGGAGTTCTGTCGT
>NZ_JAODNK010000108.1 GCF_025465275.1 Nocardia sp. | reverse complement strand
CTGATCAGCCAACGCGGACAACAGGTTTCGCGGGCGACCGCAGACGGCAGCGGCAGCTACACCATCGAGCCGCCCGCACCTGGCAGCTATGTCTTGATCGTCTCAGCGGACGGACATCAACCGACCGCGGTGAACGTCACGGTGAAGAAAGACGGCGCGCACCAGCTCGACGTCACGCTATCGGGATCCAGCGAAGTGTCCGGCGTGGTGCGCACGACCACGCACGAACCGGTGCCGGATGCCACCGTCAGCGTGACCGACCTGCTCGGCGACGTAGCGGGCACCGCCGTCACGGCGGCGGACGGCACGTACACCTGTCATGGCGTGCCCGCTGGAACCTACACACTGGTGGCGGTCGCCGCCCGAATGCGGCCCACGGCAACGACATTGACAGTCCCCGACAGCGGCCGGCTCCGTTTCGACGTCACGCTGGCACCGATGGCGGTGTTGTCGGGCACGGTGCGCGCCAACGGACAGACGGTGCGCGACGCCAGGGTCACCGTGCTCAACTCATCCGGCGACACCGTCGGAACCGCTCGTACCGACGAGGACGGCCGCTACACCGTGACCGGCTTGCCCGCCGACGAGTACACCGTCATGGTTCGCGGATATTCGATGGTGACCGACCAGGTCACCATCATCGGCGGTGCCGATCACGACCTCCGGCTCGGCTTCGACGAATACGCGCAGATTCAGTGAAGCGTCAATCACCGTGCTGCGAAAGGATTTCGACATAACCGTCGTTGCCGTTCACGCGGATGCGCCGCCCGTCGCGGATCGCGGCGATTTCATCATGGAAGCTCCTCTGATACATCGTGTGCGATGCTTTCCACATGGTGATCCATGGTGAAAGTTCGTCCAGGGTTCGACTGGCAGCGCAAGCCTTCCTCGGCGTAATGCTCATGTCCGCAGGCACCAGCCACCTGACCTTCGCTCGCGAGGATTTCCGCGCCCAGGTGCCGTCATGGTTCCCACTCGACACCGACTTCGTCGTGCTGGCCTCCGGAGTCGTCGAGATCACGCTCGGCGCGGCCCTTCTCCGGACATGGAAGCAGCCGCGACGTGCGCTCGTCGGTGCGATCGTCGCCGCGTTCTTCGTTGTCATCTTTCCCGGGAATATCGCGCAACTGGTCGAACATCGCGACGCGTTCGGACTCGATTCCGACGCCAAACGCGCTGTGCGGCTGGTGTTTCAGCCGGCTCTCGTCGCATGGGCGTTGCTGGCCACCGACGCGGCCGGTGTGTGGCGCCGGAGCCGGGCAGTGACGACCTCGTAGACACCGTGGTGCGGCCGATAGTCGCTGAGGCACAACGACACGACGATGCGGTTACCAGGCTCCGAGCCGGTGGACTCACCCCACCCTGACACGCAGGGCCACGACAGTGCCAACCACTCCACCGGCCACCGGGCGCTGCTCGGCACGCCCTGACGCTCGACCAGCACGCCCTTCGGCTCGGTGAGCCACTCTGCCAACGCTGTAATCGGCAGTAGCGAGCGTTCGGCCGGCACTAGATGGCTGCTGCCGGTTGATCTTCCGCCGCGCCTCGCTGGCCGGTTCGGTCAGCGCGATCAGCGGCAGAAGATGAGTGCGTTGCCGTTTGAAGGCGTTCATGTCGGGGGCGACGGTCCCACCACGTCTCTACGCCAATGGCTGATCGAGTTCGCGTGTCACCCAGATCGAGTCGCCGCGTTCGGGATCCGGGTCGACCCGCCCGCTGCGATCGAAGCCGAGTTTCTCCAGAACGCGGAACGAAGCGGTGTTCCATTCCCGCACCGTCGCCCACAACCGCCGTCGTCCCGTGTCGGCCGCGGCCTCGACAACTGCCCGGCCGGCCTCGGTGGCATACCCGCGTCCGTGGGCTCGCTGGGCAAGCTCGTAGGCGATCTCCGGTTCGTCATATGACGCTTGGCCGACGATCAGACCGCAGTAGCCGATGAACTCGCCGGTATCTCGAAGCTCGATGGGACGCAACCCCAGACCAGGATCGGCACCAAGAGGGTTGGCCACCAACCACTCACGCATTTCCTCGACCGTCGGCCGCCCGTCCGCGTCGATCCTTCGCAAGGCCCGCACATCGCGCTCCACCCACAATGCCCGGTGCGCCTCCGCGTCCGAGGGACACCAGCGCCGCAGCCGGAGTCGCTGAGTCGACAGGCTAGCCGGGAAGTCCGAGTACGCCACCACGATCTGAATCTACGCGACGCCCGGCCGACGGATCATCGCGTTCGACAGACCGAATGATCTCGGCTCATTGATCTTTGAGCCTGCCTGTTGGTCACATCGAACCGCCCGCCTCGCGGCAATAGCGTGTGTTTGCTACGGCAGGCGCCCACCGTCTTGCTGAAGAACGTTGGTGCCCATCACGCATCCGGCGCGGAAACAAGCACTAGTGGACCTGTGTAGCCGTTTCGAGTGGGCCGCTGATTACGACGTCGCAGGGCGTAGCGCGGAAGAAATCGCGGCCGCTCAGGAGGATGTCGCCAAGGACATAGGCTGGTAACAGACGAGCCGCTCGGTCGTCGGCAACAGCGTGCATTCAGTCAGCATCAGATGCCTGCGTCCCGTTGATCTTTCGAGTTCCACGCTGGCGGTTCAGAAGAGCGCGGTACGCAGGCAAAGCCGGATGTTCTCGCCGCCGACTGCTCCGAACTACCTATCCGGCTGCTTCCCAGGTGTCGCCGATGCATCCCTCCTCGTATGTCCACCACTCCGCGGCTTCGCCCTGCTGGAGAAGCTGTTTCATACCGGAGATATCGGCGGTCGGCGGCGCGTTCAGAGCCACGATGCCGAACTGTTGCAAGCCCTCACCGTTGGCTCCCAGCGGTTCAAAGCTATCGAGTACGCGCTGCAAGTTGCCCTCGAGAGGCCCTGAGCGGAATGGGATTACGCGGATTGTGCAGTTGCCGGACCAGGCGACGAGCTCTGTCATGCGTAGCAGGCCCTCACTGTCGGCGGAGACCCTGACAACGTCGCCGATCGCGAGTCCGCGAACGAACCACGGGATGTTGTCCAGCGCGACCAGATCAGGCTCGGGTGAAGGAATCGCCCACATGGATTCGGCGCCGACCGGGGGCCAGCCATCGTCTACCTGAAGATCGAAGTGCACGCGTACGTGGCCTGGCTGTTCTACGGGTCGCCCCACCCGCTCGTCGATCATCGTCTCAGGATGCCTTATGGGGCCGCACGGAGCAGAACACGCGGAGCAACCGGTCCACCACTGCTCGGTCATCGGTGCGGGCGCAGGCGGTCATCGCAACACGTCATCGAGTGCTTCTGATGGTGTTCTGAAGTCGAGGGTTTGTCGCCGATACCGAAGTCGCCTCTCGAAGAGATCGTCGTTCGTGCACCCGGCTCGCTTGTGCCGGTAGCCGACCCGCACCGTAGTAATTGACTGCTTATCGGACAGAGCAGGCCCCGTTCGGAAGTGGAGCGTTCGTGGGCCGCGGGTCCGGCTGTTTTGAACCGCTCACTATGCGGCTGGATATTCACTCGGCATCGAGTGCTCTGTTCGGCAGGGTTGATGCCAGCCGGCCGACCTTGCCGGGGATGGGCTGGTCACCACTGGGGCACGGGTGGATGCGCCTGATCACAATTATCGATTTTGTGTTGCCCGGGAGGGTGCATGTGACCACGATAGAGACGAGATGCGTTACCCCACTGCCTGTTTCACCGAGCCGGCGCTGGGTGGGCGGATGGACCAGTCGAGCGGGCTGGTCGAGTAGGGAGGACTAGGACGATGATGTCCGACGCAAACGCTCGCACCACCCGGAGCCTCATTCATTTTGCAGCGCCCTTCGCTGTGCTGTACGGATCAATCTGGATCACCGACCCCGAGATCGGCAAGTTGACCCTCCTCCTTCCGTACAGCATCGCGTGGCTCCTCTGGTTCCCCGGGCTGCCTGCTGTTTTGATTGCCAGCGGAGCGGAATTGGCTGAGCGCGTATCGATCAGCAGGGGCTGGGGTGCGAGATACCCAGTCAGGTCACGGATGGTGTTGTTGTCCCTGTTGGGAGGGTTCGCCGGTCTGCTCGTCGTGGCTGTACTCGGGGAGGTCTACGCCGCGATATGTCACGAGCGCGATCTGTGGACGACCGTATTTTCCTGGCGGTTTGTCATCTATCTGCCGTGCCCGCTAGTGGAGGCACTCGTCGCTGCGGCGTTACCGATACCTTCGGGCGCGACATCGCTCGTGGATACGGTCCTTCTAGCGGATGGACGGACCAAGGATTGACGCACTGCGGCACTAGCATCGCCCTGTCATCGGCAAGTGCGTGCGTTCATCCGACCTCGGATGGCAACCGCCAGTTGATCTTCCGCCGTACAGCACTGGCCGATTTGGTCAGCGGCATTACGCAAGTTGGCAATGGACAGTGTTTGCTGGTTGCTGTTGACCCAGCGCTGTGTGCCCGCTGCCGATACAGTGGCGCAATCGCGAAAGATGGGGAAGCGTGGCGATCTGCTTTGAACTGGTAGTCAATTTCGGCGACAATATCGACGCTGCGCGGTCTGCAGTGCTGAGTCAGGCGGTTTCCTGGCGAACCACCTTGGATGCGGGCAACCGCAGCATTCCTTTGCACACGCCATTGCTGCGTACCGACGGCCCGTACGTCGAGTTGTCGGTGCTGCCCGTGGCCGTCGGCCTCGGTGTCGCACTGGATGGCGATATCCCCCAATTCGCTCTTACTGCAGCTGAACTGACCGAACTCGGCCACCAACTGTACCAGTTGCTCGCCACGTTCGATGGGTACGTTGCCGCGACGGTCGGCTGGGATCCGGAAGTGAAGATCAATCCCAATTGGCTCAAGGGCGGGTGGATCGCAGGAGTGGGCGCGGGCGCCGCCGACGGTCTCGTCCTGTGCGATGCCTTGCATGCAGAGCTCGGGTGGGGAGACGAGTTCGCAGTCTTCCGGCCCGGATACCGCTGGATGCCGTATCGCGGCGAAACAGCGAGCACCATCTACACCGATTAACGATCAATGTGCAGATCCCATTGAGAGATGCGACCAGTCCCGTGCGTGATCGTGTGAACACCCGGAACTCTGCAATAGGGTGCGTTCGGCGGCACCAAATGCCCGCGGCCGGTTGGTCTTCGGGGGTGCCACGCTGGCAGGTTCGGTCAGCGCGATCGGCGGCAGATGAGTGCGTTCGGTTGACCGCTGCTGGTTGGCGGATCCGAGTCTCGCGGGGACCTGCGTGTTTCGGTACCGCTGGTAGGTTCGATTCGGATTGGCCGACGGGGAGGGACCATGACCGGCGAACCTGTGACTACACTGCACGATTTCCAATTGTCGATGCTTCACCCGATGTGCCGGAGTGCCCCGGCACAGGCTGCGGAACTGCTCGATCGGATCGGCGCGACGCGCGCCGACACCGCGATCGCCGAGGCGCGGTGGTGGTTCGGTAACGCCACGAACAACTTCACGACGATCACCGAATACGTCTCCGCCTGGGGCGCACCGGATTCGGAAAACATCGAAGGCGACGGCGCCCGGGAGACTCGATCGGCACGGTGGGATTTGCCGTTCTGGCCCGGCATGCAGTTCGAGTTCACAGCGATAGGTCGTTATCCTCGCCTGTTCCACCGACTGCTTCGACAGCCGGGAGTACCTGTGCCGCAGTTGGATTCCATCGACAACTTGACACCGTGGTCGTGCACACAGGCGGAATTTCTGAACTCCGGTCTAGGCCCGTTCGATCAAGACATCGACCTCGGCTCGATCGGGAACCGAATCGACTTCGAGGCTGTCGACCCAGAGTCCGGGCGCCGGCGGCCCTACCGAGCGTTGTTCGATTGGGGCCTGCTGCAATCGGTCGAGCCGGTGCTGGTGCGGCTGAGCAAACCGAATCCCGCACCGGTAGCCATCGACGAAACACCGATCGACGAACTCATCTTGACCGGGCAAACGGGCCGGGCCGTTCTGAGAATCCATGCCGAGATCGAGGGGAACGGCTACGCGGCGATTGCGGAGTACCAGCTCCGCCACGCGCGCCTGGCGCGCGAACGCCCGAACGATTTCGTCCTTGACGAGCCCGCAGACCGGTTATCGCGAAGGCGGTGACGGACATGACGATCAGCCTGCGTGCGTGGACCGGGGAGTTTCACGATGTGCCGTGGACGGAGGTCGCGGACCGGCTACAGGTATGTCCACCAACCGACCAGCATTACCGAGGTCGCCGCGAGAACACGTAACTCGGCCAGTGCGGTGTGTTCGACCGGCGCCAGAATTCCACGGCCAGTAGATCTTCCGTGCGGTGCCACGCTGGCCGGTGCGGTCAGCGTGGCATGCGGCATGAGGGTGTGCTGTCTAGGCTCAGTGGGTGCAGTCAGAGCTGTAGTTCGGCGAGGACCGGGTTGGCCGCGAGCCGCGGATACTCCTCACAGAGTTCGGTCAAGACGACGTCTCGGAAGGCCACCCATGCGTCCCTGAGCTCGGCGATGTCGCAGACCGCCTCAACGACCGCCTCGACTGTTGCGTACTCGCAGGAGATCCGGACCTTGCCGGCCTCGGGTGTGAACACGATCAGGTCGTCATTCTCGGTGAACCCCAGCCAGCAACGCTCACCCCGCTCCAGATAGGCCGCCAGCCCCTGCATCGACCACAGGAAGTCGAACACCGGAGTCTGAAGAACGACTTGCCAAGTAGTCTCCGACGCGAACAGGTTTTGCCGGTTCGGATCGCAACTTCAGCGGTATTCGAGCGGATGGTCACATCTTGGGCAACGACCTTCGTTCTTCAGGAGCTCTTCTTCGCGCTCTGTGCCAGGAATGATCGCTACCAACGATTGTCGGCAGATTGCACCGTGCTGGCTGACCCGGCGTTCAGGCGGTTGCTGCCGTGTCCATCCGACGTAGTGTTTTACCGAACTGTGGGTGTCGGCGTCACGGAGCGTCGTGGGCTCGTCGAAGCATGCGATGTAAATGTGTTCGACGTGGTCTCGGCATTCAGTCTGGCACCGGATACGGGTAAGCGGTGGATGTGCGCCGAAATCGGGCGCGATCGGCGCACCTCCCCGCACAGGAAGCCGCGGGAGACTGTAGAGCGGGGCACCGCCCCAAATCCGTTGTGGGTCGGGACCATTAGCCGACACGTCGTTGATCAGGCAGGCGAACCACTGTTCGTTCGTGGGGCAGGACTCCACATCTGCCGTCCGAACGAGGTATTGCGCTGTGGCGGCGGTGATCCGCAGGCACCATTCGGGGGTGTTGGCCGCGCGGCATCTACACGGTGAATAGAAGGGCGCGTGTTCTCCATACGCGCCCTCGTAGATTGCTACTCGTTGTTTACAAAACCGACAGAGCATGCCTCGCGGACTACGCTCTGTGGCCCGCGTTGTCGTGTCCACATACATCGCATGGCAAGACAGGCATACCATGCACCGCCCCTCAAGCAACTGCAGCAGTCGCTCCAGCTGCCCCGAACCCAGTTTGTATTTCGACTCACGCGCCGCCAGTGCGTACTTCGGCGATTGCAGCATGCATCCGCCAATGCAGCGCTCATGACCACCGACGTCATCCGTCACAGCAAGGTCCTACCATCTCTGCTGGCCCCGGGGTGGTTTATCGTACGCCCAGAACCCGCTAAGTAGCCCTGAATGCGCACATGGACTCGGCTTCCGGGCACCTGCCAGTGTTTCAGCCGGCAGGCACCTCCCCTCCACCTATGCGTGTCAAATATGGATGGGCACAACACCATCGGCGAGATCGCACCAAGCGAACAGTGCCCTTCCCGACTTCCATCCTCCCTCAGGGTCTGTCTGTGGTCGTTCGCACCTTGGCCTCGGTTGGACAACCGGGATTGTCGAGTTGAGGATGCAACATCGAGGCGACATCCTTGGACCAATCCATGCGGATCAGGGTTGCGTCGGCAACCTGCATGAGTTGGTACAGGCGAGTGTCGTCCTCCTTGATTCGATCGGCCAGGATGGCGAGGATATTCGCGAGCCTTGTGACTGGATCGTCGTGGCGCTGTGTCTCAGCAACTATCGGCCGCACCTCTGTGTCGAAAGTGGCCCACGACAGGTCGAGGTCACCGCTGTCGAGCATCCGACGTAGCCACCACACACGGGCTATGGACAGATCGGAAAGCACTGTGTCACTGAGGCTCTTGACTCGGTCATGTTCGATCTTTTCGGCGGCCGCGGCCTCGTGCCGAATGTCAGCGAACCGGGCCGCCCGGACCAGGTCCGCAGCGGATAGCCCTACACCGAGCCGCGCCTTGAACTCGATCGCAGGATATTCAGCGGTGGCTTTCCAATGCCCAACCTTGAGGGTTACCAGTTGTTCCGCCTCGATCGCAGCGTCTGGCAGCAATCCCGCTACCTGCTCTGAGGATTGCTGATAGACGTCCCTTACCGCAGTGGCGCGGGCGATATCGCGGGACGGGACGGTCGTGGCCGGGTTCGGTTTGCGGCGGAACCACACCTGACCTCGGACCGTGAAACTGATCCCGGGGACAGAGGTGGGCAGTGACATGACAACCCGGTGACGTCCGCGAGTACGCATCCCCCAGCGGTCAGTTCGCACTAATGTGCTGCGCCTGCATCTCGGCAATCTTCACTGCGGACATGAAGATTCGGCCCCAGTAGCTGTCGGTATCCAACCCCGCGTTGGGAAGAAGACGGCGCATGCCGTTGCGGCTGATTCCGGGTGCGAGCGACGCGGCGAACACCTCGTTGACGAGTGCTGGGTCAATGACGCCGTCCTCAGCGAACTCGCGCCAGCTTTCGAGGATGGGGTAGACGATGTCGTGTAGGGATTCATCATACAAGGCGGCTGTGAACTGTTCGGCCAAATCATCGCCTCCTCTCGAGCTTCCGAACGCCTCACTGGTACCTGCGCAGAGCAGCACGGCACCGTCGGCGGTCGCGGCCAACGCCAGGAACGCCCGGACACTGATTTGCGGTGATGTGTGGAACCAGCTCTTGATCGCGTGCAAGACCCGCGTCGGATGCGCGCGGGACAGACTGCGGTAAGCCTCGTCGAGAATCGGATCCGTGATCGGCCGGTGCGGGGTGGCGCGCCGAAGCCTGGTGAGGGCCCGATCAGGCATTTGCTCACCCAACGACCCGCCGCACACTTCCACGATCAAGGCGGACACCTCGGTCGAGGGCCTGCTCAGCCAAGCGTAGAGACGCTGGCGGACATAGCCTCCGTACACGGGATCTACAGCTGCCCTGGAGAATACGGGTGCAGCAAGGGAGCGTCGCTCACCGATCAGCGCGTCCCGCAGGCCTTGGAGCAGGGCGCTGTCGCGGTGGCGCATGGCCAGGTCGATTGCAGCATCGACTACGCGGACGGCATCTGCGGGAGGGAGGGCGGCGACCTGCCCGACAATCCACTCCGTCAATACGTCGATTTGATGTTCATACTGGTCCCACAGATGCCGCCGCACGGCGGCCGCGAACTCGTGGCGATCGGGTTGCACATGCGCCCGTCCCTCAGTGACAGCGATCCCGACCTCGCTCAATCGCACCGATGCGGGAGCCTCGCTCAGCACGTCCAAGGACGAACGAGGCGTGACCGATACCCGACAATGAAGTGCTTCGGCCATATTCAGCACCGACTTCGGGGTACCACCGTCGCAGAACGCGCTGGCCCACAACAGTGCTCGGGGCGCAATTCTGCCTGTGTGGTCCTCCATCAGAGTGTCAATGAACGAGTGCCAGTCCTCGTACTCATCGACGATCCGAGCGATATCAAGTTCCCCACTGGAGTTGACTTGCTTTGCGTCAGCGATGATCTGGGCAAGCCTGGACACGTCGGACGCCTTCGGTGCTCCCGCGAGGATGTGGACCAGTCGCTCTTCCTGTGTGAGTAGGAAAGTGCGTTCGGACGCACCCAACGCCGACAACCTGAGTTCGGCTAGTCGCCGGGCCGCCGGAGATCCCAATTCCACTGTTCGGTGGCGAATCTCGGAGGTCCAGCGCTGTGCCTGAGCCTGCGGCGTGGTGATGACCACCAGCGAGACATTCGCCTTGCGTGCCCAGTCCAGGAGGCTCTTGCCGAGCTGCGACCCGAACGGCTCTTCGGTCTGAGCCGATAGGTCCAGCAGATACCCGCTGCCTTCTTGCGCGCCACGGATGAGCGCCGACTTTGGTTGCTTCCACACTGGTTCCAGCTCATAGATTTCTTCGATCGGAACTCGATTGGCCAGCAAGCGCAGCGCTGCAACGCGCCGGCCTGTTCCTTCCTCTCCGACGATGATCAGCTGACCGTCTTGACGAAATCGGTCCACCGCGGTGTCCCACGCCCCGGTGGGCGACGCGAATCTCCCGGGTTCGCAAGGACGAAAATCCGCCGTTGGAACGCGTCGAATCTCCACGACTTCGTCGCCGAAGTAGTAGTTCTCAATCGACTGATTCTCCGCGACGGCCACATTGGACGAACCGTTAGCATTGATATTGATCGATGTCATCGTGGTATCCATTCGTCAGGCCCCGGCGTTGAAGTTCTTGATGTGAATATTGTTGGCGCCCATCGCTGTACCACTACCCGTGTGGTTGATGGTGATCGCTATCGACGAGCCCTCGATGGGCGACTGCTGATTGCGCGTCACGAGGTCGAGGCCGTACTGGCTGTGCAATTCGCCACGCAACTGATCTCCGTCGATGACGGCCTCACGAGGTCCGAATCCTTGGGCCAGGACGAACAGATGCTCGAGCAGGTCGCTCGATTTGCATCCGGCTCGGGCAGCGAGATCGGTCAATCCATCCAGTTCGGTGCGCCAGTCCTGTCCATCCGGCTCAGGCTGGACTTGCCACACCCGTAAAGCAGCCAAGATCTGATGGACGAGCACCATGGTCTCGGCTTCACTGTTCAGGTCGGCAGCCGTCGCGACTGCTGTCGCGACGTGCGTATAACGCTTGGCCAGATTGCGGTTCGTGAAGGGTTGGGCACGCGTAGGGTCGAACCCCACGTCCTTCGACCGGCTCATAGCCCACCGAGTCAACTCCGAAAGCTCGGTAAGGCCGTCGTCGTCACCAGCGGCCAACACCATGCGAAGTGATCCGTCGCGCAGATCCTCAGAGTGCTGGGTACATACCGCCACCGCGGCCCGCATCACCTTGATGAACTCGGAGTCGGCTCCGGTCGTATTCACACGGTGCTTGACTTGAATCTGCATGCGCGGCCCCGCCGTGGATTGCTGGCCGAACACCACGATGTCGTCGAAATCGTAGCCAGCATTGCGCTGTTGTAGAGCAACCCTGCGCACTGGTAGTTGGAATCCAACGGGCGCGTGCGAGCCGCGCAACAATCTGCTGAGCAACAGCGCCGCGACCCTGTACTCGAAGGTCACCCCGACGCCCCCTGTCGACAGTGATGAAACCAAGTGGTTTGTCATTTCCCCTGCTATGCAGTCGATTTCGATAGCCAGCGAGCAGTGTATGAGGGGGGACCGACAAGTTCACACCGCACTAAATTCGCTCGGCGATTTTGCGAGGGGGCCAAGAGATGACCGGCCGCGCTCACCCTCTCACGATGGGCAATGCCGAGTGTGAAATGCCAGGAGACGTTGTTACCGAACAGCATCCACAACGTCGCCGCAACATCGAGGGCGAGGACTGCGAACCTGGCTCCGCGCACGATCGACCACCGGCGATCACAATATGGGAAGACGGTGAAGCCGATGGCATCACCGTGATCTAGTTGAAGACGCGAGCGCTGGTCAAGCTGTGCGGTTGATGCAGTTGCGGAAACAGTTTCGTCCTGCGGCACACAGCCTGGGGATATCGCGGCGATGTTCTCGGTGCCCACGTGCACGGCGGCAGTAGCACATGGGCGAGTCGGACGAGGCTGCTGCGTGACCTCCCATAGATCCTCACCAGTCCACAGGAGATCAGCCCAACGGAAGTTCGCAGTATTTCACCCCGAAACATCCGACTCTCCAGTTGGTCACGCTGTTCGAACTGACCAGCGCAGTACCTCGAAGGATCAACGGGCTAAGCGACGCTGGGCCACCGGTGCGCGTAATCCAGTGTCCCCATCCACTCCTCACCTGAGCTTCCACCGTCTGGCGCGGCGCGCTTTGATGGATCATCATCCGGTGACATCAACATCGGGGGCGGCTGGCGCACGGCGTCGGCCACATCGAATTCAGCCACTACGTCGTCCGCATACTGGTCGGCGCCAGTTCCGGCGGGCCGGCCGCGCGTTCTTCGGCTGGGCTGGCTGGGCGAAGTTCGCATCGATGGTGACCACGATTGCCGCGCTCGCGGCGCTCTGGTTCACCAATCAATCGTTAAAGGCAAATGGCGATCAGTACGGGCTGGCTAGACAGACCGCTGTCACCGAACGATTCGCGAAGGCCATCGAGCAACTCGGCGACAAGGACGCCATGGATGTTCGGCTCGGTGGGATCTACCTCCTCGAACGGCTGTCGAGTGACTCACCACCGGATCGGAAGGCGATCTTCGAAGTTCTCGGATCGTTCGTACGAGGCCACTCACCCAACAGCACTGACTGCGGCGCGGATCACCGCACCCTGTTGCCTATCGACGTGCAGGCCGCGCTTACGGTGATCGGCCGACGAGGAGTAGGGAGTCCGGAGCAGATCGACCTGACATCAACATGTTTGGCGAACGCCGACCTTATTGATGCCAACCTCCGCAGTGCCAAGCTGTATGGAGCGAACCTGACCCGGGCTCGTCTCAGCGGAGCCGATCTCGCGAATGCGATCTTGATCAGCGCCGATATGAACGGGGCGTCATTATCCCGAGCTGATCTTCATCGCGCGTCATTTGGCCACACAAACCTCCAGAACACGACCTGGATCGGCGCGCGCCTGAACCAGGCTTCCTTGCAAGAGTGTGATCTAAGGGGTGCGCTCCTCGGTAGCGCGGATATGCGCAACGCCTACTTCATTGGAGCTGATCTCCGGGGCACCATCTTCGTAAACCATACGTATGCGGAGTGGGTTCCGGACCACCCACCTCTATTTGACCATGACTGGACTACCGAGCGCGGCGAAAATCTTCGGGGCGCCCGCTTCGACAAGGCAAGGATCGACGACTCCACACAATGGCCGCAAGGGTTCGTGCCGACGCTGTAGCTGAGCCGTATCGGCGTGCTCTGAGGACCATCACCACACATCCCGTCGACGCATCCGCTACCCGGCAGGACCACTCCGTGAGATGGTCCGCTGAACGGTCGACCGAATCGATGGGCCCCACGCACCAAATCACGTACTAGCTGATCGGTCGAGCTGGCCCAACAGGTGTTCGCTCCACTCGACGGTATCGCCAGCAGCTTCCGGCCGACGGCTCTGATCATGCGGATCGCGCTCAACCGTCACGGCCGCGCTTGTGCCCAATGTGGTTGCTGCGCGGACCCGCCGCCCTCACTTGGCAGGCTCAATCATCTGAGTCAGAGGGAGCCTTTCCGGCATGTCGCCGCGCTGCGAGGCGGCGATGACCGCGCGAAGTCGGCGACATCCTCGTGGGTAGCGGACCTCAGATGAGACCCACAGGGCGTACAGAGCACAGTCCGCTATTGCACGTATATTGCACGAAAAAGGCCGGTCATCCATGGAAACCATGTCTGACCGGCCTTTTTGTATGTGGTCCCAGCTGGGATTGAACCAGCGACCCTTCGCGTGTGAGGCGAATGCTCTCCCGCTGAGCTATGAGACCTTACGGGTGTTCGGCCCGGCGTTTTTGTGCTGGTCGAACGAGAAAGAACATTA
>NZ_JAODNK010000106.1 GCF_025465275.1 Nocardia sp. | reverse complement strand
ATCATGCTCACCTCCGTAGAGTAACCTACCAAGCACTTGCTTTGTTAGACCCATTCCCGGACGCTCGGAGACCCCGTGACATCCCCACCGCAGACCACTCCGCTCGCGCTGCACCATGCCGCGAGCGCCTTCGGCTCAGCACCTGCCGTCTGCGACGGTGCCGTGACACTGAGCTGGGAGCAGCTGCTCGACTCGGTCCGTGAGACCGCCCGCGTGCTCCTCGCGCGCGGCGTGCAGCGTGGCGACCGGATCGGCATCTGGGCGCCCAATACCCACCACTGGGTGACCGCACTGCTGGCCACCCACTACGTGGGCGCGGTGATCGTTCCCTTGAATACGCGGTACGTGGCCGATGAGGTCGCCGAGGTGCTGAGCCGGGTCGACGCCAAGGCGCTGTTCATCACCGGCTCCTTCCTGGGCCGGGATCGGCTGGCCGAACTGCGCGCCACCGCACCGGAATTGGTGATCGACACCGTCATCTCCATTCCCGCCGAGGGCGTGGAGGCCGTCGACGCCATCGCCTGGTCCGAGCTGCCGAAGCTGGCCGAGGCGGTCACGCTCGAGGACGCCGTAGCGCGCGCGGAATCGGTGCAGCCGGACGATCTTTCGGACATTCTCTTCACCTCCGGCACCACCGGGCGCAGCAAGGGCGTGCTCATTCCGCACGGGCGGGTCCTGACCAGCGCCCGCGCCTGGGCCGACTGCGCGACCCTGAACAGCAGCGACCGCTTTCTGGTGGTGCCGCCGTTCTTCCACAGCTTCGGTTACAAGGCGGGCATTCTCACCTGCCTGGTCACCGGTGCGACCATCGTCCCGCAGGCCGTGTTCGATGTGCCGGAATCCATGCGGCTCATTCACGATGAGCGCATCACCGTGGTCACCGGGCCGCCGACCATCTTCCAATCCCTGCTCGAGCATCCGGCACGCGCCGAGGCGGATCTGTCGACGCTGCGGGTCGCCGTCACCGGCGCCGCCACCGTGCCGGTCGTGCTCATCGAAAGAATGCGCGACGAACTGCAATTCGATGTGGTGCTGACCGCCTACGGGCAGACCGAATCCGGCGGTTTCGGCACTATGTGCCGTCCGGAGGACTCGAACGAAACCATCGCCAATACCTGCGGCCGCGCTATCGCGGGCTTCGAGCTCAAGCTCGCCGACAATGGTGAACTGCTGCTGCGCAGTACGCAGATCATGATCGGCTATCTGGACGATCCGCAGGCCACCGCCGACACCATCGACCGGGACGGCTGGCTGCACACCGGCGATGTCGCGGTGATCAACGAGCACGGCTATGCGAAGATCACCGACCGGCTCAAGGACATGTACATCTCCGGCGGCTTCAATGTGTATCCCGCCGAGGTGGAACAGGCCATGGCCCGGCTCGACGGGGTCGCCGAGACCGCGGTCATCGGCGTGCCGGACGAGCGCATGGGCGAGGTCGGCAAGGTGTTCGTGGTGCGCAAGCCCGGATCCGCGCTGACCGCGGAAGAGGTGCTGGCGCATGCCAAGACGCTGCTGGCCCGGTTCAAGGTGCCGCAGTTCGTCGAATTCCGTGACCAACTGCCGTACAGCGCCGCAGGCAAGGTACTCAAGCGGCAACTACGTGAGGAGAAGGCGTGAGCGCCCACGACAGTGGAAATTCAGCGCAGCAACCGGGCCCGATTCCCGATGAGGGTGACGTCGTCCTCTACGAGAAGCGCGGAGCGATCGCGGTCGTCACGCTGAACCGGCCGGACTACCGCAATGCGCAGAACTCGGTCATGACCTACGCCCTCGACGCCGCCTTCGTGCGGGCCGTCGAGGATGCCGAGGTCAAGGTGATCGTGCTGGCCGGCGCCGGAAAGCATTTCAGCGCCGGGCACGATATCGGGACGCCGGGCCGCGACCATCACATCAAGTACGAGAACCAGGCCGCGCTGTGGTGGGACCACACCGACCGGCCGGGCGGTGACCAGCGGTTCGCACGCGAGACCGAGGTCTACCTGAATATGTGCCGTCGCTGGCGGGAGATCCCCAAGCCCACCATCGCCATGGTGCAGGGCGCCTGCATCGCCGGTGCGCTCATGCTGGCCTGGTCCTGCGACATGATCGTCGCCTCCGAGGACGCGTTCTTCTCCGATCCGGTTGTCCGCATGGGCATTCCGGGCGTCGAGTACTTCGCGCACCCGTGGGTGCTCGGGCCGCGCCGGGCCAAGGAGATCCTGTTCACCGGTGACCGCTTCACCGCCGCGCAGGCGTACGAGTGGGGCATGGTCAACCGGGTCGTCGAGCGCGACGATCTGGAGACCGAGACCTTCGCGCTGGCCGAGAAGATCTCGGCCATGCCGCAATTCGGGCTGGCGCTGGCCAAGAAGGCCGTCAATCAGTGCGAGGATCTCATGGGTATGCGCTCGGGAATGGACTCGGTCTTCGGGCTGCATCACTTCGCACATGCGCACAATGCCGAGGTCGGGGCCGATTCGCTAGGCGGGATGAACGCCAAATCCATGAAAGCCACCGCTACCACCGCGGGCGACACCCAGAAGGACGGGGCGAAGTAAGTGGACCTCGAATTCGATGCCAAGACCGAGGAATTCCGCCGCGAGGTGCGAGAGTTCCTGGCCGCCAACGTTCCTGCCACCCCCCTGCCGTCCATGGACACCAAGGAGGGGTTCGAGGCGCACCGGGAGTGGGAGACCAAGCTGGCCGACGCCCGATTGTCCTGTGTCGCATGGCCTGCCGAATACGGCGGCCGGGATGCCTCGCTGACCGAATGGGTGGTCTTCGAGGAGGAGTACTACGCCTCCGGAGCGCCGGGCCGCGTCTCGCAGAACGGCATCTTCCTGCTGGCCCCTACGCTCTTCGAGCACGGCTCGCCGGAGCAGCTGGCCCGATTCATGCCGAGAATGGCGCGCGCCGAAGACATCTGGGCGCAGGCCTGGTCGGAGCCGGAGGCCGGTAGCGATCTCGCCGGTATCCGCTCCACCGCCAAGCGCACCGAAGGCGGCTGGCTGCTCAACGGCCAGAAGACCTGGAGTTCCCGTGCGTCCTTTGCGGATTGGGGCTTCGGCCTGTTCCGCAGCGACCCGGAGGCGCAGCGGCACAAGGGGCTCACCTACCTCATGTTCCCGCTGACGTCCGAAGGCATTACGGTGCGGCCGATTCCGCAGCTGGACGGGGAGCCCGGTTTCGCGGAGATCTTCCTGGACAATGTGTTCGTGCCCGACGCCGATGTGATCGGCGAGGCGAACAATGGCTGGAAGGTCGCGATGGCGACGTCCAGCAATGAGCGCGGGCTCTCGCTGCGCTCCCCCGGCCGGTTCAATGCGACCGCCACCAAGCTCATCGACCTGTGGCAGCACGCCGCGGCCGAATCCGATACCGCGCTGCGCAATCGCGTGGTGGAGGCCTGGGTCGGCGCCGAGGCGTACCGGCTGAACACCTGGGCCACCGTCACCCGGCTCGCCGACGGCGGGCAATTGGGCGCGGAATCGTCCGTGAACAAGGTGTTCTGGTCCGACCTGGACATTTCCATGCACGAGACCGCCTTGGATCTGCACGGCGCCGCCGCCGAACAGGAGTCGGCCTGGACCGACGGCTTCCTGTTCTCGCTGGCCGGCCCGATCTACGCGGGCACCAATGAGATCCAGCGCAATATCATCGCCGAACGCCTGCTCGGGCTGCCGCGCTAGTCACCCGGAGGACGACCATGCGATTCGCATTGACCGCAGAACAACTCGATTTCGCCACCAGCCTGCGCAAGATGGGCGAGGCGGCCAAGACGCCGGGCACCGTACGGGCCTGGGGCGCAGGTGATTCCACCGCCGGACTGGCGCTGATCGGCCAGCTCGCCGAGGCGGGCGCACTCGGCCTGATCAGCTCCGAGGAGAACGGCGGCTTCGGCGCCGGGCCGGTGGAACTGATCGTGGCCTTCACCGAAATCGGCCGGGCCGCCGTGCCCGGACCGCTGGTGGAGACCGCCGCCGCGATTCCCGCACTGCTGCAGGCACTTCCGGACGCTGCTGGCGCCGCCGAGTGGCTGCCGCAGCTCGCCGAGGGAGCCAAGCTCGGCACCCTCGCCATCGCCGGCGCACCGGGATCCGCCTCTGCCCGTACGGATAACGCACCTGGTACCGGTTCCACGGCCGGGCCCAGCGCGCTGTCGGCTTCGGGCGCACCCGTCGCCCTGGATGCAGATATCACCGACCTGATCCTGGTCGCCGAGGGCGACCGGGTCTCGTTCGCTGGTGCGGGCGAGCCGGCGAAGTCCATCGACGCCGCCCGCCGCCTGTTCACCCTCGAGACCGGTGACGTGCTCGCCGAGGGTGAAGGTGTCCGCGCCGCAATCGATCTGGCCTTCGACACCGCGGCCCTGGCCGCGGCCGCCCAGCTGCTCGGCGCCGGTCGCGCCCTGCTGGACACCAGCGTCGACTATGTGAAGCAACGCCAGCAGTTCGGCAAGCCGATCGGCCAGTACCAGGCGATCAAGCACCACCTGGCGAATGTCCTGATCGACCTGGAGATGGCGCAGCCCCTGCTCTACCGCGCCGCCCTCACCCTCCAGGACGACGCCGACGCCACCACCCGCGCCCGTGATATCTCCGCGGCCAAGCTGGCCTGCGGCGAAGCCGCCTACCAGGCCGCCCGCATCGGCCTGCAGGTACACGGCGCCATCGGCTACACGGCAGAGTTCGACCTGTCCCTCTGGCTGACCAAGGTCACCGCCCTCCGTTCCGCCTGGGGCACACCGGATTTCCACCGCGCCCGCATCGCCACCGCCCTGCGGTCCGACCACCCCGGAGCAGCGGCGTGATCGCCACCGCTCAGCGGACCACCCGCACGATCCGCCGCGACCGCCCGTGCGGCGGCAGCACATCGGGCCGCCCGGTAAACACACAGCCGCCAGGCGGCGAACACCGGCCGCGAACCGGCATCGGGTATGCACCGACAGTAGTAAGTGCGTATCGCACAATCCAGACCGGTGGCGCGCTGGACGGCTCGCGCGCGCACCGCTATTCGACCCAGCCGGTCGACACGATGGGAGCGCAGGCATGAGCATTACGGCCGAGCAGCAGGAGCTCGCAACTACCGTGCGCGCGGTGCTGGCCAAGCACGGTGACAGTGCCGCCATGCGGCGCGGGCTCGACGCCGAGCGCGGATATGACGAGCAGCTGTGGAAGCTGCTGTGTGAGCAGGTCGGTGTTGCGGCCCTTGCCGTTCCGGAGGAATTCGGCGGGGTCGGGGTCGGCCTGGTCGAAGCCCTGCTGGTGGTCGAGGAACTCGGCCGCACGCTGATCGCGCCGCCCATGCTCGGCTCGGCCGTGCTGGGTGTGCAGGCGCTGCTGCTCGCCGGCAATGCCGAAGCCAATGAGCGGCTGCTGCCGGAGGTCGCCGAGGGTGTGCGCACCCTCGCCCTCTGCTGGGCCGGACCGCAGGGCTGGGATTCCTTCGGCGTCCGCAGCGATGGTGAAACCGTCTCCGGCACAGCGCATTACGTCATCGACGGCGCACACGCCGACACCCTGCTGGTGCTGACCGCCGACGGTCTGTTCGAGGTCGACGGCGCGGCGACAGGCGTGACCCGCACCATGCTGCCGACCATGGACCCGACCCGCCGCCTCACGCGGATCGAGTTCACCACGGTTCCCGCCCGCGCGCTCGGCACGGTCGACCTCGCCCGCCTGCGTGAAATCGCCTGGGCCGCAGTCACCGCCGAACAGCTCGGTGCGGCCGAGCAGTGCCTCGACATGACCGTCGAATACAGCAAGTCCCGAGTGCAGTTCGGCCGCCCCATCGGCAGCTTCCAGGCCCTGAAGCACCGCATGGCCGATATGTACGTCCTGGTCGAGTCGACCCGCTCCATCGCCTACCTCGCCATCTCCGGCCTGGCCGACGGCACCGCCGACCCCGTCGATGTGGCCTCGGCCCGCCTGCACGCCACCACCACCCTGAACTCGGTGGTCTCGGAGACGGTTCAGATGCACGGCGGCATTGCCATCACCTGGGAGCACGACGCGCACCTGTTCTTCAAGCGCGCTCACGGCGACGCCCAGCTCTTCGGCACCCCCGCCCGCCCCCTGGCTCGCCCGGCCTAGGCGGCAATACTTCGTACGAACACAGGCTGGGATCTGGGCGTAAGCCCTGGTCCCAGCTGTTGTGTGCCATCTCACCCACAAAATATCGTTAGCCTATGTAAATACATAGTTAGCTTATGCAACAATCGACTGGTGCAGCTGAAGCAGACACTCGAGCCCCTCGGACGTTCCCCCGAGGACCAGTTGGTCGACATCGTCGTCGCCGCGGCACGGCTCACCCGTCTGACCGGAGCCATCGGCGGTGACGATCTACCGCGCGCTGTTCTGCGGGCCCTTTCGACCCTCGACGAATACGGCGCGCTGCGGATCACCGAGTTCGCTCGCATCGACCGATGCTCACAGCCGGCAGCAACGGCGCTGATCGGCCGGCTGGCCGAGGCCGGGCTGGTCTCGCGGACGAAGGACCCCGACGACAGCAGAGCTGTGGTCGTCGAACTCACGTCCGCGGGCCGGGCCCGGCTGGCCGCCACCCGTGAAAGCTTCGGAAACGCTTTGGCCGCACGACTTCCCGACTCCGATCCCGGGCATCTGGCCCGGGTCCAGCGGGACCTCTACAGCTTGATCGAGGCCTTGAAGGCGACCGGGATCTGAACCCCGCGCCACCCGATCCACCCCGAAAGTAGCTGCGAATCAACAGCACTCGTAGATGAGGAACTGATTGTGAGCACCTTGTCGGACACCCGGCCCGTTGTCGACGGACCCGCCCGCACCCGTACCAAGCAACCGAAATCCGTCTGGGCCGTGGCCTTCGCCTCGGTAATCGCCTTCATGGGCATCGGTCTGGTGGATCCGATCCTGAAGCCGATCGGCGAACAACTGCACGCGTCGCCGTCCCAGGTGACACTGCTGTTCACGAGCTACATGCTGGTCACCGGCATTGCCATGCTCGTCACCGGCGTCATCTCCAGCCGCTTCGGCGCGAAGAAGACACTGCTCGCCGGTCTGGCCATCATTGTCGTATTCGCCGCGCTCGCAGGCGGTTCCGGCACCGTCAGCCAGATCGTCGGCTTCCGTGCCGGCTGGGGTCTGGGCAATGCGCTGTTCATCGCCACCGCCCTCGCCACCATTGTCGGTTCGGCCACCGGCGGTACAGCCCGCGCCATCATCCTCTATGAGGCGGCACTCGGTATCGGCATGGCGAGCGGACCGCTGGTCGGCGGCTTCCTCGGCCACTTCAGCTGGCGCGCACCGTTCTTCGGCGTTTCGGTCCTGATGGCCCTCGCCATCGTCGCCCTGGTGGTCCTGCTTCCCGAAGTCCCGAAGCCCGCCAAGCCCACGTCCATCACCGCGCCCTTCAAGGCGCTCACCTACCCCGGCCTGCTGCTGGTGAGCATTACCGCCCTGCTCTACAACTACGGCTTCTTCACCCTGCTCGCCTACACCCCGTTCCCCCTGAACATGGGCACCTACCAAATCGGCTTCATCTTCTTCGGCTGGGGCCTGCTGCTCGCCCTCTCCTCGGTTTTCCTGGCCCCGAAGCTGCAGCGCGCCTTCGGAACCGTGCGCATGATGGCCATCGCCCTGACCCTCTTCGCCGCCGATCTGGCGGTCATGGCCATCTACGCCCACCACCAGCCCGTCCTGGTCGTCGGCACCATCGTCTCGGGCTTGTTCCTCGGCATCAACAACACCCTCATCACCGAAGCCGTCATGGAATCCGCCCCCGTGGAGCGCGCCACCGCCTCCGCCGCCTACAGCTTCGTCCGGTTCGGCGGCGGCGCAGCAGCCCCCTACCTGGCCGGCAAACTCGGCGAACACCACATGGCCCTCCCCTTCTGGGTAGGCGCGGCCTGCACCGCCGCCGCGGTCGGTGTCCTGCTCTCCGGCCGAAAGCTGCTCGCCCACATGGACGATCGCGCCCCGGCCACCCACACCCCGGCCGAGGCCCAAGCCATCACCTTCGGGGAGGACTGACCGTCCGGCTGTCGTTCCACGCACACCCACTGCAATCCCCGCGAAGGCCGCCCGATATCCGGGCGGCCTTCGCGTATTCGCCGTCGTACGATCCAGCCATGAATCAGCCGATGCCGCCGCAGCAACCGTTCCCGCAGCAGCAGCCCCCGCAGGGCCAGCCCGGGCAGCTGCCCCCTCCCACGCAGCAGCCGTACGGCCAACAGCCGCAACAGCCCCAGTCTCCGCAGCAGCCGGGCCCTCAGTTCCCGATCCTGGTCTCCACCATGAACGACGTTCCCGGCCACGACATCGTCCGGGTCTTCGGCGAAGTAGCCGGCCTGACCGTCCGCAGCCGCGGCATCGGCGCGAACTTCACTGCCGGCCTGCGCTCCCTCGGCGGCGGCGAGATCCACGAATACACCCAGCTCCTCTACCAATCCCGCCACGAAGCCGTCCTGCGAATGTGCCAGCACGCCATGTCCTTCGGCGCCAACGCCGTCATCGCCATGCGCTTCGACTGCAACGAAATCGCCAACACCATGAGCGAGGTAGCCGCCTACGGAACCGCCGTCTACCTCAAACCCGCCGAGTAGACCGCCACACAGCTGTCACTACTCGTCTGCGAAGAGGTCATCGACGTTGGTGGCCGATGCTGAGCGGACCGCCCAAACCTGCAGTACCGCAGGATCGGAGCAGGAAACGATTCGGTCACGACCCGCCTGCGTCATCTGAATGCCTCGCGATTCGAGAAGCGCGAAGACCGTGTCTGCAATACCTTTGGCACGGGCCTCAGCGCGCATGCGCTGCGACGTCTCGGAGCGGAAGATGAAACGGTAGATCGATTGATCGAACTCTTGTTCGACAACAGTCGGCATCGATCCGGAATCGCCCGATTCATCGCGAGCTTCGGTGTGCCGCAGCGATATACGTCAGTGGTGCAGGACCTCGACCTCACGCACCGGGGCCTTGCTGCCGAAGCGTTTACGGAGGGGGTAGAGGGCGGCTACCGCCAGGAGGCTGATGGTGGAGGCCAGGAGTTGGTTGCGCTGGTCGGGGTTGCACGCCATGGCTATGAAGACTCCGAAGATCGCAACGATGACGAGCCAGCTGATGTAGGGGTAGCCCCACATGCGGTAGGTGAGGGCGGCGGGGTCTTCGCGGCTGAGGCGGGCTCGAAGTCGGATCTGGGAGAACATGATTGCGACGTAGACGAAGGCCAGGACCACGCCGATGGAGTTCACCAGGAAGGTGAAGACCTGGTCCGGGGAGATGTAGGAAGCGATGACCGCGCCCCAGGCCGCGACCGTGCCGAGCAGAACCGCGCGAGCGGGGACGCCGCGCTTGTTGACCTTGACCAGGGCCGAGGGGGCGTCACCGTCCCGGGTGAGGACGTAGAGCATGCGGGAGGAGACGTAGATGGCGGAATTGAGCACCGACAGCACCGCCGTCAGGATGACGACCTCCATGATGGTGCCCGCGGCGGGGACGCCCATATGGTCGAGGGCGGTGACGAACGGGCTCTTCAGCACCTGGGCGTCGTTCCACGGCAGGATGGTCACGACCAGGAAGATCGAGGCCACGTAGAACAGGCCCACGCGCCACAGCACATTGTTGGTGGCGCTGGCGACGGCCTTGCCCGGCTCCTTGGATTCGGCGGCGGCGACGGTGACGATCTCGGTGCCGCCGAAGGCGAACATGACGACCACGATCGCGGAGAAGATGCCGGTGACGCCATTGGGCGCGAAGCCGCCGAACGCGGTCAGATTGTGAAAGCCCGCGTCGGCGTCCGGCCACAGCCCGAACACCCAGGCCGCGCCGATCACCAGGAACAGCACGATCGCCACCACTTTGATGGAGGCGAACCAGAATTCGAACTCGCCGAACGATTTCACCGACACCAGATTGACCGAGGTCATGAGGATCAGCAGTCCGGCGGAGAGCACCCACTGCGGCAGATCGATCCAGCCGGACAGGATGGCCGCACCTGCGACGGCCTCCGCACCGACGAGGATGACGTAGAGGTACCAGTAGATCCAGCCGATGGTGAATCCGGCGAACGGTCCCATGGCCATGCGCGAGTACTCGGCGAGCGAGCCGGCGACCGGCCGGGCCACCACCATTTCACCGAGGGCCCGCATGACGCACAGCACCAGCAGTCCGGCAGCCGCGTAGGAGAGGATGGCGGCCGGTCCCGCGGTGCCGATCACCGAGCCGCTGCCGACGAACAGTCCCGCACCGATGGCGCCACCGATGGCGAGCATCGTCATGTGGCGGCGGCGTAGCCCGGTGCGCAGACCGTCTTGCCCGGTGCTGCTCGGTTCCGACATGTACCTGCCACCTCACGTTGTTGCTCTAATGTTGCTCGAACACCATAACGAGGCAGGTCAGGGTATAAAAATCGTCGCGGCCGAGCACTGCGGGCCGAGCGCGCACCTGCGCTGAATTCCGTTATCCGCCTGTCTCTTCCGGTGGGAGTACCGTCGGAAACATGTCCGAACCGACTACGGATCAGGTACGCGTCGAACCGTGCGCCAAGCGAGTGCGCGTCTATCTGGGCGGTCAGCTGGCCGTCGACACCATCAAATCCAAGCTGGTGTGGGAGCACCCGTACTTCCCCACCTACTACTTCCCGGCCGATGAGCTGCGGGTCAAGCTGGAACCGACCGGCGATACCCGGACCGCGAATCACCTCGGCACACCTGTCGGATTCGATGTGCTCCTCGAGGGAACCGTCGCCCCGGGCGCGGCGGTCCGCTACCTCGACGCACCGACCGCAGCACTACAGGACCTGGTGCGCCTCGAAGCGAGCGCGATGGACGAATGGTTCGAGGAGGACGAGCCGATCTACGGCCATCCCCGCGATCCGTACCACCGCATCGATATTCTCTCCAGCTCCCGGCACATCCGCGTGGAGGTCGCCGGCCAGACCGTCGCCGATTCCCGCAACCCGCGCATCCTCTTCGAAACCGGTCTCCCGGCGCGCTACTACCTGCCCCTCACCGATATCCGCATGGATCTGCTGCAACACTCGGACACCCGAAGCCTGTGCCCCTACAAGGGAAATGCCGAGTACTGGAGTGTGCGGCTCGGCGAGGACGTGCACCCGGATCTGGTCTGGATCTACCGCACCCCGACCCCCGAGAGCCAGAAAATCGCCGGCTTCGCCAGCTTCTACAACGAGAAGGTCGATATCTACGTGGACGGTGTCCTGGAAACCAAGCCGAAGACGCACTTCTCATGAGCGAGGAGCGGCCGAAACTGGCTGAGGCATTGGATCTGCTGCCGCATCCGGAAGGCGGCTGGTATCGGGAAACCTGGCGCAGCGGAGTCGAATTCGAGCCCGAGGGCTATGACGGCCCGCGCTCGAGCGCGACAGCGATCTATTTCCTGCTGCTGCCCGGTGAGGAGTCCGCGCCGCATACGGTCCGCTCGGACGAGATGTGGTTCTGGCATCGGGGCGGACCCCTGCTGTTGAACATCGGGGGTGAGGAGATCGTCCTCGGACCCGATGTCGAGCAGGGGCACCGACCCCAGGCGGTGGTCCCCGGTGGGGTGAGCCAATCCGCCCGCCCGGCAGGCGACGACTATGCCCTGGTGAGCTGTGTCGTCGCACCGGGCTTCGACTTCGCAGACTTCCGTCTGGATTAGTCGTCGATTTCGAGCAGGCCCTCGGCCACCGCGTGGTCGATGGTCTTCTCGAGGTTGGGGCAGGAGTCCGGCTTGCCGAAGATCGGCCCGGCCTCGGCCATCTTGGCGAAGACCGGGCAGTGGTCGGCCGGATTGACCGTCCACTGCACGGTTTTCTGATTGCTGCTGTGCTTGCGCACCAGCACCTCGGTACCGCAGGTCCCACACGCGATCGGTGTGAGCCCGGACTCCATGTAGTGCTCTTTGTCCAGGACCGTCTGGGCGCGCACCTGCGCCCGTCGCTCCGGACGGTCCGCGAAGTCGGGTGCTTTCGCCCAGGCGGTCATCAGACGCTCGCCTCCTGGGAAGCGGCTGCGGCCTCGTCGGCTTCGCGCTTCTTGCGCAGGTTCTCTTCGACCTCGATGCCCCAGGCCTCATTGGCCTTGGAGGTGTCGACCTCGAATTCGAAGCGCTGCGTCGACTTGGGATCGATATCGGCGACGTCCACGTAGAACTGGTCGTACCAGCGGCGCAGCTGGTAGACCGGGCCGTCCTCCTCGGTCAGCAGCGGGTTGTCGATCTTGGACTTGTGCTTCCAGATCTCGACGTCCTGCAGGAAGCCTTCGCTGACGCCCTCGGTCATCTTGACGGCGAAGCTCTGCGCCTGCTCCTCGGGAAGGCCCTTGGGCTTCTCCAGTGCCACACCCCACTGCAGCATGAACGAGTCCTGCGTGACCGGGTAGTGGCAGTTGATCAGGACCGTCTTGACCTGGAAGCCGCTGTAGACGTTCAGCAGCGGGTTGATCATGTACGACGGGCCGAAGTACGACGCCTCGGACGTGAGCAGCACATCGATGCCGGCATCGGCCGCGGCGCCGATATCGGGACGGCCCTTCGTCTCCAGGTACTGGGTGGCGATGTGTCCCTCGAGCACGTTCTTGAAGAAGGTCGGGAACGCATAGTGGATGTAGAAGAAGTGCGCCATATCCACGACGTTGTCGATGATCTCGCGGCAGTTCGCACCCTCGATGAGCAGCGAGTTCCAGGTCCAGTCGGTCCACTCGCCGGACAGTTCCTCGAGCGGGTTGCCCTCGGCGTCCTTGAACGGTCCCTCGATGTACGGGATCGTCACTTCGTCGGTGGGCTTGCTGCCCTCGTGGTCGTGCCACACGAACAGCTGACCGTTGCGCTCGAGGGTGGTCCACGCACGGGTGCGAGCCAGCGGCGGCACGCGCCGGGCATACGGAATACCGGTGCACTTGCCGTCGCCGCCCCAGCGCCAGTCGTGGAACGGGCAGGCGATGGAATCGCCCTTGACCTCGCCCAT
>NZ_JAODNK010000094.1 GCF_025465275.1 Nocardia sp. | reverse complement strand
TTCTGTGCCGAAACGGGTCGGTGCACCTGGGTTACTTGCATCGGGGAAAGGGTTGGTCTGCGAGAGGGCGCGAGCAAAGCTCGAGATGGCCGTGCTGGGCACGTCAGGAGACGTACCCGATTTACCTCCCGCAGTTGGGAGGGAATACCTGGGTTCCAGCTCGGTCGACCGGCTGTGGTGCCGTTCTCGAGAACAAAACACGAAAAGACGAAGACTCGGTTTCGAGGGGCTGGGATGTTCTCGGGCGGTGAGGGGTCGGTTTCTCGGGGTGCCTTGTTCTGTTCGAACTCGTTCGTGCGGCGGTCCGTATGACCTCCCGGCTGACCGCCACCCAATCCCAGATGGAGGCCAGATGCGCCGCTATCCTGCACGACCCGTTCCCCGCTCGATTGGAATCCTCGCTGCGACAGCGGTTATCACGCTGGCCGCGGCGGCCGTGACCACCGCGGATCCCCTCTCCATCCAGGACCGGTTACAGACAGGCTTGAACGAGGCCGTATCCGGGGCAGACGTCCCTGGTGCGCAGCTCGTGCTCACGGATGACAGCGGGATACTTCAGATCAACAGTGGTGTGGGAGATCTAGGCACCGGCGCAGCCTTCCCCGACAACGCCCAGGTGCGAATCGCAAGCAATACCAAGTCCTTTGTCGCCGCGGTCATGCTGCAACTGGTAGGCGAAGGCCGAGTCGAGTTGGATGCTCCGGTGGAGCGATACCTGCCGGGCCTAGTGCAGGGGCCTGGCGGGGACGGGAATGTCATCACCATCCGCAATCTGCTGCAGCACACCAGCGGAATTCCGGACTACATTCTGGATCTCGACCTGGAATCGGTGGCGGCCCTGCAACAGTCGCGGTCGTCGGACGATCTGATTCGCGTAGCTCTGGCCAAGACCGCGGAGTTCGCGCCGGGGGATCGGTCCGAGTATTCGAATACGAACTATCTGATCGCGGGCAAGGTTATCGAGCGGGTGACCGGACTTCCCGTCGGCGTCGAGGTGACGCGGCGGATTCTGCTGCCACTCGGGTTGCGCGACACATACTGGCCGCTCTACCCACTGGAATCAGTGATTCGCGGCCCGCATGCCCGGGCTTATCACGAATTCGACGGCGCCCTCACCGATGTCACCGATATCGACCCCGGCTGGGGCCTGCCCGACGGCGCCATGGTCTCCACCGGTGCGGATATGAATCGCTTCTATATGGCGCTGCTGGCCGGGCGGGTGCTGGGCGCCGCGGAGCTGACCCAGATGGAACGCACCGTCCCCAGTGGAGATCTGCGTCGCTCAGAGGATTTCGGGCTGGGCCTGTTCCACTGGACAACCTCCTGCGGGATCGAGGCGTGGGGTCACGGTGGCACCATGCACGGCACCTTCGTCTACGGCGGCGCGACCGCCGGCCGTTCCGTCACGGTGAGCATGAATGAGTTGCCGGATATCATCGCCACGAAGGTGCGCAATATCGACCTGGACGAGGTGGTCGATGCCGCGCTGTGTGCGCCGCGCTGAGGCCATAGCGCGAACTGCACGCAGTGCGATAGATTCGCTGCGGATTCGTGCTCGGCACGAGGGGGTCCGTCTACTTCGGTGGTTGGGCGACCGCGGCAGCGCTGCCCCTCCGAACAGAACAACCGGTATTTGCCGGGCTCCGGAAGGAAATTCAGAGTGGGGACGTCTGGCGCGGGGGACGGTGCCGGGAAAAACAGTGCCGGGGGATTGAAGGTACTGGTCGACAACGGTGAGTATTGGCTGCGCAATCGCGGCGATATCGCCATGATGGTCATGACCGTGGATCGGCTGCGGGAGCACTGGCCACAGGCCCGCATCGGGATGCTCACCGACGAACCACGAGTGATGCGCGCGGTGCTGCCGGAGGCCGAACCGGTCTTCGCCGGCGGCGGCGGGTATTGGGGCAGAAGCGGTTTGGGCGGTCAGCTCGATCAGGTCACCGGCACCAGGTTCCTCGGCCCGGCCGCGCTGCACTGGCGGGCCGCCACCGAGGTGCCGAAACATCATCTGCGTGGGGTGCGCGATTGGGTGCGCAGCGAGGCGAACGCGCTGATCGGCGCAGACCAGGGGTCCGAGTCCTCCGGGATGCCGCCGCTGCCACCGGTTCCGGCTGCCGTCAGCGATGCCTCCCTGGTCATCGCCCAGGGCGGCGGCTATATGACCGATGTCGACCTGTACCAGGCTCACCGCACCCTCAACCTGCTGGAACATGCTCAGGGCCTGGGGATTCCGAATGTGATGATCGGCCAGGGCATGGGTCCCATGCGCGATCCGGAGCTGCTGCGGCGGGCGGCCGAGGTGCTGCCCAAGGTGGACTTCATCGGCCTTCGTGAGGGCATGCGCGGCCCGAAACTGCTGGCGGAGCTCGGTGTTCCGGCGGACCGGATACTCGTCACCGGCGACGACGCCGTCGAATTCTCCTACCGTATGCGGCGTCCCGAGATCGGTGGCGATCTCGGCCTCTGCTTGCGTATCGCCGACTATTCGAAGGTCAGCGACTCCGCGCGCGAGACCCTGGGCGCGGTCGTGCGCGCCCGCGCCGCCGAATTCGGTACGGCCCTGGCCCCGCTCATTATTTCCGAGTACGACGACGAGGATCGCACCCACACTCTGCCGCTGCTGACGGGCGCGGCCAAGGTGCGCGCCGTCATCGGCCGCGCCGGCACCGCGCAGGATGTGGCGCGTCAGGTGTCGCGCTGCCGGGTGCTGGTCACCAGTGCCTACCACCTGGCGGTTTTCGCGCTGTCTCAAGGTATTCCGGCGGTCGCTGTAACGGCATCCCAGTACTACGACGACAAGTTCTATGGATTGGCAGATATGTTCGGCACCGGATTGCGGGTCGTGCATCTCGATGTCGACAACCTCGAGACCGAACTGACATGTGCTGTTCGGGAATTGTGGGAATCGGCGCCCGAATTGCGAGATACGCTGCAGCAGAAGGCAGTCGAGCAGATCGATACCGGCCGCACGGGCCTGGACCGAGTGTTCCGTCTCGTGGAGGAGGGGCCGGGGGGCCTGTCCGGCTAACCCACCGCCGCACCAGCTCAGGGGGAACGATGGTCAACCTGTCGGTGTGCGTTCCGGCCTACAATTCCGGACGCACGCTGGGCGCAACACTGCGCTCGATTCTCGACCAGGACACCGCATTCGAGGTGATCGTCCTCGACAATGCCAGCACCGACGATACCGGTGCGGTGGCGAGATCCTTCGGCGATCCGCGCATGCGCATCGTCCGCAATGAGGAGACGCTGCCGATCGGCGAGAACTGGAACAAGGCAGTATCGCTGGCCAAGGGCCGCCTGGTGAAGGTGGTCTGCGCCGACGACATCTTGCTGCCCGGCTCGCTGGAGGCGCAACTGGAGGTCATGGGCGACAATGGAATCGCCATCTGCGCCTCGAAGTTCCAGGTCATCGACGAGGGCGGCAATATCGAGGAGACCGATCTCGGTCTGCCCAACCTGCTCGGCCCGCGCAATGCACAGACGCTCATGCGCACCATCGTGCGGCGCGGCCCCGCCGATTTCGGGCCCACCGCCGCGGCCATGTTCCGCCGCAAGGATTTCGAACGGGTCGGCGGCTTCCGCGGCGACCTGGTCTTCCCCATGGATGTGGACCTGTTCGCACGCGTCAGCGCCTTCGGAATGTTCTATGGCATGCAGCAGGTGCTGGCGGCCTGGCGCAATTCGAGTTTCAACCTGTGCAGCAATACCTCGACCGTCAGCAAGCTGAGCGAGATGCTGCGCTTTCATCATCGGCTGGCCCACGAGTACCCGCAGCTGATCGGCCGCGGCGCTGTTCTCGGCGGCGATATGCGGCTGGCCCGTGCCGCCGCCGATCGAGCGCGTATCCGGGCGACGGCAACGCTGTTGCGCCGCCCGGAATTACTGCACTGAGCCGTGATCGGGCGCGGTTAGATGTGTGCCACCGGTCCGTAAGCGACCACCGTATCGCCGCCGCTGCTCACCAACCGGACGAACGGCCGAATCGTGGTCTGACCCAGGACACCGGTCACGGTGGCGTGGAAACCCGACATGGTGATGCAGCCGTCGGTGCCGGACACGTCACCGCCTGTGGCGTCTACCGACTGGATACCCGGTCCGAAGCCCACATTGAGTTCCACGCCCAGCGTCGGAATGAGGTTGTAGACGTCGGCCTTGGCGTCGGTGCCGAGTTCGAGCTCCAACCCCGGGGTCTGATATTGGAAGGAGATCTTTCCCGACAGTGTGGCGGGGTATCCGACCTGGTAGCCCATGGTGACGTGGCCGGTCCACTTGTCACTGGTCGGGGCGGTGACCTTGAAGCATGCCTTGCCGCTGTGGAACCACTCACGGGTCAGCGGGTTGCCGTCCAGCGGTGCGACGAAATCGATACGGGTATCGGCGGAGATGGCTTCGATGGTGCGACCCTGCTGATCGACGATCGAATTGTCGGCATCGACTGCGGCGGTGGACATTCCGCCGCCCAGCGTCAGAAAGGCGGTGGCGGCGACTGCGGTCGCCGCGGTGCGTGTGACCACCACGCGCTGTGTGTTCCCCATGATTGTTCCGTTCCCTCATCAGATTGGCTGCGTAATCCGTACGCGTGCAATAGATTCCCCACTAGTGTCGGAGTACGGTACCCTCGTCCCGCTCCCGCCGCAGGCTCCACATCGCCTGCGATTCAATCATATTGTCACTCAGGTTGGTTCGGGATATCGACCACCCACTTTCCTTCCAGTCCGGGCCACCGCGACCGCACCTCCCGCAGTAGGTCGGGCAGCGTGAGAAGTACTCGATCCGGGTGAGCGGCAAGCAGTTCCACCGGAGCGATGATCGGGATATCGGTGCCAGGCATGCGCCGGCCCTGTTTGGCGGGTGCGGCGTCCGCGACCGCCGTCAGCAGTCCGCGGTGCGCTCCGGCCAGATGCAGCAGTGCAACGGCTCGGGAGGCGGCGCCATAGGCGAAAACTCGGCTGCCCGACTCTGATTCGTGCTCGAGCCAGCGGCGCAGAGCTGCGGCCTGTTGATCGGCGGCGTGCTGAAGACCGCGCACGGCGTCGGCGGCGGCATCGGGTTCGGTGCCGAAGAGATCGATTTCTGCGCTCAGTATGCGTGCGACCTGCGAATCGCCGGTGGCCTCGGCGGTTTCGGCCGGAGCATGCACGGCGGCCACGAGAACCGTTCCGCCGTAGAGGTCGAATTCCCAGGCCGCCGCGACTCGCATCCCCGCGGCCGCGAGCAGCTTCCCGAGGGCGGTCAGTGAGTAATAGGCAAAGTGTCCGTGCCGCAGGGCATTCCACTGGCCCTGCGTGACGATGGCATGCAGCGAGTGGAACTGCAGCAGCAGCACCCCGTCCGGCGCGGTGGCCGCGGCGCGTTGCACGAAGGCCGCCCGCTGATCCGGTTCGTGCATGATTCCGAAGCAGTCGACCACCACATCGGCCGGTTCGTCGGTCTCGGTGAAGCCGGTCAGCAGTGGCAGCCAGCTCCCGCCGTGTGGACTGCCGAATTCCCTTGTGGTGCGGCCGGTCAGCCAACCGGCGGCCGACACCCGGGACAGTGCGTCGGCGGCTTGATCGCGCAGCGCCTGCGGCTCCACCCCGCGCGGTTCGGCGGTGACGGTGTCATCCTCGGCGAGCTGCGCCAGGCCGCATGCGGTGCACAGGTCCATGGCCAGGGGATGGGTGCTCTCGGCCGCCTCCAGAAGCCCATCGATGGGCGGAAAATGGTCTGCGGCAGGCATTTTGCCCAGATCCAGTACCCGGATCAGCGATCCGGCACCACAACCGCGACATCCCCGCGTCGGGTCGGCGCTCATGGCACGATGACCTGGTGCGTATCGAAACCACCGAGCTCGCCGACGTCCTGGTGCTGACGCCGCAGCCTTTCCACGACGGCCGCGGCCTGTTCACCCGGACCTTCGATGCCGAGGAGTTCGACACCTTCCTGGAGGTGCCCGGCTTCTCGGCGACCTTCCGGCAGGATTCCCAGTCCCGCTCCTATAGCGGCGTGGTGCGCGGTATGCACGGCCGGGCGGGTCGCGGTGAGGCGAAGCTGGTGCGGTGCTCGCACGGTTCGGTGCACGACGTGCTGGTGGATATTCGCCCGAACTCGCCGACCTTCGGACAGCAGCAGGCTTTCCTGCTGGACGACACCGACTTCCGGAACCTGTTCGTGCCGGCCGGATTTCTGCACGGCTTCCAGGCGCTGAGCCCGGTGGCCGATGTCTGCTACCGCATCGACCGGCCGCACGATCCCACCGAGGACATCGGCATCGCCTACGACGATCCGGACCTGGCCATTGCCTGGCCGCAACCGGTGACCGTGGTCTCCGACCGCGATGCCGCCGCCAATTCGTGGCAGCAACTGCTCGCGGCCTTCGGGCACTGACGGCATTCAGGCGCCGATCCGGACGCGACGTAGTTCGTCGTCGAGCACACCCGCATCCTTGAGCGAAGTCAGATGTGCCAGCCGGGTGTAGCGCTGGAAGAAGGCATCGGCGGTCAGCCCGCGTGCCACGTACTCCCGGTAGAGCTCGGCCGCGCCCTCCGGAATACTCCACATCGCGTCGAAGCCCAGTTCTTTGCGGGCGTAGGAGAAGTCGACCCGGTAAGAGCGCGGATCCGCGCCGCTCTCGCCGGTGATGGCCAGGGTGGATCCCGGAACGGCCTCGACCACGGACTGCGCGATCTCGGCGACGGTGAGGTTATTGGTCTCGGTCCCCACGTTGTACGCCCGGCAGTAGATGGCCTCGGTCGGGGCTTCCAAACAGGTGACGAAGGCACGGGCAATATCCTGCGCATGCACCAGCGGCCGCCACGGGGTGCCGTCGGAGAGCACCTTCACCTCACCGGTGAGCACCGCGTACCCGACCAGATTATTGAGCACGATATCGGCGCGCAGCCGGGGTGAGAAGCCGAAAGCGGTGGCATTGCGCAGGAATACGGGGGCGAAGCCGGAGTCGGCGAGCGCCGCCACATCGTCCTCGACCCGCACCTTGGATTCGGCGTACGGGGTGAGCGGCCGCAGCGGCGCCTCCTCGGTGACCAGATCCGCGCCGGCGGCTCCGTACACCGAGCAGGTGGAGGCGTAGAGAAAGCGTTGCACGCCCGCGTCCTTGGCCAGCCGGGCCAGGCGCACCGAGGCGTGATGGTTGATGTCGTAGGTGATCTGCGGCGCGAGCGCGCCCAGTGGATCATTCGACAGCGCCGCCAGATGGACCACGGCATCGAAACCGGCGAGCTGATCGACGGTCACATCGCGCAGGTCCACGGTGAGAGTCGGTGGTGCGGGCGCTGTCTCCCCGAGCACGCAGTCGGCGAAGTACCCGATATCCAGGCCGGTCACCTCGTGACCGGCCCGCTGTAGCTCGGGCACCATGACCGTCCCCAGATAGCCCTGATGTCCGGTCACGAGTACGCGCATGGTCATGCACCTCCGAAAGTGATGGTGGCCTTGTCGAGCAGGAATGCCTCCGCATGCGGCGCCCGGCACTGCACGCCCCGCAGCCGCGAGAGGGCGAGGAAGGACTGCTCGTCGAACCAGTCCCGAGTGCGTTGCGAGGGATAGTGCTTCACGAGCAGCTCGGCCTTGCGCTCGGCAATGCCGGCGGGCAGCGGATGGAACACGGTGGGCTGCGGAGTGTCGTTCTCCCACTTGAGGATCTCGTAGCCCAGCACCAGGTGATCGCGGAACTCGGTGGGGGTCAGCTCGGCCAGCAGGCGGTGATCCTGGTGGGCGTCGCCGCGATGCGGGGCGAACACCACCTCCGGACTACTGCCGCGGCGCAGCGCCGCGACCGCGTCCTTCACCCGCTCCCAATGCGCAGGGGCATAACCGTCCGGGATATCGAGGATGCGCAGATCCAGATCCGCGCCGGGGCAGAAGGCGGAGAGCGCGTCCTGCTCCTCCATGGCTCGATCCGTCCCGGCGCCCGACAGCACGAGGGCTCGAACGCGCAGGCCCGGAACGGCATTCGCCATGGCCAGCAGCGTTCCGCCGAGGCCGATGGCCAGATCGTCGCAGTGCGCCGCCAGTAGGGCGATCTCACGGACCGCGCCCGTGCCGAGTCGGATCATGGTGTGGACTGCTCCCACACCATCCAGGGGCGATCGCCCGTCATGTATCCGGCGTCGAGTTCGGCGCGCTCCTTGAAGGTGTCGGCGGGCTTCCAGAAACCGTGATGCTGATAGCCGAAGAGCCGGCCCTGCGCGGCCAGCGCGCCGCAGGCGTCCTCCACCAGATCACCGCCGGGCGGCAGGTGATCGAAGATCTCCTGGGTGAGCACGAAGTAGCCGCCGTTCTCCCAAATGGGCAGGCGCGATACCGGAGTGATGTTCTTGACCTCGCCGGCCGAGTTCACATCCACGCAGTGGAAGGAGGACTGCGGCGGCACGATCATCATGGAGGCCGCCGCACCGGACTTGCGGAAGTCCGCGACCACCTCGTCCAGCGGGGCGTCGGTGAGCACATCGGCATAGTTGGCCAGGAAGTAGCGCTCACCGTCGAGATGGTCGCGCACCCGCCGCAGTCGTTCCCCGATAGGCGATTCCACGCCGGTGTCGACGAAGGTGATGGTCCAGTCGCTGATATCCGATTGCAGCAGCTCGACCTGGCCGCCGCGAATGACGAAGTCGTTGGAGACCGACTCCTGATAGGTGAGGAAGAAGTTCTTGATGTGCGCGGCGCCGTAGCCCAGGCACAGAATGAAATCCTTGTGCCCGAAGTGCGCGTAGTAGCGCATGACATGCCAGATGAGCGGGCGCGGGCCCACCATCTGCATGGGCTTCGGGATCATGTCCTCGGTGCCGTTGCGCATGCGCATGCCGTAGCCGCCGCAGAACAGTACAACCTTCACTTCGCTTGCCTCTCTGCATGATTCGATGCGGCGGCGTCGTCGAGCGTCGCATGGGGTTGTGCGTGATGGAGAGTGGGGAGCGGATAGACGAGCTCGCCGCCCCAGTCGGTCACCTGGCGCAATTGCGCGGTGATCTCGGCCTCCAGATTCCACGGGAGCACCAGCACCACATCCGGCTTGTCCGCGTCGATGCGCTCGGGCTCGTGGATCGGAATGCGGGTGCCTGGCGTGAATCTGCCGTGCTTGTACGGGTTCCGGTCCACGGTGTACTCGAGCAGATCGGGTCGGATACCGCAGTAGTTGAGCAGGGTATTGCCCTTACCGGGTGCGCCGTAGCCGACCACTCGTTTGCCGGCGGCCTTGGCCTCGAGGAGGAAGCGCAGAAGTTGCTGGCGCACCAGTTCGGTGCGTGGGCGCAGCGCGAGATAGCCGGAGACGTCGTGCAATCCGGCCTCGGCTTCCTGGCGCAATACCTCGGCTACGCGCTCGGAAGGCTCGGCCACCGCATCCGGGCGTGCCCAGATGCGCAGGGAACCGCCGTGCGTGCCGAGCAATTCCACATCGACCACGGTGAGGCCCGCGGTCGCGAGCGCGCGCTGGGCGGACAGCACGGTGTAGTACTGGAAATGTTCGTGGTAGATGGTGTCGAACTGGCCCAGCGTCACCAGATTGAGTGCGTGATGCACCTCGATGGAGACCCAGCCGTCGTCCGCGAGCAGTGCGCGCAGGGACCTGGTGAACCCCAGCAGATCTGGTATGTGGGCGTAAACATTATTGGCCACAACAAGATTCGCGGCGCCGTGTTCGGCGCGGACCTGCGCGGCCAGCGCCTCGTCGAGGAAGGCCGTCACGGTCGGCACGCCCTTCTCGCGGGCCGCGGCGCCGACATTCACCGACGGCTCGATGCCCACGCAGGGGATGCCCGCGGCGACGGCGTGCTGCAGCAGGTAGCCGTCATTGCTGGCGACTTCGATCATGAGCGATTCGCCGCCGAGCCCCAGACGTGCGGTCGCGTCCTCGACGAAGAGTTTTGCGTGCTGTACCCAACTGTCCGAATAAGAACTGAAATACGCGTATTCCGTAAATGTCTCCGCGGGCGTGATGAGCGCCGGAATCTGTAGCAGCAGACAGTTTTCACAGACCCGGAGATGAAGTGGAAACGTGGGTTCCGGCTGATCGAGCTCCGCCGCGGTGAGAAATTTTTCACACGGCGGTGTCGCCCCCAGATCGAGCACGCTGACCAAACGGTCGGACGCACATAGACGGCATTGCACGCAGAATCCCCACCTTTCACCGAGACCGGCACCGGCGCAAGGCCGGCTGCACTGAGGTCGGCTCGATCCGGCCTTACGTTACAACAGGATTCACCGACTCCGCTGGGCTCAGGCGGTGACAGGTGAGCGCCGGGGCAGCAATTTTCTGCGAGTCGCAGAACGGGGCAGGCGGACGGCTACCACTCGAGTCTTGCAATTCAAGGGTTACTCTCACTTCACACGGGGTCTGGCACCCGGCACAACCTGTGTTTTTGGGATTAGGGGAAATTGGGGGAAACAGGCGGGAAACCGGTTGCGATGCTTCCGGCAACTTTTCGGAAACATTGGCAACACACAAGTTTCATCGTCGCCGGTGGCGCAGTTGTGTAACATTCGGCATCTGGCCACCGAAAGAGTCGGCGGTCCCCCAGGTTGGCGCGCAGCGAAAACCCTTGGGGAGCCGACATTATTCTGTCTTCTGTGGAACTGATCAGTGGGGATCGGAACCGAGTTCTCCCGTGGGGGAGGTGCGTTCGTTTCATGAGTTTCGAAGTTTCTTCTCGTCGAGCAGTGCGTGTAAATCGGCTGCCTCGACCGTTGCCACGTTCGGATCGCGAACGCTGGCAAGGTGATTACGCACGCCGTCTCTCGGGTAGCGACCTGCTGGTCGTCTGCCTGGCAATCGGAATGGCGCAGCTCCTCCGCTTCGGCGGCCCGGCTGATCCGACGCTGGCTTCCAGGTTCCCGCTGGAAGTTCGCTACACCGTGGTGTCGGTGGTGCTGGCGCTGGTCTGGTACGCCGCGCTCGCGCTCAGCGGTACCCGCTCGCTACGTGTAATCGGTAGCGGCACAGAGGAATACCGCCGGGTGGTCTCGGCCTCGCTACAGCTGTTCGGTGGCGTAGCCATCGTTTCGCTACTGCTGCGCGTGGATGTCGCCCGTGGCTATCTGGCGATTGCCTTGCCGCTGGGCATGTTCGGGCTCATGATCGAGCGCCGGCTATGGCGCGGGTGGGTAGCCAGGCGGCGCTCCCGTGGCGAATATCGCACCTCCATGCTGGTCGTCGGCAGCCCGGATGCGGCGCGGGCCATGGTCGCGGCGTTCTCGCGGGATCAGGAGTCCGGCTATCAGGTCATCGGAGTGTGCACCCGTGAGGAGGGTGAACTCGCCGAACGCGGGCTGGAGGTCGGCGGCCGGGAGATTCCCATTGTCGGTACCGACCGGTCCGTCATCGACGCCGTTCGGCGTACAGGGGCCGATACGGTCGCCGTCACCGCCACCGACAATCTCGGCCCGGCCGACTTCCGGCGCATGGCATGGGAATTGGATCCGCTGGGCGTCGAGCTGATCGTCACGCCCGGTCTGGTGGATATCTCCGGCGCCCGGCTCACCCATCGCCTGGTCGCCGATATGCCCATGCTGCATGTGGAGAAGCCGCAGTACGACCGCGCCAAGTCGATTCGCAAGGCGCTCTTCGACTTCGGCTTCGCACTGTGCGCGCTGCTGGCCATCGCGCCGGCGCTCATCGGCATCGCCGTCGCGGTCAAGGTGAACAGCCGGGGGCCGGTGTTCTACCTGTCCGAGCGGATCGGGCGCGACGGGCATCCGTTCCGCATGATCAAGTTCCGCAGCATGTACGCCGACGCCGACGCGCACATCACCGCGCTCATCGCCGGCAACGGCGGCAACCCGCTCTTCTTCAAGATGCGCGACGATCCCCGGGTGACACGGGTGGGCCGGATCATCCGCAAGTACAGCCTCGACGAGCTACCCCAGTTCTTGAATGTGCTGCGCGGGGAGATGAGCATTGTCGGCCCGCGCCCGCAGGTGCGCCGGGAGGTCGATTCGTACGACGGGATGATGCGGCGGCGACTGCTGGTCAAGCCCGGCGTGACCGGGCTGTGGCAGGTCAGCGGACGCTCGGATCTGACGCCCGACGATGCCATGCGGCTGGATCTTTCCTATGTCGAGAACTGGTCGATGGTCTTGGATCTCCTGCTGATCTGCAAGACGATAGGGGCGGTGACCAGGGGAGACGGGGCGTACTGAGATCATCCGGCCGATCAAGTGAACATTATTTAGTAATAGGTGTTCACAAAGGGGGCTGTGGTGTGGTTCACTTCTCCGGAACGTGATCCAAAGGAGGAACCGTGTCCGCGCCGTCCATCCCCTCCGGGTTCGACTTCACCGATCCCGACCTGCTCGCACAGCGTCTGCCTGTCGAGGAATTCGCCGAGCTCCGCCGCACCCAGTCCATCGCCTGGGTGCCCCAAGCCGGCAGTGGCTTCAAAGACGACGGCTACTGGGCCGTCACCAAAATGGATGACATCAAGGAGATCTCGAAGACTCCGGAGGTGTACTCCTCCGAGGAGAACACCGCTGTCATCCGCTTCTACGACGACATCATGCGCGAAGAGATCGAGGTGCAGCGCTATCTGCTGCTGAACCAGGATCCGCCGCGGCATACCAAGCTGCGCCGCATCGTGTCCAAGGGCTTCACCCCGCGGGCCGTCGAATCGCTGCGCAATGCGCTGCGCGACCGCGCCGAGCGAATCGTGCACGAGGCCAAGAAGACCGGCTCCGGCGACTTCGTCACCCAGGTCGCCTGCGAGCTGCCGCTGCAGGCCATTGCCGAGCTCATCGGTATTCCGCAGGAAGATCGCGGCAAGATCTTCGACTGGACCAACCAGATGATCTCCTACGACGATCCCGACTTCGAGGGTGACCACAAGGTCGCCACCGCCGAGGTCATGGGCTACTCGTGGAACCTGGCCGAAGAGAAGCGCAAGTGCCCGGTCGACCTCGACGGCCACGCGGACATCATGTCCACGCTGCTCAATGCCGATGTCGACGGTGAAGCCATGGGCTCCGACGAATTCGCCTGGTTCGTCATCCTGCTCGCCGTCGCCGGCAACGAGACCACCCGCAATGCCATCACGCACGGCATGAAGGCGTTCGTCGACAATCCGGAACAGTGGGAGCTCTACCGCGAGCAGCGTCCGCGCACCGCTCCCGACGAGATCGTCCGCTGGGCCACCCCGGTCATCGCCTTCCAGCGCACTCTGCTGCAGGACACCGTGCTCAGCGGTCAGGAGATGAAGGCGGGCCAGCGCGTCGGAATGTTCTACTCCGCCGCCAATTTCGACGAAGAAGTCTTCGACAAGCCTTTCGAGTTCAACGTCCTCCGGAACCCGAATCCGCATGTAGGCTTCGGCGGCACCGGAACCCACTTCTGCGTGGGCGCCAACCTCGCACGCCTGGAGATCGACCTCATGTTCAACGCCATCGCCGACGTGATGCCGAACCTGAGTCAGGTCTCCGACCCCGTCCGGCTGCGCTCGGGTTGGCTGAACGGCATCAAGAGCTGGCAGGTCAAATACGAATGAGTGAACCCCGCCGACGCGGCCGGATGCCTGCGGTAAGCGACGCCGACATCCGCCGTGTCGCGCGGTCACTGCTGGTAGAGCAGGGCCCCGATGCGATCACCCTGCGGGCCATCGCCCGCGAGCTGGGCGTCACCGCCCCCGCGCTCTACCGGTACTACGACTCCCGCGACGGCCTCGTCGCGGGAGTGCGGACGGATGTCTGCACCGATCTGGCGAACTTCCTGGCCGCACGGCTGGAAGGTCTGCCCGACGATGCGGCCATCCGGTTCTTCGCCATCTGCCGCGGGTTCCGCGAGTGGGGACTGACCCACTCCCGCGAGTTCACCCTGGTCTTCGCGTCCCCCGCCGTCGCCGGAATCACCAGCGCCATGCAGCAATTCGGTGAACCCGTCGGCCGCCTCTTCCTGGGTGCGGCCGGCCGCCTGCTCACCGAGTACGAAGTCATCACTCCGCCAACGGAACTCATTCCGCCCGAACTGCGCGACGACCTGATCCGCTTCCAGACCGATCTACTGCGGGTGCTGGCCGAGTCCGGCCAGAAATTCCCCGCCGAAAAACTCGACCTCGGCGTGAGCTACGTGATGATCCAGTTCTGGGCCCGCCTCTACGGCCACGTCACCCTCGAGGTCTTCGGCAACTACCCCATCACGGTGAGCCACCCCGACGTACTCTTCGATGCCACGCTGGCCGATATCGGCCGCGGCATCGGGCTGGTCGCGGGCTGAGTTCAGGCGCGCTGCTGCCGCGTTGCCTGGGCCGCCTGCAGTTCCTGCAGGATCATCCGGAAGTGATTGGCATTGGCTCGGTCTCGCTGCCTGACCATTCGGTCCACCGGGATGAGGATCAACGCCACCACCACGGCTATGGCCGCGACCGTCGGCCAGCCGATCCAGTCGGCGATCGTCGACATACCGGGCACCACCAATGCGGACGCCGCGCAGCAGGTAATGAGCGTGGACGAATACAGCAGAGCTTCGAGGTCGGCCGACACAATGGCGACTTCCTCGAAGTACCAGGTGATGGCGGCTACGACGGCGGAGACGCCGAAGACGATCAGCATCGTCCATGCGAGCCAGGTCGGGCCCCACGGCGAAGTGTGCGCGACGGTCGCCATCGCACGGTAGATCCCGGTGCCTGTGAAGGCCAGGGTCGCGGCGCCGACCGTCGCCCGCCACAACAGGTTCAATCCGGTCGTACTGTGCTCGACGTCGCGGGACGCCCGTGACCAGAGTTCGGCCCGGGCCGTCTCGTTCCCCGTGAATTGGTACACCATCATGTATTTGACGAGTTCGCGTTCCACCGTCAGCGGCAGCGTGTTCAGGATCGCGATCTCTGTCACGGAGAAGTCGAACCGGCGCAGGAAAGTGTGCAGCACCTGGCGAACGTTCGAATCCGAGCGTTGTGAGCGCAGGAGTCGGTCGCCGAGGGAGTGCATTACCTGATTGAGCTCCTGATCCCCCATCACGATCCGGAGGGCTTCGGACCCGTGTGGCCGGCGGCGAACCAGTATCAAGCTGGACAGCAGCACCGCGATACGGGGATCCAGCCGTTCTATCAGGAAGTCCGGCGGGCTCGAGGTCGTGGCCAGGTGTGCCACTCTGCGCATGAGCTGTGCCAGTCGTCCCTTCGGATCGAGGGTGAACGGATCCCACGCGCCGTCGAGTCCGTCGTAGGTTCTCGCCGGATCGCCGAGTGGTGTGTGATCCTCCAGTGCCGCTTCGATATTCGGTTCCCGTATCAGCGCGCACAGCCACCAGGCCGCAGCGGTCGCACTCGTATCGCTGCTCCAGACCAGCCTCGCGAGTTCCAGTGCCGCACTGGGAGTTCCGATGCCGCCCAGCCTGTCCACCGTCCAGAGCCGATCCGGGGCCACCGCATCGGCGAGGGCGGGCACGGCGACCTCCCCCATCGACTCCGCGCACTCCTTGGTCAGCGCATCATCGGTGCGGACCGCCAGTTGCACCAGAAAACTCGCGGCGTCGGCACGACCGGAGCGGGCCAGGGCGCGCATGGCGTGCACGGCACCCGCGTCGGCCTGGGCTTCGAGTTGCCCGCGGACCCGGCGGCCGCGATCGGTGTCGCGGGAGGCGACGCTGCCCAGCGCCCCCACGATGCCGGTCGCCTCGCCCATGGCCGTCGGCTCGGGGCCGGGCGCCGGAGTAGACAGGCCGGCGAGGAAGTGCGTCACTATGCGGTCGGCCAGCCGATCGTCGATTTCGCTTGCCTCGGAAAGGCATTCGAGTGCCAGTACCTGGTGCTTGAGGTCGTTCGAATCGAACAGGCGCTCGACCACCGTGGTGCAGTTGTTGCCGTCCAGGCCGCACCAGAAGCGCACGGTGTCGTGCCAGAAGGTCGGATCCGACCAGTATCCGGCGAGCAGCCGACCGGCTCCCACCGGCCCCTCCAGGGCTCGCGCCGTGAAGTACTCCTGAAAGCTCCTGTGCGGGAACCAGAATCGTTCGCCGGTATCGGAGCTGACCAGCATCTGACTGCGATCGGTGAGATCACGCACCAATTCCCGCCCGTGCTCGGCTCTGAGGTCGAGCGCCGCCAAGGTGGCGGCCAGCACCACGCGGAGTCTCTCCTTGGCGATGACGAGCCGATCACCCTGCTCGGCAGGCGTTTCGGTCATGGCCAGGGCGATTCGCTTCAGCACGGCGAGCTTGTCGCCCGGTTCGAAGGGTGAGGTACGTTCGCCGCGATCCAGCAGCAGATCGCGGGTGACCATATGATCGCTTACTCGCGAATAGAAGGCGGCCCGTGACGCCGGGAGTGATCGCCCACGGCGCAGCAGACTGCCGGTATACAGATCCGCGAGCAAGCTCAGTAGCAATGGGGTGCGGGCCAGCTGGAGCAATTGCGGGCTCTGCCGGATCTGATCGAATATGCGCTCTGCCGTGCCCAATTCGGCGATCTCGGCATCGGTGAGCCCGCTGCCGGCCGACCGTTCGACGGTCAGCCAGCGGTCCAGAAACCGGAGTATCGAGGAGTCGTCGAAGCCGGCGATCTGGATCACCTCGAAGGCGCCGAGACTGCCGTTGTAGGCCGATCCGCGGCCGGTTACCACAATGGAGTTGGCGTCATCGCCACTGGAATGGGTCTTGCGAAAGGCTTCCAGCGCCGCGATAACACCGGGCTGCTGGTCCGCGTTCACCTCGTCGAGGCCGTCGAACAGCAGCCGCATGGCGCCGTCGTTCAGCCGCTGGGTGACGAATTCCATTGCGCGACTGTCATTCTTGTCGCGCGGCAGTCGGAAGCGCGTCGCGATCAGGCTCGGCAGATCGACCGAACCGTCGCAGCGGTGCAGTTCCACCAGCACCGGAAGCTGTTGCTTCTGCTGGAGTTTGCGTGGTTGCTGTGCCCAGTGCAGCAGAAAGTGTTTGGACAGCAAGGACTTTCCGGCGCCAGCCTCACCGAGCAGCAGTACGGCCTTCTCCTGCAGCACCCGCCGCCGCAGATCGTGCCGCCGGCCGCCGCGCTCGTACTGCAGATGCACGTAGATCGAGTCCACGGCAATCTGCCGCTGCTTCGTCAGTACATGGCGTCCGTACTCGTCCGGAATCTTCGCCCGGTAGTGGGTGATTCGCTTGTCTTCGCTGAAGCGGATCGCCATGCGTTCGAACGCCCGGCGGGGGAGTTCGGCGAGCAACCCGTACAGGCCCTCGCCGAGTTTGTCCCCGAACTTTTTCAGCGCGATGGCGAGAATCCCCACGATGATCGCCCCGCCGGCGACCCCACCGAACACCGCGGTGAGGCCCTCGGTGATCGAATCCTGCTCGGCCACGATCAGATGCTAGGCCGCATTCCAGGAGTCTGCCGGGTAATCGCCTGGCTATAGGGGAGATTGGGGGATCGGTCCGCGCTCCTCGTCCGGCCGGGGGTCAGCGCGCGGCCCCGACGAGTTCGGGGACCGGGGGCGGCGGCGGCTGCTCGTCGTCCAAGACCGGTTCACCCAGCCCGATGCGCTGCTGGATTCGCTTCATCCAGGCCGGAGCCCACCAGACTCGGTCGCCGAGCAGTTTCATAGTGGCGGGGACCAGGAGCATGCGGAGCAGGGTGGCGTCGATGAAGAGCGCGGCGATCATGCCGTAGGCGATGTACTGCATGAGTACAAGATCCGAGAAGGCGAACGCGCCGGTGACCACCAGCAGGATCAGGGCTGCCGCGGTGATAATGCCGCCGGTTTGGGCAGTGCCGGTGCGGATGGCTTCTTCGGTGGTAGCGCCCCTGGCTCTGGCCTCGACCATGCGGGAGACCAGGAATACCTCGTAGTCGGTGGACAAGCCGTAGACGATGGCGATGATCAACACCAGCATGACCGCTTGACCGGGTTGTGGGGTGAAGTTCAACAGGCTTGCGCCGTGGCCGTCGACGAAGATCCAGGTCAGGATGCCCAGGGTGGAGCCCAGTCCGAGGCCGCTCATGAGTGCGGCCTTGATGGGAAGCACGACGGAGCCGAAGGTGAGGAACATCAGCAGACCCGTGACCAGCAGAACCAGTGCGATCATCCACGGGATGCGGCCGAGCAGCGCGTCGATACTGTCCTTCTGGAGTGCGGGGACACCACCGACGAGCACGGTCATATCGTCGGGCAGATCCAACTTCCGCAGGTATTCGATGGTCGCGCCGGCGTGATTGATATCGGCCACCGGGGCCGTCGTCTTGTAGATGTCGCGATTGGTTTGTGATCGGGCCGGAATTCCGAATTTCGAGACCAGTCCCGGCGCCTGGTTGGCCTGATTCCAGACCGGTCCGACTGCACTGGAATTACCGGTGACGATGATGATTTCGATCGGATCGGAGCGCCGATCCGGGAAGTACGTATCAATCTGCTGCTGCGCCATCCTGGTCGGATTGTCCGGCGGCAGATACTTCTCACCGAAGCCGCCGAAGACGAGGTTCTGGATCGGCAGGGTCAACAGCAGCAGGCCGAGCAGCAGCGGGATGGCCACCTTCCGTGGATGTTTCATCACCCATGTGGTGGTGCGGCCCCAGAACCCGCTCTCCATCGTCACCGTGGACTTGGTGCGCCGGAAACGGTCCAGCCCCAGTAAGTCCACGCGCGGCCCGAGGATGGCCAGCATGCCGGGTAGGACGGTGAGTGCCGTGAGCGCCGCGATGGTCACGGTCGCAATCGCGCCGTAGGCAATGGATTTCAGGAAGCCCTGCGGAAACAGCAGCAGGCCACCGAGACTCGCGACGATCATGGTCGCGGAGAACACCACGGTGCGCCCCGCCGTCATCACGGTGCGCCGTACCGCTGTCCGTGTGTCGTACCCGGCGGCGAGCTCCTCGCGGAACCGGCTGACGATGAACAACCCGTAATCGATGGCCAATCCGAGCCCGATCATCGAGACCACCGGGGAGACGAAGGAATTGACGTCGGTGAAGTTCGTGAGGAACCGGACTATGCCGAACGCGCCGAAGATGGTGAGCAGACCGATGATCAGCGGTAGCGATGCGGCGACCACACCGCCGAAGATGAAGAACAGCAGTAGCCCCACGAGTGGGATGGCCAGCAGTTCCATGCGATGCAGATCGTCGGCGATGGTGTCATTGAGTGTGCCTGATATCGGCTGCAGTCCGCCCACCTGAACGTTCACGCCCGGAATGGTGAAGTCGTTCTTGACTGCTCGATAGTTTACGAGCAGATCAGTGTCGTTCTCGCCGTGCAGCGCGATGGCCGCCAGCGCGTGGGTCCGGTCCTTGGTCACCAACCCGGCGGCGACGGCACCGGTCTCGGTGGGCCAGTAGGAGGCTCGAACTCCCGCGATCTGGTCCGGATGATCGCGCGGCAGGCTGTTGAGGTGGTCGATGATCACGCTGCTGAAATCCGGATCGTCGACGGTCTTGCCCTCGGGCGCGGTGTAGAGCACCACCACATCGACATCGTGATTGCGCCCGAACGCCGCATCGGCTAGCTGCCCCGCCTCGGACGACTCCGAGTTGGGATCGAACAGTCCGCCGGAGCTCAGGTGGTCGTCCAAACCGAGTCCATAACCACCCAGCGACAGCAGCGCCGCCACCATCACTCCGATGACCCCGAACCGCCATCGGCAGGCCAGATCACCCCATCGCGCGAACAGGTTCATATGTCACGGTAACAAGCAAGATCGTGATCGGCATTATCGTGTTTCGCTCTTCGATTGCGGCACAGTCATTTACATGCAGTTATGTGCAATACGCGTCTATTTGCAACCATCGGTTTGCGGCAGGGGATGGTTCGGGTCGAAGTAATAGTCGGAGTCGTGCCCGGACCCGGTGGTGCCGCCGCCCTGCGCGGCGCCGATGGTGGGAGCGAGGAACCCTTTACGTGACCACGCGCAATCCATCGAGTAGATGTCGCCCTTCCCGTGGTCGAGCCACAGGCCGAGGTTGGCGCCCGAGTAACGGCGGGTATCGCTGACGACCGAGTAGTCCACCTCCCAGCGCACCACGGCGACAAGATCGAGCGCGCGCCGGACGCGCTGCGGATTACCCGGGTCGAAGGCGTAGGCGACTATGTAATTGGTGTGCACCACCAGGTTGCCGTCCACATCGACACCGGCGGTCATGCTGCCTTTGACCTTTGGCTGGGATGGCAGCAGCTGGGTGCCGGGCGCGAGGGCGGTCACGTAGTAGTTGCTGTGGTCATCGGGATTGTCCCGCGTGCGCTGTAGTGCGTCGTCGCGGAATTTCGGTGCGAACAGCGCCAATGCGGGCCCGGGATCGTCGGCGGCCATAGCGGTCCGATCCAGTCGCTGCGCGATCATCACCCCTCGCACCTGCGTGTAGGCCGCGGACACCGCGCCCGCGTCGAACCCGCCCACCGGTTCGGCGGCCGGCGGCTGGAATCCATCCGCGCCATCGGCCCAATTTGCCGCGGGCGTATTGAGAAACGGCATATTGAGATTTACCCGCACCGTCTCCGGCGCCCGCGAGGTAGCGGTGGTCGTGGGCGTGGCCGACGACTGCAGCCCCACCGCCCCCGACGTCTCGTGCCAGACGGCCAGCAGGCCGACCACCACCGCTATCACCGCGATGATCGGCAATTTGGTGCGCAGCTTATGCTTTCGCTGCCCCCAGCTCTGTCGCCGGGAGTACTCCTTCTCGATGCGCGTTATGCGCTCATTCCACTCCGGCCCGGCGAAATCCGGATGCTCGGAGAGGTCATCGTGCTCGTTGAACATGTTCCCCCGACTCGGTGTTGCGCGCCAGACGCTAACCGACGGTGCCGAATCGATCAAACCGAAGCACCGATATGTCAGTACTCTCTGTGGCTGTGAATGATTCGGGGCGGGTCGAGGCCTTCAGTGACGGCGTGTTCGCGGTGGCCATCACGCTGTTGATCCTGGAGATCAAGGTTCCGCTGAATGCGGGCGATCACCTGTGGCAGGACCTGGGGCACCAATGGCCCTCGTACGCGGCGTATGTGGTGACATTCCTGAACATCGGCATCATGTGGGTGAACCACCACACCGTGTTCGGCTTCGTCGAGCGGGTGGACCGGACGCTGCTGTTCCTGAACCTGTTGCTGCTCATGGGCGTTGTCGCACTGCCCTGGCCCGCGGCGCTCGTCGCGGACTACCTGACCGAAGGCCACGGGAGCGGGTCGGTGAGCGCCTGGACCGGGAGCCATGCCGCGCGTATCGCGGTCGCCATCTACGGCAGTTTCATGGTCTACCACGGAATTCTGTTCCAAGCGGTGTGGTTGCACCTGACCCGCACCGGCAACCTCTTCTACTCGCGGGTCGACGTCGAGGCCGCCCGCGCCACCCGGTGGCGCTTCGGCCTGGGCATAGCCATCTACCCCACCACCGTCGCCCTGGCTTTCATCTCCGCGCCGCTGACCATGGCACTGCACGGCGTACTGGCCCTGTACTACGCGCTCAATCAGATTCCGGTGCCAGTGGTCGACGAACCGCCCGCATCACCTGCCGCTGTGAATCCTTAACGGGCGCAACGGCGCCTTGTGCCGTTTTCAACGCGCAAGACCGGTGAGGCGACTCCAATCGAGTTTGACCGCGATCGGCAGGTCGATCTCGGCCACACCGTCGGTGTGCTCGAGCGTCTGGTGCGGGCGGTACTGGTTCAAAACGTGGTCGAGCACGAAGGTTTCGATGACGGCTACGTCGTTGTCGGCAAGGTGCACAATCCAATACCACGGGATCCCAGCCAACGCGTACTCCGCCATTTTGTCGGCGGTGTCGACTCGTTCGGTGCCGGGGGAGACGACTTCCACCACAAGTTTGACCATCGATGCGGGCAGCGGGCGGAGATCCGGCGGAGCGCACGCGAACAGTGCGGCATCCGGACGTCGGATCGTCGCGCGCGACAGTGCCCAGAGCAACACATCGAAGTCGGTGTCGACGTCCAGGCAGCCGTCGTTGTACCGGCTCATGTGCGCGTCGGCTGCCGTCTCGATGAAGTCGGCAATGCGGCGGGCCGCCTTTTGATGTGGACGGGAGGGAGATTCGGCGCGAACCGCCTCACCGTTGACGACCTCGAAGTCGGCAGAAGTCTTCCGGAAGGGTCTTCCAGATCTCCACGGTAATCGGGGCGGGCTGCAGGTTCTCCTTGCGAGCCCAATCCAGCAGTTCGGACACCATCCACTCCTCGTCCAGGCGACGGTACCGATCGATCCTATCGGGCGAGCCGAGCTGGGACGTCAAGCTCCGCCCGAGTCTGGAAGCAGGTCGTTCGCTGACCGGGCATAGGTGGTCTCCGGCTCGACCGTGATGACATCGCATACCTTTGCCAGGAAATCGGGCACCTCGCCGCCGAGGTGCGCGAGGCTGGGCGTCACCACCGCATCGACGCCCAGGCGGCTCACCACCGTGCGCAGGCGCAGGTCGGGGCGGTCGGTGTGTGGTCCGAAGACCACGGTTTTGCGCAGGTCGTAGCCGAGCCGGGCGGCAACGCTGCGGATCTGCGCCTCATCCCACACCTGCCTGGCCTTCGAGATGTCGTGCCGCAGATAGCCGATCGCCGATGGTGCGCTCATCACTGCCCTTGCTGTCGGTGGTTTCCGCTCTCCACGGTATGGAGCGCCACGCCCCGGCGGCAGGAGATTGCTCGAGGTTGCTCGAATCTCCCGCTGGAAAGGTCCTGGCACCAGCGATAATGAGATGTGTTCGTAGTTGCCTCGAGCAAGGACACGGCATCATGGAGATACGGCTTCTGGGCGGACCCACCGGCGGCAACGGATCACCCAGATTGTGGGCAACCGACCGCGACAGCATCATCGTGCAGGGGTGGCGCACCGGCAAAACCCCGGGCACTGTCGAGATACCCCATCAACTACTCGGCTTTCTGGAACTCGAAACCTGTCTGGGTGCAGCGCTGCACAACACCGGATACGGGACCTTCACCCTGTGCGGTGAAGTGGTCGACGACCCGCACGTGCTGTCCGCCATGCAGATTCCCGACCACGAGACGGCCGTGGAAGTTCGTGCGCTGAAAGCGAGTTACCCGCATGCTCTATCGCTCCGAATTCGATGACCTGTATCGGTCGCATCGCCGCGCGTTCCATCTGGAGGTGCAGGACACCTACGGTGTGGCCGCCGAGAACGAGCAGCTGGAGCGCTTCGTGGCGGGGGAGCCGACCAGCCACCCGGCCGACTGGCAGGAGTGGGATGCGCTCGTGCGCGCGGTGACCGAGGAGGGCACCCTGATCCAGCGATTACGCATCGTGACCGAACCGCATACCGACTACACCCGATTCCTGCTGCATCACACCGATCGCAATGTCGAAGCCGGGGAACAGGTCCGATACCTGCCCCGGCACCGCGTCGATCCGGCCGATTACACGGCCGACGACTGGTGGCTGTTCGACGACGGCCCGCTGGCCTTCTCGATCTTCTCGCCCGAGGGCGAATGGGCCGGTGGTGCGGTCACCGAGGATCCGGTCCTGCTCGCCCGCTGCGCCCAGGTCCGGGATCAGCTGTGGCCGTTGGCGATTCCGTTCGACGTTTATCTCCGTGACCAGGGTTGACGAGGGGCGGCAGGCGCTCGGGGTTCGTTTGCGGGAACTCCGGGTGTCCGCCCGCATATCCGGACGGGATCTGGCCGCGCGCGCGGACTGGGGGCCGACGAAGGTATCGAAGATCGAGCACGGCCGGCAGTTGCCGTCCGAGGAGGATCTCGCCGTGTGGTGCCGCATCACCGAGAACGAACTCGCCCTGCCGGATCTCATTGCGACCGTGCGCAATGTGAATGCCGCCCACCTCGAATGGCGGCGGATCGCGGCCACCGGTCATGCGCGCCGGCAGCGGCAGAGTATCGAACGGGAAGCCGCCACCGGCCTGGTACGCGGCTACGACTGCCTGCTGCTGCCGGGCCTGCTGCAGACCCGCGACTACGCCGAAGCCGTACTGCGGCGCTGCATCCGGTTCCTCGGCAGCCCCGATGATCTCGAGCAGGCGGTCGCCGCCCGCATGGAACGGCAGCGGGTGCTGCGCGAAGGCCTGCACCGGTTCCACTTCCTCATCGGCGAATCCGCGCTGTACACCTCCGTGGGTGACGGCGCGGTCCGCAGGGCGCAGCTCGAGTACCTGCACACCATGATGTCCGCGGAGCGGGTGGTCGTCGGCGTTGTTCCCAATACCGCCGAATTCATCTATGAGACAACAAATTTCACCTTCTTCGATACCCACCTGGTGCAGGTGGAGACCATCTCGGCCGAGCTGACGATCCGGCAGCCGCGCGAACTTGTGCTGTACGAGCGGGTCTTCCGGGCACTGGCCGAGCAGGCCGCCTACGGCGACGCCGCCCAGACGCTGATCAAGAAGGCTCTGGCGGAGGGCGACCTGTGATGACCGATCCGGTACGTCGGGAGATTCGGATTGTGGTGAGGCGCGGGATAATTCGGGGCCGGCGCAGATCTCGGGCGAACCATTCGCCGAGCGTCACACCGGCCGCGAGCGCACAACCTACGGCGAAGGCGCTGAAGAGTTGGTTGATGCCGATGAGCTGTTCGTCATTGAGCAGGGCGTAGAGGCCACGATAGACACGCAGGCCGGGGAGCAGGGGAGTGATGCCCGCCAGAGCGACCACCAGTGGCGGTGTCAGTGCGCGACGGGCGAGCAGACCACCGGCCAGGCCGACCACGATGGCGGCGACACCGGAGGAGACGATCGGGCCGAAACCGGCGTTCTGCACCACGAGATACACGGCAATGGCCGCCGCGCCACTGAACGCGGCCGTGGTCAGCGCGCGGCGTTCGGCGTAGCACGCCAGTGCGAAGGCCAGCGCGGTAATGGCTCCCGCCAGCACCTTCACCGGCAGGTTGGTGAGGTCCCGGGCCGGAGCCATATCGACCGTCGGAGTGGTGAGGTTCAGCAGTTCGGACACCCGCAGCGTCAGCACGATGCCCGCGATGATGCCGCCGGTCATCATCACCACTTCGAGCATGCGCGCGGCCGCGGTGATGGGTGCGCCGGTAATGGCGTCCTCGACCGCGCCGAACAGCTGTAAACCGGCCAGCAGCACGGAGATTCCCGCCGCGATGATGAGCACCGGATCCAGCTTCAGATGGCTGGCGAAGGTGGACACCAGCACCGCCGGTATCGCGGCGATCATGCCGCCGACCATGTGCTGGAAGAAGAACGGGAGGCCGCGGCGATTGAGCCGGCGGTTGACGCGATCGATCAGGGTGGTGGTGGCGAAGCTCAATGCGGCGATCAGCAGACCGCCATTGAGCAGTAGCGCCACGCCCGCGGCCATCAGCGCCCAGCCGAAGGTCGAGATCCAGCGGTGGTAGGGGTGCGGTGCGGACGTGATCTCCTCGAGTGCGGCCAGCGCCTCCTCCGGCGGGACCAGTTCCCGGCGAATGCGCCTGGTCAGGCGATCGACCGCGGCCAGCCGGGTGAAATCGAGGGAGCGGTACTGAACCACCCGCATGGTGCTGGCGGGCGGCATCCGGGTGCCGCGGTCGATGGAGATGCGGATCGCGTTGTAGGTGACGTCGATATCGCACTTGGACAGGCCGTAGGTGGAGGCGATGAATTCGATCTGCGCGGTGGTGTCCATGACGGCCGTACCCGCCGAGAGCACCACTTCGCCTACCCGCTCGGCCAGGTCCAAAACCTGGGTCACGGTGGCGTCGTCGGTGAGGTCGATGGGCTGCAGCGGTGCGGGCGCCTCGGTCACCGCGTCGGCCATGGCATCGCGGTCGGCGACCGCACGTCCCACAATGCTGGTCAGTAGCCGTCGCGACCGCCCGAGGATGCCCTCGGGGGCACCACCGGTCTCGATAGCCAGGTCGTTGCTCACAGGAGAAAAGTACACGGGTGCGATAGATCACCGGGTTGAGCAGGGCGATAGCAGTAGTGTTTTGGAGCATGGCGAACGATGGCGATCCGATAGCGGAACATCTACGCGCGGCTCTCGACGGACCCTGGCGGGACGTGCGTGAACAGGCCCGGGTGCATCTCGACGATGCCCGGCTCTACAGCGACCCCTACCTCGATTACAAGGCCGCGAGAACGCGGGTCCTGGAGCAAATGCATCTGGTGTCCTCCTTCGGGTGGGCCGAACGTGGTTTCCGTGAGGTCGAAGGCGGAACCGGCGACCCGGGCGGGGCCGTCACCGCACTGGAAATGCTTGCCTACACCGATCTGTCGCTGTGGGTGAAGTGCGGCGTGCAGTGGGGCCTGTTCGGCGGTGCGGTCGAAAACCTCGGTACCGAACGGCACCGCCGGTACATCGAAGCGCTGCTCCCGCTGGAGCTGCTCGGCTGCTTCGCGATGACCGAAACCGGTCACGGAAGCGATGTGGCCAATTTGGAGACCACAGCCACGTACGACCCTGCCACAGAAGAGTTCATCGTGCACAGCCCTACGCCTTCCGCGCGTAAGGATTACATCGGCGGCGCGGCCGAACATGCCCGCATGGCAGCGGTTTTCGCGCAGCTCGTGACCGGTGGCGAATCGCAGGGCGTGCATTGCTTCCTGGTGCCGATCCGGGACAAGAAGGGTAAGGATCTGCCCGGCGTCACCACCTCCGACGACGGCCTCAAGGGCGGCCTGCCGGGTGTCGACAATGGCCGAATCGTGTTCGACCAGGTGCGAATTCCGCGCGAGAACCTGCTCAATCGCTATGCCGACGTCGAACCCGACGGCACTTACAAATCCGAGATCGCCAACCCGAGCCGGCGGTTCTTCACCACCCTCGGCACGCTGGTCCGCGGCCGGGTCAGTGTCGGCGGCGCGGCGGCGGCGGCCGCCCGGGTCGCGCTGAGCATCGCCGTCCGCTACGCCGAGCAGCGCCGCCAATTCGCTGATCCTGATACCGGTGTCGAGACCGTGCTGATGGATTACCGCAGCCATCAGCGCCGCCTGCTGCCGCTGGTGGCCCGCGCCTACGCACTGCAATTCGCGCAGAACGATCTGGTGCAGCGCATGCATCTGGTGCAGACCGGACAGGCGACGGAGGAGTCCGCACAGCGGGCGCTGGAGAAGCGCGCGGCAGGTTTCAAGGTCGCGCAGACCCGGCACGCCACTCAGGCTATTCAGGAATGTCGCGAAGCCTGCGGCGGCGCCGGGTATCTCACCGAGAACCGCCTGGTCACGCTGAAGGCCGACAGTGACGTCTTCACCACCTTCGAGGGCGACAATCTGGTCCTGACCCAGCTCGTCGCCAAGGACCTGCTGACCGCCTACTCCGACGAGGTGCGCGATCTCGACGCCCTCGGCTGGGTTCGCTTCGCCGCCACCATGGCTCGTGACGCGGTGCGCGAGGCCTCCGGTGTGCGGCAGCTGATCCAGCGGCTGCGCGATCGCGGTGATGACGGCGTCGATGATCAGGACCTGTCCCGGCGGTCGGTCCAGCTGCAGCTCTTCGCCGACCGCGAGGACTATCTGGTCCGCACGGCCGGGCACCGACTGCGGGCCCGCGCCAAGGAAACCGGGCCCTTCGAGGCGTTCAACAATGCCCAGGACCACATTCTCGCCGCGGGCACGGCGCACATCGATCGCCTGGTGCTGGAAGCCTTCATCGAAGGCATCGCGGGAATCGAGGACGAGGCGGCCCGGGAACTGGCCGGCACCGTCTGCGATCTGTACGTGTACAAGACCATCGAGGAGAACCAGGCCTGGTTCATCATGCACCGCTTCATGTCCGTGGAACGGGCGAAAATGGTGCGGCGCGGTGTGAACGAACTCGTGGACCGGCTGCGGCCACACGCCCTCACCCTCATCGAGGGCTTGGGCGTGCCGGAGAAGATGCTGCACGCGGCCATGCTGAACGGCGCCGGAGACGCACTTTCCCCGTCGTGATCGCGATTGCTGCTGCCGCATCGGATTGAACCCTGGTGCGGCAGTACATCGTTATCGGGGTGTCGGGCAATGCGATGATGCATCGGCCGATCGGTGACGGGAGACGCGATGATCACGAAACTGATCAGGCCGGCCATTCGCGCCCCGAAGCTCGTCCTTGTTCTGGTGGGCGTGCTGTTCCTGGTGTGCGGGGTGCTGGGTTCGCAGGTCTCCGCACGACTGTCCAATGGCGGATTTGTGGCCACCGACTCCGAATCCGCTCGTGTCGCAGACATTCTCGGGCGCGACTACAACATGTCCGGCATGCAACTGGTGCTGACCGTCGAATCCGAGGGCGGGGTCCAGGGCCCGGCGTCCGCCGCTCGCGGTAGGGACATCGCCGAACAGCTGAAGGACGATTCGCGCGTCTCGAAAGTCGTTTCGCCGTGGACCGATCCGCAGGTGGGCGGCGTACTCGTCAGCCGCGACAATAAGATCGGGCTCATTGTCGCCAGTGTGCGGGGCGACGAGAACACGGCGCCCGGGTCTGCGCGCGATCTGGCCGGTGCGTTCGTCGGCAGCCGTGATGGTGTCACCATCCACGCCGGCGGGCAGGCCATGGTTTTGGCGGAGACCGGGCAGCAGACCCAGAAGGACCTCGCTATCGCCGAGGCCATCGCGCTACCGCTGACCGTGCTGCTGCTCATCTGGTTTCTGAGAAGTGCGGTGGCGGCGGCGATTCCGTTCATCACCGGGATCGCCGCCATCGCGGGCACCAGTGCGGTGCTGTATCTGCTGACCTTCGTGGTGGCGCTGTCGGTCTTCGCGCTGAATATCACCACCGCCATCGGGCTGGCGCTGGCCATCGACTATTCGCTGTTGATCATCGGCCGCTATCGGGAAGAAATAGCCGGTGGACGTGGTCGCGACGAGGCGCTGGTGCTTGCCATGCAGCGCGGCGGACGGGCAGTGGCTTTCTCCGGGACGACGGTCGGCATCGCGCTCATCGGAATGTCGTTCTTCTCCATGGCTTTCCTGCGCTCGCTCGCCTATGCGGGCCTGGCCGTGGTCGCGCTGTCGATCGTGCTGACGCTCACCATGGTACCCGCGCTGCTGACTCTCCTGGGGGAGCGGATCAATCGGAAACCGCTGCGCGAGGCCCGGCCGGTGGAGGAGGGCTGCCTCTATCAGGTGGCGCGCACCGTGCAGCGGCGGCCCGTGCTCTGCGCACTGCCGGTGCTGGCGCTGCTGGTGCTGCTCGGTTCGCCGATCTTCGGGCTCAAACTCGGGTTGCCCGATGATCGGGTGCTGCCTGCCTCGGTGGAATCGCGTCAGGTAGGTGATCTGCTGCGTGATCGCTTCGCCGACAATGCCACGGGCACAGTGCATATCGTGGTGAGCCCGAGCGATGGCGGCACTGATCCGGGTGATCTGGGCGCGTATTCGGCGGCCTTGTCGACGGTGCCTGAGGTACAGGGTGTCACCGGTCCGGCGGGTTCCTTCGCAGGCGGCCAACCGGCCGGACCCGCCGATCCGAACGGCAGGCACGGTGACAGTGCGCAGCTGACGGTCTCATCCAAGGTCGATCCGTATTCCGAACAGGGGCAACGGCAACTCGATGCACTGCATGCCGTCCCGAAACCGGCGGGCACGCAGATACTGTTCGGCGGGCTCGCCCAGCAGACCGCGGATTCCGCCGCGGGCATCAGTCAGGGGTTCCCGAAGGCCGTCGTCTGGATCGCGGTGACCACCTTCATCCTGCTGCTTCTGCTCACCGGCAGCGTGGTGCTGCCGCTGAAGGCGTTGGTGCTCAACGTGCTGTCGCTGTCGGCGACCTTCGGCGCGCTGGTGTGGATCTTCCAGGACGGTCACCTGGGCGGTCTCGGCACACTGGCTACCGGCTCCACCATCGCGACGCTGCCGGTGCTGTTGTTCTGCGTGGCGTTCGGGCTCTCCATGGATTACGAGGTGTTCCTGCTCGCCCGCTTCACCGAGGAATGGAAGCGCTCCGGCCGGACCCGTGCCGACAATGACGACGCCGTCGCCCTGGGCATCGCCCGATCCGGCCGCATCGTGACCGCGGCGGCGCTGCTCATGGCGGTGATCTTCGTGGGCATCGCCACCAGCGGGGTGACCATGAACCGCATGCTGGGCGTCGGTCTGGCGCTGGCTGTCCTCATGGACGCCACCCTGGTGCGAATGGTGCTGGTACCGGCCTTCATGCGGTTGCTGGGCACCGCGAACTGGTGGGCTCCCGCCCGTTCCCGGCCGCTGCTGGAGAAGGCCGCGCTGCGGGAGTGAATCAGAGCTCGTGGTGACCGCCACCCGGTCGCGGCTATCGTGGCCAGGTGATCCGATCGCCCGCGCCCGCCCCGACCCGGCCCGACACCCTGCTCCGCCAGGCAGCGCTGCCCGCGCTCCTGCTGGTAACCATTGTCGTGACTGTGGTTGTGCCGCAATTCTTTCCGGCCGACGGCGGTCCGACCGGGCTGGACACCTTCCTGGAAGCGCACATCCACTCGTCGCTCGACGGGCGTCGGTGGCTCTACAGCATGCTGGTCGCGCCCAGCAACAACAGCATCATCATCCCGGTGCAGTTGATCGCGGCCGCCTGGTTCGCCTATCGGCGGCAGTGGTGGTCCGCCGGGTTCATGATCATCGGGCCCGAGTTCGCGATCCTGGTGAATTCGTTTGCGCTCAAACCTTTCTGGGACCGGCAGCTGCACCACTACCTCGCGTATCCGAGCGGGCACACCGTGCAGTTGATCGCCGTCGTCACGGCGCTGGCACTGGTCAGCGAGTCGGTGCGGGCACGGGTGACGGTCGTGGTGGTGATGGTGGTGCTGCTGCCCGCGGTGCTGGTAGGCATGGTGGGACTGGGCTATCACCATCCGACCGATGTCATCGGGGGTACGGCGGCCGCCGTCGCCTTGGTGACGGCGGCCTATCTACCGTTCCGCGCTGTGGTGCTCAGCCGTACGCAATGACCGCGGCAATAATCATCCAGAGCACCCACAGCACCACCACGATCATGCCGAGCGTCAGCATGACCCGCATGAATCCGCGACCCAGATCGATCTGGCCGGTCCGGCGCGGGTACAGCTTCCACGGGCTATACCAGGGCGCGGGCACCGAGAACCGGCGCCCGGCCGAAGCCGCCTCCAGCTCCAGTCGCGCCTGCTCCTCGGCATAGGCCTCGGCCTGCGCCTGTTGCGGCCCGCCGTGCCACAGTGTGATGTCCACCGGGCCGAGGAAGCCCTCGTTCAGCAGGTCCTGCGGCGCCGGCAGATACGGCAGAATGCCCAGCCCGCGGAAGGCCCACGCCACATCATTGGCCGACCACTGCGGGCGGCCGCGTGAGGACAGGCCGATGAAGTAGTCGTGCAACCGGCGCGGATCATCACCTACCAGCACCTCGAAACTGGGATCACTCCACAGCTGCTGCACGCGCAGATTCGAATCCGGCGGTGGCACCACCAGCACCGCGCCGTGCACCACGCGCTGCCCGAGACCGCGCTCGGCCAGCCAGTTCTGCAGGGCGAAGGTGTGATCGCGGGACTTGTCCAGCGGGGTGCGCTTATCGGTGCCGTCGAAGGTGATGATCTTCTCGGCGACCCGCCACGGGCCGTTGAGCGGCACCTC
>NZ_JAODNK010000062.1 GCF_025465275.1 Nocardia sp. | reverse complement strand
CTTCATGCCGCCCGGTCTGCTCGACTCCCAACTCGGCACGCTCGAGGATCCCGCTCCCGGCGAAGACATTATCGCCATCGAAATCGGGCCCCCGCCAAACGAAGTCGCGGCGACCGCCCTGGCAGCCGTCACGGCGCGTGACCGGTGAAACCGCGGTGACGGTCTACCCGGCAATACCGACGAGGTGGCCGATACGGTAGGTCACCGCGATCACGGCGGGGCAGCGGAGGGAGCGACGAGCCGTGCACGCCGGGTACTGAGCAGGAATAGCGCGACCAGCAGCACACTGAACCAGACGTAGGTGTTGCCTATGACGTGCTGCCAAGGCGTCCAGTGTGATTCGCGGTGTTCACCGTCCGGGAGCCAATTCTGCGGGCCGATGACGAAGACCGCAGTCGTGATCGCGGTGACCGCGTACCAGCCCACGGCGGAGCGCCAGGGTAGTTGGGTGGCGTAGCCGACCATCGCCAGTAGGGCGGGGGCGATCCAGATCCAGTGGTGCGACCAGGAGATCGGGGACACCAGCAGCGTGAAGACGGCGTTGATTGCGAGGGCCAGGGGCGGGAAGTCCGCCGCGCGGCGCATGGCGGGCACCACCAGTGCCAGTAGTGCGGCGCTCAGTACCAGCCACAGGATCGTGAGTAGTGGCTTGTGGATCTCGAGCCGAGCCAGCACGGCCTGAATCGACTGGTTGGTGTGGAATGCCGAACCGCTGAGCCCCGACACATTGCCCATCCCGCCGAACCAGTACTTCATCGACGAATGCGGCAGTACGGCAAAGGTGAGCGCGGTCGTCACGGCACCGGTGATCGCGGCCGTGACGGCGGCCTTGTAGTCACGCCGGATGAGGAAGAAGAGGATGAACGCGGCGGGCGTCAGTTTCACCGCGGCGGCGATACCGATCAGCATGCCGCGCCGCCACGTCGGCTTCTCCGCCAGACAGTCGGCCACCACCAGCACCATCAGCAGCAGATTGACCTGCCCGAAATCCAGCGTCGAGTGCGTCGGCTCCAGCAGTAGGGCCAGCGGCGTGGCACAGGCGGTCACCCACAGCCCGAGCCGCTGCCGACTCTCCCCTGGCCACACCCGCCGTGCTACCAGATAGAACGAGATCGCCAGCGCAGCCACCGAGGTCACAAAGAATGCGATGCGAGCGGCATCCCAGGGCACCAGCGCGAACGGCGCGAGCACCAATGCGGCGAACGGCGGGTAGATGAACGGCAGCCCGATCCCGATAGTGGTCTGCGGCAACTGCCCATACATATCCCCGCCGTGCCACAGCGCCTGCACCCCCAGCCGATACACCTGCAGGTCGATGAACCCACCCGTGATCTTCTTGAACGGCCACACCGGCACCATCAGGCACAGCGCGGTCAGGCCCACACAAAACGCCGGAACCAGCCACATCACTCGCCCGAAACGGCGGCCCGGCAACTTCGGCACATCAACAGCGGTAGATCCAGTCATCCGCGACCACATTATCGGCGTCCCCGCCCGGGCGCGCACCCGCACCCGGCCCACCGACAGGCTCCCGCTACCTCGGTGCGTTGGGGTCGCGCGGGTCAAGCAGGTGACACCGCTCGATTTCGTTCTCCGGCACCCGGTCTATGCGGTACCTGGCGTAGTTCAGCGACTGCTGAATGTTCCGCCCGAAACGGTCGAAGGTGAGCGGAGCGCGGGTCGAGGCCAGCAGGTCCTGGGTTTCTGGGCAGGTCAGAGCAGTTCGAATCCGGGTGACCCAGCCCTCGTCCACGAACCAGGGCAGCCCGGGGTGCTCATTCGCCATACCGGCGTCGACGATTGCCCAGTCCGAGTCGAGGTTCTTGTCATGGCCGATGCGGGCGTCGGGGAACCGGAAGGTGTGTGCAGCGAGCGGATACGACAGGCCCATCGGATCGAGGACACGGACCGCCAACGGGGTGTTCATGCTGATCATGCCGAGGTTGATGAAGAACACGGTATGCCCGGCGCCACCCTCCGGGATCGGGGTCGAGGGCGGGACGAGCTGCCAGGTCCAGGACGGCGTATTGGTGAGCAGGCCGCCGTTCGGGGCGCTTGCGATATCGCCGATCATGGCGCGCATGCGCGGGTAGTCCAGATAGTCCTCGGCTCGGATCGGATGATCGTGGCCGGTGGTCTGGATGTAGTAGAGGCGCTCGTCCGCGATGCCGGAGGGGGTGATCTTGTTGGCGGTTTCGATGGCGGTCGTGCCGGCCGCCGACAGCGCCCAGCCCACGGTTCCGGCCAGAGCCGCCGGCACGATGAGAAAGGTCCAGCCTCGGCGCGGGTCCGCCTGCGCGGCTGACACTTTCAGTGGCAACACCATGACGGGCAGGAGCAGGCAGAACAGCTGCGGAAGCAGCATGCGGCCATGCATGAAGTCGCCGCCGACACGGATCTCGTAAACGGTCAGCAGGACACTGCTGCCGAGCATGAGGGCAACCACCGCGGACGGGGTTCGCAGCCCTCTCCGGAGCCGGTAAATGCGCTCGCGCGGAGTCGGTTTCGCGTCGAAGGCGAGCAGACCCGCCGATTCGATATGCCGGGACCGGAACGCCACGACCGCTGCCACACCCAGCACCAGTAGCGGCACCCACAGCCAATACGGACCGACCAGGTTCCACAGGTAGACCAGCCCCTGCCGCCATTTCGCGCCGCCGGCATCCTTGGCGACGGCCGTATTCGGGTACGGCAGACCGTAATAGCCCATGCGCCAGATCTGATGAGCGACCGGGACGAGACCCGCAATCGCCACGATCAGCACACGGAACATCCACGGCCGCATCCGAATCCCCGGCATCGGCGCACCGCAGATCATCAGCAGCGCCAACGCGCCGACCAGCGTCGTCTCCGGCCGAATCAGCGGCGCCAAACCTGCCACGAAGGACAAGCCGCAAACGCCGGCGAAACTCACCCCTTCGGCGCGACTCCAGCGAATCAACCACCACCACAGCACCGCAAGCCAGCAGATGACCAGGCTGGACTCCAGGCCCGAGGTGGCATAGTCGCGGGCCGGAGGCAGCGCAACATAGACGAGAGCCCCTGCCGGAAGCAGTAATTGGGCACCGCCGCCACCCCACAACCGTGCCGAGCCCAGCATCGCGAAAACAATGGCCGCAACCGACAGCATCAGCGCGATACCCAGCACCACATACTCCAGCCGGGCCGCCGTCAGCCAGCTGAAGAACCAAATGAGGTACGTCCAAGCGGGACTGGTGTTGACCTCGACGCGCTCCCCCACATTGAATACCGGACCGTTGCCCGCCAGTAGGTTTCGCACCGTACGCAGCACGGTCAAACCGTCGTCGGCAATCCACCGGCGCTCCCAGCCGCCGATCGCGAAAAGCGCAGCGGTGAGCAGAATTCCGCCATCGGAAACTGCGCGAAATCGTCGCCGTGCTGCCGGTGCAACCGCAGGCTCTGCGCCCTTCACGAGGTCGGGCGAGATAGCCAACGTCACCTAGGTGAGCCGAACACAATGATGCGCAGGCGGCCGGAAAACCCGAGACCGCTGCGCCGTACGGGCAGCGCGGAAAGGTAACTCATGGTCCCCCTAATTGGTACGGGCGAACCATACCGCGCAATCCAACGAGCGCCCACCCAGCAATCTTGGGGTCTAGCTCCGCGGGTCCGCGCCCGTACGCATCGCCCCGACACCAGCTGCCGGACGAGCAACGGGCACGGACCCGTGAGGTCAGTTGTTGTTCTGGAACAACAGTTTTCCAAGCATGGAGCCGATGGCGTGGCCGGAGCCGGCGGCGCTACCCGAGCCGAAATCGCTGATCTCGGAGTTCTGCTGAGTGCCGTTATCGATCGGCTGCAGCTGCACATCGGCACCCGCGGTGCCGGCAGTGGTCACGATGGCGGCGGCGATGACGGCCGTGCCCAGCGCCGTACGGACGAGTGCGCTCTTGACGTTCATGGTTCCTCCCCGTGCCGCCCGCGGGCGGCGAAAAACGATCTTGACGCCGGAATTGTGCACTGCCGCAACGGTTCTGCACAAGCGTTTCGAACCAGCGATTCCACGCCTGATTCCTGTTGCGGCCGGGCGAGTCTTGACTTGACTGAATCAAGATGGTTCGATCTGAATCATCATGGTTCCACTGAATCGACCGGCAGAGAGCGCGACAGCGGCGGCAGCAGCCGCCGCGAATTCCGTTGCGCACCAGTCGCGCCCACGCCAGCAGTTGGGTGCGGAGCTGCGTCGGCTGCGGGACATGGCCGGAATCTCGGGGCGGGAACTGGCCAAACAAGTCGGAATCAGCCAGTCGACATTGTCCCGGATCGAAGCGGGCAACGTGGTTCCCCCGCTACCGCAGGTGCTCGACTGGGCCAAAGCGGTTGGGGCAGACGCAGATTCTCAGCATTCGCTACGCGCTCTCACCGAAGCGGCGCACTCACCCGAGGTGGACGACTGGGCGGCCTCGCTCGCGGACCGCCCGCATTTGCAGGACGATGTACGGGCATTCGAGGAGGACGCGCACGTGGTGCGGAACTTCCAGCCCGCGCTGGTGCCGGGTCTGCTCCAGACCGCCGACTACGCCCGCCGGGTATTCGCCACTTTCGATCCGGCCTATACGCCCGACGCGCTGGCGGCCGCGCTCGCCGCGCGCCTGGATCGCCAGCGGGTGCTGTACGACCCCGCGAAGCGCTTCGAATTCCTGATTACCGAAGCGGCCCTGCGCTTTCGGCTCGGCCCGCATCGAGTACTCCTCGCCCAACTGGACCGGATCATCTCGATCGAGACCCTCGATACGGTCGTCATCGGCGTGATTCCGCAGGACATCGAGGCGAGTACCACGATCCCACACGGTTTCGTCATCTACGAGAACGAGGACCACGCGCTCGCCTCCGCGGAAGCGATCTCGGGAAGCATGGTCACGCGCGGCCCCGAACTTGTCGACGCCCATCGCCGCCGCTGGTCGGCTTTGACTCGAATGGCCTTGTTCGACAACGATGCCCGCGTATTTCTCGCCGAACTCCGGGACGAGATCCACCGCATCGTTACCAATTGACCTGATTCCGCGGCCGTCGAGGGGTCGGCCGCACGTGGGGTGGTGGTGTCGCAGCGAATTCGCTGCGACACCACCTGCACGTCAGTCGGCGAAATCGAATTCGCCGGCCCGCACACCTGACGTGAATGCTCGCCATTCGGATTTCGTGAACCACAGTGTAGGACTGTGCCGATCCTTGGAATCGCGTAATGCGATCTGGCCTTCGTGGTACGCGACTTCGACACAATCGCCGCCACCGTGACTGAAGCTGCTCTTGGCGAACTTCGGGCCGCGGCGCTCCCCGCGAATCATATTGCAGTTCATGACATTCATTCCTTCCCCCCGAGGGTCACTCCCCATGACCCTGCACCTGACTCGCCTACGACACACACAGTGCTATCCGAACCACCGACCGCGCAACTGAATTCACCTGGGCCTGCGCGCCGCCGCGTCGAAATGCTCATAAACGCAACCTTACGGCGACCCACCGACAAATCACCGTGCCGAAGTAGCCCCCATCCCGCCGTTGCCATTCCCGGGGGCAGCAGAGTGGGGTCGGTCGAATCAGACAGGTCAGGCCCGGCAGATTGCCGGGCCTGACCTGTGTATCCAGGTGGACCTGACGGACCAGCATACGAACCGGGCGGTGCTGGTAGATGGGCCGGACATCATGATCCGCGCGGTTGGTAGCCGGCCGGGCTCGGCTGGTGATGCCCGATGATCGCGACCGCTCCACCTGCCCGACCGCAACGAATCAACTGCGGACTCATCTACAACGTTGCGGCAAAACGACTGTTTCAGTGCCGGCAAGACGCGCACGAACATAGCGGCAGAACGCGCACACTACTGGCGGCAAGATGCGCATCGATAGTGCGGCAAAACGCGCACACCGCATGCAATACTACTTCGGTGACCTCGTCCTTCTCATCATCGCCGATTGGTCGGATCCTTCCCCGTCACGCCCACTCGGCAGTCCACGAAGCACTAGCGGATACTCGCGTCGTCCTGGTCAACGGAGCTCGCCAATGCGGCAAGAGCACGCTGGTCGCCCGGATAGGTAGGGAGATCGGCGCGACCTGGCGGAGCCTCGACAAGCCGGAGACCCGGCAGGCAGCCGGCTATGACCCTACGCAGTTCGTCCTCGACGATTCCCTATTGATCATCGACGAGGTGCAGCGAGTACCGGAGTTGCTGCTGGCTATCAAGGAAACCGTCGACGCCGATGGGCGGCCCGGCAGGTTCCTGCTGACCGGTTCGGCTCATGTCATGGCGCTACGGAGCGTTCCAGATGCCCTTCCCGGACGCATGGAAACGATCGAACTCTGGCCGCTCTCTCAAGGCGAAATCGACGGCGCGCCGGACAGATTCGTCGATTGCGCCTTCGAGCGCGGACCACAGCTACGGCATGACGGGGCCGAGCATCGCGATGACTACATCGAACGGATCGCACGCGGTGGCTTCCCCGAAGCTGTTGCACGAGAGGGCAAACGGCGTTCCCGATTCTTCTCCTCCTACGTCGCCGATTTGATCAACCGAGACGTGATGCAGCTTTCCGAAATCGAACGCACCGCAGAGATGTTCACCCTGACCAACCTCGTCGCGGCCAGGTCCGGTCAACTCCTGGTGCCCGGCGCCCTCGGCAATGAACTCGGCCTGCCTAAGGACACCGTTGCCCGTTACCTGCGCCTCCTGGAAGAAGTTTTCCTGATCAAACGCATCCCCGCTTGGTCGCGAAACCTGACCACCCGGGCCGTTGCAACCTCCAAGGTGTTCATGGTCGATTCCGGTATCGCGACATATCTGTGCGGCGCCGACCCACGCTCGCTGCGGGCCGTGAACGGCCCGCTCGGACCACTGCTGGAGGGCTTCGTAGCCGCCGAACTCGCTCGCCAGCTCACCTGGTCCGATCAGGAGGCGCGCATGTTCCACTACCGCACTCGCGACAACGTCGAAGTCGACATCGTTCTCGAGAACAACCGCCGAGAGGTGATCGCCATCGAGGTGAAAGCCGCCGCCACGGTCAAGGGCGAGGACTTCCGCGGTCTCCGCCACCTCGCAGAACGTCTGGGCGACAACCTCCTCGCCGGATACGTGCTCTACACCGGCACCGAAACTCTCCCGTTCGGACCGAAATTCCGTGCCCTGCCGGTCAGCGCCCTGTGGAACGCACGACCATGATCGCCTCGAACAACATCAGCCCCAGTGATCCGCCGAGCTCGATCGTTTCCCAGACGTCCCCGGACAGTCCAACCAACGCGAATCCTCCGCCTCCGGTTCGCGCACTGTCACGAAGAAGGCAGAGCCGCAGGCTATTGACCTGCGGCTCTGCTGTTCAGTGGACCTGACGGACCAGCATACGAACCGCGCGGTGCTGGTCGACGGGCCGGACATCATGATTCGCCCCGTGGGTTCCCGGGAAATGGCGGGCGGTGGCGCCCGATGACCGGCAGTGACGATGAAGCGGTTGCGGATGGGTCGGCGGATGGCAGTGCATTTGGGGCAGCGCCTGCTCGGCGCCCTATAGCCGCCACTCCAAACGCCGAACACGGCTACCGCGTCCGCGCCGGTCAACAACAGAATCGGAGTAGTGGGGCGGAATCCAGACTCAGTACCAATACTCATACACACTCACACCCCCGGCGGCGCGGTGGGCGCGCCGTTCACCGTGGCGGACATCCGGACGCGGGTCCCTGGTTCCGTCTGCTCGACCGTGACCGACGCCTGCTCTCGGTCCTGGCCGAACACAAAGTCCTCACCACCGACCAGATCGCCGCCTTGGAATTCACCTCGACCCGCCGCGCACAAGACCGGCTGCGGAAACTGCGTGAGATGGGCATGCTCTTCGCCTTCCGCGAATCGCTCTACGGTGGCGGCACCAGCCAAACCCGCCACGCCCTCGGCTATCTCGGTGCCCGCCTGATCGCCGCCACACGAGCCGAGAAACCACCCGCCCCAGGTGCGTACGCCCTGATGCTGGAACGACTGGCGTGCTCGCCCACTCTCGCCCACCGCCTCGGGGTCAACGACTTCTTCTGCGGCCTGGCCGCCCACCGTAACCCCGCCCGCCACCGCGACGCCGCCCTCCCAGGTCCGGTGGCCGGGTTGACCCAATGGTGGTCGGAGCGCCAGTGCGCCGACGCCTTCCGCCTCGACCTGTATTCCGGGGAAACCGTCGGATTACACCCCGACGGGTACGGCTGCTGGGAACAGAACGACCGCACGGTGCGCTTCTTCCTCGAATACGACACCGGCACAGAATCATTGACCACCCTCACCGGCAAACTCACTGTCTACCAGCGCTTCCCCACAAGCGAGTTCGGCATCCTGCTGTTCTCGCTGCACTCGTCCCGCCGCGAGACGACGTTGCGCGCAGCGCTTCACCGGGCGCCGTCCGGCAATACCCCAGGACTCGTGATCGCCACCACGGCCCGCGATCATGCGCATCCCGACGGCCACGCAGGCCCGGTCTGGGCGCGGTGGAAACCCCAGAGCGACACCGCCACCCAACGACTCCATCTGGCTGATTTACCCGAATGCGGCCCCCGAATCGCTCACCACACCGGTACCGGCCAGCCCTACAACGAAGCCGCCTTCGACCCCGGCGCGCCGGATATCCGGGCCGTTCTAGACTCGAACCGGGCGAGGGCTGGCATAACGGACCTGACCGCGGGTTCCGATCCGTCAGAGCCGATCATCCTGGAGAACGACTCCTGAGAATCTCGTGTCCATTGGATCGATTCGGGTGCGGTGATCCGATGACGAGAACGCTCTGCAGCAGTCTCACTTCTCGGTGACGATGCCGTGGTGACACCTGGCATTGAGCTTTTCGCGGCGAAATACCCACCGATCTCGGGCAATCGGCAGACACGATCACGTTCAGCCCGGAAAATGCATACGTCCGACGGCGACCGGGAACCTCCCGACTGATCCGCGTTGCGGCGAGCCCTGGCCGCGAGATCTTCTTTTCATGCTCATCCAAGGGGGACGTGTGAGAGGCGAATCCGAGCTCGCGGCATACGCGGCTCTGAAACCCGAGTACCAGAAGATCGTCGATGTCGTGGATCTGTTTCCCCGCGGCATCCAAGCGCGGAGGATCGCGAAGCTGACACATCCACGTTCGTGGGAAGTTGACGAATACGACATAACCTCCGAACAGGTCAAGTCCATCCGGGTCAAGCTGGCAGCACTCGAAAAGAAGGGGTTCGTCACGATCGAGCGCACCGCCGAGTACGGCAACATCTACCGGCCGGTTAACAGCAGCTACGACAAGCACCTCTGGACCACGGAATACGCCGACAAGATGTGGACCCAGCGCCAGGACTACGAAACCAGCTTCACCGAAGCCGATCGTCTGGCGGTCGCGGCGTATTCGATGACGCTGGGTGCCTGGCGCAACACGATCGTGGAAGATGCGCACAGCGATCCTGCAGGGCCACACGATGGCGAGATGTTCGCGGCCAACGTCTCTACCTTCCGGATGTTCCGCGATTTCCTCATGGCGGGCGACCGTTCGGAAGAGGCGTGGGATCGACTCGGCGAGCGGCTGACAAACCCTCTCCGCTCGGTGGCCGGTAAATCTTTGTCGGACCTCATCCCCAGGCAGTACTACGAAAGATGGGTGGCCGAGGCAACCAGCGCTGTGGAGTATTTCGCCGAATTGACACAACGCGACGATCACGACGTGGAATGGTTCATCGCAGTGTACTCATGCTGGGGAAGCATCCATTCCGATTGGTTCGGCATGCCGGATTGGCCGCGAGTAGTCGAGTACTTCGTGGAGAAGCCGTTCTGTGGCCCGTGGCCGCTGGAGCATTTCGAAGGCCGCGACGAATCCGCGTTTCCCACCTTGATCGAACGGGCACGCAGGCCGCGTGAACTTCCCGTCGGGGCCGAGGAGTTGCGAGCTGGTCTGCTGAATGGTCCGGATGCCATGGACCCGGAAGTATTGGTCTGGTGCATCAATGACGGGATCGGATTCATCGAGTCGGCGCTCCGCACTCAATAGCCCAACACGCCTCTAGCGGACTGAGACCGTCGGCGGCGGCAACGAGAACACCGCCCACTGCCTATACGCGACCACCAGCCACATACATTTGGGACGCGCGTTCGGGGTCGAACTCAGCGGCTTCCTCAATGCCGACTGCGAGCCCAGCAACTCGATGTCCTGCCCGCCAGGCGGCAAAGCTACTGCCCGCCGGCACGTTTCGAATTCTTTCGCCCACACCAAACCCGGCCGCCCACGCCTTCCCGACCGGATGCTCAAACAAAGACGTCGATCCGGTACCCGAGGGCGACACCATGGTCGAAATACCGCAACGGTGGGCCGTCCTCTGAGGTTCTCAGGTCGCAGAAGTGTTGCGCCAGTTCATTTCTACCAACGGGCCCGGGGTGGGAGGAGTTGGTTTGCTGAACCACAGCTTCGCCTCGAACTGTGATTCGAAGGCCCGCTCATCGAGCGCGTACTCGAATGTTCCTTTGATGACTAGGTCTCGTTTATCCGCGATCCAACCTTCGAGTTGCGAGAACTGGGCCAGGGAGATGCGGTAGTTGCCATCTTCTTCTGGGATCAGAACTTTGTAGGTTGACTCGCGGTAATTGATGGGGTTGGGTTGCTCCCCGGGATTGCCCTCATGCGGTTCGACGATGAGACAGAGACGAGCCTGTCGGGCCGGAAGCGGCCCGAAGTTGCGTAGTTGTAGGCACAATCCTGCCTTTCCGGCGTGATCTCGTACGAACTCGAAGCCGAACAATCCAACCCATGGCCGCATGCGATCACGAACTTCAGCTTGGAGTGCCCCGCCCTGTCGGCGCGACTCGCGCAGCGAGTGCCAGGCAACGACGATCGCGACAATTGCGAAGATCGCCGCTCCAGTGGTGCCGACGGCACCGAATGTCGCAGGGTTGTTGCCCCAGTTCTCCATGGTGGATCCCCTCTACAGCTTCACCAGCAGACTGATCACCCTAGCGATACCGAGCCACTGGAACCCCCGCAACTGCCCACGTGCACTGCGACGCTGACAGGGCGTGTCGAGATTAGGGGCTCGCGGCGCGCGATTGACCCGAGCAGCGCCGAAGTGGCGCGCCGTTAGCATGAGATTGATTACGGTGGCGTGGCATCCGAACAGCTCTTCGTTGCCCACACACGCCGCAACGAGTGCCCCTCCCATGCCGTACTCGGATGCAACCACCTGGGCACGATCCATTACCGCGCTTGCAGCAGGTGCGGCCGCCCGAACCGTGACATCCAAAGACTCGAGACTCCGACACGGTATCGCTAGGGTTATTGACGTGACGGCACCAACGCAGACGGGCCAGGCTCGGTTCAGAACTGAGGCCGACATGCTCGAGCCCCTTGTCAACGCGGCCTCCCGCTTCGGGGCGCGATCGACTGTATTGCTCGAAGTACCCTGCACTGCAGGAGTTCCCGATCTCGTCTTGCTGGAACTCGACCGACGGGCTATGCGCGCCCGAGGGGACATCGGAGCGGTCGAGGACTTTGTCGATGTGCGGGTGATGGTCACGACCGCACAGGTGCACCGTCCCACCGGGACGATATGGACCGCGGAACTTATGGCACAGCATGTCGGTGTCACGACTGCGCATTTGCGTAGGACAGTGCTGCCACGGCTGGTCGAGGGTGGGCACATGCGCAGAGTGAGTCAGGGATGGCAGCCAACCTACCGATATCGTTCGCTAGCTCGCCGAGTTGTCACGATCGAAGCGAAGCTCCGCGACTGGCGTGGCGCCGTTGCACAAGCTGCCCGACACACCGCAGTCGCAGACGCTGCGTGGATTGCACTCGATGACGCCTCTGCGGCTGCGGCACAAAGAAATTCAGAATGGTTCAGTGCCTACGGAATTGGCTTGGCCACCGTACGTGTCGATGGTGCTGTGGAGCAATGGATCGAACCCGGCGCTCCACGCACCAGCCGGTTCGAGCGGGAATTCCTCGTTGAACGGTCAGTCTCGCTGTATCTTGCGGGTCGAGTGTCAGGAGAGCTGCCGAATGTATTCGGGCGGACGCTAGTCGCTACTACAGGATCTGATCCCAGACTGGTAGGTGCTGCGGCACGTTAGGGCCGGTAAGCGGCAGCGTAGCCGCGGTCTTGAGTGCTGTGCGAACGGTGCGTCGGACTGCGGCAGGCCGTGGCCTGCCGGTCATCGATTCAACAGCGGCCAGCCGCCCCATCCAATACAGGTGGTGAAGCTCGGCGAGCTGGTGGTCCCAGTCCGGCTTCTTCCATAGCAGCGGGCAGTACGGGCATTGGCATTGGCTGTACTCTGCGGCCGTGGCCACCACCGCATGTGCCGACCGTTCAACCGTATGCAGCAGTGATGGTTCAAAATAACGTTGAACTCGTTCGGTAGGCCCTCCACCACGCTGGGACTCCTCCCTGAACGCATGTCCAGCGCCAGCAAGACTCGCCCCGAATGCAGTGGCACCAAACCCGAGCTGCAGCCACCCAGTTAATCCGGTTTGTGGCAGTAGGAGCAGGCGGTCCTCATCAGTAGCTAATTGTGCGAGTCGTTTGTAACCGTCGAGCAGCTTTCGATCAGTGGGCTGGTGAAAAGTCGGCAGCGACGATGGCCACTGCACCCTGATGTACCACACATCGAATTGTTCCTGGTCGATCAGGCGGGCCAGCAACGTATCCCTCAACACCGGGTTGGTCAGCCATTGCTGAGATACGGTGAGATTCAACGCGAGCCGCTCAAAGTCGTCCAGCGCTGCTAGCGCGTCGTCAGCCTGCTCGAATACGGTATCCAGCGAGTTTTCTGCGTCGGCCGGATCCACCACCGAGCCCGGCGAAAGCAACAGATTGGCGCCCACTAAGCGTTGTGCATCAAGTACTTCGGCGATGTCCAGTTCCGCACGTAGGAGGTATGGAGCTCTTTTTGGCGCGTATGAGTTGATCTTCTTTACCTTAAGAAGGTCACCATCGCGCAGGTAGCACGCAGGGTCGGCTATGCGAAGTGAGGCAGCCTGGCAACTGGACAGCCACTGGGTGTGCGCGAGAGGTGCGGCAGAAGGTAGAAGCACCGCAGCAGCGAGGCCAAGCGTGCTCTGCGAAGCGCTTGCCACCGAGGCCAGCAGTCGAGGGATCGACCCACGATTACTGTGCGGGCAATGAACAATGATCATGGGCGACTTTCCGCTGAGCGCCTCGTCGCGACTAGGTAGTGCAGTCGTCAACTGGTACTCCCCCGGCGTCGTTGATCCGGCAGGTAGAACGGTGCTACCAGCCCCGGGCCCGTCCATAACTACCCAGCCTGCCCCGGATGGTGCTGGTGCCAGGACACGGTGGTCGGACGATCCAGTGAGTTCAAGTGGATCGGCACCGATATCGAACGAATACGAATCGTCCGACTCGTCCTCGACGCCTCTACCGTCCGTCATGGATTGATCCCAACCGCTTGAGATTGGATCGGGAGCTGCCTCGGTCATGCTCTGCGAAGCACACCATTCTGTCGAGAACCGACCGGGTGTCCTCCCCCAGCCAGGCAGGCAGTGGCGCGGGCCCGCCCTTGATGGCCTCGATCGCCTCTCCGTAGCTGTAGGTCTGGCCGCGACGCAGGAACGGATGCTCTCCTGTGATAGCAACACGCACCGTGACACCCACGGCGAAAAGGTCTGCGGCCTTCCTCGCCCGCCGAGCGGCCAACTGTTCCGGTGCCATGTATGTGGCGGTGCCGACGAGCCCTGGATACTGTGTAAAGGTTGTCTCCGACGCCGACTTCGCCAACCCGAGGTCGAGAATCAGCGGCTGATCCCACGCTCCACCGCGCAACGCGATGTTCGCCGGCTTGATATCACGATGGACAGTCCCGTCCGCATTGTGGAGGGCTTGAACACCTGTTAGCAGGCCGACCAACAATGCGGTGGCCATAGCCGAGTCGGGCCGGTCTTCCGCGTCGATCCGCTGTTGCAGGTCACCACCGTCGATGTACTCGAACGTCAACGCAGGCCACTCCTTGCCACCCAGTACGATCGTGTTCGCCGACAGCAGTCGAACCACAAAAGGGCTCGATACCCGCATCAATCCGGCAACCTCACGCTGAACTCGCTCAGGTGGATAGTCGTTCGAGCAGATCACCTTGACTGCGGAATCACCAACCCGCCAGGTATCACCGAAAGTGCCTCTGCCGAGAAACTCCGCCGTGGACGTGCCAAGTGCGGCCGCCACCTCTTGAGCTTCATGACGTGGGTCCATCACACCCCTGCAATTCGCATGGCCGCTTGGGCAGAGCAAGGCCCGAAATAACCCCAAAAGCCCCAATGCAGTCAGGCTAGCAGCGCGATCTTGGTTTGCGCATGCAACAGAGATGACGTGCAGTGCCAATACGCTGACCAGTTGTGCCGGGGCGCTGAGATGAAATTTGAGAACGTGGCCTAGATGCGGATACCTACTCGCTGGCTCAGTTCGCGTACATCGCTGCGCATGCCTGTCGGCGGCTTCTTCAGCAGGTCGCGGATCATGTCGCGGGCAAACCCGTTGTAGCGGATCGTCTCGGGGGCGGTCTGCTCTGACTTCACCAGCATGGTGAGCGCCGCGGTGTTCTCGTCACGTTGCATGTAGGCGCGGGCGACCTCGATGAGGTGGCGGCCGCGGCGCGGCACGGACACGATGTTGTCAGCGTCGATGGAGCGTGCCGCACGCAGAGCTTCCCCGGGCTGGCGCAGTTCCACGCCGAGAGTCGTTGCGTGCGCGGCCATCACCGGCTGGGAGAAGCTGGTCTGCACGTGCCGATAGGTCGGGCCGAGTTGCTGGGCGATACGGTCGGCCTGTTCGAGGCCGCTCCAAGCGTCGCCAGCCCTGCCGCGCCGGCCGTGGACGTAGGCGATCTCGAACTCCAACGCTCCCGCGATGCCGTGCCAATCGTCGGGAGTCTCGGCGCGGTCGAGGCACGGCGTGATCTGGTCGATCGCGCTGCGAGCCAGCGCAATTGCTTCCTCCCAGCGTCCGGAATCACGCAGGGCTTGCACCATCGCCCAGGCACTGCAAGCGATCACGTAGGGGTCATCGGCCTCATAACCCTCGTTCACCGCGCGGTCGGCGACCATCCACACCAGCTCGGGCGCGGGTTGATAGGCAACATAGAAATCGGCCAACTGGTAGACACCGGCCAGGGTCCGGCGTGCGGCGCGACGATCCTCGGCAGTACGCGCAGCGGTCTGCGCGTCGCGGATGAGACCCGGCAGCAGCGCACCCAGCTGCGAGCGATGGTCGGGACTGGAATGGCGGATCCGCCACGCCTTGCGCAGCCGCTCGTCTAGATGCTCGACACTGACCGGTCGGGCGCTTGGGGTGATGCGGTAGTCGGTCAACGCGGCCTGTACCTCGGAGAGGGCGGCGTGACGCTCACCCGCGAATACCGTCACCGGTACGGCGTGATCGTCTCCAGTCAGCGTGGCAAGGTCGTCCAAATCAAGGACGCGGGCGATACGCAGCAACAACTCAAGACTCGGGGTGCGCTGAATTCTGCCGTTCTCCAAGGCTTTCAGCCATTCGGCGGACCGGCCGATCTGCCCGGCCAGCACGGGCCGCGCCATCCCGATACGTTCCCGGTACAGCCGAACTCGCTGACCGATCTGCGAGGGACCTGCGGAACCACTCACGGGGACCACCTCCTGGTCGTGTTGTCACGACAATCGCCAGCGTAACGGCATTGGGGGTACGTTCATACCCGTTCACGGCGTCGGCCGGGCATACGTTCCACATTGCCCCGACGTCGGTTCGATCACCAGTCCCCGGCGTCGGGTGCACTCCAACACCGTTCCAGGGACATGGAGAACACCCGACATGGAAATCATCGTTGTCGCCACCATCATCGCGCTAGTGCTGTTTTTCCTCGCTGCTCACGCGCTACCGGATGCTGAGCGCAGCCAGCGGCCGAAGCGGCTGACCGTCGCCGACATTCAAGCGCGCCTGGCAGCCGAACCACTCCGCCCATATGTACCGATCAGCAGGGGGTGGTGAGCCATGGCGTTCACCGAACCCGAGGCGAAAGTCCTTGGTGCACTGGCGAACCTCGATCCGCCGCACGCTCTGACCGTGCGGCAACTCTGTCGCGCGACCCTGCTGCTGGAGACCTCGGTCCACCGCGCGCTGCTGCGACTGTCGCGTACCGGCCTGGCGATGAGCACTCTGCAAGGCCCAGCACGGTGGCGCTGCACGGACCGCGGCCGCCTTGCGATCGCCCGGCCCGTGTACCGCGACTACGCCGGGATACGACCATGAGCAACTACGTGATCGGATTCCTACGAACGGACGTGTCTGGCAAGGCATGCGACGACGACGAGGCGCGAATCCACGCCTTTGCCGCCGAGCGCGGATGGTCAGTGATCCTGGTGTACTACGGTGACCCGGATCGGCCGGGCGGCGCCCTGATCAACCGCCTGATGAACCTCGCCTACAGCGAGCACGCCAATGCCGTGATCGCGCCGAGCGCAGACCATTTCGAGCCCGACGACATCCCGGCACTGGTCAAGATCGCCGACGTGATCTGCGTAGACGCCGGAACCAGGTACGCCACCGCCACTAACGGCGGACAGGACCAGACCGACCTCGTCATCCGACGATAGCGTTGTCGCCCACTGTCGCGACCACATCCAGAGCGCCCCGGGGACAAGACAATCGCCCCTGGGGCGCTCGCCTGTTCCGACACCGATCGTTATCGAACTGTTTCGTACTGAGATGTCGAAATCGGGCCCCTTCTTGGCAGCTAACCGGCGCACCCAACCCACACACCGAAATCCAGTGGCCCCCGGGATCGTTTCCGAACCTTGACCACGGAACACGGAATTGCATCAATTCCGGTCCCGTACCCGGATAAACGCGGGTTCCCCTGCCAGTACATGGGTGACGCCATTCCAAACGCCGAACGTCCCACAGGAGCCCCGATGGAACGCCCCGAACCCGGAAACCACACCCCGACCGGCACCGAGCCCGCCAAGCCGCATGCCCGCGACCGCGCCCACCACCGCTGGCACATCGACCGAATCGACACCGAACCCCTCGCCACTACCCAACACGACCACGCCGTCACCCTCCTCGCCGACCTCATCACCGCATGGACCCACCGCCACCACATCGACAACGGCGAACGGAACGCCGCATGAAACGCCACGACCGAAATACCCGCCACACCAATACATTCGAAAACCGATCGAGGGACAATAGACCCGGCGATATGCCGGATCGAATCCAGAACGCGAATTCCGGTTCGCCACAGGTTGTTTCGGATATCGGAGTTTGCGAGAAACGTGTATCGATGGGAAGGACCGGCAGCATGGCAGGCAGCAAAAGATCCTCAACTTCGCGTATCTCCACCGACACGGCCGCATGGGAACAGGACGTGCGGGTAGGGACTTACACCCGCCGCTCCACCACCGAAGACAATCAGCCGTACTCCATCGACGCCCAGGACGCCCGCCTGGGCTCTTACATCGATTCCCAACCCGGCTGGCGACACACGACATCCTTCACCGACGACGCCTCCGGCGCCAGCACCGAGCGGCCAGGTCTGCAGCGTGCCCTGCAAGCTGCGCGCGCCGGGGTCATCGATGTGCTCGTGGTCTACCGGGTCGACCGCTTCTCCCGCAATCTGCGCGACCTGGTCACTCTGCTCGACGAGCTCGACCGGGCCAAGGTCGTGTTCCGCTCCGCCACAGAACCATTCGACACCTCCACGCCGATGGGTCGCATGCTGGTGCAGATGCTGGGCATGTTCGCCCAGTTCGAACGCGACACCATCATCGACCGCGTCATCGCAGGCATGGAACGCAAAGCCGCCAAAGGACTTTGGAAGGGCGGCAAACGCCCCTACGGCTACCGAGTCGACAAGACCACCCAAACCCTGGTCGTTGACGAGGCCGAAGCCGTGGTCGTGCGCATGATCTTCGACCTCTACTCATGCCGTCGTCTCGGTGCCCGTGCCGTCGCTGCGGAGTTGAACACGCGGGGGCATCGTGCCAGCACCGGCCGCGAATGGTCCGGGCATCACGTGCTGCGGATCCTCAACAGCCGGATCTATCTCGGCGAGTTGACCTTCCGCGACACCACTGTCACCGACACCCATCCCGCCATCATCGACACCGTCATCTTCGACCACGCCCAATCAGTCCTCGAAGCGCGCGGGGAATCCCATGCCCACCGCGCCGCGAACTCCTCGGACTACCTGCTCACCGGTCGCCTGCGCTGCCCTCGCTGTGGACGCGCCATGATCGGCACCCGCGCCACCGGACGCTCACGTACCTACCGCTACTACACCTGCTTCAACCGCGCCCGCTACGACAGCGACAAATGCGACTACACCAGACTCGACGCCGACTCCGTCGACGCGGCCGTCCTGGAAGCATTGGGCAAGTTCTACCGCACTCGGCACGATCTGATCAGCCAAGCCGTCAGCGCCCAGAAGCGACGCCACCACGATTCGAGTAGTGATACCCGCGTCGAACTGGACGCCGTCACCGCCGAGCTCGCCAAAGCCCAGCAGGCGATCGACCGCTACCTGAACGCCTTCGAAAACGGCACACTCGACCCCGAACTCCTCGCCGGACGGCTCACCGAATTACGCACCAAGACAACCCAGCTCGCCACCCACCGCGACCAACTCACCGCCACATTGGCCAACGAACCCACAGCCCCGGAACCCGCCACGCTGGACGGCATCGCCGACCACATCGCGGAAATCATCGCCACCGGCACCCGCACTCAAGCCAAGGCGCTGATCGAGGCTCTCGTCGCCCACGTCGCCATCACCGGCCCCGACCGCCTCGTCCCCACCTTCCGCATCCCCCAACCCGGAAACGACATTGGGGCTGGTACCGCTTCCGCGGTACCAGCCCCAATGGAGTCGGTTCGTGCAATGCCACCTTTGGTGGAGCTAAGGGGATTCGAACCCCTGAACCCTGGCGGTTGGGACGCTGCGCTCTTGATCGAGCAAAGTGAAAACCGGTGGTAACAGCGATTTCGGGGGATCTCGCTGCAGTTCCATAGCGCTCCGGTACTGACGCCGTCAAACACCTCGAGGCCGTGTCCTGCTGCGCACAGCCGCCGTCGGGGCTGCCCTGCACGAGTCTGCGAACATGCGTAGTAGTCGCCGACAACGTCGGCGCTCGGAAGTGGCCTAGGCCGGAGTCGCGGTGTCAGAACTGGTGGGCATCAACATATTTCGGACCTGGCGAAAACATCGAACCACGGGGTTGTGCGACCGGCGCTTCTGGTTGTCAGCAACATCCGCAGGCTGCATCGGGCTGGTGGCCCTTGCGGAGCACCAGCCCAATACGTTGTATCGCCGCCGATCTGGTGCTACCGCGTGCCGAGCCAGATGAGTGCCATCGCGGCAATCGTGAACATCGTGACGCATGCGCACATGCGTGCGGTGCTGGCCCAGCTGCCCATTCCTTGGCGGACGGTCTTGCCGATTTCGGACCACATGTCTGCTTCTCCTTCGTCGCTGTCGGAGCGGCGTGCGCCGACGGGAACGAGAAGACCAGCGATGGTCCGTTGTCCAAAAGTGTCCGGACGAAGAAAGTCCTTCTTGCCTGGTGAAATGCCGTTAGTATCAGGTGCTTTCGGACGGCCGGACACCCGCCGGACGCCTCATCCATGCTCTCCGCCGAGGGGGAACCGATGGCGCCACCGCGCCCGGAGCCAGTGACCGACGAGCAGCTCGAACAAGTGCAGGACCTCGAGCACTTGGGCGCGCTACTGCGGCAGGCGATGGATCGTGCGGTGCTCTCGATCCGCAGGCTCGAGTCTGCGGCCGAAGCCTCCGAGCGAGGTCTGCCTCCGGAGGTACGGGTCAAGCTGACTCGTACGAAGATCGGGGACATGCTCAAGGGCCGCTCCATCACCGACCCGCATCTGCGATTGGCGGTGAAGCTGTGCGGCGTGCCGGAGGCCCAGATCGCGAAATGGCTCCGCGCGTACTACCGGGTAAGTGGGCAGCCAGTCCTTGTCGATGATGGACCGCCCGGCAAGGTTGGCAAGTGGGGCTTTCTCCGGAAGACACGGGTGCAGGTCGGTCTGGCCTTATTTTCTGTAGTTGCAGTCGCAGCGGTTTACGGCGTATTCGCGTGGCACAGGACCACGAATGACTCGGCCAGCAAGATCCCTTTCACCGTTCAAGCCAGCACGGTGGTTCATGGATGGTGCACCACTTTGGTTTTCGACAAGATGCTCTCCGAACTCAGCCCTCCGCCCACGGTGGGTTATGAGCAGTGGGCGTGGGACCACGACGGAATTGAGGCAACGCGCGGGCTCCCGGACAGCGGAAGCGTCAACAAGGCTGGGCGGGTGCAGTTGAGCCTCCGTGGGACCAGCGCCGTCCCGGTGACAATCACCGGCCTCGACGTCGAGATCGTCGAGCGTAAACCCGGCCCGCTGAGGGGGATCGTGGTGAGCGGCCTGTGCGGCTCCGAAACGGTCGGACGGTTGGCCGAGATCGATCTCGACGCCCATCCACCCAAGATAGTCAGATCCAATGCCGACCCGACCCAGATATGGGGCCAGGACACCGATACGAAGCCATTGAAGTTTCCCTATCTGATCAGCGCCACCGATCCGGAGTTGTTACTGGTAGTCGTCGAGCTGAATAATTCCGACACCGTGTCTTATCGGTTGCACGTCGGATGGACAGACGGAGTGCATGCGGGAACGCAAGTAATCGACCACGGCGGCAAACCATTTCGTGTCGGGTTCGTCGACGTGAAGAATCAAGGGTACTACCCGAGCGATATCAAGTAGCCAGGAAAAATATCACGTCGAACCTTCTACGACGATCGTCGGCCGCCGATGGATAGCCCATCCAGACCGACGAACAGACTCCTTGCGGCCGTCAGGGTTGGCTGTGACGGGTGGCCCGCGGCGTTGGGCCACCCGTTCAGTTGATGCGTTCGAAAACAGAGTCCGACTCCACCGGTAATCGGCTAGAAGAGTGGGTTGAGCTCGCTTACGGGCATTCCTACGGCATGGCGGATGACGGCTCGACCGCGGACCATTTCAGGGTAGTGTCCGGACATGCAGATCAGGGAGGTCGAATATTTCCTGACGGTCGCCGAACACGGCAGCGTTCGCCACGCCGCCGCAAGCCTCGGGCTCACCCAGCCGTCGCTGTCCCGGGGCATCGTGAATCTCGAACGCGAATTCGGGCAGCAATTGTTCGACCGACTCGGGCACGGCGTCGTCCTTACCGCTGCCGGTAAAGCCTTCCTCGGGCCCGCGCGGCGACTTGTCCGGACCGCTCGGCTCGACGCGGATCCCACCAGCCTGTCGCTGGATATCGCCGTGTGGGGAACGCTGACAATCGATCCCACTGCCGATCTGATCGCACAGTTGCACACCGAGAGCCCCGCGTTGCGGATTCGCATCGAGCAGGCCGATGACGAGGAGTCGGTCTGCCGCCTCGTCCGTGAAGGCCATTGCGAGATCGGGATGATGTCCCTGCCCGCCATCTTTGTCTCCGGGCTGCGAGTCATCCCTGCGGGAACCTTCCAGGAGTGGCTCGTTCTCCCACCGGGCACCGAGGTCGAACCGGGACCGTTACCGCTGTCGGCAGTGTCGGACTACCGGTTGATCGTGCCGGCCGGAGGTTCGCAGGTCCCGTTCGTCGGAATGTCACTCGCGGCAGCCGGTGTCGATATCCGGCTGGGCGTGCTCAGCGCCCATCGCGAAGCACTGATTTCGCTGGTGGTCGCCGGTGCGGGCGCGACCACCGCCTCGGAGCGGTACGCCAGGGTCGCGGCGTCGAGAGGTGCGGTCATTCGAGAACTGGTTCCGCCGATCACCCGCGAATACGGGCTCGTTCACCGCGACGATGTGCTGTCGCCGGCTGCGCGGCGATTCATCGCACTCGCCCTGGCGGATACAGCGAACTGACTAGCTCCAGGAGGCGGCCGAGAGCGGCAGATACCACGCCCGTGCGATGCACCAGGTAAACCTCGCGCTCGATCGGCGGCTCTGTCGAACGGACCTGCATACCGTGGCCGACTGCTGCCGCGACCATCGAGGGCGGCATAATCGATGCCCCGATACCGCCCTGCACCAGGGGCCAAATCAATTCGCGGGGACCACATTCCGCGATCACCAGGGGACGAATCTTCGCTAACGCGAACGACGCCTCGACGCGTTCCCGGTAGACGGTCGACGGCGGCGGCAACACCATCGGCACCGCAGCGAGGTCGCGTAGTCGGACCGGATTCTCGTGGGGCAGCGCAATGCTCTCCGCCGCCACGAGCGAGAGCCTTTGTCTGCCCAGACCCACGCACTCCAATCCCGAGCCGGTCGCTGCCGTGGTGGAGAACTCCGCTTCGCAGCGTCCACTGTGCACCAGGCGAAACGGGGCAATCGATGTCGCCGGATCGATCACTTCGATGACGACCCCGGGATGCGTGCGGCAGAAGGGACCGATGACGGAGGCGAACGGGTCATCGAGCAACTCCGAGTCCACCGCGATTGTCAGTTCTCCCCGCTGCAATTCGCGAACCTCGCGGACAGCCCGTGTCGCATCCGCCGCACTGGCGAGCACCCTGCGTGCCCCCGGCACCAGATTCTCACCCGCCTCGGACAAGACGAGGCGACGGCCGGTCCGAATGAACAGCGATGTGCCGAGCCGTTCTTCGAGAGTGCGAATGGACAGCGACAACGACGGTTGGGAGATGTACAGGGCGGACGCGGCGCGCGTGAGGCCACCGTTGTCCACCACAGCGAGGAAATGCTCCGCCTGCCGAATCTCCATTTCGCTCCACTCGCCGAATTTTCGTTACTGGGTCGCGACTTCTATCCGCTCGACGACATCCGGCGGCGTGATCACGCTGTCGCCGTCGACGCTGATACGCACACCGAGAATCGTGCCCCGGATTCGCCCCTTGTCCGTGTCGTACTCGTCCGTCACCGGTGTTCCGAGATCGCGGCCCACGTTAGTGGTATCCGACGTGGAGTTCCGGAACGGCACGGTGCGGTCGATTCTGCCCTGGCCGACCCGGACTAGTGGGTCTGCCGTAGCAACGGCGGACGCACAGCGGCACCCCAGGGCGACCGCTGCCCCCAGCCATGCGCAAGCTGCAGCAAGTCGAGATCGGCGTGACTGCGGGCCAGCACCTGGATGCCCATCGGAAGTCCGGCCGCATCGAATCCAGCGGGCAGACTGACCGCGGGCACGCCGAGGAGTGTCGCGATCGTGGAGACCTCCATCCACCGGTGATAGGAGGACATAGTCGTGCCGTTGATCGTTGCGGGCCAGTCCATGTCGACATCGAACGGGAACACCTGAACGCTCGGCAATGCGATGAAGTCGTAGGAGTCGAACAGGGTCAGGAACGCGTTGTACATCGCGGTGCGTTTGACCGAAGCCTCGAACGCCTGCAACGCCCCGATCGGCGCGCGTCCATCGACTCCGTGGATGAGGCCCTCCACTTCGTATCGCGCTTCTGGCTTGAGCGCCGCCGCCGTGACCGGATACTGGTACAGGGGATACAGCTGGGCGCCGGCCCACCAGTGCCGGATGGTGAGCCAGAGCGGCCAGAGGTCGTCATTCCCGTTGAACCCGTGCGACTTCGGCAGTCCCGGAACGGATTCCACCGGCATGCCGAGCGATTCGAATGTCGTCAACGCGGTCGTGCACAGGTCGAGTACGCCGGGCTCCATAGGAAGGTAGCCGCCCAGATCCCCCATCCACGCGACGCGCGTACCGGCGAAATCGCGGTCCAGGCTCGAGGGCAACGCCCCCTCCGACTCGATGGACAACGGGGCGCTCGGGTCATATCCCGACATGGTCCGCAACAGCAGGGCGAGGTCGGTCGCGGTCCGCGCCAGCGGTCCGGCGATCCCGCCCTGCTGCACGAAGACATCCGTGCCCGCCATGGGCACTCGGCCGAAGGACGGACGCAGACCGAGAATGTTGTTCCACGCGGCCGGATTTCGCAACGAGCCCATGAAGTCGCTGCCATCCGCCACCGGAAGCATTCGGAGCGCCACCGCCACCGCCGCGCCACCGCTGCTGCCGCCCGCCGATCGCTCCTGGTCATAGGAGTTGCGGGTGGCGCCGTACACCTCGTTGTAGGTGTGCGAGCCCAAGCCGAATTCGGGGACATTGGTCTTGCCGACGAAGATCGATCCAGCGGCGCGCATACGAGCGACATGAATCGAATCACTCTGTGCGACAGGGATATCGAATTCCCCTCGGAAGAAGCCCCGGGTCGTCTTGAATCCGGCCGCGTCCGCGGTGTCCTTGATCGCTTGGGGGAATCCGTGCATCCATCCCATGTCGTGACCGTCCGCCAGGAGCTTGTCCTTCGCCGCGGCCTCCCGCATCAGTTCCTCGCGAGGACGAAGAGCGACGATAGCGTTGACCGACGGGTTCACTGCCTCGATGTGATCGAGATAGGCGGTCATCACTTCCACGCACGACACCCGCCGGTCATGGATGGCGGCCGACAACTCGGCTGCGTCGAGCTCCACGATCTCGGATTTGCCGGCCGCAGTGGAAGCGGGGTAATTCGAAGTAGTCACTCAGCATTCCTTCGGTCGGATCGTTGGATTCTTCTCGGCAGGTCGCCCCGCCACCTGTGCCTCGATCTGGTCCCGCAATGCGGCGGTGTCGCGGAGGTATGGGCGGTAGAGCAGCGATACGAAGGCGGCATTGACACTCATCAGCACAACAAGGATCCAGAAGAACGTTCGCTGCAATCCGATTACCGTGCCGAGAAAGTAGCCCACGCCCTACGGTGTCGCCGCGAGCGCTGCCCGTTCTCGGCCGCCGTGCGGTACGGGGGATAGCCGACGACGCTCACTTCGTCGTCGTCGTCGGCGCGGTAAGGCCTTCGAAGTAGGCGAAGATGGCCGCCTCGCGCAGCGGTACGGACAGGCTGTCGACGACCAGGTGCAGCGATGCGGTGTCGCTGCCGGGCACGATGCTGTCCTGAACCAGCTCGTTCAGGCGCTCGGGGGCGATGTCCGCCGGCAGTGCTCGCAGCATCTCGATCCGTGCAATATCCAGCAGCGGCTTACGCGCACGGGCGGCCTCGGCGGCCTGGCTCAGCGCCTCCAGCAACGACGGCAGATACTTGCGATGGCCGGCGGCCATCGTGAAATGGATGCTCGGCGGAATGCCCGGCTGCGACAATTGCGGCTGCATCGCCCAACCCCGGCTGCCCAGTTCATCGAGAAAGGCGAAGAAGTCGATGCCTACCGTGGTCACCGCGATCAGGGAGGATTCCGGTCGGCCCAGCACTATGAGCCCAGGAATCTCGTCGACACCATCGGCCACCTGCCGGGTGAGGTCGAGCGTCTCCTCCACCAAACGCAGATAGCCGTCCGCGCCGAGGTGCCGCATGACCGACCAGCCGGCGGCGAGCAACCCACCGGGCTTGGAGCTCTGCACCGTGGAGTTGGCGATCGGGTATCCGGTCCAGCCCGCGTGCACGAAGAACTGGGACCGCCGCAACTCGCGATCGCGGTACAGCACCAGCGAACATCCCTTGGTGGTGTACCCGTATTTCTGCAGGTCCACCGAGATCGAGCTGACCCCGGGGACGCGGAAATCCCACGGTCGCACGGTGTGCCCCAGCTGCTCCATGAAGGGCAGCACCCAGCCGCCGATACACGCGTCGACGTGCAGCCGCACTCCTCTTTCCAGACACAACGCGGCGACCTCCGCGATCGGGTCGATAACGCCATGGCCATACTGGGGCGCCGAGAGCACCACGAGGACCGTGTTCTCATCGATGGCATCACGAATCGCGTCGATATCGGCGCGGAAGGTGTGCGGATCGATGGGTGTCACCGTCGTGTCGACGCCGAGATAGTGCGCGCCCTTCCACCAGGCCGCGTGGGCCGAGATGGGCAGGATCATCCGGGGCTTCGCCACCTCCGGGCGACCGTCGCGCGCGGCTTTCACTGCCAGCAGGCAACTTTCACTGCCGCCGCTGGTCCAGCTCCCGGTGGCCGCTTCGCCGCCGTGCAGCAGATCGGTGGCCGCGCGCACCACCTCGCGCTCCATGTCGTAGACACTCGGGAACGTCGTCGAGTACAGCGGATTGACGTGGAGATACATCCCGAACGCGTCCGTCGCGAGCCGCTCGACCCCCGGCATCCCCGTGTCGTACATATTGACCAGACCCGGCCGGTCCGCGTCCGGGTCGTCCATAGTGTGCAGCTCGGCCAGGTCGGCGAGCACCTGCGCGGCAGGCAATCCATTCTTCAGCGTCATCAGAATCGCTGTCCTTCGATCGGAGGTGCGGTGATCCGATCACCATTGAATGCGCCCCAGGTCATATAGATCCAGCACAAAAACCGATGACGCTGAATACTCCTACCTATATCTGCAGGCCAACCAGCTGCTCACAACCCCAGCGGCTCGCGTTAACGGAGGGTGCAGCCGGTGACGGTTTCGGCGTAGCTGCGGAGCGCATCGATCACCTCGACGCGTGGGCGGCGGCGCGTGAGGATGTCCATTTGGTAGCCGTCCTCGAGCGCGACGAAATTGCGGGCAAGGATGCGCAGGGACTCGGCGCAGGTGAAATGTCCCTGTTCGCGACCGAGAACCAGGACACCGTAGTAGACCGCCACCTGCCGTTCGACCAGCGTCGCCTCCAAGGCCGCCGCCTGCGGATCGCGCAGACTGCGCGGACTGTACTCGAACAGCAGCCTGGGCAGCAGATCATCGGGACCGTCGGCGACACCGGACTCGATACAGCTGCGCAGCCGCTCCCGAGCATCGGGGAAACGTTCCGCGCGTTCCTCGCGGCTGCTGCAGAAGCGATCGATGGCGTGCCGGTAGGTGTCGGCCATCAACTCATCGAGATCGCCGTAGTGATAGAGGATCGCGGCGGAGGTGACGCCCGCCGCCTCCGCCACATCGCGCAGCCGCAGGCCCTCCAGTCCGCGGTTGAGCAGGGCTCGCTGGGCGGCCTGCCCGAACTCGGCCCTGCGGTGGTCCTTATCTTTCCTCGCTGCCACCTGAACAGTCTGTCAGGGTCCGACTCATAAATTTTACTTAAGTTGACAAACACGAGCTCCTCGCCGTCGTAGTCTGCGGTAGTTAAACAGAGATTTAGTAAAAATGGAGGTCAGTGTGGTCGACGAGAAGATACGCCTGCGGGGTTCCGACAAGGGGTTGAGAGCAGACTCGATCGGCTTGATCAGCACCATGGCGCTGGGGCTGGCCTCGGCTGCGCCCGCCTACAGCCTCACGGTCACACTCGGTCTCGTCGTACTGCTGGTCGGCGTCCACGCACCCGCCGCGCTGCTGGTCGGTTTCGTGCCCATCCTGTGCACGGCCTTCGCGTTCCGGGAGCTCAATCGGGAAATGCCGGACTGCGGCACCAATTTCGTGTGGATCACCCGGGCGTTCGGGCCGTGGCCGGGGTGGCTGATCGGCAATTGGGTCACCCAGGTGACGACCATCATCGCGATGACGGCGCTCGCGCGGGTGGGTGCGGGCAGCCTGCTCGGGCTGCTCGGCGTGACCGCTCCCGGGACCCCGCTGATCACCGTGACGGGCATAGCCATTCTCGGTCTCGTCACCCTCGTCGCCTACCGCGGCGTCGGACTCTCCGCCGCCGTTCAGATCGGCATGCTGGTCATTCAGTTCGCCGCCATCGCGATATTCGGTTTCGCGGCACTGCGCAGCGGCGGTGGGGCTACCCCGTCGGCGGCCTGGTTCAACCCCTTCGAACTGGCCGGCACCGGGCATTTCACCGAGGCGGTGCTGCTGTGCCTGTTCATCTATTGGGGCTGGGATGCCGCGCTCTGTGTCAATGAAGAGGCCAGGGACCGTACCCGCACTCCCGGTCTCGCCGCGGTCCTGTCCACGATCGTGCTGCTTGTGACCTATCTGTTCACCGCCGTCGCCGTACTGAGTTTCACGGGGGCCGACGGCCTCGGAAGCGCGGACGAGGCGGCCGATATCCTCGCATCGCTCGCACCCGCGTTACTCGACAGTCCGCTGACCGAACTCGTTCAGCTCGCGGTCTGCCTGTCCGCGATCGGGGCCCTGCTGACCTGTGTCGTCTCGCTGGCGCGGCCGAATCTGTCGGTGGCCGCACACGGTGCCGCACCGAAGATCTTCGGCCGGATCCATCCGCGTTTCCGGACGCCCAGTTTCGCCACCCTGTTCATCGGGGCGACCGCTGCGCTGCTGCTCACGGCGCTGACGCTGGCTTCGCCTGCCTTTCTGGGCGATGCGATCCTGTCCATCGCGCTGCTGATCTCGTTCTATTACGGCGGTGTCGCTTTCGCCTGCGTGTGGTATTTCCGCGGCCGACTACGGAACTCCGCACTCGATCTGCTCACCAAAGGTGTTTTGCCGGCCGCCGGCGGACTCATGATGCTGTTCGCCTTCCTACGAAGCGCCTACGACATGCTCGACACCTCCTATGGCAGCCTCTCGCTCGGCGGTGTCGGTGGCGTTTTCTTGCTCGGTATCGGCTCCATTCTGCTCGGCGCCCTCGTCACCGGCGTTGTCCGAGTGTTCTTTCCCGCCTTCTTCCGCGATGGCAAGCACGCCATCACCGATCTGATCATTACGGAGAACTGACATGCGCACCCTCGCCGTCGCCGCCATCCAGACCACGCCCGTCGCCAACGATCTCGATGCTTCCTGGGATCGATTCGAACACCAGGTCCGCACGACTCGTGAATTGTTTCCACACGTACAGCTGGTCACCGTGCCCGAACTGATGCTCGCCGGACAGGCTCCCCTACTGGACGCACCCGAAGGCTGGACCCAGCATTCGGCGCAGCCGATTCCCGGCAAACTCACCGACATGCTCGGTGACCTCGCCCGCGAAACTGGACTGTGGCTGGTGCCCGGCAGCATCCACGAACAGGCCGCTGACGGACTCGTTTACAACACTGCGCTCGCCATCGCACCCAGCGGCGAGATCGCCGCGAGGTACCGGAAGGTGTTCCCGTGGCAGCCTTGGGAGACAACGGAACCCGGCGACAGCTTCGTGGTCTTCGACATCCCGGATATCGGCAGGATCGGACTGGCCATCTGCTACGACGGTTCCTTTCCCGAAACAGCGCGGCAGCTCGCGTGGATGGGGGCGGAAGTGATCATCCAACCCACCTTGACTCCGACCCGCGACCGCGAGATGGAACTCGTCTGCTCCCGCGCCAACGCCTGGACCAACCAGGTCTACATCGTCAATATCAACGCGTCCGATCCCGTCGGCGTCGGCCTCAGCGCGATCGTCGACCCGGAGGGCATCATCCGCCAGCAGGCCGGCCCGGGCGAGGAGATCCTGATCGACGTCCTCGACCTCGACACCGTTACTCGCGTGCGCGAATACGGGTCCACCGGACTCAACCGCCCCTGGAGCCAGCTCGCCCGCTACGGCAACCGCATCGCGCTCCCCATGTACCGCGACGGGACCTTCCAACCGGCGCCATGGATGCAGCGCTGACCGAAACTCACGAGGTCAGGGGTACTGCGGAGGAACATCCCAGACGCAGGCCTCAACCGTGTGCGATGGATACCGGCACCAGTGCTCTGTGATTGTCGAATTCCGGCAATGTCACGCGAAAATGCGGCCTCGGACGCACTGTTTCGTGGCAGGCCGCCGCCGAAACGGGTACGGCCGGTATCGATCGAACGAGGAGGCTCATCCATGACCGGCGACTGGCGAAATTGGGCGGGAAGCCAGACCGCGCATCCTGTCAGGGTTTTGCGGCCCACCGACGCGGCACAGGTGAGCGCGGCGGTCGAGGACGCGGTCCGGGATGGGTTGCGGGTCAAGGCGATCGGCGCGGGCCACTCGTTCAGCCCGATTGCTGTTGCCGACGGCCTGCAGCTGCGGCTGGACGGCCTGGACGGCCTGCGCGCGGTGGACCCGGCCTCGGGATTGGTCACGGTGGAGGCCGGAATCCCGCTGTGGAAGCTCAACCCGATGCTCGCCGAATACGGCCTCGCCATGCAGAATCTGGGCGATATCGACCGGCAGAGCATCTCCGGCGCGATATCGACCGGCACGCACGGCACCGGAATCCGGTTCGGCGGCATAGCGACCCAGGTACGCGGGCTCGAAATCGTGCTCGCCGACGGGGAATTGGTGTTCTGCTCGAGCACGGAGCGTCCCGAGCTGTTCGCGGCCGCTCGCGTCGGCCTCGGCGCGCTGGGCATCATCACCGCGGTGACATTGCAGTGCGTGCCGCAGTTCGCGCTGCGGGCGCGTGATACCCAGCTGCCGCTCGCGGAGACCCTCGAGCGGGTGCACGAATTCGCCGAGGAGAACGACCATTTCGAGTTCTTCTGGTTCCCGCACAGCGATCTCTCGCTGGTCCGCCGCTTCCAGCGGCTGCCCGCCGATATTCCGCTGCGGCCGATCGGCTCGCTCGACCGGTACCTGGATGAATTCGTCAGCGGACCGGTCTTCGAGGGCCTCAATCGGCTCGGCACCAGGTTCCCGGACCTGGTGCCCGGCATCACGCGGAAGGCCGCGCGGTTGATGTCGGCGCACGAATGGACGGATCTGTCCTATCGCGTGTTCGCCTCCGCCCGCAATGTCCGTTTCCATGAAAGCGAATTCGCCATTCCGCGCGAGCACGCTGTCGACGCCTTCCGCGAGATCGGCCGGTGGATCGCCGCGCACGACGAGAAGATCGCCTTCCCGCTCGAACTGCGGTTCGCGGCCGCCGACGATATCCCGCTGTCGACTGCGTCGGGACGCGACACCTGCTACATCGCGGTGCACCAGTATCACCGGATGCCGTACCAGCGGTATTTCCAGGCTTTCTACGACATTGCCGGTGAGTTCGGGGGTCGCCCGCACTGGGGCAAGATGCACGAACTCGACGCCTCGGTCCTGCGCGCGCGTTACCAGTACTTCGACGACTTCGTCGCACTACGCGATCTGGTCGACCCGACCGGAGTCTTCGCCAATCCCCATCTCGATCGGATACTCGGCGTCGCACCCAGCGCCACACCCACCGCGCCGTACGGATCACAGTCGGCGTCGTAACTATCCCCGCAGAAGGAGCACCCTGCGTGTCCCCCTTGTTTCCCGCCCTGGCGACCGCCGGATCCGCCCCCGCGCTGCGTTTCGGTGACCGAGCCCTGAACTACGCGGAGCTCGAGTCGGCCGCCACGGCGCTGGCCGCACGAATCGCCGGAGCGGGGCGGGTCATGCTCTGGGCGACGCCGACCGCTGAATCCGCGGTCGCCGTCATCGGTGCGCTGCTGGCCGGAATCCCCGTCGTGCCGGTCAATCCGAAGAGCGGTGAGCGCGAACTGGCCCATATCGTCGGCGACAGCTCCCCCGACCTGATCCTGGCCGCCTCGGGCGTGCCGCTGCCCGCACCACTCTCGGCCCTGCCTCGCGTTGATATCGATATCGATGCGGGGCATCCGGAGGTGCGGAGGTTCACCGAGCCGGATCCCGAGACCCCGGCGCTGATCATCTACACCTCCGGCACCACCGGCCCGCCCAAGGGAGTCGTGCTGCCGCGCCGCGCGATTCGCGCCTCGCTGGACGGGCTCGCACAGGCGTGGCAGTGGACCGCGGCCGATGTCCTGGTGCACGCGCTGCCCCTGTTCCACGTGCACGGCCTGGTCCTCGGGATCCTGGGCCCGCTGCGGCGCGGCGGCAGCGTTCGCCATCTGGGCACATTCGACGTAGACGGGGTGGCCCGCGAATTGCGTTGCGGGGCAACGATGTTCTTCGGAGTTCCGACCATGTATCACCGGCTGGCCGATGCGGTGGCGCAGCGGCCCGAACTGGCCGAGGCGCTGGCCGGGGCGCGGCTGCTCGTCTCCGGTTCAGCGGCCCTGGCCCCGCGCGACTACGCGGCGATCAGCGCCGCGACCGGGCGCACGATCATCGAGCGCTACGGCATGACCGAGACGCTGATGAACACCAGCGTGCGCCTGGACGCCGCACCGCGCCCGGGCACTGTCGGAGTGCCACTGCCGGGCGTGGACGTGCGATTGGCCGAGGAGGACGGCCGGGTCATCGCAGGGCATGATGGCCGGACCGTCGGAGAGATTCAGGTGCGCGGGGCCAACCTGTTCACCGAATACCTGGGCCGGCCCGATGCCACGGCGGCGGCTTTCGACGGCGATTGGTTCCGCACCGGAGACATGGGCACGCTCGACGCCGACGGCACGTTGCGCATAGTCGGCCGCAAATCCACCGACCTGATCAAGAGCGGCGGCTACAAGATCGGAGCCGGCGAGATCGAGAACGTGCTACTCGAGCATCCGGGCGTCGCCGAGGCCGCCGTGACCGGCGCACCCGACAACGACCTCGGGGAACGGATCGTGGCCTGGGTGGTCCCCGTCGACCCGGTACACCCGCCGCGTACGGCGGAGCTCGCCGACCATGTCGCGAGGCGACTCGCCCCGCACAAGCGACCGCGCACAGTGCACCTGCTGAACTCGCTGCCCCGCAACGATATGGGCAAAGTGGTGAAAACAGCCCTGCGCGCGTGATCCGACGTCGAATACGGCCGTTACGAATTCTCTTGGGCAAGTGAGGAATTGGCCGGAACCCCGATGGCGGCGCGGAAGGACTCGGCGTCCTGTGGTGTCAGGATCGCCAGTGCCGCGGCGACGACGGCGCCGAGGACCAGGAAAGCGAAGGCGAACACAAACGAAAAGTGGTCGGAGAGCAGTCCGATGAGGGGCGGAGCGACGATACCCGCCAGTTGGCCTCCGACGGCGATGATCGCGCTGCCGACCCCGACGCATTCGGCAGGCAGTCCGCGCAAGGGGACAGCGAAGATCGGCATGTATGCCAGGCTGGCGGCAAAGATCGCGAGCGTGCCCAAAACCAGGAATCCGGTCACGGAGGCGGTCGCGGGCATCAGCAGCAGCGCGATCGCCGCGACGGTCATGCCCGGCACGATCACCTTGCGCTGCTGACCGCGCAGCCGGTCCGACAGTCGCCCGCCGATGACGGTGGCCAGGGCCGCGGCCACCGCCGGAATCGCGAGCAATGCACCGGCCGAGGCCAGTGACAGCCCCCGCTCCGAGGTCAGATAGGTGGGAGCCCAGGTGATCAGGCCCCAGGCGATCATGTTGTAGCCGAACATGATTCCCGCGAAGCGCCACAGCACCCACAGTCGCAGCATGTCCCGCAGCGGCGGGCGCGTGACCGGCTGCTGCGGCTCGGTCCGGGGCAGCGGCGCGGGCAGCCATCGGCGCATCAGGAATACCACGACCAGACCCAGCGCAGCGGTGGAGAAGAACGCCGAGCGCCAGCCGAACACCGCGATCAGCGGGCCGATCAGCAGCGGGCAGAGCACTGCGGCGATGGAATTGGAACTCATGACCAGGCCGTATGCGCCCATCCGCGTCGCGGGCGTGGTCCGCTCCACCAGGGTCTTCATCGCGGCGGGCGGAAACACGCCCTCGGCGACGCCGAATCCGAATCGGACCACGATCAACAGGGCGAACGACCATGCGAACCCGGTCAGTACGGTGAACAGCGTCCAAGACACCAGAGCCCAGCTCATCACCCGATGGGCGCCGAAGCGATCGGTGAGTATGCCGCCCGGAATCTGGCACAGCGCGTAAGCCAGGAAGAAGGCCGAGACCAGCAAGCCCTGCTGGCCGCGGCTCAGTGCCAGATCCGCGCCGATGCCCGGCAGGGCCAGGTTGATGATCAGGCGGTCGGCATAGTCGATGAACCAGGCGGCGAAGAGCAGCACGACCGTGATTCGAAGGGTGCGATCGGTGACGGGGATCAGGGGATTCGGCTCGGCCGACATCGGGACTCCTCTCGTTCGCGATCCAGGGCGGGTGTCGCGAACGTCCTCTACGATCTGGGAAATGAGTGATCCCACTCCTGTGACGCCAGAAAGCAGCACCGGCACGCATTCTGTGCAGGATTCCTACTTCGAGGAAGCCGACCTGGCGCTGATCGACGCTCTGCAGGCCGCGCCCCGCGCGGCATGGTCCCAGATCGGCCCGGCACTGGGGATGGACGCGACGACTGCGGCCCGGCGCTGGGAACGCCTGCGGGCGAACGGCCTGGCCTGGGTCACCGCCTACGACTCCGCTCGGACCACCACCATCGCTTTCGTCGATATCCGTTGCCTACCACAGCATCTGGATGCGGTGCAGGCGGCAGCCACCGCACTGCCCTGGGTATACAGCGTCGATGCCATTACCGGCGATTTCGACCTGATGCTCTCCGTCGCCTCGGCCGATCTGCCGACCCTCGACCGGTGGCTGCGCCGGGGCATCGGCAGCCTGCCCGGAGTCCGGTCCACCCGTACCACCGTGGGCATCACGCTGTACGGCGAGGGCAGTGAGTGGAGCATTCGCGCCATGCAGCGCGTTCGCCGCGCCGAGTTGTCCATGCCGCGTCCGCCTGGCCGGACCAGCTACAGCACTGTCGAGCACAATCGCCTCGCCCCGCCGGACCAGGCGCTGGTCGACGCGCTCGGGGCGGACGGCCGGCTCGGTTTCACCGCTCTCGCGGACGCGACGGGCATCAGTGAGCACACCGCACGCCGTCGCCTGCACCGGATGATCCGCGAAGGCCAGGTCACCCTCCGATGCGATCTCGCCTATCCGATCGCGGGCCTGCCGACCCTGGCTGTGTACCGAATGTCGGTGCCGCACAACGCACTCGAGGTCACCGGCAGCGAGCTGGCCCGGCTGGACAATGTGCGCATGTGCGCGGCGGTGAGCGGCCCGCACAATCTGCTCGTCCAAGTGCTGCTGCACGGGCTGCACGGTCTCGACGCCTTCGACACCGTGCTTGCCGAGCGGTTTCCGGCTCTGCGGGTGAAGGACCGCACGCTGGTCATGTATTCGGCCAAGCGGATCGGCTGGCTGCTGGACCGGCGGGGTCGCGCAATCGGGCGTGTCCCGTTGGGGCCGGGCGACTACACTCCGGCCACCCGGTAGGTCCGGGTCGCAGTAATCCGGCATGTGATCGCACATTTTGTCGAATTCCTGCACCTGAGTCCCTGGTTCGGTGAGCGGGCGGACGCTGTGGGCATCGCAAGCGGCACCGGTATCGATCGGCCGCTTCCGGCACCGTGCCCGCACCGACCCCGGAGAGTGTTCGTGACCGACCCGTTGCACCCAGAGATCTGTGATGCTCCCGCCACCGAACTGGCCCGCCGCCTGCGCACCCGTGAACTGTCCGCGCGCGAGGTGGTCGGCGCGCATCTGGAGCGCATCGAACAGCTCAACCCGCGGCTGAACGCGATTGTCACGCTCCGCCCCGAACAGGCCATGGCGGCGGCGGCCGCCGCCGACGAGCGCCTCGCCCGCGGTGAGCCGGTCGGCCCGCTGCACGGACTTCCGATGGCGCACAAGGACACTCACAACACCGCCGACCTGCCAACGACCCACGGCTTCCCGATGCTCGCCGACTATCGCCCCGACCACGACGATCTGAGCATCGAACGGATGCGCGCAGCCGGGGTGATCAGCGTCGGCAAAACCAATGTGCCGGAGTTCGGCGCGGGATCGCACACCTTCAACACCCTGTTCGGCGCGACCCGAAACCCGTATGACACCACGAGATCCGCGGGCGGCAGCAGCGGCGGAACCGCCGCGGCGCTGGCCGCGGGACTACAGCCGCTGGGCGAGGGCAGCGATATGGGCGGCTCCATCCGCAATCCCGCCTCGTTCAACAATGTGGTGGGGCTGCGGCCCACGCCGGGCCGGGTCCCGTTGTGGCCGAATCCGCTCGGCTGGGCCACACAGGTCGTGCAGGGCCCGATGGCGCGCTCGGTATCGGATGTGGCGCTGCTACTTTCGGTGATCGCCGGAGCCGACCCGCGCGACCCGATCTCGCTCACCGAGGATCCCCCGGCCTACGGTTCCCGGCTGACCCGCGACCCGCGCTCGCTGCGAGTGGCGTGGTCGCCGGATCTGGGCGGCGCGGTGCCGGTGGAGCCGGAGGTGGCGCAGACGGTGACGGCGGCGGCGCAGGTCTTCACGGAGCTGGGCTGCACGGTCGCACGGGACTGTCCGGACTTCACCGGCGCGGACGACGCCTTCCGGGTGCTGCGCGGCTGGCAGATGGCGACCGTGCTCGGTGCGGCGATGGGCGACCACCTCGATCAGCTCAAGCCGACGCTGCGGGGCAATGTCGAATACGGTCTCGGACTCACCGCCGCCGACCTCGGGCGCGCCGAAATCCGGCACACCGCGCTCTTTCACCGGATGCGCGAATTCTTCGCCCGCTACGACGTGCTACTCCTTCCGGTCAGCCAGCTCGCGCCGTTCCCGGTGGACATCGAGTACCCGCAGCAGATCGCGGACGTGATGATGAACGATTATCTGGATTGGATGAAGTCCGCCTACTACATCAGCGTGACGGGCTGCCCGGCGCTGGCTGTCCCCGCCGGATTCACCACCGACGGCCTGCCGGTCGGTGTCCAGCTCGTCGGCCCGCATTGCGGCGAAATGCAGGTGCTGCAAGCGGGATACGCCTTCGAGCAGGCCACCGGTCACGGCACGCGCCGACCCTCCTGGTGAGCGAACCCACCCGGCTCTACGACGCAGTGGCCCTGTCATCTGTGCGCCATTTTCGCGCCTGCCGGCGTTGTCGCGGTCCGAAACCCCGGAAGCCGTGACTTAATCAGCCTGGCAATCTGCCGGGTGCTGGAGAAAAGGAACTCTTATGATCCGACCTAGTTTGCTCGGCGCTTCGCTGATGCTGGCCTCCGCGCTGTCCTTCGGCTCGCTGCCCGCCATGGCACTGGCCGACCAGCCCGCGCCCTCGGCGGTGGTGCCGCCCGCGACCACCGGCAATGTCGTCCTTGATACGGCGGCGCGTTCGCTGAATCTGGAGAGCGTGGTGAACGCCCGTGACGCGGGCGGCTACCGGACCATCGATGGCCACACCGTGCGGACCGGCCTGGTCTATCGCACCGGAGACCTGAGCAAGGCCTCGGATTCCGATCTTGCCGACCTGGCGAGCCTCGATATGCGCGCCGTGCACGATCTACGCACCAGCTACGAGCAACAGTTCATCGGTGTGGACAAGGTTCCGGCCGGCGCCACCGAATACCACAACGACATCATCGGCCAGGCCCCACCACAGCTCTTGGTAGCATCCGCGCTGGTGGCGGGCACGGACCTGTACCGCGCGTTCATCACCGCACCGGGCGCGAGCGAGGGCTTCTCGAATGTCCTGCGCGACATCGCTTACGGCGACGGCGCTGTGCTGTTCCACTGCAGCGCGGGCAAGGACCGCACCGGCTGGGCTTCGGCTGTGCTGCTGACCATTCTGGGCGTGGACCACGACACCGTGCAGTACGACTTCCTGCTGTCGAATTACTACCGCGGCGCCAAGGACGGCGACTTGCAGAACGGCGTCACCGCCTCGTTGCTGGACGCTGCGTTCGATCAGGTGAACCAGAGCTACGGCAGCTTCGACAATTACGTGCACGCGGGCCTGAAGCTCACCGATGCGGACATCTCGGCCATGAAGGCGAAACTGCGTTCCTGACAACACCTTTCAGCATCTGACACACGCAAGCGGCCAGGCCGGAATACATATTCCAGCCTGGCCCTTCCGCTCTCCGGCCTGCTTTTGGCTTCACCGGTCACGGCGAGCACCCCCTGGTGAGCGCATCGGCAGTGCCGGGTCAGCTCCGGGGTGCGAGCCGTTCGACAGAGTGGGCGGCGCGCAGAGCCGAGGATTCCCGCAGGTAAGGCCGGTACATGACGGTCATGAATATGCCGTTGACAATGTTCAGCACCACTATCAGCCACAGGAAGGTGGTCTGCAATCCGATGCGATCACCGAGAAAGCCGATCAGCAGGGTGCTCAGCGCCCAGCCCAGCGACTCGGCGCTGATCATCAAAGAGAAGGCGGCGCCGCGTAATTCGGGTCTGGTCACTGCCATCACGATCGGGCGGTTGGTGCCCGGCACGAAGCCCTGTAGGAGGCCGAGCACCGAGAAGATGGCCGCGTAGACCCAAATCGAGGACCAGCCGATCTGCGTGGCTGCGCCAGCGGCGAGGCCCCAGCCCAGGACCGAGGTCTGCCAGACGCCCAGCCGCCCGGCACGCGGGAGCCAGCGCTGCACCCGGTCGGAGACGAATCCGCCGATTATCGTGCCCAGCACATAGGTCAGCAGGGCGAACGGGAGCACGATCGAGGCAGTGGCGGTGCTGAAGTGCCGCACGTCGACCAGGTAGACCACGCCGAAACTGGTCATTGCCAGCTGCGTGCTCGCCAGGCGCTGCACGAGGATCAGCCGCAGGGTACGTCCGGCGAGCAGCCCACGCACATCGGACCAGTTCAGCGCCTGCCGGGGGGCGACGGCGGCCTCCGATTCGGCCGCGCCGACGGCCGGTTCCTCGAAGAACCGCCAGACGATCAACCCAAATATCACGGTGATCGTCCCCGAAGCGAAGAATCCGTAGCGCCAACCATCCGGGACCCGCGAGAGCTGACCGAACAGCGGACCCAGCACCGCGCCGATCAACGCGGTGCCGCCATAGAGCCATCCGGCGGCGCGACCCCGGCGGGACTCGTCGAACAGATCGGCGAGAATGCCGTTGACCAGTGGCCCGCCCGCGGCATAACCGACCGCCGCGATGGCGTACAGCACCAGCAGCTGTGCGAAGTTCTGTGCCAGCCCGGCCGCGCACGACCACAGACCCCACACTCCGCAGAACACCACCAGGACCTTCTTACGGCCGATGCGCTGTGCGACCAACACCCAGATCGGCCCGCAGATCATCCAGATGACCTTCGAGACCGCCACCAGGACGCCCAGCGCCGACAGCGGTAGACCCAGCGCCGATCGCAACGCCGGAAAAAGCGTCGACACCACCGCGGCCTCGCTGCTGTCCATGCTGAGCAGGCCGCTCAGCAGCGCTAATTGCCGCCACCCCTTGGCCTTTGGCGCGGCGGGGAGTTCGGTACCGGGCGGCAGTACGGGCTTGGACATCGCGATGACTTCCTCGTCGAAGCAAAAGGGTATGGTTGTGCACCGCCGGTCGAGGGTGGACTCGTGCGGCGGTGCGGCGGCGATCGATCAGTGCTGTTGTGCGCCTTCGGAAAGCACCTGCATCCACCGCGCACGCAGCGCTTCGGTGCGAGGGCGGTCCGCGGGCTGCCAGGAGACCGGGATGCTCAGCGTCGCCAGCCGCTGCTCCAGGTCCTGTGCGAGATGCGCCCGGCCGGTGTCACGCAGGTGCCGGGCATAGCGGACGGGATCGTTGTAATAGGTCGGACCGGTTTGCAGGGTGGTCTGCATCGGATCCGGCAGTGCCCCCGGACGTCCGGCGTAGGTGTGCCACCATTGCGCGAGTTTGGCGCGCATCTCGGTGGCCAGTTCAGGTTCCCGGTCGAGCAGATCGGTCGTCAGATAGGGATCGGCGGTGACGTCGTAGAGCTGCTCCCACTCCGTGCGGAAGCAACCGGGATGATAGGTGCGAATGTAGAGGTGATCGCGGGTGCGCACCGCACGCTGATAGGTGTGCGCGCCGTGCCCGAAGACGAGATACTCACGGGAATCCAACGTTTCGCCGCGCACCGCGGCCGCAAACGATTCGCCCTGCCAGCCGTCCGGAATTCGGAGGCCGAGCAGCTCGCACAGGGTCGGTGCGAAGTCGATGTTGTACAGCAGTGCGTCGCTGTGGCGGGCCTCGTCGGGCAGTTCGTCGGTGAGACCGGGCCAGTAGAACACCAGGGGCAGCCGGTGCGTCGGCTCGTTGGCCAGCCCGTGCTCGGCGTAGGAACCGTTCTCCCCCAGGGATTCTCCGTGGTCGGCGCTGACGATCACCGCCGTGTCCCCTGCGATGCCCAGCTCCTCGAGCGCCGCCATCAGCTGGCCGAAGTGGTGGTCCCAGTAGGCGATGGACCCGTCGAAGCCGTTGATGAGGTGCTCGAAATCGGCACGGCCGGTGATCGCGTCGGGCATATTGTGCGGCACCGGCGATTTACCGGACCCCATCACGGTGTAATTCAGATCCAATGCGCTGCGCGGACCGTAGATTTCGGCGTGCTCGGCGATCGTGGCGGCGTCCGGCCACTCCTGTACGGGACCGGATTCGGCCATGCGCTCGGTCCATTCGACCGGCTGGATGTAATTGGTGTGCGGTTCCCAATAGGTCAGGTGCAGATACCAGTTGTCTTCCTCGGCGTGCCGGCGGATCCAATCGATCGCGGCGCGATTGACATCTGCGGCATCCTCGTCGCCCCAATTGGCGGTCGCCCGAATGGATTCCCGGAAATTGCCGTGGAAATAGTAGGCGCGATGCCGTTCGGCGAAGACCGAGACCGCGGCGGTGTAGTAGCCGCCGAATTGCAGCGCCTGCCCGAGTAGGGGCCGGTCCGGCTCCGGGGCGTGGCCCGCGTCGAGCCGGAACTGGGCAGCCGGGCCGAAATGCCCGATGACGCCGTTGGTGATGCCGAATTGGCCACTGGTGAGCGCGGTGCGCGAGGGCATGCACGGGGAGTCCGAGCAGTAGTAGCGATCGAAGACCACCGACTTGTCCGCCAGCCGTTGCAGATGCGGTGTGGTCGGACGGTGATAGCCGTAGGGGGTGGTGTGATCGGCGCGCAGCGTGTCGACGTCGACATAGATAATGCGCATGACAAAACTCCCGGGGGCGTAGGTGAGGTGAATCGAACGCCCCGGAGGGCGCGCGTGATCAGCAGGTGCGGCCGGACTCCAGCCGGACCAGCGTGAGTTGCAACCAGGCGATGTAGGCCGCGGTGGAGGCATAGCCCTGCTCGTGGGCCATGGTGTGGATGTGGCGGGCCCAATCCGGGTCGAGCTCCGGAATCTGCGGATCGTAGGTACGCGGGATCGGCGGCTCTGCCGAACCACGGTCATGCTCCAACCGGTACTCCAATTCGGTGCGCACAATGTCGATCGCGATATCGCGACCGAGCTGTCCGGCGAAGAAGAACCGCAGTTTGAAATCGGAGTCCATCGGCCGGGGCGTCGGCTCGAACGGCGAGCGCGCCCATTCCAGCAGCGCCTGCCGACCGGCCTCGGTCATCGAGTAGACCTTCGCGTCGGGCCCACCCGCACGCTGATCGACCTCGAAGTGGACCAGCCCGCGCTCGACCAGCACGCCGAGGCGGCGGTAGATCTGCGGCAACTGCACGCCGTAACCGAGATAGCGGCCCCCACCCTCCATCATCCGACGCAGGTCGTATCCGGAGCAGCGGCCGAAGGAAAGCGCGCCGAGGATCACATAGTCGAGCTGCATGAGGCCCCTATATCCGTGAGTCGGTAGTTGATGCGGAATTCGTCTCTGTGGCAAGAACATCAGCGAGTTCAGTGGCTATTGCACGGAGCTTCTCGAGGGGCATGGCGCCACGGGACACCGCCGCCAGGTCCAGCAGCGACGCCGTTCCGACCGCCTGCAGGACCTCGGAATGCGCGATGATCGGCACGTGGCGGCGTAGAATCTCACAGGCTGTCCGATCGCCCAGCAACTCGTGAATCGATGTTCGCACCGACAGCCGCCCCTCGGGGAATTCCTCCGGCCGCGGCTGCGGTTCGGTCGAGCGAGCCGCCTGGGTAGTCTGAGCCCGCACCTGCAGCTGCGCCGCGGTGACCGGACCGCGGGCGGGCAGACCGAGGCATTCGTATTGGCTGACGGGGGCGTCACTTTCGCGCATCAGCTCGACCAGATGCGTCATCATCCGCAGTTCGACCTCGTCATCCTGGATCGGATGCTGTTGCGCGGGATCGACTTCCAGATCGAACAGCAGCGTGCCGAACTGGTAGGCATCGAGCAGAGTGCGACCCGGAACCCGAATGGTGCGAACCCCTTGGTGAACGAGAACGGCTCGGTAGAACATCACCATGATCGCGCGCATCGGAGTGTCCCCCTCAGGCCGTAATGTGCAGTGGGACGGAAAGTTCGGACGCGTCGCTGTGGCGTCCGGCGTGCAACTCGTAGCGCCCGGGGACAGTCGCCCACTTGCCGGTGTGCTCGTCCCAGCGTTGAAAAGTGCGCTCCGGCAGCGCGATCGGCACTTCCACGGATTCACCGGGTGCGGCGTCGACCGTCGCGAATCCGGCGAGCCACCGGTCAGGGCGGGCCGGATCTTCATCCGCCGAGGCGGCGTACACCTGGACGATCTCACGGCCTGGACGGCTACCGATATTACGCACCCGGACATTTACCGTACCGGCAGCCGATTCGATCGACTCGTAATCCCACTCGGTGTAGCCGAGGCCGTGCCCGAAGGGGTAGGCGGGCGAGATATCGTGCCGCTGCCACGCGCGATATCCGATGTGCGGGCCCTCGGAGTACTCGAGCACACCGTGGTCGGGAACCACCTCGGTGACCGGCGCGTCGGCCAGCCGCGCGGGCCAGGTGGTCGGCAGCCGGCCGCCCGGTTCCGCCACGCCGAGCAGCACATCCGCCAGCGCGGCACCGGCCTCCTGCCCCGGGAACCAGGTCAGCAGGATTGCGGAAACCTCGGTACGCCAAGGCATTTCCACCGGGGATCCGGCATTGACCACAACGACGGTGCGCGGGTTCACCGCTGCGACCCGCCGGACCAGCTCGTCTTGGCGACCGGGCAGGCGCAGGTCGGTGCGATCGAAGCCCTCGCTCTCCACGAACTCGGTGGTCGACACCACCACGACCGCGACATCAGCCGCCGCGGCGGCGGCCACGGCCGCGTCGAGCCGCTGATCGTCGTCGACCACCGGATCACGATGGGTCAGGCCGAAACTGACACCACGCAACGCGCCGAATTCGAGCCTGGGCGCGGACGCCAACAGTCTGACCAGCACCGGCCGATCCGCCACCAGCTCGACCTGTCCGCGCGGCACGGACCTCCCGGTAATGGCGTCGATCGGGTCGACGAGCGCCGGACTCTCGACATCATCGAGCAGAGTGACCCCATCGACGATGAGGCGGAACCCGCCCGCGCCCTTGGTGCCGAAGCTGTGCGCGCCACTGCGGCGCGGGGTGAAGATTCCGATGATTTCGACCGAGGCGAGCTTCGCGTAGTCGACCCCACCGGGCAACCCATCGGCCAGCCAGCGGATCTCGCCACCGCGCTGGGCCGGTTCATCGGCCAGGATGGTGCCGCATTCATCGCGCAGGACAGTGCGCAGGACAAAATCCACACCCGCGACCCCGAGCCCGTCACCGGGATCGGCGCCCCGCTCATAGACCAGTGATGTGTTACCGGACAACGCATCTCGCAATCCGTCGAGCGGAGACACAATACGTTCCGGGAATACGGTGGCCGAACCGCCGCCGAGAATGCGGGCCTCCCGCGCCGCCGCACCGATCAACGCGATGCTTCCCGGCACCGGATCCAGCGGAAGCACCCCGCCCTCGTTGCGCAACAGCACGAACGACCGGGCGGCGATCTCACGCGCGAGGGCGCGTCCGTCGATCGGTGCGGGCAGCGCGGACGCGGGCACCGCGGGCTCGGCGCCGGCCAGCAGACCAGCCCGGGCGGCGAGCAACAGCACCCGCCGCGCCGCGTTGTCCACGAGGGCTTCCTCCACCTTTCCGGCTCGCACTGCCGCCGCGAGTGCGGGTCCGTAGATCGTCGTCGGCCCCGGCATGGCGATATCGAGGCCACCGGTGATCGCGCCGACGGTGTTGCGGGCGGCAAGCCAGTCCGAGATCACGACGCCGTCGAAATTCCATTCCCCGCGCAGCACGCCGACCTGTAGGTCCCGGTGTTCGGTCATGGTCACGCCGTTGACCCGGTTGTACGCCGACATGATCGCCCACGGTCGCGCGGCAGCGATGATGTCCTCGAAAGGGGCGAGGTAGAGCTCCCGCAGCGTCCGCTCATCAATGCGATTGTCGACGGTGAACCGCTCGGTCTCCGCGTCGTTGGCGACGAAATGCTTCACGGTCGCGCCGACGCCGCCGTCCTGCACACCACCCACATAGCTCCCGCCGATTCGCGCGGTGAGCAGCGGATCCTCCGAGTAGGACTCGAAATGCCTTCCGCCCAGCGGAGATCGGTGCAGGTTGACCGTCGGCGCGAGCAGCAGGTGGACGCCCTTGCGGCGGGACTCCTGCGCCAGCACCCGGCCGGTGCGCCGAGCGAGGCCGGTATCCCAGGTCGCGGCGAGCGCGGTCGGACTCGGCAACGTCAGCGCCGGGTCCGCGGCATTCCACGCGGGGCCGCGGACACCTACCGGGCCGTCCGACATGACCAGCGACTGCAGGCCGATCTCGGGCAGCGCGGGCAGCGACCACACGTCCTGACCTGCCAGCAGCCTGGTCTTGGCATCCAGGTCCAGGCGGGCGAGAGCCGATTCGACAACGGTGGCGTGATCTCGATTATCCATATGATGCGACTTTCGGACGACGGAATGTACTGAGCTGGAAGCAATTTGGCGTGGCAACATAGTCCGGAACGGGGGCGGACGACTCCCGGCGAACGCCGAGCGCCTGGGTCGGCGGCGGATCCACGGCGCTGCCATCGTGCTCACGCTCGGATCACGAGAGGAAGTCGGCGGCGGTCAGGCCACTGTCCTGCAGGCGACATCTTTCATAGCATCCCAGGAACATACCTTCGATGCTCTGAGGAACACACCTTGAGAATGGCATCGAATCTAGAACATGTCAACGAACTGCTCACATATCCCACACGGTGCGGCTTTGCCACGAGCTACTCAGCATTCTCTATATACATAAGCATCTAGTGTGTCGGCCTTGTATCTCTACAACCGAGACACAGAGGTCTGCGCTCACACACCCTGGTAGGCGCCCCCAACTCCGATTCGAGACGTGGAGACCGGCGTCGGCATCGCGCTGCCAGACGTATAGGCAACGGCTTTCGCCATCATCAGATTTTGTATTGGATCTTTGTGATCTCGGTCGCATTTAATCACTGGACCACGATGGTTGCTGAGCCATCTCGAACACATCAGCGGGGCCGCATCCTGCCGGTTTCACGAGGGCCATCAGGACCCGTCGGCCCCCTCGAGATCGTGCCCGGTCTCGGCACAACCCCCGCGCAGAACGCTCCACCCCCATCGTCATCTCGAAACTCCCAGGCCCGCAATTTATTTCGGTCTGGATCCCGATCACGGCTCTCCCGATTCAGGGGACGACCGACACCGAGGAGCACACATGTACAAGATCGCAACCACGGGTGCGATGATGGCGACAGCGCTCGCGCTGGCCGCCGCACCAGCGGTCGCCGCACCCGAATCGGGCCCGGCGCCGGTGAATTTCACAACCCACACCAGTGCGACGGCGACGACTATTGCGACCGACAGCGGAGCGATGGCGGCCGACAATGGCACCTTCACCATCAAGGCCCCCGATGGGACCGTGCTCGCCGGCACCGAATTGTCCTTCCGCGTAGACGATTTCGTGTTTCCGATCGCCGCCGACATCGCCGGTCGCACCGCGACCCTCACGCCGGAATTCGATCGCGAACATGCGGTCTACCAGCCGATCGCGCTGCCGTACGAAGACCAGGCGCCCTGGAAGAACTCCTACGACCGCGAGCAAGCAGCCTGGAATCGAATGGTCACCACCATGCAGATGGGCGGCACCATCGGCACCGCGGTCGGCGCCATCGGCGGAGCGGCGGTCGGGTGCGTGCTCGGCGGCATCGCCGGGGCCGCCGTTGCCTCGGCCGCGATCATCGGGCTGTTCGGCGGATTTCTTCCCGCGGCCGCCCTCGGCTGCATCGGCGGAATGATGGCACTCGGATCGCTGGGCACCATTGCGGGCAGCCTACTGATCTCGGCCCCGGTCGCGATCGCGGCGGCCGTGCAGTACTTCCTCACAATCAATGGCCCGGCCCCCGCCCCGGCCCCGGCCCCGGCCCCGGCGAAGTGAGCTGATCCGCACGCACGACACCCCCTGATCGCGGGCACGACGCGACATTGGACCAGACCCCTATCGCCGGCCCGCCGATCGCTATCGGGTAGCCCGTCGGCCGCACGAAGCCCTGCGCTCCGTGCGGCCGACGGTCGTCCGCCTCCTGCTCTATGTTCTCAAGAACCTACAGCGCTGCTATGCGGACGCATGGTTGTCACAGCGACCTCGCGCACCGAAAGCCAGTGTGGCCACTGGCGGCGTCCGGCGTGTTGGCCGAGCGCGCGGAGACCCGGTAGCGGAAGCAGTAGGAGTCGTGGCACATGTGCGAGCCGCCGCGAATCACCCTGTTACTGCCGGTTTCCGGACCACGCGGGTCGATGAGCTGACCAGCCCCGTGGCTCGTGGTCCACCAGTCGCCGCACCACTCCCAGACATTGCCGCAGGTGTTGTACAGGCCAAAACCATTGGGCGCGAACGCATTTACCGGTGCGGTCCCCCGATAGCCGTCCGCCGCGGTATTTTTGCCGGGGAAGCTGCCGCGCCAGATATTGCATCGGTACTCGCCGTCGGGATCGAGTTCGTCACCCCACGGGTAGCGGGCTCCGGCCAGTCCACCACGGGCGGCGCACTCCCATTCCGCTTCGGTCGGCAGACGCTTACCCGCCCAGGCGCTGTACGCCTGCGCGTCGTTCCATGACACGTGCACCACTGGATGGTCACCACGCGCGCCGAGCTCGCTGCCCGGCCCCTCCGGATGCTCCCAGCTCGCACCCTCCACCCCGCACCACCAGGGCGCACTCTCCGGACGTGCGGCGATCCGGCGCACCGCGGCAGGCAGGAACCCCGCGAACACGTAGGACCAGCCGATCCGCTCGGCCTCGGTGCGATACCCGGTACCGGCGGCGAACCGGCCGAACTGATCATTGGTCACCGCGCAGGCATCGATCAGGAACGGCGACAGCGATACAGCCCGGATCGGACCCTCGCCGTCCGCCGCGTAGCCCGCCGGCTCATGCCCTCCCATCAGGAATTCGCCGCCGGCGACAACAACCATGTCCTCGGCTCCGATCGATCCCGACCGAGGCAACGGCGAGATCGGCAGTGCAAGAGACGCCCCACGCTTCGGCGCGCAGCAATGCGCTGGTCCCTCGACACCGTACACAGCGACCTCCTATGCGCTTTCCGTTCGGATACTATATTCTAGAGTACATAGTGCATGCGGTCGCGCCGCAGCGCACCAAAGGATCGTTCGCGGGCTCGCCGAAGCGGTGACTGCGAACCGTTTCACGGTCGCGCACTGCCGATGAAGCCCCTATCGGCGAGGCCGACCAGGACCGATTTCCGTTCACACATAACCCGGTGGACGACCAGCCGCACCTGTCACCGTGCCGATGTTCCCCACGATCGTGTGGGCTGATGGCACAGTTCAGTGCCGATCCTCAGGGAGTCTCACACACTGCGATACAACGTCCGCAGCTCAACACCCTCCGCGCCAGCACATTCGGCCGCTCGGCCTGACCAGATCAATTACAGAATCCCGGGCCCAGGGATCGCGGGTTCGTTCCCTGCCGACGAATCGAACCTGCGACCACAGCGGCCATCCCCAATTCCCCGTCGACACCAGCCCGCACGACACACGCTGGACCACCCGAGGAATCCTTACTCGGCACATCAATCACCTCTACCCAGCGACAATCTCACGCGCTCGACCACGCAACGAGTCAGGCCGGGTTCCACGTCCGTTCCAACAGCCAGCGCGTGGATCCACCCGAACTCGACTCACAAGCAAAATCGAACTCCTTTGCAGGAGAGCGATTCCGGGATCTCGACGACTCCCTATGAAGGCGCCCGGAGACAACCGGGACGCGCCGAGCGACAGCACACGACACCGCCCCGGCCGAAGCCCTCACCGAAACCGAGGCGTAGCCGCCGAACCCGTTGTCCAACAACGCATTCGAACCGCATGTCCAACCGCACCGGACTCCGCCGCTACAACACGACCCCGGCAGACTGAATCTCCATGTCCGCAAAGGGACTAAGGGGACCGACACCAGCACCTCCTCCGGAATGCAGCAAGAAAGTCCAGATCAGAAGGCTGAGCACGGATCCCATCCACCGCAAGTCGATCAAGGTACTGACGGCGTCAACAGCAAAGGGGAACGAATAAGGTTTCAGACATGAGAAAACAGGCTGCAACCAGCTGTTATAGCCAAATAATATGGTGGAGCTAAGGGGATTCGAACCCCTGACCCCCTCACTGCCAGTGAGGTGCGCTACCAGCTGCGCCATAGCCCCGTGCTCGTTGGACGAGCGACTGGATGAAGTTACCGAGGGTGGGGTGGGAACTGCAAATCGGGTGGGTGGGCGACACGCCTGGGTGGCGGGGCCTTTGGGGGTGGGGGTTCGGTGAGGATGGCGGCATGGGCCGGATGCTGCGGGGGTGTGCGGGGGGTTTGGGCTGGATGGCCGTTGTGGTGAGCGGGCTGTATTTGCTGCTCACCTGGCAGGTTTGGGTCATGGGCAGGGCGGTTGACGGGGATGTGGAGGTGTGGGATTGGTTTGTGGGGCATCGGACTGCGGGGTGGACGACTGTGGTGCGGGAGTACACGTTTTTCGGGGATCCGGGGCGGACGAGCCTGATTGCGATCGTCGTCGCGGGGGTTGCCTGGTGGCGGAGGCGGAGTTTCGGGGTGGGCTTGCTGGTGGTGGGGACTGTGCTGATTGCTACCGGGTTGAGCACTCTCACCAAGTATTTGGTCGGGCGGGAGCGGCCGCCGGTGGCGATGCGGTTGGTGGGGGCGCTGCATCCGTCGTATCCGTCGGGGCATGCGACCGCTACGACGGCGCTGGTGGGGGTGATGCTGCTGGTGTATCTCGGGTCGCGGCCGGGACGTGGGCGGGCTCGGGGTGCAACGGTATCGGCGGTGCTGCTGGTGGTTGCCATGTGTGCGACGCGGTTGTATCTGGGTGTGCACTGGTTCACCGATGTGGTCGGCGGGGTGTTGCTCGGGGCCGCGGTGGTGTTGGGTGCGGAGGTTGTGCAGATCCGGTGGCAAGTTGGTAACGAACCGACTGCCCGTTCACTGAATGCTCAGCAGGGCAAGGAAATATAGGGAGGCGCGGCGGCGCGGCGCGCGTACACTCGGCGGTGATTTGGAGTCCGTCGGGCTTGGAGGGATCGCACGCGCTTGAGGCTGATCAATGGCCGCTACGAGCTTCGGGAACTCGTCGGCAGAGGGGGAATGGCCGAGGTCTGGGACGCGTGGGACAGGCAGTTGCGTCGCCGGGTCGCGGTGAAGGTGCTCGATTCCGGGAGTCTGCTACCGCTGGAACAGGATGAGCGGATTCAGCAGGAGCGGTTCGAGCGCGAGGCGCATATTGCCGCGCAGATGAACTGCGGGAATATCGTTATGGTGCACGATGCTGGCGTATTCATCGAAAACCGCAGGCGCTACCCGTTCTTGGTGATGGAGTTCATTCCGGGCGAGAACCTACGCCAGCATCTGCGCCACCCGGAGAACTGGTCGCTACCGAGTCTGCTCAGAATTCTCACCGATGCACTCAGCGGCCTCGTGTACGCGCATTCCAAGCACATTGTGCACCGGGATATCAAGCCCGAGAACATTATGATCGGCCCGGACGGCACCGCGAAACTCGCCGATTTCGGCATTGCCATCGAGATGCGCGAGAATATCCAGCGCCTCACCCAGGCCCAGCACGCACTGGGCACACAACACTATTCGGCCCCGGAGTATCTGCACCACGGGCAGATCACCCATCTCAGCGATGTGTATTCCTTCGCCGTGGTCTGCTCCGAGATACTCCCCCGCGCCTACGGCCCGGCCGGCATTCCGGAGGAACTCAAAGTTGTGCTGGATCGGTCACTTTCACCGGATCCGGCGCAGCGGCACCGGTCGGCGGCGGAGTTCCAGCACTACTTCAGCGAAGCGATCGAACGGGTATCGAACGCCACCCGGACCACACGCCCGGACCAACTGCGACAGACCCAGACCTCGGTGCTGACCCCCGGTGCGCTCCGCGAGCCGGAGGTGGAAAGCCCTGACCCGCTGGTCTATTCGTCGACCTGGAATTTCTTCCTGATTCCAGCGCTGGCCTCGCGGCAGCGGCTGCTAGCCGGGCTGTCCAAGGACGACTACCGCTATGTCGCCGCATTGTTCGCGGTCGCCGCGACTGCCGGAATCCTGCTCGGCGGCCTCGTCTTCCTGCTGCTCGCCTGGTTGCTCGTGCAGGCCGGGAAGTTCGTGTGAGGTGAAGTGGTGAGAAATCGACAGGTGGGAATGGCATGGCAGCGCTATGTGTACCCGGGATCGCGTGCGTCGTACTGGCTTTGGACGGCATTCCGGGTGGGCGCGGTGTGCTTCGCGTGCACACTCGCGGTATTCACCCTGGCGGTGCTCACGTGAGGCATCCAGCGTGAGAACCGTCTGCCTGAACTGCCTGAACGAATTCACCTACGACCGCGAGCGCAATCGCTGGTACACCGTCATCCGCCAGCGCAACGGCGGCCACGCCAAGCAGATCGAAACCTATTTCGACAAGCTGAATCTGCGCTGCCCGAACGGATGTGAGATCGATCCGGTCATACTCGACCATCCGACGAAGGTGATCGGCTTCGTCGGCGAATCGGCGTCCTCCAAGAGCCACCTGATCGTCTCCATGATCCACTCGATGATGAACGATCCGACGCTCGCCGCCCGGTTTTCCTTCATCGTCTCCCCCAAATCGGCGAGCCTCTGGACCGCCCTGGAGGCCCGCCTCCTGGAACGCCGCGCGCTCGACGCCACCGGGCCGCGACGCATGGCAATGGAGCAGACCCGCCTTGTCGACGGCATCTCCACCTCGACGCAGCGGCATACGCAGGGTCATACCTGGGCCGGGTTGGAGCAGCGCAAACCCCTGCTGGTGACGGTGTATTCGGTGCACACCGCGAGCGCCGTCAATCTCGCCTTCATCGATGTGGCGGGTGAGGATATTGCCGACGGCGCGGTCGCCGCCCGGGTGAGTCCGCACTTGGCGGTCGCTGATTTCCTGTGGTTCGTGGTGCCCTCGACGCTGAACAAGCAGTATCTGGCGCTCATGCGGGAACAGGCCGATCCCGACGATCAGGAGAGCCTGGCAAATGTCGTCGAACATTCGCAGACCGTCGGCCGCACCACGCTCATGATCGATCAGATCGCCAAGCTCTGGCGGGCGGCCAACAGCTACCCCATCCAGCTGCCGATCGAACCGCCACGGGTGCACGTCTCGACCATTGTCGCCAAGACCGATCTGCTGTCTCTGATCGATCTGCCCGATCTGAATATGGTTGCACCACCGTCGAATTGGTCGGACAGCCCGGTGAGCAGCAATGGCTCGGGCAACTCCTACGATCCGGTCCAGATCGTGCAGCGCAGCGAGATCACCAGAAACCTGGTGCGGCGGCTGTTTCCGGCCGTCGATTCGGCGCTGTCCATCCACTTCCCCTGGAATATGTACTTCCCGGTCTCGGCGGTGGGCTGCGGAAAGCGAAGCAATGGCACGTATCCGGTATTCAAGCCGTACGGCGCCGCCGATCCGGTGGTCTACATGCTGGACATGATCGAGGAACTACGGGCGTACCGATGACAGGATTTCCGCAACTGCTGTGCGGGTGGGCACTGGTCAATCTCGAATCATCCGGCGCCGGAGTCGGTGTCGTGGCGCGGTCCGGAAACTGGCCTGCCGCACTGGGTTCGACTGTGCGCGAGCTCGGCTCGCTGGTGACACTGCCCGACGGCGAATACTCGGCGGCACCCGAATCTTTTGTACTGGAATTCCGGATCGCCCGCGGTCTGGCGGTCGCGGGTCTGAAGACGCCGTCGGATGTGCGTCCGGGCACCTGCATCACGCATCTCATTGCGGGTGAATGCGGTGCGCTGGACGGGATTACGGCCTTGTGGCTGCACGAGTCCGGCGAATTGCGGACGTCGTTGAACGGGTCGGATTCCCCGAACGAGCACTGGCCACCGGCCGACCCCGCACCGGAACCGGACGAGCAGATCTTCGCCGCCGCGACCGCGGCCGCGCTCGTGGACCCGTGGCTGCCGGTGCTCGTCGGCTCGGTGCTCGCACACCTCGCGGGCCAGGGTCCGGGAATCACCCTGCATGTCGCCGGCGCCCGGGACGCCGTCACCATGATGAAGGCGCTGTACGGGATCCTCCCGCGAGATGCCTTGCGGGAGTTGACATTCTCGACCGGACCCGGCCAGCCGTCCGAAGCCCTGTCGATCGTGACCGCCATCGGCCGCGACACCCCGCCGCCCGATCGCGTCACCATCAACCCGGACAGCTCCGCCGAAGAACCCGGGGACACCTACCAGAACCTCGGCCGGACCATTGTCGAGCACCGCCGCGCCGGTATAGCGCTGCCCTCCGAACTCGCGACCGTGCACGAAATCCGGCAGTGGTGCTACCAGCAGCACCTGCGCACGGTCGATCCCGCACTGCTCGACGATGCCCAGCTGGTGCAGGTGATCACCGACCCCGGCCTGGCCCCGGAGTGGTTCGACGACACCACGATCGCCCGGCGCGCGATCCATCTGGCTCTCGACAAGACCGGTGTCACCTCAGCATTGGCGCATATGGACCACCTGCCGAGTGTGCGTACCGCTTTCGAACAGACGCTGATCGAGTGCGTCATGAACGACAATCGCCGCCGCAACCGCGCCACACAGGTCGCCCATCAGCTCGGCTTCGATATCAGCGAAGTCGTGACCGCCTCGGCATTTCAGCGGCTCGAGACCGGCACGCTCACCGCGAGCGATGCGAAAACCGTATGGCCGCAGCTACAGCACGACTGGACCACCGGCGAAGCCGCCGATCGGAGCCTGGTTGTCGAACGGCTGCAACAACATCGCGCCCTGCGCGAGTTCACCATCGGATCCCGCGATCGAGCCCTGGTGTACGAGACGGTACGCGCCGAGATCAATGATCCGGCCGTGCACACCGGCAGCAGTCAGCTGCTGCGCAGCGCCATGTACACCCATCTGCCGATCGTCGCGCAGCTCATGGTGAACGCCTCCTGCACCAGCCGCGACCGCTATCTCCTCGAACAGCTCATGGCCTGTGCGCCGGCTGATCGCCTGGCGCCGTTGATCACCGAGTGCATGCGCTATACGGGCGTTGACGCCTTCGAACTCATGAAGGCCGTCACCATTGTGCGCGCGGAACCGGCGGAGCTGGTCGAAGCGCTACAACCCGCATGGCCCGCACTGCGGCGAACTCTCGGCCTGCCGCAGGCATTGGAGACCCTGACCGTGCTCGATGCCGAGCAGCCGGAACCGACGCGTTCTCGGCTGCGCCACAGTATGTTCCAGCGCAGCCGGAACAGGGGCAGTTGGACGAAGGCCGAGGTGTCCGGCATCATCCACGCCGCCGACGACGACCCGCTGATAATCGAGGAGAACTTCGAGATCCTGCGCGCCGCAATCGATTCCGATATGGAGTTCGTCGCCGCCTGTATGTCGGGCCGATCCACCACCGCCGGTGGCGCGCCGGTGCTGCAGCAGATTCTCGGATGCGTATCGCGCGAGCAGCTGCCCGCCCTGATTACGACCTGCGCCCGGCAGCGCGATCTCGAACCGCTCACCCTGCTGCATGCGGTCTGCGCGCTGGAACCGGCCACGGAAGAGCTGGTCACCGTCCTCGCAGGCGGATGGCCCTACCTGCGTATCCATTTCGACCTACCGCGCCGCATCGCCAATCTGGTGAGCCTGGACCCCACCGCGGCCCATCCCCCGCGACTACAGCCACTCGAACGGCCGAAGAAAGCGCGGCGCACGCTGTTCGGGCGCTGAAGTAGTTCGTGTGGATCCCGGCCAAAAGCATGCCGGCATGACGAGGGGCTACAGCACGCATGCTCAGAGATGCTGTTCAGCAGGAGGTGGGGCGGGGGCGGCCGGCGCGGCGGCTGCGGCGGCGCGGGGCGCTGTCCAGTAGCGGGGTGAGGGGGCCGTCATAGCCTGTGGCGATCAATCGCACTGTGGCGTGGAACTTTTCGACGAAGCGCTCGGCGGTCTCGCGGTCGAACAGTGCGATCGGGTAGAGGAAGGGGCCGTCGATGCCGGTGGGCGCACCGGTGTGGTCGTAATGCTCGGTGAGCCCGAACTCCAGATCGTGTTTGGCGCGCACCACGCCGGTCGGCACCTCGGTCACCGTCAGCCCGCGGCCTGCCACCGCTCCGGGCGTATCGGCCTCGGCGCGCTGCAGGATCAGGGTGGCTTGGAAGAGCGGGTGGCTCGGGTCCTGCGGGAGGCAGCGCAGCAGCCGGGGATTGGAGGTATCCGGATTCGCGAAGGCCGCCAGCGCAACCCGGCGGACCTGCTCGAGCAGTTCGGTCATATCGGCGGCGCGGTCCAGGCGGATGCGCATGAGGACGTCGTCGGCCAGATTGCCGACAATATCGGCGAGCAGCGGATCATCCCGACCGGAGACCGCGGTCGCCACCGTGACATCCGACGATTTCGCGAGAGCCGCCACACTCACCGCGAAGGCGGTCTGCAGCATCATGAAGACACTCGAACCCGCCCGCCGTGCGCGGCACAGCAGATCCCGGTGGATATCGGCGTCGAGCCGCACCTGAACGAGATCCCCGGCGGCCTCGCGGTGGACTGAACATGTTCTGTCATAGGGCAATTCGAGCGGCATGGGGCGACCGACAAGATTATTGGCCCAGTACCGCAGCTGGGTGCTGGCCCGGCTGCACGGATCCTCGTACGCGCCCAGGTACTCGTGCTTCCACAGCGTGTAGTCGATGTAATCCACCGGCAGCGGCGGCCAGGCGGGCTCCTGCCGCGCGGTCCTGGCCCCATACGCGGTGACCAGATCCCGCAGCAGCGGCCCGATCGAGGCGCCGTCCAAGGAGATGTGGTGAATCACCAGGGCCAGCACCACATCCCGCGCGCCGAGCCGATAGACGCGAGCCCGGATCGGCACCTCGGTGGCGAGATCGAAGGCGTCGCCGCTGAATTCGGCGAGCCGCTCGGTGAGCTCCCCCGCGAAGCTGTCGACCACGGCCACCTCGATCCGCGCCACATCGGCATCCATGACCACCTGGATGGGCCCGCGCGCGGTGGCCGGATAGCAGGTGCGCAGCGGCGCGTGCCGCCGCATCACATCGTCGAGGGCTGCCACCAGCGCGGCAATATTTACCGCCTGTCCACGAATACGAAACGCACGAGCAACATTCCAGTCAGCCGAGTAGCCGGCGGCGGCCGCATGCCACATGCGTTCCTGGGCCGGAGCCAATGGGATTTTCGGTGCGCGTGGCATGCGCCGCAAAGGCTTCGGCTCTGCCACAATTTCCAGGAATTCAGCGACGTCAGCGGGTTTACGACGCACCACCGGGCTCGTCCAGGCAGCAACCGGTAGGGACATTGACGCCGTCCTCTCAGCTGCCGTGCATGCAGATCACCGCCGCCCCAAATATCCGGCAGCACTGCAGGACGACGGTTCGGCCACCGTAGCAAAGGCGAGGCTATTCCGGGCGGTCAGAAAAGAGACACAGACCACTAGGGGATGAACGTTTAGCAAGCCCCCGGAAACCTGGGCCCGCGTACAGAACTGAGCGCTTGCCCGAGAACGCCCTGTCATCCCGGCATGGTGTGGCCGGAATCCATGGTGGATCCCGGCCAAAAGCATGCCGGGATGGCGAGAGGTGCCGCAGTGCACGCGCTCAACGTTTTGCGAAATCCTTGTGCCGGAGCGCTACCCGAGCCCCATCCCGAGCCCCATCCCGAGACCGAGCCCGCGCCTGAGCTCGGGGGCCGCGCTCAGCGGAGGGTGACGGTGGTCGGCAGGCTTGCGAAACCGCGATTGTTCGAGGAGTGGATGCGGCGCAGGCCCGCCTCGTCGATCTCGTAGTCGGAGACGGCGGCGGCGACCTCCTGCAAGGCGATACGCAGTTCCAGCAGCGCCAGATTCGAGCCGAGGCAGCGATGGCGGCCGCTGCCGAAGACCAGCGAGGCAGTGGTGTCGCGATCCAGATCGAAGGCGTCCGGATCGGCGAACACCTCCGGATCGCGATTGGCCGCACCGGTGAGCAGCAGCATGCGGGCGCCCGCCGGGATATCCGTCCCGTGCAGCGAAATGGCTTCGGTGGTGGTGCGCAGCGCGCTCTGCGTCGACGGATCCCAGCGCATGGCCTCATCGATCCAGTCCTCGACGCGCCCGTCCAGGGCGAGGCGGCGCTGATCCGGGTGCAGCCAGGCCGCATGCCAGGCATTGCCGAAGGTCAGCATGCTGGTCTCGATACCGGCCCCCACGAGCAGGATGAGAACGCCGACAATCTCCTCCGGCGTCAGCCGGTCGTCACCGTCGGCGGCATCGAGCAGCCCGGAGAGCAGATCGTCCCGGCGCTCCTTACTGCGTTCGATGGTGAGCTCGGTGTAGTAGCCGACAAGTGCGCCGATGGCCTGCATGGCCTCGGGCCGCAGATCGGCAGACTCCTCATCGGTGTACATGATCTCCATGCCGAGCTTGCGAATCATTTCGCGATCGGCCTCGGGCACGCCGACCAGTTCGGAGATCACATCGGTCGGGAACGGGCCCGCGAAATCGGCCATGAGATCGAAGCTGCCGCGCTCGAGCAGCGGGTCCAGCACGCCGCGCGCGATCTCCCGTAGTCGCGGGGCCAGCGACTGCACCCGGTGTGCGGTGAAGGCGCGGGCCACCAGACCGCGCAGCCGGGTGTGCTTGGGCGGATCCATGGCGACGAAGGAGAAGAAGTGCTCCGCCTGCGGCCCCCAGAAGGCGGGCTCCATCCGCAGCCCGTTCACGCTGGAGAAACGCTCCGAATCCCGGAGCGCGGCCAGCACGTCGGCATGCCGGGAGAGCGCCCAGAAATCGTCGGTATCGCTGCGGTAGACGGGAGACTCGGTACGCAGCCTGGCATAGTGGGGATACGGATCGGCGTGAACTTCGAAGTCGTATGGGCTGTAGCGCGACATGAGCAAACACTAATCGAATTGGATTGGGAGCGTAGTGAACTCGGAATCGGCAGCGGAGCGGATCGACACCACCAAACCGCATCCGGCCCGTCGTTACGACTATTGGCTCGGCGGTAAGGACAATTTCGCCGCCGACCGCGAGTCCGCCGACGCGGTCGCCGAGGCCTTCCCGACCGTCCGGCTGGCCGCGGTGGAGAACCGCAACTTCCTGCGCCGAGTGGCCGCGTACCTGACCGCCGAAACCGGCATCCGCCAGTTCCTGGACATCGGCGCGGGCCTGCCCACCGCGGGCAATGTGCACGAGATCGCCCAGGGCATCGCCCCCGAATCGCGCATCGTCTACGTGGACAACGACCCCATCGTGCTGGTGCACGCGCGCACCCTGCTCGACAGCTCCCCCGAGGGCGCGACCGCCTACCTGGACGCCGACCTCCGCGATCCGGAGCGGATTCTGTCCCATCCGGATCTGCTGGCCACTCTGGATCTGAACAAGCCGGTGGCGCTGATGCTGGTCGCCATCATGCACTTCTTCACCGACGACACCCGCCCCTACGAGCTGGTGCGCACGCTCTGCGACGCGCTGCCGCCGGGCAGCCACCTGGTCATGTCGCATGCCACCAACGACTTCCTCGACGATGAGGACCTGGCGCGCACCAGCGAGGCCAATCTGCGCAGCGGAGTTCCCTTCCAGCTCCGCTCCAGCGCCGAGTTCGCGAAATTCTTCACCGGATTCGAAATGGTCGCGCCGGGCATCACCTCGGTGACGGCATGGCGGCCGGATGAATGGCGGCCGCATCCGCGCGCGGAGGCCGTCTCCATGCTCGGCGGCGTCGCGCATATCTCGTAGCTCAGAGCCGGCCGACGTCTTTCAGTACGCGCCGGGCTTGCGCGAACAGCATGCCGACATTCACGGTTTTGCGGCAGACGACGACGATGACCACATCTTCGCGACTCTCCGTGCGTACGAACAGGTGCGTCAGGTTATCGCTGTTGACCAGAATCTCCTGGAAATAGTGCCGATCCAATCGGACTCCGCGGCGCTCCTTCCAAATGTCCTCGATCATCACCACATTGCGGCCCTGGAACAGATCCAGGGTTGCCGCGGCGAGCAGATCGAGTACCTCCTGCGGATGATTGTCGACGGTCTCGACGGCCAGCAGCATTCCGGTGGTCATATCGATCGCACCGGCGGCCAGGCACTCCGGGACTTCCGATCGCAGGGTCTTGACCAGAACTCCGATTCGGTCGGACAGACTTCCAGGACCTGTCGCGTTCGAGGTATTCATTGTGTCCTTTCTGATTTCCGCACGATGGCGGTCCGTTGATAGGCACGGGTGGCGGGCTGCGGCGGGCGGGGCGGCAGTGTGTCATTGATGCCGCTGGCCCCGCGGCGGCGGCGCGGCAGCATCGATCTGACGGCGCCGCCGCGCGCGGACTCGGCCGCCTGGGGTTGCGCGCGCTCCAGGGCGGTGATGCCGATGAGGTCGGCATCGAGCATGCGGACGACCTCGACCGTCACCGCATACAGGCTGCGGCACAGCAGCATTGCGATATCCCGGCAGCTGCGGCGGCCGTTCACCCACAGCAGGATCTCCTGCCGCTGTGCGTGACCGGGGACTTCGAGAGCGCTGCCCGGACCGCTGAGCACCGCGCGACCGCTGTCGGTGAGCACCAGGTGATTGCGATGCGGGGACACTCGGCCGTGTGCCAGCGCGATCAGCCGCCGATCGGTCTCCTGCAGCAGCCAGGCCGGCTCGACCCCGGGTTCCCGGTCGCCGGGCTGATCGGCGGCTTCGGGCAGGTCGTGCCAGCTACAGTCGGCGACCCAACCGGCGGTAATGGCGAATGCGCCGTCGAGCGCCGCCATGAGGGCGACCACGCGCAGGTCGGCCGCACCGGCGCAGACGCGACCGGGCCGCGAAAGTAGTTCGCGCACACCGGGTGCGCCGGGCGAATCGACCGCGACAATGTGGCCCTGCCGGAAATGCAGATCGCCGCCCGGTTCACCGGCCACGCGCAATAGTCCGGTATGTGCGGATGTTGCGGCATTCACCAATTCCCGCACCAATTCTCGGGTGGATTCCCGACCGAGCGCCGGCAATGGCCCGGACTCGGCGAGAGGCCCCGTCGTCATGGTGGAACTCCTGAGAAAATGCAGCACGAATAGCGAAAAACACACGCCCGGTACGTATTTAGACGGCGACTCGTATCGTGCCGAGTTACCGCGTGCTGGATATCCTGACAGTCCAGTAGTTTTGGAGCAACGGAATCCGGTGAATTGATTACTAAAGTCCCATGGCGAAGTGTCAAGCGGGCTTACTGCAAAAGTTTGCGGAAAAGCCTTGTCCAGCAACAAATACCGCCCGGTCGAATTCTCGACCGGGCGGTAAATGGAACAAATAGGACACTGCCGCGTGTGCGCTATCGATCAGTGGTCGCGCTCGACCACACAATCCGCGAGCTGCATCAGATCCTTCGCACCGCCGCCGTACCCGGCGATACACGATTTGGCCGCCCGCACATGGCGGATCGATTCGGCCTGCGCCCAGCGCCTGCCACCGGCCCGAGCGATCAGATCGGCGGCGCGCACGGCGGACCGGCCGTCGAGCGGCTCGTCCGAGCAGTACAGCTCGGCGAATTCGCGCCCGGCGGCGGTACCCGATTCGAGCGCCACCACCACCGGCAGACTTCGCTTGTGCCGCAACAGGTCATTGCCGACCGGCTTACCGGTGCGTGCCGGATCGCCCCAGATGCCCATGAGATCGTCCACCAGCTGGAACGCCACGCCCAGTTCGCGGCCGAAGTGATCCATCGCCTCGACCTCCTCCGGCCGGGCACCGGCGCAGAGCGCACCCATGGCACAGGCGCAGCCGAGTAGCGCGCCGGTCTTGTGCTGCAGGGTCTCCAGGCATTCGTCCAGTGTCACTTCAGTTTTCGTCTCGGCGGCACAGTCGGAGTGCTGACCCAGGCACAGTTCGATGACGGCCTCCTCCAGCCGGGCGATACCGGTCAGCGCAGCGACCGGAGCTCCCGCGAGCGTCCAGATCGCCAAGCCGTGCATGGCATCACCGGCGAGTACGGCATCGTCGATGCCCCAGACCCGCCACACCGTGGGGCGGCCGCGCCGCATGTCATCGCCGTCCATCACGTCGTCGTGGATGAGCGTGAAGTTGTGCACCAGTTCGATGGCGGCCGCGGCATGCACGGCCCCTGCCGACCACTCCGAATCCCCCCGCTGACCGGCGGCCCGGGCGGAGGCCAGCACCAACGCGGGCCGCAGCCCCTTACCCGATTCGGCGACCGCCGCGACGCCGCCGGCATTCCACCAGCCGAGGTGATACCCGATCGGAAGCCGTAGCTCCGCGGGCAGCGTATCCACCGCCGCCCGCAGCAGCGGTTTCGTCAATTGGTGTGCACGAGAAAGGATCTGCGCCGCCCCGTCGCCCCCTTCCCAGGGCATTCCGGTATCGAATGCGGGATCTGCCGCTGCCGACGAAGTCATGGCCACCTCCGGTTACTCTTCGAAAACGTTGTCGCCGAATTGATCTCGTGGTCAACGAGTCGGGGATTCCTGGGGCGAAAGGCGAGGGGATCGCTCGAGGTGCGGAGGAGCCGGCGGGGACCACGTGCAGGCCTTCATGCGCGGGCCCTCTCGCTGGACGGATTGCACTGCTTACTGCACCACCATGATCCGAATCACATTCATGGTAAAGGCCCATTGGCTGATAGCCAACACCTCGCAATCTCCGCAGACCGACCAGTACCTGCACGAGCGACCATCGGAACCGGCATCGGGATAACCTGAGCCGGACGTGGCACCGGCCCCGCAACGGCGGAAGTCACCGCTCCGACAGCACATCGTTGCGCCGCGCACCCTTTCGGGTGTATTGCACAGCAACCCACATTCAGGAGGCTCGACACATGCCCGATCCCGCACTCGACCGCGCCACAATTTTGCGGCGTGTCGGCGCGCACCGCGCCGTTCGCGTGATTGTCGCCGGCGGCGGCACGGGCGGGCACACCTATCCGGCGGTGGCGGCCGTTCGGGCGCTGCGCGATCTGGTCGCGGAGGCGGGTGCGACGGCAACCGTGCTGTGGGTCGGTACACCGGACAGTCTCGAGCAGCGGGTAGCCGGCGAGAACGAGATCGCCTTCACCGGAATCAAAGCCGGGAAGCTGCGGCGTGATCGCAATCCGCTGCGCATGCTGAACGCCGCCAATGCCAAGGATGCCGCGCGGGTGCCGTTGAGCGTGCTCACCGCTCAATCGGTCGTGCGGCAATTTCGCCCGGATGCGGTGCTGTGCACCGGCGGTTATGTCTGCGCGCCCATCGGCATGGCCGCGGCGCTGCGGCGACGGCCGCTGGTGATTCACGAACAGACCACCGGCATCGGCAAGGCGAATCAGTTGCTGGCACGCGCGGCCGATCGCATTGCGCTCAGCTCCGCAGCCTCCGTCGCACTGTTGCCCGCGAAGGCCCGCACCCGGGCGCTGGTCACCGGCAACCCCATTCGGCCCGAGCTCACCACCGGCGATCCGAAGGCAGCCGCACCCGCACTGGAGTGGACCGGCTACTCCCCCGAGCTGCCCACCGTGTACATCACCGGTGGCGCACAGGGTGCGGTGCAGATCAATGACCTCATCGCGGAAATCCTGCCGGAACTGCTGACCGTCGCCAATGTGATCCACCAGTGCGGACGGCTCTCCTACGATCAGGTGCGTGAGCGCGCCGCCGCGCTTCCGGCAGAGCTGCGCGACCGGTATCTGGTCCGTGATTTCCTCGGCGCCGAGCTCCCCGATGTGCTGGCCCTGGCCGATGTGGTCGTATCACGTTCCGGTGCAGGTACTCTCGCCGAGCTGACCACCCTCGGCAAGCCCTCGGTACTGATCCCCTACCCACATTCCGTCGGCGGTGAGCAGATCCGCAATGCCCGTATTCTCGCCGAGCAGGGCGCGGCGCGGGCGCTCATCGGCGAGGAAGCCACCGCCGCCGGGCTGCGCACGGCGCTGTTCGGATTGCTCACCGAAACCGATTCGCGGAGCGCGGTTTCCGCCGCCGCTCGCGCCATGGGACATCCCGACGCCGCCGAACACCTCGCGCTGGCGGTGCTGGACCTGGCCACCCGCTGACCCGAAACCTGCTCAGCGACAACGCCGGTGGATCAGCCGCCGAGAATGAGGCAGGTGCTGGTGGCGGTGGCCAGGACGGCGCCGTCCGCATCGCGGACATCCGCTTCGGCGAAGGCGACTCGCCGGCCCGGCTTGGTGACCCAGCCGCGCACGATCAGCTCACCGGTGTGGGCATGGATGGGGCGCAGATAGTTCACCTTGATCTCGATCGAGGTGTAGCCGACATTCGCGGGCAGCGTCGTATGCACGGCGCAACCCGCCGCGGAGTCGAGCAGGGTGCACGCGACGCCGCCGTGCACCAGGCCGATCGGGTTGTACATGGATTCGTCCGGGGTGCAGGCGAAGACGATCTCGCCGGCGCTCGCGCTGACGGCCCGCATACCCAGCAGGCCGCCGATGGGTGCGCCCGGGATTTCGCCGTTCGCCATGGCGGTGAGGTACTCCAGCCCGGTGCGACCTGGGGCTGCCTCGAGCGCGACCTTCGGGTCGTGCCAGTACACGGTCTTGCTGCGCAACTCACCCCAGGACTCGGAGGTGGCGGCCGGTTCGGTCGTGATCGTCATGGACTCGACCCTAACACCCTGAGTTCATAATGCGAATGCAGATATACTCGGCGCATGGCACGGAACTGTTCGGTGGCGGCCGCACTACAGGTGATCGGCGAGCAATGGGCGCTGCTCGCATTGCGTGAGGTCTTTCTCGGCGTTCGCCGGTTCGACGCCATCCAGGAGGCCACGGGCGCGCCGCGCGCCGTACTCGTCCGCCGGCTGCGCACACTCGTCGATGCCGGCGTGCTGGAACTGCACGACTACCGCGAACCCGGCTCCCGCACTCGGCAGGAGTACCGCCTCACCGAAGCGGGCCGGGAGCTGCAACCGGTCCTCACCTCACTCATGCAATGGGGCGACAAGCACCTCGCCGGACCCGGCGGACCGCCGCTGTCGGTCACGCACACCGAATGCGGGGCCCCCGTGCGCGCGGTGCTCTGCTGCGCCGACGGCCACCAACTCTCCGATACCGGCCGGGACCTCAGTCCTGTTGTCAACCGGCAAAACCCGCTGCGCACAATACCTTCCGGCAGTGTTGTTGACGAGTGACGTTCACAACCGACTGATCGGCCCGAAAACAGGTAGTGTCGGAGACGTCAGCAAGTACTCGGCTATTCCAGAGTTTGGAGATGCCATGCAAATCCAGGTCTTCGCCGACAAGCACATCGGCGGCAGCGCGCCCCTCATCGAGCAGGCGCAGGACACCATCGGATCGATCCTGACCTATTACGCGGACCATCTCACCCGCGTCGAGGCCCACATCACGGATGTGAACGGCCACAAGGGCGGATCGGAAGACAAACAGTGCAATCTCGAGGCGCGGCCCAAGGGGCAGCCTCCGGTGGCGGTCCGGCACCGCGCGGCGACCGTCGAAGAGGCGTATATCGGCGCCGCCGAAAGCATGGCTCACCTGCTCGACAGCCGATTCGGCCGGCTACACCACACCAAGGGCGGGGAAACCATCCGCCACATGGCCGCCCGCTGAGATTCCGGGCACACCGAAACTCACGGCAATAGGCCCAGGCGGCGAGCTCGTACCACCGCTTCGTGCCGGGTATGCGCGCCGAGTTTGGTCATGGCACTGCGCAAGTAGCTCTTGACCGTCTCGGCGCGCAACGAAAGCCGCAGCGCCGCTTCGAGATTCGTGCAGCCCAGGGCGACCTGGGCCAGCACGTCGAGCTCCCGGGGCGCGAGCGTCACCTCTTGATCGGGGTCCGCCACACCGGACACCAGTCGCGCCAACCGCTCCGTGACATCCCGTAATTTGTTGCGCGCCTGCGCATCGGAGACAGTGGGGGTGATGCCACGCAATTCCGCGTGCAGATCCCGGAGCTGTTCGGCGACCATCACATCCGCACCGGACAGCAGCTGTGCCTGCGCCACCTCGTGCGCCAGGCGCAACCGCACCCGCCGATCCACCTCGTCGCGGATCGCGAGCTCCACGCTCAGTCGACGACCGGCCTGCACCATTTCATCGGCGATCCGGTCCCCGATCGGACCGGACTCCCGATTCGCGACGTACAGCACCGCGCGCGCCTCACCACTCACCACCACCGGCACCGCGACCACCGCGCGCAAACCCTCACCGAGCACCGCGCCGTCGTACTGGTGGGTGATCGTCGAGGCCGATCGATAGTCCGCCACCGAGCGGGGCTTACCGGTGGCGACCGCGCTCCCGCCCAGTCCGGAACTCGGCGCCACCGCCAAGCCCCGCATACGGTTCGTTCGCGTCCCCACGAACTCGCTGAGCACCAGCGTGCCCGCGTGCACCGCACCGCCGAACACCACCGGCGCGCTGGACAGCGCGGCGAGCTGCCGCAGCTCGGACCGCAAGGCGTCGCCGTCACGCGGACGCAACAGCCCCTCGGGGGTCTGACTCATCGGGTACCCCTTTCCGGGGGTAGTCGGCGCTTGAGTGTGACGTGAATCCTAGCCAAGTGAGCATGAGCATGGACCGGCTCCCGCCGGTGAGCTATTCCTTCGGGGTCTGGGACGCGCCGCTGCTCGGCGATACCATCGGCGCGAACCTGGACCGCACGGTCGCCAGGTTCCCGGACCGCGAGGCCCTGATCGACTACAGCACCGGCATCCGGTGGACCTATCGCGAGTTCGCGGCGGAGGTGAACGCACTGGCACTGGGGCTGCTGGCGACCGGGCTCGGCAAGGGCGACCGGGTCGGCATCTGGGCGCCGAACTGCCCCCAGTGGACGCTGACGCAGTACGCCGCAGCCAAGATCGGCGCGATCCTGGTGAACATCAATCCCGCCTATCGTGCGCACGAGCTGCGGTATGTGCTGGGACAAGCCGGAGTTCACACGCTGATCGCCGCACCCGTCTTCAAGAGCTCCGACTATGCGGCCATGATCGGCGAGGTGCGACCGGACTGCCCGGAACTGGAACAGGTGGTGCTGCTCGACAGCCCGCAGTGGCGGCGGCTCTTCGATACCGGCCGGGCAGATGATCCGGAGCAGTTGACGCTCGCGCAGTCGGCGCTGTCGGCCGACGATCCGATCAATATCCAGTACACCTCGGGCACAACGGGATTCCCGAAGGGCGCCACGCTCAGCCACCACAATATTCTGAATAACGGCTACTTCGTCGGCGAGCTGTGCGGCTATACCGAACAGGACCGCATCTGCATTCCGGTGCCGTTCTACCACTGCTTCGGCATGGTGATGGGGAATCTGGCCGCCACCAGTCACGGTGCGGCCATGATCATTCCGGCGCCCTCGTTCGAGCCGCGCGCCACGCTGGAAGCCGTTGCCGCCGAACGCTGCACCTCGCTGTACGGCGTGCCGACCATGTTCATCGCCGAGCTCGCCGATCCGGAATTCGACACCTACGATCTGTCCTCGCTGCGCACCGGGATCATGGCCGGATCACCCTGCCCGATCGAGGTGATGAAGCAGGTCATCGATCGAATGGGCATGCGCGAGGTGAGCATCTGCTACGGAATGACCGAAACCTCACCGGTCTCCACCCAGACCCGCACCGACGACACCGTCGAACAGCGCACCGCCACCGTCGGCCAGGCCGGACCGCATCTGGAGATCAAGATCGTCGACCCCGTGACGGGGCAGACCGTACCGCGCGGCACCACGGGTGAGCTGTGCACACGCGGCTACTCCGTCATGCTCGGCTACTGGAACGATCCGGAGAAGACCACGGAGGCCATCGATTCCGCCCGCTGGATGCACACCGGCGACCTCGGCACCATGGATTCGGACGGGTATATCGCGGTCACCGGCCGCATCAAGGACATGGTCATTCGCGGCGGCGAGAACATCTACCCGCGCGAGATCGAGGAGTTCCTCTACAGCCATCCCGACATTCTCGACGCCCAGGTGATCGGCGTGCCCGACGCCAAATACGGCGAGGAACTGATGGTGTGGATTCACATGCGCGAGAACGCGACCCCACTCACCCCCGAGACGCTGCGCGAGTTCTGCGCCGGACAGCTGGCCCACTACAAGATCCCCCGGTATGTGCATGTCGTGGACGAATTCCCGATGACGGTGACCGGCAAGGTCCGCAAGATAGAGATGCGCGAAGTCGCCATTCGACTGCTCGAGCAGTCCACAGAGGAGCAGGCATGACCGAGTCATCGGGCGCCAATACCCAGGCCTACCGGGCCGCCCGCGACCAGCTCGTCGCGGCCGCGACCGATTACGGCACGGCGGTGGACACCTTCGAATGGCCGCAGCTGACCGGCCTCTTCAACTGGGCCACCGACTGGTTCGACGTCATCGCCCGCGGCAATGACCGCCCCGCGCTGTGGATCGTCGAGGAGAACGGCGACGAGCAGCGCATCACCTTCGACGACATGGCCACGCGCTCGGATCGAGTGGCGACCTGGCTGGCCGGGCTCGGCGTCGGCAAGGGCAACCGGGTGATGCTCATGCTCGGCAATCAGGCGGAACTCTGGGAGACCATGCTGGCGGTGGCCAAGCTCGGCGCGGTCATCATGCCGACCACCGCCGCACTCGGCCCGGAGGATCTCACCGACCGGATCGGCCGGGGCGGTGCGGGATTCGTCATCGTCAATACCGGCGACACCGCCAAGTTCGACGAGGTGCCCGGGGAGTACGTTCGAATCGCGGTGGGAGAGACGGTATCCGGCTGGCACTCCTACAGCGGTGCCGCGACGGTCGAGTCGAGCGGTCCGTTCACCGCCGTCACCGCGGTGGACGATCCGCTGCTGGTGTACTTCACCTCCGGCACCACCAGCAAGCCGAAGATGGTGCAGCACTCACAGATCAGCTATCCGGTCGGCCATCTGACCACCATGTACTGGATCGGGGTGCGCCCCGGCGATGTCCATCTGGCCATCAGCGCACCCGGCTGGGCCAAGCACGCCTGGAGCTGTTTCTTCGCTCCCTGGGTCGCCGAGGCGACCGTATTCGTCTACAACTACGCCCGTTTCGACGCCGCGGCCCTACTGGATCAGCTGCGCCGGGCCGAGGTGAACACGTTCTGCGCCCCGCCGACGGTGTGGCGCATGCTGATTCAAGCCGATCTCGGCGAGCGACCGGCCGGTCTGCGCGAAATCCTCGGCGCCGGTGAGCCTCTCAACCCGGATGTCATCACCCAGGTCGAGAAGGCGTGGGGACTGACTATTCGTGACGGCTTCGGACAGACCGAGACCACGCTGCAGGTGGGCAATATGCCCGGACAGCAGGTCAAGCCCGGTTCCATGGGCCGACCGGCCCCGGGTGTGCCCGTCATACTGGTCGACCCCCTCACCGGAGAACTCGCTGATGAGGGCGAAATCTGCCTCGACCTGGGCTACACTCCGGTCAACCTGATGACCGGATATTTGGGCGATCCGGAACGCAATGCCGCTGTCACGGCGGGGGGCTTCTACCACTCCGGTGATGTCGCCTCACGCGACGACGACGGGTACATCACCTATATCGGCCGTACCGACGACGTCTTCAAGTCCTCCGACTACAAGGTGTCGCCGTTCGAGCTGGAAAGCGTGCTCATCGAGCACCCAGCCGTGGTCGAAGCAGCGGTCGTCCCGCAACCCGACAACACTCGCCTCGCGGTACCCAAGGCGTATGTTTCGCTGGCCGCTGGTTGGGAACCCGATCGCGAAACCGCCCGCGCCATCCTCGAATACGCCCGCGACCACCTCGCGCCCTACCTCCGGGTGCGCCGCGTGGAGTTCACCGAGCTACCGAAAACCATCTCCGGCAAGATCCGCCGCGTCGACCTGCGCCACCGCGAGGAGCAGGCACACGCGACGGGGACAGCCATACCCACCGAGTACCGATACGAGGACATTCTCTCCGATCCGAAGCCGTAGTCCCTTATACCGCAACCTCATTCCGACGACCGATTGGAGCCTTGCGTGCTGCCCCACAGTGTGGAGACCGCCACCGCATACGTCATCGCCGCCCTCGAGGACAAGGGCACTGCTACCCGCGACGATTTCGACGTATCCGGCATCGTCAGCGCGACACATCAAATCGCCGAGACGTGGGATTTCCATTCGGTGGACCGCGACCGGTTCTGGGGGATCGCAGCCACCTTCCTGAAACCGTGAACTGATCCGACTGGGCCGCTGTGCACCAACCGGATTCGGCCGGCGCCCCCTGCAAGGTCGCCGGCCGATCCCGCGGTGAATGCCGAGGGCCGGTAGTCGATCGGGCGTACACTGGGGCTCTGCCCTGTATGAGCCTGTTTACCCAGCTCACGAACCGTGGCAGCTCACTGGAGAGGGCATCTGATGACGACGGTTCCTGAGCAGATCGCCCGCTTCCAGCAAGTGCTGCCCACGGCCGCTGTCCGGCCGAATCACCCTGGCGTGCACAGTCATCGAATACCCCTCCTGCGATCGCCGTCGAGCACGGGCTGACATTCACAGTCGGGGAAACGAATGCCGCCGTTCATGGACCGCAACGACGCGGGCCGGCAGTTGGCCGGACTGCTGTCGGCCTTTCGCGGCCATGATGTGGTGGTACTCGCCCTGCCCGGCGGCGGGGTCCGCGTCGCAAGCGAACTCGCCGCCCGGCTGCACGTACTCCTGGATGTGATCCTGGTACTGCCGCTGGCCGTGGCCCGCTGCCCCGATCTTGTCTACGGGCTGCTCGGCGAGGACCACACCCTGCTGATCGACACCGCCGCCGTGGCGCGCGGTGAGCTCGGCGATCCGGAACGCGAACACACGCAGCAGGCGCAATGGAAGATCCTGCGCCACAATGCTTTCAGCTACCGCGGCGAAGATCCGCGGGTGCGCCTGGAGAATCGCACCGTTGTCATCGTGGACGACTGTCTCACCGAGGCGGGCGCCGTGCGCGATGCCTGCCGGATGGCGCGCATGCACGGAGCCATTCGCGTCGCCGTTGCGGTCCCGGTGGCAGGGCGGCAGGCGCTGAGCGGCCTGTCCCCCTATGCGGACAAGATCGTCTGCCTCAATGCTCCGGCGCAACCGCCGACCGCCGACAAGTGGTATCGCGATTCCGCACCGACCACCAGCACCGACATCGCGTCGATGCTGGGCACGAATCATTCGGCCGCTGCATCCGATTCGCCGGTGGGCTTCGACGGGGCCAGCCGGATTACGCCGGCATCCAGATCGACATCCATGCGCGGGCGATGGCCCTGACCGTCGCTGTCGCCACTGCCCTCGTCGTCCAGTTTCTTGCCTGGGAATAGTTCACCGATGACACCCACCTACCCACCATAGCCCGCAATGGTCAGGACGGCTCCGAGCCTGCTCCGAGCGCGTCCATGAGCTGCTCCTCGGTAATCGGCGGGACCGGCAGCGGGTGCGCGGCCGAGGCGCGCAGGCCGTCGAAGACGAAGGCCAGATGGCGACGCCAGGCGTCCGGAGCCAGCGTCCCGGTCGCCTCGACGATCCGGGTGTGCGCCCAGGTGATGAAGGCGATGTCCTCCAGCACCCAGTCCGGGCGCAGGGCTCCGGCTTGCTGTGCACGGGTGACGATTTCGCGCATCTTCCGGTGGCCGTCCTCGCGGGCGCGAGCGATCGCGGCGCTGGGGGCGGCACGAACCGCGAGTTCATTGAGCAGGCGGTCGCCGGCTTGCACTTCACAGACCTTCTCGACCAGGTAGGTGAAGGACTCCCACGGGTCGTCGATCAGCATGGCCTGCTCGGCAATTCGGCCACCGGACTCGATGCGGTCCTCGACGGCGGCGGCGATGAGCTCGTCGCGGGTGGGGAAGCGGTTGTAGAGGGTACCGATGGCCACGCCCGCGCGGGCGGCGATCTCTTTCACCGGGGCGTCGAGGCCGCGTTCGGCGAATACCTCGCGGGCCGCGGTCACCAGCGCATCGCGATTGCGGCGCGCGTCGAGGCGGAGCGGCTTGTTCGAGGACATTCGCCGATCCTACAAATCCGGGGCTCGAAATATCTTGAGCATGGGTTCAACTTAATGCTAGCGTCGAGTAGTAACTTGAACCACTGCTCAACTTAGCGAGGCACCACATGAGCAAGACCATCGCGATCTTCGGCTTCGGACCCGGACTCGGCATGGGCACCGCACGTGTATTCGGCCGGGAGGGGTTCCAGGTGGCGGTCGTCGGGCGTCGACCCGACAAGGCCGAACAACACGTCAAGGACCTGCAGGCCGAGGGGATCGAGGCCGTGGCGTTTCCCGCCGATGTCACCGACGCGACCCAGATGCGCGACACCGTCGGCGCGATTCGCGCGGACTTCGGCGAGATCGATGTCGCCGTGCACGGCGCGACCGGGGATATGGCCGACCGCATTCCGTCCACACTCGACCTGGACGTATCCGGACTGAGCGTGCCCATGGCGCTCAAACTGCACTCGCCGATTCTCATGACGCGCGCCCTGGCGCCCGCCATGATCGCTCGCGGCGACGGTGCGCTGCTCTTCTCCTCCGGCTCCTCACCGCACGTGGCGTGGCCGCACCTCGCCAATTTCGGTGTGGCCCTGGCCGCCCAGCGCGGTTATGTGCAGCAGCTCGCGGCGGAGCTGAACGGCACGGGGGTTTACGCGGGCGTACTGAATATCGGCGTTCTCATCGGAAGCAGCTTCGCGGAGGAGCTCATCGACAACCATCCGGAACTGGTTCCCGCCGGCATCGAGATCAATCGCCTGTCGAATGATGAACTGGGTGAACACTATTGGCGCATGTACCTCGAACGCGACAGCGTCGAGGTAGACGTCGGCTTTCCCGAATAGCGGCGAACCGGATCTGCGCCGCGGCCGGGTTCGGTTATGCGGGTTCAGGTTCGGAGAGGACGCCGCGGGTGAGGGTGGTCATGATGGCGTCCACCAATTCGTGGCGGGGCGTGCCGTCCTCCTTGGCCGCCTCCCAGCCCGCGTAGAGCAGGGCCCAGAACGTGCGGCGGATCCAGGGCAGTGGGAGGGCGGAGCCGGTGGCTTCGCGCACTCTGACCAGGACCGCGTCCACCGGATCATCGCCGCGTTCGAGTTCGTCCCAGAGTGCGCTGTCACCGGCGAGGGTCGGCTCGGTGTAGACGAACAGCAGGATCGGGCCGAGGGCGAACTGGCCTTCCACCACCCGGCGCAGCGCCGCGAGCGGCGTGCCGCCCGTCGGTTCGGCGCGCACGATGGCCTGACTGCTGAGGTCGGTGACGTGCCGGGCGAGCGCGCGCAGCAGATCGATTCGCTCGGGGAAGTAGCGGTGCAGGGTGGTGCGGCCGACCTCGGCGGCGGTGGCGATCTGACCCAGCGAGGCCGTCGGCGTCGCCGTGAGGACCTCGGCCGCCGCATCCAGGATGGCCGCGCGGGTGCGGGCTCGGACGCCGGTTCGCGCGGCGGGAGCGGTGGCAGTCATAGCCGGAACGGTATCAGGTGACCCTAAAGGGTTCATCATTTGACTGTAATGGAACAATAGTGTTCCATTACAGGAATGCGAGATACCGCAACCACTGTGTCCACCACTGCCGGACGCGGACAGCACCTGCAGGTGCTGTGGTCTTTCGTGCGCCCACATCGGCGACGGCTGCTGCTTGCCCTGTTCCTCGGATTCGGCTATACGGCAGCGGCTCTGGCCACACCGCTCGCCACCAAATGGATCCTCGACTCGGTCGGTGCGGCGGGTTCGCTGGTGCCGCCGATCTCGCTGCTCGCCGCTCTGCTGGTAGTCGGCGCGGGCTTCGGACTGGCCGAGTGGATTCTGCTGGGACGCATTGCCGAGCACATCGTGCTCGACGCACGGGCCAGTCTGGTGCGCCGGTTCTTCCGCGGGGTGCTGCCGGATCTGCAGTTCCGCCCGCCCGGTGAGCTGGTCACCCGGGTCACCTCGGACACCCTGCTGCTGCGTGAGGCCGCATCCTCCAGTCTGATTCATCTCATCAACGGCGCCATCTCGCTGGTCGGCACGCTGATCCTGATGGCCTTTTTGGATGTGCCGCTACTGCTGTGCACGCTGGCCGCGGTGCTGATCATCGCGGTGCTCGCGGGCTGGCTCATGCCCGCCATCGCCATCGCGCAGCGGCAGGCCCAGGAATCCGTGGGCAGGCTCGGAGGGATTCTCGAAGGCGGCATCCGGGCGGTGCGCACGGTGAAATCCAGTGGCTCCGAGGAGCGGGAGAGCCGGCGGGTGATCGCCGAAGCGCGGACCTCGGCGCGGCATGCCGTGCGGGCCGTGCGCATCGAGGCGGTCGCGTGGACGGTCGCGGGCAGCGGTATCCAGCTGGGCATTATCGTCATTCTCGCCTACGGCGCATGGCGGGTCGGACAGGGCGAGCTCGCGGTCTCCACCCTGGTTGCCTTCCTGCTGTACGCATTTCAGCTCGCGGACCCTGTCGGTGAGATGACCACGCAGGTGGCGCAACTCCAGTCCGGGGTCGCCGCGGCGGCACGGCTGCGGGAGGCGGAATCTATTCGCACCGAAGACCTTTCCGCCGGAAGCGCCGACTCAACCAGTAGGACGGGTCGCAATGTGCTGACTTTCGAGGATGTTTCGGTGACTTATCCGGGCGGCACTCAGCCCGCGCTCAGTCATCTCACCGCGGCCGTGCCACGGCGCGGGCACACCGCCGTTGTCGGGCCGTCCGGAGCGGGCAAGACCACGCTGTTCTCGCTCATGCTGCGGTTCTACGGACCGGACAGTGGGAGAATCATGTTGGACGACACGGATTATGACACCTTGCGCATCGACAGCATCCGCGCGCGCATCAGCTATGTCGAGCAGGAGACGCCGCTGCTGGCCGGGACCGTGCGAGACAATGTGATCTACCGCTATCCGGACGCCACCGATGCGGAAGCCTGGGCGGCATTGGAGGCTGTCGGACTGGCCGACACCGTGCGGCGCCTGTCCGGCGGATTGGATGAGCCGGTGGCGCACACCAGCCTTTCCGGCGGTCAGCGCCAGCGCATTGCCTTGGCGCGCGCCATTGTCCGGCGACCCGACGTGCTGCTGCTGGACGAGGCGACCGCACAGCTCGACGGCCGCACCGAGGCGGCGGTTCAGGACATCATCCACGACATCGCACGGGACAGCGCCGTCGTCACCATCGCGCACCGGCTCTCCACGGTGATCGATGCCGACACCATCTGGCTGATGGAGGACGGCGCGCTCCGTGCCACCGGAACCCATGCGGAACTCCTCGCGGGAGACACGCTCTACCGCGAACTCGTCAGCGCCTTGCGCATCGCCACGCCACCGCTCGCCTCCGTCTGAGAAGCGGCCTCCTGCACCGTTATTCGAAGGGCGGGCAGGCCGCGGCGGCGGATCATGAACTCGGCGATGACCAGGTTGGGCAGCCACCGCCAAGAAGGCCAGCGGCGCGTACGCATTGGTGGAGATGGCGGTAAACGCGTCCGGCCCGTGCACAAACGGCAGCTGCACCAAAATCAGTGCGCCGAACCACAATCGGAGCGTCACCGCGGCATAGGTGAGTGCGAAATTGCGGATCGCCCAGGCCTGGTGGCCGGCGAAATCACGCGAGCGGGCGGCGCGATAGGCACGCCAGGCCGTCCACCCCCAGGATGGCCAGGGTGCCGAAGCCGAAGAATCCCAGCAGTGCGACCGAGCTGAACATCGACATGACGAATGCCGCGATCGCGCCCACCGCAACGGTACTCAGATAGACCCTGCCCATGCCGCGATGGACTCGCCGGTGCCGGGTGCGCAGCCATCGGGAGAACTGCCAGGGGCCCAGAGGAGATCCTCGCCCCGTCCACCCCGCCCGAACTCATGGCCAGGTCCATCTGGGCCACGCTGCACGGCCTTTCGGAACTCGTACTGCGACCGACACCCGAATACTTCGGCCTGGACCAGCCCCCGGAAGACCTCGCCGCGAGCACGCGCACGGCGCTGCTCAGGCTGTAGCGACCCGGATCCGGCGGCTACCGAGCACCGGCGATCTCATCGGCGGCATCGAGTAGTGCGGCAGCCATCCGGCGGGCCTCGGCGGCGGTGAGCTCGGGCGTATCGTCGTCCTGCACGATCAGGCCGATCACAACTCGACGGCCGAGACCGGAGTCCTTGGCGCACAATCGAACTCGAACCTCGGTGCCCGACAGCCACGGGCCCGTCACCGGGACCACCCGCGCACAGCCGTAGTGCCACCGATCGACCAGCGGATCGACCGCTCGCGCCTCCTCGTGCTGCTTGCACCACAAGGGACACGAATGCGGCTGCAGCAGAGCGCCTGCCGGCATGCGCGCATCCCAGCAGTCGGCTCCGGCAATGAGTGCGGCGGCGACCTCGCGGGCCTGCGGCACGGTCATCTCCGCATGCACGCGGCTCGGTACGATCAGATCAATCCAGCTGTGCCGCAACCCATTACAGTCGTGCGCATTCAGCTGTACGAACATCGCGGGCAGTACCTGGCGCGTCGAAACACCGACCGGCACCGATATCTCCTGACCGCAGTGGCGGCCGCCGTCGCAGGGGTCGAACGGGTCCGGCTCCTCATGATCGACGCACCATGCCGGACAAGGTAGAACGGTTGTCATCTCGAGCAACCCCTGAGTAAATCGAGCCGAACCGATACTGCGGACTCGGAGCGACTCCCCGTCGCGAGGACTGCGCCCCCTTTCGCGCAGCCCTCGCAGCAGGTCCCCGCACTCCGATGGACGGGGAGAACATGAGGCCGCGCACGAGCCGGGAGCAATCAGAACATGTCGCGATCACGGCCGTAAAGGTTCTCCGCAACCGCTGGCCAGAGGTACCTCTGGCCAGAGGTACCCCCCGATGCCGATGCGCCGTTCCAGCGGTTCATCGGCATCGAACAGCCGTCCGGCGAGTCTGCTCAGCGCGTGAGGAACTCGTCGATCACGGCATTGACCAGGTCCGGAGCCGTCCAGTTCGGCGCATGACCGGCGCCCGGGATCGTCACCACCGGACCGGCCGCGGGCAGGCCGGAAGCCAGCGCTTCGGACTTGTCCGCGGTGCTCGACCGGTCGAGCTCACCGCGCAGGACCAGCACCGGACAGTTGATTTCGCCGAGGCGATCCGCCAGGGACTCCCGTTCGATCAGGCATAACGCCGCCTGCCGGATCGCAGGGCGGTCACTGGCCGCCCACTTGCCTCGCCACGGCGCTTGATCGGCGAGAGTGCCGCCGATCAATTGTGCTGCGAGCCCGGGTGCCAGCTCGTTCAGCGGCACGTCCGGATTGGTCCACGCATCGAACAGGCCGCGGTAGTCCGCCTGCTCGGCCGGGGTCGAAGCTCCGGCCTCGGTATCGAACAGCATCAGCGCATCCGTGCGCTCCGGCGCGAGCAGTGCCGCGCGCAGGGCCACATAGCCGCCCTGGGACATGCCGCCCAGGATCGCGTGCTCCACTTCGGCGGCATCCATTACGGCGAGCAGGTCGCGGGCCGAATCCCAATAGCTGAAAGGGCTCTCCGGATCGGCGGTGGTGCCGCCGTGGCCACGCGCATCCCAGCACAGCACCCGGAAACCGGCGGATTCCAGGAACTCCACCTGCGGCGCGAACATCGACAGATCCATGAAGAATCCGTGACCCAGCACCACGGTCGGCAGGCCTCGGCGGCCGGAGTCGGTGTAGAAGACCCGGGCCCCATCAGTACTGACGTACGGCATGGCGGTAGCGTAACCGCGCCGCCGTGCGGTGTCGCGAACCGAACACACGCTGTTCAGAGGTCATTCGGGCGGTGTGAGCTTCTCGCAGTTCCGAATATCTTGGAGCACAGAACTTTTCATGCCTCGGGAGCGGTCCGGGGGGCGTGTTCGGCAGCGAGATGTGCGGCTATCGCCGCCTCGACGAGCTGTCGCCATCCCGGATTGTCCTGGGTGGTGTTCTCGTCGTGAAACCATCGGCAATCGGGGACAGGGCAGACGAACCGGTAGGTGCCGTAGTCGTCGATGCGACCCCCGGGGCTGAAGGGTCTCTCGTCCGCCGGCCTGATATCGCGGTGTTCGGCGAAGGCGCCAGGTTCGTCTCCCACAGGAGTACTCGATCACATACTGGTGCGCTGGTACCACTCACGAACCAAGCGGTACGCGATCCTGTGACCGTGGCCACTGTCGAGCCGGTGGCCTCACTCGCCCCCGGAAACACGAAAACCGCCCTCGAGAGGACGGTTTCGGTGAGGAAAACATTCGAGTGGAGCTAAGGGGATTCGAACCCCTGACCCCCACACTGCCAGTGTGGTGCGCTACCAGCTGCGCCATAGCCCCATGTTCAGTTCTTGTTCGCGGGGCGTGCCCCGCTTGCTTGAAAGAAGTTACACGACCTGCACGGAACAAACCAAATCGCCTGCACAAATGCTGGCGGCGGCGATCTTCGCGGCGTAGTGTCGAACACATGTTCGATAGCGGAGAGGCGGAGGCGATGGGCGATGCGGAGCTGATCGAAGCGCTGCGACGGGCACACGGGGCAGCGGCGTTCGCGCAGGCAGCGGAGATCACGGCCATTCGGGAGGTGTATCGCCGGCATCGCGCCGGAAATGCCGAACCCGGACCGGGCGGGATCCGGGCCGGTGAGTTCGCCGCCGCTGAAGTGGCGGTCGCGGTGCAGGTGTCCGAGGCGGTGGCGGCGGCGCTCATCGATATCGGGCTGGCGCTGGACTCACTACCGCAGACCAGCCTGGCATTCGCGGCGGGGCGGATAGATCTGTCGCGGGTGCAGGTCATTACCGAGGCCATGCGCGGGCTCTCGCGTGAGGTGCGAGAAGCCTTGGAGCCCAAGCTCATCGAGGCCGCTACCCGCTCCGATCCGGGCCGGCTGCGGCAAACGGCGCGGCGCTGGGTGATTCGCCTGGACTCCGAGGGTGAACAGCGCCGGCGCGAGGCGCGCGAGTCCGACCGCGATGTGCGAATCCGCGCGGTGCACGACGGTATGGCGGTCTTCGACGGCCTGCTCCCCGCCGCGGGCGCGCAAACCGTCGCCATGCGGCTGCGTGAGATGAGTCTGCAAGTGTGCGAAGACGATCCGCGCACCATGCCGCAGCGCCGCGCCGATGCGCTGGTCGCGCTCGCGGACGGCACCGGCCGCCTCACCTGCGGCTGCACCCACGGTAAGAACTGCCCGCAGGCCGGTGCACCCGCCACACCACGCCGCCCGCTCATCCAGGTCGGCATGTCCGCCGAAACCCTTCTCGGCCTCCGCGACGATCCGGCCTTCCTCTCCGGCTTCGGCCCCGTCGACGCCGCCCTGGCCCGCACCCTCGCCGAACACGCCCGCTTCCAAGTGATTCCCGAATACTTCGCCGCCCCCGAGCCCGCACTCGCCGCCGACCCGAGTCGATCGGTGGCATCTGCCGGCAGCGACCCGAGCCGATCGATCGCACCCATCACCAGCGACCCGAGCCCGTCCGCAACAACCGCGACGCGCGACCCGCGCCGAGCGGCAACACCCGCCATCGGCGACCGCAGCCCTTCCGTAGCACCTGCCGCTTCTGACCTGAACTCACCGGTGACACCTGCCATCGCGGACCCGAACTCATCGACGGCAACTGCCGACGACGACCAGAGTCCTTTTACAGCAATGGCGACTCCCGACTTGCGTCCTTCCGCGGCAACCGCGGCTCGCGACCAGAGTCCTTCCGCGGCAACCGCGGCCGGCGACCAGAGTCCTTCTGCGGCAACCGCGGCCGGCGACCAGAGTCCTTCTGCGGCACCGGCGACTCCCGACCCGAGCTCGTCGGCGGTACCTCGGATCGGGGGGCCGCGCTCCTCGGCAGTGCGGCGGAATCCGACCGCTCCGATGGCGCCCTGGGAACGTTCAGCGGGGCTGTACGAAGTTCCCGCCGATTCGGTTGCGCCCGAGGCACTTCGCGCGGCGGCGCGCCAGGCCGCGGGTTCCGGAGCGCCGGGAGCTCATCCCGCGGGCTCGAAGCGCAACTCCGCGGCCGCGAAAGTCGAGGTGTCACCCCCGTTCTCGGCCGCTCCCCCACGCGAGGTGCGCGCCTTCGACGGGCTGTGCCGCTTCCCCGGCTGCACCATGCCCGCCGCCGAAACCCTGCTCTCCCAGTTCGATTCGCTACGGATGCGCCGCGCACCCCAGGCCAGCGCGGCACCCCGCGCCGTCCTCTGCTCCCACCACCACCGCCTGAAAGTCCTGGCCGACAGCGGAAAACAACCCTGGCGCGTCTACCTCGCCGACACCGACCGCATGCGCTGGATCGACCCCAGCGGCGAATCACACGAAACCATCCGCGAAGGCGCGCGATACCTCTTCCCCCACACCGATATCGACGCCCCCGCCAAACCACCCCACCGCCCCTACCGCCTCCCCGAAGAACCGGCTACCCTCTCCGCCCCGGCGACAACCGACATCGCCTACCCCCTGGACACCCACGTCCTACTCCACCCCCAGCTCTCCCGCTCCACCCCGGAGAACGACATCCCCACCATCCCGGCTCGCCCCGCACCGCGGTGATCCCCGCACCCGCCCTGGGCCACCGGTCCGGCCCACGCACCCCGAGTTCCATGCCGCACGGTCCGAGCCACCCCCGGCCCGACCCGGCAGGACCACGACACGAGCGCGGCCCCGCGCGACCCGCAACTCGATGAGCCCCAGCCCTTCCCACCCCTGACCACGGAGCCGTGCTGCCAGCCCGGTTCCCTGCCCGGGGTGCGGCTCTCCTGAGGCCCCGATGGGCCGCACCCCACCAATTCCTGCACACCCGATTCCCGGGAGCCGCGACTGGCACGCGACTCCCGCCCGGGGTGCGGCCGCCCCGGCGCCCTCGACCGGCCGCACCCCACCCCATCCCACCCCAACGAAATGGGAGGTGGGGGCGGGATTACTTGGTGGCGTTGAGGACCCAGTCGTTTTTGGTGACGTCGATCTTTTTGTCGTTGATGAAGACAGAGGGGGTGGCTGCGCCGCCGCCGGAGGCGGCGGTCAGGGCCTTCATGGCTGCCTCGGCGTGGTTGCGGGCGGAGTCGAGGCGGTCGGCGGTGGTGATGCATTTCAGGGTGTCGTCGGTGGCGCCTGCGTCTTTGGCGATGGTGGCGAGGTCCTGGTTGCTGTGGTCGGGGCCGCCCTCCTCGGGCTGCTTGGTGGTGAAGAGGAGGGTGTGGAATTTGCCGTAGGCGGGGCCGTCACCGGCCTGGGCTACGCATTCGCTGGCGGCGACGGCGCGGGTGGAGTAGTCCTTGCTGCGCGAGCGCGAGTCCAGGAAGTTGACGAGGCGGTAGCGCACCGCGAGCTTGCCCTCGTCGACCTGCTTGGCGATCTCCTGGCCGTAGGTCTTCTCCAGTTGCCCGCAGGCGGGGCACAGCGGATCCTCGTAGACGTCAATGGTTTTGACCCCGGACTTGCCCAGCACGATCGCGCCGTCGGAGTCCATGGCCACCGTCACGTCGGGATTGTGCACCGGGCCGTACCCGTCATCGCGCACCGCGACGGTGCCGCCGCTGTTCCACTGGTACAGCGCGAAGATGACCAAGACGACCACCGCCAGCGCCACGCCGGCTAGGGCGTACGTGGTCTTGCTCGATACCGGCTGCGGGGTGTGTTTCGAGGACGGTGCGCTCACGCGCCACACTCTGCCGCACCGGCGTCGAACGCGCCCACTCACCCCCGCAACTCATATCCGGCGCGGGCCCACTGTGGCGCCCGCTACGCCGGGGCCGGTTCCCTGCGGCGCAACGTTTCCGGCACCACCATCCAGGCCGCCGAGGCGGTGGCGAGAATGACGCCGGTAACCCCGAGCGCTACCCCGTAGGAGACCTGGTCGGCGAGCGTACCGATCAGATACGGCCCGAGGAAGGTGCCGAGATCCGCGGACATCTGATAACCCGCGAGCACCGGCCCACCGCGCACACCCGGGCCCACGATGTCCGCCACCGCGGCTTGCAGCGCGGGCGAGAACATGCCGGAGCCGATCCCCGCGATACAGGACGCGACCAGCAGCCACGGGAAGGTCTGCGCGAGACCCAGTCCCGTGGTGCCGATCGCACAGATCAGCGTGCCCGCGATCAGGAAGGGCCTGCGGCCCAGGCGATCCGACCAGCGCCCGGACAGGAACAGCACCGACGCATTTCCGGCCGCGAAAACGGTCAGGGCAATGCCGGCCAGCGCCGCATCCTCCTTCAGCACCTCCACCACGATGAGCGGCACCAAGGCCATCCGCACCCCGAATACGGCCGCGCCATTGCCGAAGTTGGACCACAGCGCCGCGCGATACTGCGGCTTGGCCAGCCCCTCCCGGAAGGTCATGACCGCCGTACCACTGGCGGCCTCCGGCACCGCCAGATGTGAATCCCGCAGCGCCACATACACGATCAGACTGGCCACCAGCAGCGCGAAGCAATAGATGATGAACGGCGCGCGCAGCCCGAGGAACGAGAGCGCACCGCCCACCAGCGGCCCACTGATCGAGCCGATGAGGAAGCTGGTCGAGTACACCCCCGACACCCGCCCCCGCTCCAGCGGCGGCGAGATACGGATCACCAGCGCCAGCGAGGACACCGTGAACATGGTGGACCCGATACCGCCGAGCGACCGCAATACCAGCAGCTGCCAATAGGTCTGGGCGAACGCGCACGCGCCGGTGGAGATCGCGACGATGATCAGCCCGGTCAGATACACCGGCCGCTCCCCCAGCTTCTGCACCATGCGCCCACCCAGCGGCGCGAACAGCAGGCGCATCAGGGCGAACGCACTGACGATGAAGGAGGCCGCCGCGACTCCGACCCCGAAGCTTCGGGCGAACTGCGGCAGCGCGGGAGCGACGAGTCCGAATCCGATGGCAATGGTGAAGGCGGCCCCCACCAGTACCCAGATCTCTACCGGCAGGGGCTTAAGGCGCGGGGAGGAGGAGCCGCTACTCACCTGAGAGTGCCTGTCCCACCATCTCTTCAGCGGCCGCCTGCACCTGCGCGAGATGCTCGGGGCCTTGGAACGATTCCGCGTAGATCTTGTACTTGTCCTCGGTGCCGGAGGGCCGGGCCGCGAACCAGGCGTTCTCGGTGGTGACCTTCACCCCGCCCAGCGCCGCGCCATTGCCGCGCGCGCGGGTCTGGATTCCGGTGACGGGCTCCCCGGCGATCTCGGTCGCAGTGATCATGTCCGGCGTCAACGCCGCCAGCCGGGCCTTCTGTTCCACGGTGGCAGGCGCGTCGATCCGGTTGTAAGCCGGGCTGCCGTAGCGCTTCTCGAGTTCGGAGTAGCGGGTGGACGGACTCTGGCCGGTGACGGCGGTGATCTCCGCGGCCAGCAGCGAGAGCAGAATGCCGTCCTTGTCGGTGGTCCAGACGGTGCCGTCCTGGCGCAGGAACGACGCACCGGCGCTCTCCTCGCCGCCGAATGCCAGGCTGCCGCTGAACAATCCGGGCACGAACCATTTGAACCCGACCGGCACCTCGTAGACATCGCGCCCCAGCACACTGACCACGCGGTCGATCATGGACGAGGTCACCACCGTCTTGCCGATCTTGGTCAGGGCGTCCCAGCCCATCCGATTGGCGATCAGGTATTCGATCGCCACGGCCAGGTAGTGGTTCGGATTCATCAGGCCCGCATCGGGAGTCACGATCCCGTGCCGGTCGGCATCGGCATCGTTGGCCGTGGAAATGTCGTAATCGTCGCGAATCGCCACGAGCGAGGCCATGGCGTACCGCGAGGACGGATCCATCCGAATCCGGCCGTCGGCATCGAGCGTCATGAACCGCCAGGTCGGATCGACGAACGGATTGACCACCTCGAGTTCGAGGTCGTACCGCTGCCCGATCTCCTCCCAGTAGTCGACGCTCGCGCCGCCCATAGGATCGGCGCCCAGCCGAATCCCCGCGCCGCGAATGGCATCCAGGTTCAGCACATTGGGTAGGTCGCCGATATAGCGATCGAGATAGTCGTAGCGTTCGACCTTGGTGGCCAGCGCATGCGCCAGACTGGTGCGCCGCACCTCCGCGAGACCGCCGCGCAGCAGCTCGTTGGCGCGCGCCGCAATGGCATCGGTGGCGACGGTATCGGCCGGGCCGCCGTGCGGCGGATTGTATTTGAATCCACCGTCACGCGGCGGATTGTGCGAGGGCGTGACCACGATGCCATCGGCCTGATGCCGGGTGCCGCCGCGATTGTGGCGCAGCACGGCATGACTCAAAGCCGGTGTGGGCGTGTACCTGTCGCGCGAATCGATCATGGCGGTGACGTCATTGGCGGCGAGCACCTCGAGCGCGGTGGTCCATGCGGGTTCGGACAGCGCATGCGTATCGCGGGCCAGATATACCGGACCGGTAATGCCGCGGGTGGCGCGATACTCCACGATGGCCTGCGTAATGGCGAGGATGTGTGACTCGTTGAAAGCGCAGTCGAGGCTGGAGCCGCGGTGCCCGGAAGTTCCGAAGGACACCAGCTGCGACGGATCCTCCGGATCCGGAATTCGGCTGTAGTACGCCGTCACCAGATGCGCGATGTCCTCGAGGTCTGCGGCGCGTGCCGGTCGCCCGGCTCGATCGTGCGCCATGCTCGCGGCTCCCTTCCGTACGGCCTGTGCCCGGCTGGTCATCAGCATCACGACCTCACCCACTGCCTCGGCGAGGTGTGGGTGTGCTGCCTCGGCGAGGCGATCACGACGTTCGCCACCGCATAGCTGTCAACGCCCTCCTCAGCCCGTCGAACCGTTGGGCAGCCGAACGTACTGAACGGGGTCAGCATCCGGGTGCCCAGTGTGAAGACACTATCGAATCGACTGCCCACCGCGCGATCCGACGGTTGCCAGCGTGCTCCCGTCTCATTCATCGCCTGCCCCCAATCGTCGAATCGTCGCCGTTCCACCGAAGTCGCCGAGCGCGATAACGCCCGCTTCACGGTGTGCCCATTTCCGGCCCGATCCAAGCAGTCTACGAACTTCCGCCGCCGACGTGGAGAGGGTCGCGAGGCTACCGCGCTCAACACCGCCGACGCTGGGACCCACCACCCTCCTCTCCAGTTTGCTAAATCGTTGCTATTCGGCGTGTTGCTGAGGCCGAACAGCACCCGGGAACTGCGAGGATAGTGCCGCTTGCCCGGTGTTGTCCCATCGGCCTCAGAGGAGAGCCAAGTTGGCGGTGCGGCAGTTGATCAGAAGCATGCTGGTCCGGAGCTGCGGCATAGCCGCAGCAGCGATCGCCGTGATGGCGACCGCTCCGGCAGCTCACGCAGGTGCCGTGTACCCGATCGCGGAACCCGACGGGTTCTACTATGCCCCAGCAAATCTCGGGGACAGTGCACCCGGGGACGTACTGCGCTCTCGCCTGATGCCGGCCAACCCGTGGCCCGGTGCGACGGTGTGGCAGTTGCTCTTCCACTCCACGAACTCCTCCGGCGGGCCCATTGCCGCGGTCACCACCCTCATCGTGCCCGGCCCCGGCCCGCACCCCTTGGTCTCGTACCAGCCGTTCGTGAATTCACTGGGCATGCAATGCGCTCCGTCGCATGCGCTGTTCGACGGCGGCCTCAAGGAATCGGGTGCGCTCGAATTGCTGCTGGCGCGTGGCTGGGCGGTTGCTGTACCGGATCACCTAGGCCCGACCAGTGCCTACGGCGCGGCCCGACTAGGCGGCCAGATCACCCTCGACGGCATTCGCGCGGCCGAACGCTTCGCCCCTGCGGGACTGGGTAATTCCCCGGTCGGCATGGTCGGATACTCCGGCGGCGCCATGGCCACCGGATTCGCCGCCGCACTGGCGCCCGAATACGCGCCCGAACTGCCCATCGTCGGTTTCGCGGACGGCGGCGTGCCGGTGAATCCGGGCAAGATCGCCATCGATGTCGGCGATGTCCCGCATCCGCTGTTCGGGCTCGGCTTCGCGGTCGCGGTCGGGATGGAGCGCGAGTACCCCGACGCACTTCCGCTCGATAATGCGCTGACCCCGGCAGGGTTCGCGCTGCGTGACCGGATCGCCAATTCCTGTGTGGACGACATCATCTCGGCCGGCGCGGGGCACACCATCGGTGAGATGTTCCACCGCGGCATCGAGAGCGATCCGACCCTCATCGGCGCCTTCCACGACAATGCCCTCGAGATCTACCCGGGCGTCCCCCGGGTCCCCATGTACGAATGGCACGGCGGCAATGACCAGGTGCCGCTGGATCTCGCGCTCAATACCGCGGGGCGCTATTGCGCGGCAGGCACTCCGGTGCAGTTCGACATCATTCCGGGCGCCGATCACGGCACGGCGATCTTCCCCGGCGCGGTCAAGGCCGTCAGCTATCTGGCGGACCGGTTCGCGGGTGTGCCGCCACCGTCCAACTGCCGCTGACGATTCGGCGCAGGTTCAGCTGTAAACACCGCAGCCCCACTCATTTCGATGAGTGGGGCTGCGCTTTTCCTGGGCCCGGAAAGCACCGCACCCCACCCGCGCGAGCGGATGGGGTGCAGGTTTTCCAGGCAAATCTCAGAGTGGGATCTCAGTGCGCCAGAACGGGTTCGCCCTCGGAGGGGACCGGAACCTTGTTCGGCATGATGAGGCCGGTGACCACGGCACCCACCACGAAGATCGCGGCAGCCCACCAGAAGGCGGTGGTGTAGCTCTGCACCGCGGCCTCGGCCAGCGCCGCCGGTGACGCGCCATGGTCGGACACATAGTTTCCGAGGGCCGTGGCGGCCAGCGTGCTCAGCAGCGCGGTACCGATGGAACCGCCGACCTGCTGGCTGGTGTTCACCATCGCCGAGGCGACACCGGCATCGCTGTGCTGCACCCCGGAGGTGGCGCCGATGAAGGCGGTCGACATCGCGGTACCGAGGCCGACACCCATCAGGATGAGGCTGGGCAGGATGTGACTGGCGTACGCGGTGTCCACGCCGATCCGGGTCAGCAGCGCCATACCCAGTGCGGCGAGCAGGAATCCGGTCACGACGGTCACCCGCGGGCCGACCTTCGGCACCAGCAACGACGGCACGGTCGTGGAGGACAGCACCATGCCCGCGACCATCGGCAGGAAGGCCACGCCGGTCATGATCGGCGAGAAGCCCAGCGACTGCTGCATGTAGTAGGTCAGGAACAGGAACATCGCGAACATGCCGATGCCGATGGCGAACACGGTCAGGTAGGACGCGGCACGAGTGCGATCGAGGATCACGCGCAGCGGCAGCAGCGGATGCGCGACCCGCGTTTCCAGCCAGACGAATACCGCGAGCAGCACCACGCCGCCGATGAGGAAGGACAGCGTCGTCGAGTTGGTCCAGCCGTCGGACTCGGCCTTGGAGAAGCCGTACACGATGGCGAACAATGCGGCGCTCACCGACAGGGTGCCGGGCAGGTCCAGCTTGGGCCGCTGAGTGGCGGTGTGCTTGGCGAGCAGCATGATCGCACCGACCAGCGCGATGGCGGCGAAGACCAGGTTCACGTACATGACCCAGCGCCACGAGGCCCATTCGGTGAGCGCGCCGCCGAGCAGCAGCCCGAGCGCACCGCCCGCACCGGCGATGGCGCCGAAGATACCGAAGGCCTTGGCACGTTCCTTGGGCTCGGTGAAGGTCACGGTCAGCAGTGACAGTGCGGCGGGGGCCAGCAGTGCGCCGAAGACGCCCTGCGCCACGCGAGCGCCGACCAGCACCTCGAAGCTACCGGCGGCACCGCCGATGGCCGAAGCGCCGGCGAAGCCGATCAGACCCACGATGAAGGTGGTCCGGCGGCCGAAGAGATCGGAGAGTCGTCCGCCGAGCAGCAGCAGGCTGCCGAAGGCGAGGGCATAGCCGGTGACCACCCATTGCCGGTCACCGTTGGAGAAGTGCAGATCGGCCTGAGCGGCCGGCAGCGCGATGTTCACGACGGTCGCGTCGAGCACCACCATCAGCTGCGCCACGCCGAGTACCGCGAGCACCCACCAGCGCAGGGCATGCGAGCCACGGCGACCGTCTCCGGTCGTCGGCGCGGCCGCTGCCTTCTCTTTCTCGAGAGCTGTCGTCATGGTCGTTTTCCTTGTCCCCTAGGATTAGCGGAGAGGCCGTCTCCGTTTACCGGTTAAAGCTATCATCTAAACGGAGATATACCCTCCGGATAATCCCGGCCCCTGTTAGGATTACGGTGTGAATCACGTCACCACCGCGCCCCCACCGCGTCGTTTGCGCGCGGACGCCGCGCGCAATCAGCAACGCATCATCGCGGCAGCACGCGAACTCTTCGCCGATCGCGGCCTGGAGGTCACCCTGGACGATGTGGCCGAAAGAGCGGGCGTCGGCGTCGGTACCGTCTACCGCCGCTTCGCGAACAAGCAGGAACTCATCCTGGAAGTTTTCGATGCCATGGTCACCGAGCTGGCCGCCGCGGTCGAGCTCGCCCTGCACCACCCCGACCCATGGCTGGGCCTGGTGGAACTGTTCGAGTACTCCTGCCGCCATATGGCGCTGAACCGCGGTTTCGGCGAGGTCGTGCTGGAAATGCACGACAGCATGGACCGATTCGTCTGCATGAAGGAGCGCGTCCAGCCCGGCATGCAGGCCGTCATCCGCCGCGCCAAGGAGGCGGGCGCACTGCATCCCAGCGTCGAATCGGGCGATTTCTTCGCCATGGTGAACATGGTCGACGGCGTGGCCGGCTTCGCCCGTTCGGTCAATACCGACGTATGGGAGCGGTACATGACCATCGTCCTGAACGGAGTCCGCGGCGACGGCGTCCCCCGCCTGCCCCTCACCCAGCGCGCCCTCACCGACAGTGAGGTCGAACGCGCCAAAGAAGCGATGTGCAACGGCAGGAAACGGTAGCGCTTCTCACACCTCTCGGTTTAAAGTTGGTCGCATGACCAACTCTTGGGCGAACTGGGCCGGGGATCAGGGCTGTGCTCCGGCGTCCATCGCCGACCCGGGCACGCCCGAGGAAGTCGCCGCGGTGCTGGCACGCGCCGAGGCAGCCGGGCATACTGTGCGCGTCGCCGGATCGGGGCATTCCTTCACCGATACCGTGCTGACCGACGGGACGCTCATGCGCCTGAACAAGCTCGACAAGATCCTGGCGGTGGACCGCGCCACCGGTCGGGTCCGGGTCGAGGCCGGTGCCACCCTGAACGCCGTCAGCAATGCCCTGCACCCGATGGGCCTGGCATTCCCCAATCTCGGCGATATCGATGTGCAGTCCGTCGCGGGCGCGACCGCCACCGGCACGCACGGCACCGGGGCGAAGTTGCAGAACCTCTCCGCCGCACTGCAATCGGTGGAGCTCATGCTCGCCGACGGCAGCCGGGTCGAACTCAATGAGCAGACCGATCCGGACGGCTGGCGCGCGGCGCGCGTGAATGTGGGCGCGCTCGGCGTGATCACCGCCGCCACCCTGCAGATGGTGCCGTCCTTCGTCCTCGAAGGTGTGGAACGACCGGTGCCCGTCGAGGAGGTCCTCGAGGACCTCGACACCTATGTCGACGGCAATGAGCACTTCGAGTTCTACATGTTCGCGCACAGTCCGCTGGCAATGACCAAGCGCAACAATCAGGTCCAGCTGCCGGAGCAGCCGCGCGGCAAGGCCGTCGACTGGTTCTCCGACATCCTCATGACCAACTACACCTTCGACGCGCTGTGCAAGCTGACCCGGCGCAATCCGAGCCTCATTCCGTATGTGCAGCGCGCGGCGGCCTTTGCGGGCAGTTACCGCCGCCAGGTGGAGCGTTCCTATCGAGTCTTCGCCACCACCAGGCTCTTCCGCTTCACCGAGATGGAGTACGCCATCCCGCGCGAGCATTCGGTGGATGCGATTCGCGAGATCAGGGATGTCGCCAAGCATTTCGATACCGTCATGCCGATCGAGGTGCGGTGGGTCGCGCCCGATGACGCCTTCCTGTCCCCCGCCGGTGGCCGCGACACCTGCTACATCGCCGTGCATCAGTACCAGGGCATGGACTATGAGCCGTACTTCCGCGCCTGCGAACGCGTTTTCGACCGGTACAACGGCCGCCCGCACTGGGGTAAGCGACATTTCCAGACCGCCGAGACGCTGAGCCAGCGTTATCCGGAGTGGGAAAAGTTCGCCGAGGTCCGCAAGCGCTTCGACCCACAGGGCCGATTCACGAATGCTTACATCGAGCGCGTGCTGGGCCCTATCGGCTGAGTTATGATCGGTTGCTGAAAGATCGCTGTATTTAGCGGTTCTGCTCGTCGAACTGTCCTGGATGTACGCCCGACCCGGGCGTGACCCACACGTAGGAGGTTTCGATGTCCGATTTCAACGACAAGATCAACGATGCGACCGATCAGGCCGAGGATGCCGCGAAAGACGCCGCTGACAAGGCCGAGGGCATGGGCGATCAGATGAAGGACCGCCTCGAACACGCGAGCGAGGACGTCAAGGAGAAGGTCGGCGGCTTTGTCGACAAGATGAAGGAAAAGCTCGGCGGCTCGAAGTAACGGGCACGATGCCGACACCTGACGAACTCGGCGATTCCGCCGAGGGTCTGGCCGATAAGGCCGGAGCCGCCGCCGGGCAACTCGCCGAAAGGGCCAGTGGCGCAGCCGCCGAACTCGCCGACCGCGCGAGCACCGCGGCGGCCGACCTCGCCGATATGGCGAAGGCGTTCGCCGACAAGCTCAATACCGAGGATATTCGCTCCATCAGCCTGCGCTTGGGCACCCTAGAACAGGTGCGCGCCAATCTCGACCATGCGGCGCAGGACGTCATGGCGGCGGTCAACGAGATCGTCAATGCCATGAAGGACAAGGTCAGCGGCAAGTAATACGAGACAACCCCGATCCCGGGCTGCGGCCGGGGTCGGGGTTGTTCCGCATCGGAGTCCGATTCGCCCGAACTCGACAGAGGACACTCCACGTGAGCGCACCGAGCAAATCATCCGGCTCGACTCCGGTTCATTCGCGAGCAGCAGTGGCGCCCAGGGTGTTCTGGCCGTCGGCCATCGTGGTCACGGCATTCACGGTGTACGCCATCGTCTTCCGCGATACCGCCGCCCGCCAGGCGAAAGCCCTGCAGAACAATGTGATCGGCGGCTTCGGCTGGTACTACATCGTCATCGTCTCGCTGTTCGTGGTCTTCGCCATCTGGCTGGGCGTGGGACGCTTCGGTGACATCAGCCTGGGTGAGGACGGGGAGCCCGCCGAATACTCGATCGGCGCTTGGCTTTCCATGCTCTTCGCGGCGGGCATGGGCATCGGCCTGGTCTTCTGGGGCGTGGCCGAACCGCTGTTCCACTACGACGATCCGCGGCCGGGCGTCGGGTCCTCGCCGGCGCAGCGTGCCGATTCCGCAATGGTGCAAACTTTCCTTCATTGGGGAATCCATCCGTGGGCAATCTATGTGGTGGTCGGGCTGGCGCTCGCGTATTCGATGCATCGCAAGGGGCATCCGGTATCCATCCGCTGGTCGCTGGAGTCGCTGCTGGGCGATCGGATTCGAGGCTGGGCCGGCGATGTCATCGATATCGTGGCGGTCATCGGCACCGTCTTCGGTGTGGCCACCTCGCTGGGGCTGGGCATTCTGCAGATCTCGGCTGGCCTGAATTACCAGGGCTGGTTGCACGAACCGGGCAAGGGCCTGCAGGTGGTGCTGATCATCGTGGTCACCGCGCTGGCGACCATTTCGGTGGTGACCGGTGTAGACAAGGGCATCAAGCTGCTGTCCCAGGCGAATATGGGCGTGGCCGGATTGCTGCTGCTGTACGTGCTGGTGGCCGGGCCGACGCTGTTCATTGTCAACGACCTGGTGCAGAATTTCGGCACCTATATCCAGTCGCTGCCGAAGATCAGCCTGTACACCGGCGCGACCGAAGGCCCGAGCGGTACCGCCTGGACCCAGCAGTGGACGGTTTTCTACTGGGGCTGGTGGATCTCCTGGGCGCCGTTTGTCGGCGTCTTCATCGCGCGCATCTCGCGCGGCCGCACCGTGCGCGAATTCGTGGCCGGGGTACTGCTGGTGCCGACGCTGCTGACCTTCGTCTGGTTCGCGGTCTTCGGCGGCGCGGGCCTGCATCGTGAAATGTTCGGCGGCGGTGGACTTGTCGGGCCGGACGGACCGGACCGCGACAGCGCCCTGTTCGCCATGCTGAACACGCTGCCGGGCGGCGGCATCACCGCGGGCCTGGCCATTCTGGTGATCGTGCTGTTCTTCGTCACCTCGGCCGACTCCGGGGCGCTGGTGGTGAACATGCTGTCCTCGGGCGGCAATCCGAACCCGCCGATCTGGAGCCGGGTGTTCTGGACCTTTGCGCAAGGCGCGGTAGCTATCGCATTGCTGCTTGCCAGCGGCACCGGCATTGCCGCATTGACGACATTGCAAACCGTGGCGATTCTGATCGCGCTGCCGTTCAGTGTGGTCATGTTGGCCATGTGCTGGGCGCTGGTCCGCACCTTCCGGGCCGAGCAGAGTCCGGCGCCTGCGGGCTGATCACAAACTGACCAGGATGTGACGGTCAACAAGCGGGGTGTGCCGTGTACCAACCGTGGTACCACGACCCCCTAGACTTCGGCGCAGAAGATTACGAATTCGTCACGGATTGGATTTCCTGCGTCATGTTCAAGGGCTTCAAAAACTTCCTGATGAGGGGCAACGTCATCGATCTTGCGGTCGCTGTCGTGATGGGCACCGCATTTACCGCCATCGTCACCTCGGTGACAAAGGGGCTGGTAGAGCCACTGCTGGCAACGGCGGGGGGTAATAGCGAATTCGGCCTGGGCTTCCAGATTCTGGCAGACAAGCCCTCGACCTTCGTGGCGCTCGGCCCGATCATCAGCGCCGGCATCAATTTTGTCACGGTCGCGGCGGTGCTCTACTTCGTTCTCATTCTGCCGATGACGCATCTCAAGTCGCGGCTCGTGAAGCCGACTGTCAAGGCCGACCCCACCGAGCTGGAGCTGCTCGCCGAGATCCGCGATCTGCTCGCGAAGCAGCGGTCCGAGAAAACCGACGAGCTCGACAACAGGTAACAGGGGTTTCCGCCGCCTCCCCGGAACGGCGATAGGGTGCTAGCCAGAGCGTTGCTGGTATGTCGCGAGTACCTATCCGAGGAGGCGGGAACGTGGGTCGCATCCCACCCCGGCAGTTATCGCAGGAACTGCCAGGCAGCAGCCGTGCCCCGATAACCGGCCGCTGGGCGATGCTCGCGGTGCTGTGCGCGAGCCTGCTGCTCGTCGCCATGGATGCCACGATTCTGAATGTGGCGCTGCCATCACTGATCGACCATATGGATCCCAGCCCCATGCAACAGCTGTGGATCGTCGACCTCTATGGCCTGGTCCTGGGCGGCCTGCTCATCACCTGCGGTGCGATCGGTGACCGATTCGGCCGCAAGCGCCTGTTCATTGCCGGATTCATCCTGTTCGGCCTGGCCTCGGTGGTCGCCGCCACCTCGCATACGCCCACGCAGCTGATTGCCGGTCGCGCACTGCTCGGCATCGGCGGCGCCATGGTGATGCCGTCCACGCTCTCGATCATTCGCACCATCTTCACCGACGATCACGAGCGCACCCAGGCCATCGGCATCTGGGCCTCGGTGGCGGGCGCGGGTGCGGCCATCGGTCCGCTGGTCGGCGGGCATCTGGTGCAGTCCTTCGGCTGGTCGGCGGCCTTCTGGCTGAATGTGCCGGTTGTCGTGTTCACCGTGGTGGCCGGACTGTGGCTGCTGCCGGAATACCGTGCGCCGCAACACGGCAGCCTGGACTGGTTCAGCGCGGTGCTCTCCGTGCTCGGCATCGTCGCGCTCGCCTGGGGTATCAAGCATGTGGCCAAGGGCAATCCGGCGGCGGTGGATCTGGTGATCCTGGCCGCCGCAATACTGCTGCTGGGACTGTTCACCTACCGCCAGCTGAAATCGCCCGATCCGCTGCTGGATGTGCGGCTGTTCCGCAATCGCGCCTTCACGGCGGCGGCGCTGGCGACGCTGCTGGCCATGCTCGCCATCGGTGCTGCGCTGTTCCTGATCTCGTTGTGGCTGCAATACATTCACGGCTACACGCCGTCGGAGGCGGGCCTGCGCACCCTGCCCGCCGCCGTCGCCATGCTGCTCGGATCACTCTCGACGCCGTGGCTGCTGCAGCGGGTCGGTGTGCGCGCTCTGATGGGCGTCGCGCTGGGTGCGGTCGCGCTGGGTTTCGCGGTGCTGGCGGCCGTGCCGGACACCACGTATCCGCTGGTGGCGCTGGTGCTGTTCACGCTCGGACTCGGGGACGGGCTGGCAATCACCACGGCCGCAGCGGTTCTGGTGTCCGCGGTGCCTGCGGAGCGCGCCGGAATGGCGGGCGCGGTCGAGGAGACCAACTACGAATTGGGGATCGGTCTGGGTGTGGCCCTGCTGGGCAGTATCCACGGCCGCCTGTTCGTCTCACATATGACGGATCTGCCGCTACAGGGCGATCAGCTCGATACCGCGCGCGGTTCGGTCGGCGGGGCGGCCTATGTGGCGGACCAGGTCGGCGGACCGGCCGGGGCGCATATTCTCGAAATCGCCCAGCACGCCTTCGATTCCGCACTCACCACCACCTCGTGGATCTCCGCCGGCATGGTGGGCGCGGTGGCGGTGCTGACGGTGGTGCTGGTGCCGCGCGGCTTCACGGCCACCTCCGCGCACTGAGCGGTTTCACTCGGATTCGATGCGGAGGCGGCACTGCACCACGCGGTGCGCCACCTCCGCCAGCGAAAGATCATGGGTGAAGGCGTATCCGCGCATCCGGGCGTACGCATCGGTGATCTCGATGCCCAATTGCGCGCTGGTCATGCCCGCCGCCTGGTGAATCCACTGACTGGACAACGGTTGTGCCCACTGCTGCGCCTGCACGCCGGAGGCCAGCACCAGGCTGGCGGTCACCAGATCGGCAATGTGCAGGGCCGCCGACATGAGCCGTGGCCCAGGGCGGCCGAGCGCATCGCGATACAGATCCACCGCGCCGAGCCGAATCGGTCCCAGCCGCATGGGCACCGCGAACATGGAACCGGAGACCGCCGCGCCCGCAAGGGCTTCGGCGAAGCCCGGCCACTGCTCGCATTCGGAGTGGAAGTCGCTGACCAGCACCGGCACCCCGCCGGTCACCGCCGACGTCGCCGGGCCCTCCCCCGCGGTGGCTTGCGCGCACTCCACCGTGCCGGCGAATTCGTCACTGGCACACCAGGGTTGCATGCCCGCATCGCGCTCCTCCAGCACGATGGCGGCACGACGGACCGGCAGCACCCGAATGCAGGCCCCGCAGACCGCTGTCAGCCCACCGCCCGCATCTCCGACCGCGCGCAGGAATTGTCCTGTCAGCTGGTCGAACTGTGCGGAACCCATGCCACGAATCCATCCCACGAGCCGCCCCCAATGATCATCACGCCGGATGAGTGATTCGGTGCCCGAGGCCAATGGTGCCGTCACAGCTCTGCAACGAACAGGGCCGAAAGTCACTCGGCCCCAATCGGTCACCGCGCTTGGTCGTCGCCCGGCGAGTCGGTGAATCCGATGGCGGCATGGCTGCCGTCGCAGAACGGCTTATTACGCGATTCCCCGCAGCGGCACAGTGTTACCCGGTTGCGCAGCTCGTAGTCGGTGCCGTCGGCGGCGGTGACCCGGATGCCGCCGCGCACCCAGTACGGCCCGCTGACACCCTTCGCCGGATCCTCGACCAGACCAATGGATTTCGGCAGTTCCGGTTCGAATGCGGTGCGCTCGGCCAGATTCCAGGCGACCAGGCGACCGGACGGGCAGTCCTGCGATTGCTGCCGGGTGGCCGCGGCGGCCTGCGCTCCCGGCTGTTCCACCAGATTCCAGACCTGGCCGTCGGCATCGCAGAAGCGGGCGAACGCGCACAGCTGCTGCGCATCGGTCAGGGTGAGCTCCGGGCCGTCCTGTTCGGTGGCCTGTGCCAGATACGGTGCGCGCGTGGCGACTTCGGTGCCGTCGAATCCGATCTTGGCATGCGTGCCGTCGCAGAACGGCTTCTTGCCCGAATGTCCGCACCGGCACAGGCTGTAGCTGTCGCCCGGCGGCTGGACCGGGTCACCTTCCTGCCACTCCCGCGAGGTGCCCGCCGCATCGGTGCCGATGGTCTGCGTCGCGAGCGGGACCGCGCCGGTGACGCGATACGGGCCGTTCTCCGTAACCCTGATCTGCACAGGAACTACTCCACCAGCACCTCTGCATCGGGCTTGTGCGACACGCCGAGCCGCGACAGGCCGCGCAGGTCGTAACCGTGGGTGGCGATCGCACCGAGCAGCAGACCGGCGGTGAGACCGAACAGCGTCATCCACAGACCGGTACTCAGGCCGGCTTCGAGATGCCCGTCGAAGAAGAGCAGCGAGCGCACGGCCAGGTAGATCTGGTGCATGGGTTCGAAATTCGCGAGGAAGGCGATATAGCGCGGAGTCGCCTCGATGGGGATGCTGCCCGAAGAGGACGGCAGGCCCAGCACCACGAAGACGATCATATTGATCAGCAGACCGGCGGTACCGAAGGCGGCCAGCACCGACAGGCCCGTCACACAGACGGCGATGATCGCGAGAGTGCCGTAGAGGAACAGCGGCAAGGCATGCTCGATCGGCATATCGAGCAGCTTCGCGATGCCGAGGAAGACTCCCGAGGAGATCGGCGCGATCACCACCGCCATGGCCCATTTCACCAGCAGGGTGCGCCAGCGTGAGATGGCCACCGGCGGCAGGTGCCGGTACCAGGGGCCGTATTCGGCGGGCACGTAGCCGAGCACATTGTCGACCATGGAGTGAATGATCATGGCCCCGCTGAATCCGATGAACAGCAGGATGAGGGTGTAGAAGAAGGCCGACAAACCCTGGCCGGTGCCCTCGGGCAGCGGATGGAAGGCGCTGACACTGACATCGATCGGCTTGGCCAACTGCAAGCGCGCCGCACCGCTGAGCTCGGTGGGCGCGACGCCCGGGGCGGGTTGCAGTTTCGCCTTGACCTGGGCGGTGAGCTGCGCGCCGACGGTGTCATTGACCTGGGCCATGGCCCGATCGGTAATGCGCTGCACGATCGAGGCGGAGTAGGTGCTCGCGCGCGGATTGGTGTGCACGCTGATGACGGGTCGCTCGATATCACCGGGCACCACCGAGGCGGCAGCCAGGATGGTGAGCCGCTTCGTGAAATCGCTCGGGATGACGATCTCGCCGTAGATGCGGCCGTCGGAGAGCAACCGCTGGGACTCGCTGATGCCGATCACCCGCAGGTCGATCTTGTCGGCCGGAATCTGCGCGGTCAGCGCGTCGGTGATCTGGTTGCCGATATTCATCGGCTTCCCGTCGAGGACGTCGCCGTTGTCCTGGTTCACCAGCGCGATCGGGAAATCGTGCAGGTTTTTCTCGGGATCGGAGGTGTATCCCAGGTACATGGTGCCCATCAGCGCAGCCAGCAGGGTGACCACCAGGACCGGTCCGATCCAGCCGCGCAGCGGCACACTGTTTTTCGTCATAGCAAGTGTCAATGTAGGCACTGACAACAAAGTAGTCAATGCCAACATCGCGGAGTGTGTCCGATATCCTGCAATGACCATGTCTCGTCATGACACCGTTGTCGCCACCCAGCGCTCGTATCACCACGGCGACCTCCGAGCCGAACTCCTGCGCCGCGCCGAAGCGCTGCTGCGCCGCGGCGGGGTCGACGGGCTCTCGCTGCGGCAGCTCGCCCGCGATACCGGCGTTTCGCACGCCGCCCCGAGCCGGCACTTCCGCGATAAGCAGGCGCTGCTGGACGCGCTCGCCGCCGCGGGCTTCGAACGGCTCGGCGCCTCCTTCGAAACCGTCGCGGCTTCCGGCACCCTGCTCGAGCGCGTCACCGCGGTGGCGCGGGCCTATATGCGCTTCGCCATCGACAATCCGGCGCTGCTGGCCGTCATGTTCGCGCGCAAGAGCCGGCAGACCCCGGCCATCGAGGCGGCGGTGGGTAAGGCGCTCGCCATGCCGTTCGCCATGATCACCGATGGCCAGGAGCTCGGCGAGGTGGTGGCCGGTGACCCGCGGCGAATCTGCCTGTCGGCCATGGCGGCGCTGCAGGGGCTGGCGACCTTCGTGGGATCGGGCTTTGTGACCGCCGAGGATGCGGACGGACTTTTCGAAGAGACCGTGACCCACATGTTGGACGGTTTGCGTCCCCGTCGCTGAATTCCCGGCACTCCCCCGTTACCTTTGGTGCGGACCATAAAGAGCGCGCTACACCGAAGGCAGGCAGTGAAACCCGAGGGCAGGCAGTGACGATCGAGGGCAGGCAGTACGGCGGCCGAGCCGTCACCGAACGGAAAGCCGAACGCCGGCAGCGGTTTCTCGATGCCGCCATCCAGATCTTCGGTGCACGCGGCTATGCCAACTGCTCGCTCGCCGATGTGTGCGCGGCCGCCGGACTGTCCAAGCGGCAGTTCTACGAGGAGTTCGCCACCCGCGAGGATGTACTCGTCGCCGCCTACGACCAGATCCAGGACGCGGCCGCCGCCGCGCTCGGCGCCGCGCTCAGCACGCTCGGCCCCGATCCCGAACCCCGCGATACGGTCACGCTGGTGCTGTCCGCCTTTCTCGAATCGGTCGGCGCCGACCCCTATCGCGCCAAGGTCGCCTTCGTCGAGGTCGTCGGCGTCAGCCAGGCCATGGAAGAGCACCGCCGCGCTCGCCGGCACGTCTGGGTCGCCACCATCCGGGCTGCGCTGGAACCACTCGCCGGTCCGAGCGCCCGCATGCGCGGTAATTCGGATATGGCGGGCAGCGCCTTGATCGGCGCGGTCAACGGCCTGGCCCACGAATGGCTACTGTCGGATCCACGGCCGCCGGTCAGCGAACTCGTCGACATGCTTGTGCCCATTGCGGTTTCGCTGATCATCAGCGACTGACACCCGCTGAAACAGTCTCCTTCCCGGGGTCCCCGGGGACATGGACCCCGGGATCCCTACATCAGCTGCCGCATGAAGTAGGTGTATTCGAGGGCGCTGGTGTGCGCCTTGTCGTCATTGTTGGCCCCGGCACCGTGACCGCCCTGGGTGGCCTCGTAGAACAGGTACGGGTCACCGAGCGCGGATAGTCGGGCGGCGAATTTCCGAGCGTGCTGCGGCCCGACACGGTCGTCCTTGGTGGTGGTCCAGACGAAGGGCTCGGGATATTTCACGCCGGCCTTCAATTGCGCATAGGGCGAGATGGATTCGAGGAAGGCGCGTTCGTCCGGGTTCGCCATCGACCCGTACTCGCCCACCCAGGAGGCGCCCGCCGCGATCTTCTCGTAGCGCTCCATATCCAGCAGCGGCACCTGAATGTCCACAGCGTTCCACAGCTGGGGATGCTGCGTGAACTCCACACCCATGAGCAGCCCGCCGTTCGAACCGCCCTGGATGCCGAGGTGCCGCGGTGTGGTGACATCCCGGGCGATCAGATCGTCGGCGACCGCCTCGAAATCGTCGAAGGCCTTCTGCCGCTTGGTCTTCAGCGCCGCCTCGTGCCAGGCCGGACCGTACTCGCCGCCACCGCGAATATTGGCGATGACGTACACCCCGCCGTGCTCCAGCCAGGACTTACCGGCCAGCCCGTTGTAGGCGGGCGTGGAGGAGAGGCCGAACCCGCCGTACGCGTAGACAATCGCCGGATTGCTGCCGTCATACTTCATATCGGCCGCGTGCACGATGAAGTAGGGCACCTTGGTGCCGTCCGCCGAGGTGGCCTTGATCTGCTCGACCACAAATCGCGACGAATCGAACCGCGCGGGTGCGGATTTCACCGGCGTGGCCTTGCCGTCAGCGGTATTCACGCTCCACAGCGTGGACGGAGTGAGCAGCGAGCTCACCGACAGATAGGCGATATCCCCGTGCGCATCACCGTCGACGGTGAGCACGGTCGCATTGTCCGGCAGCACAACCGGCGCGCCCGACCAGCTGCCGTCGGGCTGCGGCGTGTAGACGGTGGCCCGCCCGCGCACGTCGTACAGCGAGGTCACCACCAGGTGCCCGCGGGTGGTCAGCAGGTGCTGAAAGGTCTCCTGCGGACCGGGCACGTAAACCACGGTCGGCTTCAAATGCTCGGGGTCCCGGGCCAATTCATCGGAATTGAGCGATACCAGCGACCCCGACCGGAAGGTGGTGCCGCCGACGGTCCAGTCGTCCCGCAGCGAGAGCACCACCCGGTCGCCGACCATGCCCTCCAGCTCGGATTTCGGCGGCAGTGCCGTCCGCACCGGCTGCCCCGCACCGACCAGATCGAACTGCGCGTCGAAGAACGACGGCCGGCGCACAATCAGACTGGCACGCTTGCCATTACCGCCGTCGAGCGATATCGGTGCGGTGGCCAGGCCGTCCGACGGATCGCCGCGCAGCAATTCCTCCGCCTGCGCGAGCGGCTGACCACGCTTCCAGCGCTTGACGATATAGGGGTACCCCGAGGTCGTCTTCTCCCCCGCCTGCCACTCCCGCGATACCAGCAGGGTGTTGTCGTCGGCCCACGAGACGTACTGCTTGCCCCGGTCGAGAGTGAACCCGTCCGCCACGAATTGACCGGTGGCACGGTCGAATTCGCGTACCGTCACCGCGTCTTCGCCGCCCTCGGACAGGTTCACCAGGCAGCGGCTGCCGGTCACCGGTGCGCAGATCATGCCCTCCCACACCCAGTTCCGGTTCTCGGCCTTCGCCAGTGCGTCGAGATCGAGCACGGTCTTCCACTGTGGTTGCGGCGACTCGTAATCGGCGACGGTCGTCTCCCGCCAGATGCCCCGCTGATGATCGGCGTCCTGCCAGAAATTTCCGATGGTCCCGTCGTGGAATTCCGGCACGGGCAGGCGGTCCGGCGCATTGCCAATAGCCACGGCCTGCGCGAGATTGTCCGCATAGTGTGAATCCTGCTCCAGCACACCGAGTGCCTTGGTGTTCTCCGAAGCCACCCAGGCCTGCGCACGCGGAGAGTCGACCGACTCCAACCATTGGAATGGATCGGGCGATGCCGCCGAACCCCCGCATCCCGCGACCATGATCGCCGTCAGCACCGCTACCGCACCCCGCCGAACCTGTCCCCCGCGACCCATGAGATCTCCCCTGTGATGATCATGTGCCCGCTCCGATAGAAGCGTCGACCAAGCACACTACCGTCGCCGACCGACACACTGCCGAATCTGTCGGTGCCGCACGGCAAGATTGTCGGAGCTACCCGGCGGACGGAAGGAAAGGCGGTGTACCGGCCGATATGACCACCGAACAGACACGGCGGCTGGAGTCCGCCATGGTCGATGGCCGCCGCTGGCGGGCCGCTGCCTATCGCACGCTCGTGGTCGAACATCCGGTGCTGGGACCGGTGGCACAGCAGCTGGTCTGGGCGACCTTCGACGCCGCGGACATGGTGACCGGATCATTCCGGATCGCGAACGACCACACCCTGCTCGACGTCGACGGCGAGTCCTTGGAGCTACCCGCCGACGGATTGATCGGCGTAGCCCACCCGCTGCCACTGGGCACCACGCTCGAGCAGTGGCGCGGACTCTTCGCCCGCGAGGAACTACGCCAGCCCTTCGATCAGCTCGATCGCAGCCTCTATCGGTTCACGCCCGAGGAAGCGGCCGCCGATCAACTGACCCGCTTCGTGAATCGGCGGGTGCCGACCGGCAGGATCTACGGTGTGCAGCAACAGGGTTGGGAGCTGTCGCACACCGCCCTGTATCGCCGGTTCACCCCGAAACGCGAGGTGACGGTCACGCTGACTCCGGGTATCCAGGGCGGCTACCGCTACCAGCCCGATGAACAGCACATCGTCTCGGTGCAACTCCGAGGCGGCGAGTTCGGCATCTTCGACGCCATTACCGCCTCGGAGCTACTACGTCAGTTGGAGCGGCTGGCCGCGTGAAGTCCGGTACGCCGGCCGAAGAACGATCCGGAGCCCAGCTGGGTACCGCTGGCATAACCCTTGCCGTCCTGCGCCAGGGTCGAGCCGTTCGCACCCGCCGCGTACAGGCCCGGTACTGGTGCACCGTTGTCGCGCAGTACCTCTCCGTTCACCGAGGTCCACAGCCCACCCAGGGTGAACCCGGCGTACAGCGCCTTGCCCAGGGTCAGATCGAACGCGCCCCAGGGCCCCTGGTCCTGCGGCTGCAACCATTCCGAGCCCTTGTGGAAGTCCGGGTCCTCACCCTTCGCGGCGTGTGTGTTGTACCGATCGAGCGTGGATTGCAGTGCCTCGTAAGGGATCCCGAGCGCGGTAGCCATCTCCTCGACCGTCTCCCATCCGTCGATGAACGGGGCGAGTGGGAAGTTCGGCCGCTCCATATGCTCCGAGTCGACAATGAGATACGCTGCCGCGCCGGGCTGTTCGAGCGCGAACGCCGAGGTCCGGGAGTGATAGGAGTCCTCGGAGACGAACCGCTTGCCCTCACGGTTCACCACAATGCCGGTGAGCAGCTTGGACGGCGGATACACCGGTGCGGTCACGAATGCCTGATCCATATTCCGCGTCGCGGCGCCTGCCGAGATGCCGAGCCGGATGCCGAGTCCGTCGTCATAGGTGGTGCCCAGCACGAACGGCTTCTCGGCGAGCTGCGGCACATGCTCGGCGACCATGTCCGAGTTCATGACGAACCCGCCCGCGGCCAGCACCACCGATTTCGCCCGCACCGCGCCGGTCTCCCCCGGCCGCCGCCACTTCACGCCGATGATGGCGCCGTCGGCATCGGCGACCAGATTGGTCACGCCGGTCTCGTACTGCACCTCGACCCCGAGCTGGGCGGCCCGCTTCACCAGCAGTTCGATCACCAGCGCCGCGCCCTGGGTATCACCGGGCACCGGCACCTTGTGCCCGCGCGGGGCCGGTACGGCCTGCTCGCGGTACGGCCAGACCTTCTCGTTGCCGGTATACATCAGCCCCTGCGTTCCGGGCTGGATCACCGCTTTCTCCGGGTAGTAGCTGCGCTCGAATTCGAAGCCGAGCCCCTCCAGCCAATCGAAGTGCGCGGTGCTGCCGTCGCAGTAGGCGCGAATCTTCTCCGGCTCGGGTTCGCGCGCCACGGCCGTCAGATACTTGTACATCTCGTCGGCCGAATCCGCATGCCCGGTCGCCTGCTGTACCGCGGTGCCGCCGCCGAGGTAGAAATGCCCGCCGGCCAGCGCCGTGGTGCCGCCGGCGACCGCCGCGCGCTCCAGCACCAGGACGCGCGCACCCTGTGCCGCGGCCTCCACCGCCGCGCATCCGCCGGCGATTCCGAAGCCCGCCACCAGTACGTCGACTTCGGTGGTCCACTCGGTAATCGACTCCGCCGCAATGATTTCCGGTATCTGTGTGCTCACTGCGCTTCCCTCTTGATCTGTTCGAAGAACGTCCGCATATTGATACCGACCTCCGCGAGTTCGATGAACGGCACCCCGGCATCGGCGCCGTCCAAATAGGCGAACCGCATCTGCCCGCCCATGGTGCCCTGCTGCACGACGGGGATGCCCTGTGCGGCCGCTTCCCGCAGCGCGACATCGAAGTCGTCCGGTTCCATGCAGATGTGATGCAGCCCCGGCCCGCTCTGCTCCAGGAATTCGGTATAGATCGAGGTCCCGCGCACGGGCTGGATCAGCTCCAGCTGGGTGTCGCCGCTGTAGGACAGCGAGATGTGTGCCGTGAAGTCCGCGGGTTCCCCACGGTAGGTACAGGTTTCGGGTCCGAAATGGATATCCGGCATTCGTGTCCAGTGCTGTGCCCCGAGGGCGGCGCCCAGGAATTTCTCGCTCTGCCCCACATCGGCGACCACCCAGGCAATCTGGGTGACGGGCCCCTTCGCCACGCTCATCACTGCTCCGTTCGACTACTCCAGTGGCCGCCGCCCGTTGCGAGCCGCGCTCCACCCACCACCGGCAGTTAATCACAGCCGCTTAAATTTGCAGCCGCCTTACTCATCGACACCCACGTCGCCCATGGCCGTCCACCCCTGATTACTGACCCCGTAGAAGATCGCCACCAGCAGGAACAGCACCAGCGCCACCACCGGCTGCACGAACCCGATCGCCGTGCACACCGCGTAGATCACGATCCCCGGCCAGGCCCGCCACCCTTCATGGCGCGCGAAGGCCGCATCGAATCCCGGCCGGAACATCTCCGGTCGCTTCGCCAGTCGCCACCACATGGGGGCCCAGGGGATCGTCATGAGCACACCCACAATCCCGTACAGCGTCACCGCGGTCGCGGAATCGCGGCGCATCCCGTGCGCCACATTGTCCGCGACCACCGCGGTCGGGAACGGCACGATCGAAACCCCCAGCAGCAACACCAGATTCCACCACCGCAATACATTGTCGATGCGGCGCAGCCGTCCGAAGAAGGTGTGGTGATTCATCCAGATCACCCCGATCAGCACGAACGACGCCAGATACGCCACATAGGACGGCCAGATCTGCTCGAGCGCCTCGAGTAAATGCCCGTCCTCATGCGGCGGTACCCGAATCTCCAGGATCAGCAATGTAATTGCGATAGCCATGACGCCGTCACTGAACGCCTCCACCCGCGCAGTCCCCGACAGCGCCGTACCCGGCGGTGCATTCTCAGCCATGTCGCGAGCCTAACTGCACGCCGAAATATCCTCTCTCGGAAGGCAATACCACCGAGAGCGCACCGGCCCGGACAACAACGAAGGCCCGGTCCCTCCGGACCGGGCCTTCGTACTGCGGTCGCGCTATTCGGCGTTCTTGCGCACACGCTTGATCGTGCGAGCGCTGATCATCATGAGTGTGGTGATGGTGACCACGATCAGCACGCTGCCCAGCCAGGCCATGGTGTGGATGGGCAGCTGGTAGGCGAGCACCACGCGCAGGATCGCCTCGGCGAGGAGCCCGACGCCCCAGAGCACCGCGAGATTCCGGTAGCTGCGGCGCGCATCCGGATCGTTCTCGTAGGTCGCCACCAGAATGGGCAGCCGATGCGGAGCCGAGGTGGCCACCGCCTTGCGCGCCGCCGCATAGGTGAGCGGCTTGCCCAGCATTGCGCTGATCAGGAAGGCGAGCCCGATGACGGCGGTGCCGAACGAGTCTTTGATGATCATGATTCGGGGATCGCCGCTGATCAGCGAGCCGACGAGTCCGATAACGAAGACGGCGAGCACAAGCACGGCCATGGCGTCGATCTTTCGCGCCCGGATGGCCGGGATCCCCACCATGACCGCCGAAACGACCGCACCGGCCAGCAGCGCGATGAAATCGGAGTATCCGAGCCAGTGCAGGACGAAGTAGGCGATCGTCGGAATCGCGACATCCCGGAGGATCGGAGCGAGCATGCGACCGATACCCGGCCGGCCCGGCTCCGGCGACGTGGCGGACTGCCGGTGCGATGCGGTCCCGGTGGTTTCGATGGCGGCCATAGCTGCGACTCCCCTGTTAGTTCGACTGTGCGCTACCAGAAATGACGCTACGGACGGACGGGCTCCACCAGATCTGCCAACCATCACCTCCTCGCCATGACAACTGTCATGCCGAGCGATGCGAGAACCTCAGGCGTGCGCCGATTCGGTCGAGTGCACCCGGTCGATCAGGGTGGTCAAGGCACGGGGCAGGCGGCTGTCGGCACCGAGCAGATCGAGGCCGCTCTCGGCGATGGCCTTGCTCATCACCTGATAGGTGATGAGGCCGCGGCGGGTCGGGAAGACGAGCACCCGGCGGCGGTCGGTGTCATCGACCTTGCGGTGCACCAGATTGTCGGAGATCATCGCGTCGATCAGGCGCGTCAGGCTGGCGCCGGCGAGCAGGGTGGCCTCCGCGATCTGCGACATGGAGCGACCGCCTCCCTCGGCGACAGCGGCCAGCACGTGCCACCGACCGACGGAGGTTTCCCCGATGCAGGCCGCGATCGCGCGATCCAATTCCTGTGATGCCAGGCGCACCAGTCGCGCCAACTCCTCCAGCGCGGCGGGCGCAGTGCTATCGTCCACCACAGCACTATATACAACGCCGTATGGTAAAGATTCAAATGGAAATATACGGTGGTGATTTCCATGGCACCCTTGATTTCTCGCACCGGCCGCACAACGGTGGATATCGCGCTGGTCGTTCCGCTGAGCGGGCCCGCGGGCATGTTCGGGCCGTCCTCGGAGGCATGCGCAGCCCTGGCCGTCGAGGACATCAATGCGATGGGCGGCATTCTGGATCGCCCGGTGCGGCTGCATCCGATCGATTCCGGTGCACCACTGCCGCAATTAGCCGCACAGATCGGCCGAATGGTCGATCACGGTGAGATCGACGGTGTTGTCGGCTGGCATCTGTCCAATGCCCGCAAGGTCATCACACCGCAGACCGCGGGCCGAATTCCCTACGTCTACACCACTTTCTACGAGGGTGGCGAGAATTCCGACGGCGTCTACATGGTCGGCGAGACCCCCGATCAGCAGCTGTTCCCGGCATTGCGCTGGCTGCGCAGCGAATTCGGCATCCGGCGCTGGTGCTTGATCGGCAACGACTATGTGTGGCCGCGGGAAACAGCACGGGCGACAAGGGAATTCACCGCCGGCACCGATATAGACGTGGTTGGCGAGGAGTATGTACCGCTCGGCAGCCGTCGTTTCGGCCGCGCCCTCGAACTGATTCGCCACTCCCCCGCGCAGGGCGTCCTGCTGTTCATGGTGGGCGCGGACTGCGCGGCCTTCAATCGGGCCTTCGCACGCGCCGGACTCGACGACGGCAGACTGCGGCTCAGCATGATGATCGGCGAAGATGTGCTGTACGCCGGTGGACCGGACAGCACTCGCGGATTGCACACCGCCTCAGGCTATTTCGAAAGCGTGGTCTCTCCGGAGGGCATGGATTTCGGCAGCCGCTATGTCCGCCGTTTCGGTACCTGCGCACCCGCACTCAACAATATCGGCGAATCCTGTTACGAGGGCATGCTGCTGTTCGCGTCACTCGCCGAAGCCGCCCGCAGTCTGGATCTGCGCACTATAGAAAGACATGCCGCGCAGGTCAGTTACGGTGGTCCGCGCGGTGAGGTCCGGGTGCGCGGTGCGCACACCACCCAGCCCGTATTCCTCGCCGACGCCGACGCACTGCGATTCAGCGTCCTGGCCGAGCTCAACACCTGACGCCGACCGGGTACCCATGGCGGGGATCACCATGGGTACACGGTCGCGGTATCAGCCGACGGCGGACGGCTGTTCCAGGCCGAGGCGCTCGGCGTCGGTGGTATCGCGGTAGGCGGCGGATTGGCACTGCTCATGGCAGTTCTTGGTAAGCGTGCAGGTCAGCGAGGAGATAGGCCCGCCGTGGAAGGGGCAGTCGTGCACCATATCCGGAAGTTCGTAGCGCTTGCCGTCCACCACGTCCAGCAGGGTCTGGCCGGCCCACAGCGGTTCCTTCTCGATTTCCTCCCGGAGCGGATTGGGCCGGGCCAGATAGTATTTCCCGCCCGTGGCCAGTGCGATCAACGGTGTGAGCACCAGCGCGATGGTCAGCGCGAGATAGGGCGACCAGGCCTCGAGGAACGCACCGAAGGCGCCGAAGTACGCGGCGATCGATACCGCCGAACCGGCGAGCATCGAACCGAAGCCGACCGGATTGATCGGGTACAGGTACGCCCGCTTGAATTCGATATAGGGCGGGCTGATCTTCAGCAGCCCCTTGTTGATCACCAGATCCGCGACGATCGCGCCGATCCAGGCGATGGCCACATTCGAGTAGAACCCGAGAATCGTATTCAGCACCGTGAACATATTGGCGAGCATGAGCGTCAGTGCGATGCCGATGTGCAGTACCAGCCACACCACCCGTCCGGGGTGGATGTGCAGCACCCGGCTGAAGAAGTTGGACCAGGACAGCGAACCCGAATACGCATTGGTGACATTGATTTTGATCTGCGACAGCAGCACCATGACGGTCGCGACGGTCAGCGCCGCGGCATGGCTGTGGATCATGGAACCGTAGCTGCCCAGGAACATTTCGATCGGCTCGGTGGCGCGGGTGAAGCCCACCTGACCGGCGATATAAAACGCGAGGAAGGCGCCGCACAGCTGTTTGGCCGCGCCCAGGATCACCCAGCCGGGTCCGGCCGACAACACCGCCGCCCACCAGCGCAACGGCGGCGTCTCCGACTTCTCCGGCATGAAGCGCAGGTAGTCGACCTGCTCACCGATCTGCGCGATGAGCGAAAGGGCCACGCCCGCACCGGATCCCACCGCAATGGCGCTGATCCGGTCACTGCCGCCATTGCCCGCCCAGGACAGGAAGCCCTCGAAGCCGTGCGGATCACTGATGTCGATCATGACCAGCGGTGCGGCGAACAGGATGAGCCACAGCGGCTGGGTCCAGACCTGAAATTTCGCCAGCGCCGACATGCCGTACAGGACCAGCGGAATAATGATCAGCGAGCCGATCAGATAGCCGAATACCAGCGGTAGATGGAAGGCCAGATGCATGGCCTGCGCCATGATCGCACCTTCCAACGCGAAGAAGATGAAGCAGAAACTGGCATAGATCACACTGGTCAGGGTCGAACCGAAGTACCCGAAACCCGCTCCGCGAGTGAGCAGATCCATGTCCAGGTTGTATTTGGCGGCGTAGTAGGCGATGGGGATGCCGGTCAGGAAGATGGTCACGGCCGCGACCAGGATGGCGATCACCGCGCTGGCGGCGCCGTGGGTGACGGCGATCGAGGCGCCGATCGAGTAGTCCGCCAGGTAGGCGATGCCGCCGAGAGCGGCGATGGAGCAGGCCATCGGGCTCCAGCGGCGAAAGGACTTGGGCGCGTAGCGCAGTGAGTAGTCCTCGATATTGTCCTTGGCGGCCCAGGTCTGAAAGCGGGCCCAGCGGGTCGGGGGCGGCGCGGTCGGATCAACCGGCGCAGACGAGGCGGTGGTGCTCATCGGGGGTCTCCTAGTTCTGACGCCGCGGCAGGGCTGGGGGTCGCGGCGAAAACAGACGCTAGGTGGAATATTTTCAGATGACTATAATCCGAATGAAAGTTAACTCACGCGATACCGGGCTCGTTCGTCGTAATACGAAGTTCACGTGCCGGTTCCGCTGCGGAGACATCCGGGCCTTTGTATCGTCTCCGTACGGAATACATTCGTTTGAAACTAAATGAGGTAAGCGTGCCCCTCTACGAGTTCCACTGCCGCGACTGCGGCAGCTTCGACCGCAGCTACTCGATGGCCGAGGTACCGGCCGCGGCGGACTGCCCCGAATGCGCGGGCGCGAGCCGGCGGCAACCCGGCGGCGCCTTCGTGCGGCCCGGATCCGCCGCCGCCCGGCTCATCGACGCCACCACTCGGACGGCGAGCGAGCCCGCGGTGGTCGGCGCCCCCGCCGGCCGCGGCGGCGCGCCCGTCACCCGGAATCCGCTGCACCGCAAGCTTCCCCGTCCCTGATACCGAAGGAGTGCTGTCATGCCCGAGTTGTTGTTCCCCCTGGATTCCCGCAAGAAGTTCACCGAGCAGCAGTTCGTCGGCCACAACCGGTGGCACCCGGACATTCCCGCGCCGGTGACCGTCAAGCCCGGCGACGAGTTCCGGGTGCACGTACGGGAATGGTTCGACGGCGCGATCCACAATGACGACAGCGCCGAGGATGTGCTGAACGCGCCGCTGAGCACCGTGCACTGCCTGTCCGGTCCGTTCGCGGTGGAGGGCGCCCAGCCCGGCGATCTGCTCATTGTCGACATTCTCGATATCGGGCCTATCCCGCAGGAGGATTCGGGTCCGCTGGCCGGGCAGGGCTGGGGTTACACCGGCATCTTCCCCACCGATAACGGCGGCGGCTTTCTCACCGAGCACTTCCCCGACGCCTACAAGGCGATCTGGGATTTCAGCGGCCACACCGCGACCTCGCGGCATGTGCCGGGCGTGAAGTTCACCGGCATCATGCATCCGGGGCTCATGGGCACCGCGCCTTCTGCCGCGCTGCTGTCGAAGTGGAATGCCCGCGAGGGTGCGCTCATCGCCACCGATCCGCTGCGCGTGCCGCCGCTCGCGCTGCCGCCGGAACCCCGCGATGCCATTCTCGGCTCGCTCACCGGAACCGAATTCGACCGTGCCGCAGGCGAAGCCGCGCGTACCGCACCGCCCCGCGAGAACGGCGGCAACCAGGACATCAAGAATTTCACCCGGGGCAGCCGCGTCTTCTATCCGGTCTTCGTGGACGGCGCGAAGCTGTCGGTCGGCGATCTGCACTTCTCGCAGGGGGATGGTGAGATCACCTTCTGCGGCGCCATCGAAATGGGCGGTTTCATCGACCTGCGCGTGGATCTGATCAAGAACGGCATGGAGCTGTACGGCGTCAGCGAGAACGCCATCTTCATGCCCGGCAACGAGGGCCCGAATTACACCGAGTTCCTGGCCTTCTCGGGCACCTCGGTCACCCTCGGCGGCGAACAGCGCTACCTGGACTCGCAACTGTCCTTCGAACGCGCCTGCCTGCACGCCATCGACTACCTCACCAAGTTCGGCTACAGCCCCGAACAGGCGTACCTGCTGCTCGGCGCCGCCCCGATCGAAGGCCGCTTCTCCGGCGTCGTGGATATCCCGAATTCCTGTGCCACCGTGTATATCCCGACCGCCATCTTCGATTTCTCGATAACCCCCACCGCGGGCGGACCGGTCACCATCGACCCCGGTATGGGCGCACCCCGAGCCACCCGCTGACCACGACCCTGCGAATCGGCAGCGGTTACGAGGCTGCCGATTCGAGGGTGTGGCCCTTGGTTTCCGGGGCTCCCCAGACGCAGATTCCGAAGCCGACCGCGGTCAGGGCGGCCGCGTACAGGAAGGTGGGGCCCATGCCCAGGTGGTTCAGGGACCAGGGCAGCAGGTAGGTGCCCAGGGCCGCGCCCACTCGGCTGATCGAGGTGGCGATGCCGACGGCGGTGGCGCGAATGTGGGTGGGGAACAGCTCGTTCGGGTAGGTCCAGTCGAGCACGTTCGGGCCGCCGCAGAAGAAGGCGTACAGGCACAGCATGAGGAAGGCCAGCAGCGCGGGCATGGTCGGCCAGACGCCGATGAACAGCACCGGAATGATCATCAGTCCGAAGCACCAGATAATGGTCGGGCGGCGGCCGACGGTATCGATGAGCCGCATGGCGGGCAGGCAGCCGACCAGGAAGACCAGGCTGATCAGCCCGGTACCGAGGGTGTCCATCCAAGTGCCCGAAGGCATTCCGAACGACGCCAGAATCTGCGGGCCGAAGGTCAGCATGGCGAACAGCACCGCGACCTGACACAGGAAGAAGCCGCAGCAGAACACGATGCGCTTGCGGTACTTCGGGCCGAACAGCTCGCGAATGCCGCCCTGCCGCTCCGTGCGCACCTCGATGAGATCCTCCGGCGCGACCCGCACGTGCAGGTATTTCTCCACCATCTGCGCGGCCTTGTCGGCCTTCCCGTGCTGCGCCAGCCAGCGCGGCGATTCCGGGGCGGTGCTCTGCCGGATGATCAGGAAGAAGACACACAGCACCGCGCTGCTCGCCAATTGCCAACGCCAGCTGCCGTTTCCACCGAAGGTCAGCAGCAGGTAGCCGACCACATACGCGAGCACCGAGCCCGCGTACCAGGCGACGATCTGGAAGCCGAGCAGTTTGCCGCGCTGCTTGGTCGGCAGCCACTCCCCCAGCAAGGAGGTGGCGATCGGATAGTCCGCGGCGACCGCCATGCCGAGCACAAAGCGCAGAATGACGATGAGCCAGGTGGATTCGGCCCAGAACGACAGAATCGAGCACACCGCCATCACCACCAGGTCCGCGGTGTACATCACCTCTCGCCCGATCTTGTCGGTCAGCACACCGAACAGGGCGCCGCCGATGAACATGCCGACCAGCGCTGCCGCACCGATCAATTGGGTATCGCCGGTACTCAGGTCCAGCTCCGCCGTCATCCCGATCAGCGCGGTGCCGACAATGCTGAGGATGTAGCCGTCCAGCAGCGGACCACCGGAACACGCGATAGCGAGGCGCTTGTGGAATCCGGTGAAGGGCGCGTCATCGATGACGGTGCTCAATTCAGCCCTCCCGTAGACGACCTGGCAAACACCCTGAAGCAGCGATTAATTAGCAAATGCCGCGAACCTACCCTCGCGGCGACCCGCTGCGAGGCGCTGACACGCCGAAGGCCCGGTCCACTGGGACCGGGCCTTCGGAAACGGCGGGGAGAACTGTCAGCGAGCGGCTCCGGGAGTCGGCGGCAGACCGGCCCCCCGGCCGGCACCGGAGGCCGGCGCGGAGGTGGTGACGTGATATCGGCGGCCACCTATCCGATCGGTCCGATAATGCACCGAAGAATCGCTCACCGTACGGTCGTTCGAATTCCCCACCATTGTGATGACACTGGAGACGATCACCTTGTACTCCTCTTACTCTCCCAAGTGGGAGATACCGCCGAATTGCTGTTCGTAATTACTCATGCTGTCGTTGAGGGTCTGCATCAATCGAAAGATCATCGCGGGCGGAAATTTCACCCGGGACACCACTTGAACCGGCTGGCGCAGCACGGATTTACCGCTGTCGTCGACGCTCGGATCGGTCGGCAGATACACGATGAAATCGATGGTGAAATCCGTGCGGTTGTACCAGCACGTGAATCCATTTGCGTAAACGCCGGAGCTCATCGATTCGGGCACGATCACCTCGATATTCACCGCGGGCGGGGTCGTATCGCTCATCAGCGCACCTCCCATGGACGCCCGGAAGGGTCACCTCGTGGATGACCCTTCCGTTCTGTCACTCGTGGTGACTAACGCGCCTGACGCTGACGCGTCTGCTGCCGGAGCTGCTGCAGCTGCATCTCGCCTTGACCTGCCTGATCCTGCGCACGATTGGCCTGGTCCTCCGCCTGCTGAGCAAGCTGGCTGGCCTGGTCGGCCTGATCCTGCGCGGACTGTGCCCGCTGTTGCGACTGGCCGGCCTCACTCTGAGCCGACTGCGCCTGGCTCTGCGCCCGGTCAGCTTCGTTCTGGGCCTGCTGCGCCTGATTCTGCGCCTGAATGGCCTGCTGACGGGCCTGTTGGGCCTGCTGCGTGGCCTGGCTGGCATCGCTCTGCGCCATTTGCGCCTGGTACTGGACCTGACGTGTCTGCTGCTGAGCCTGCCGGGCGAGGTTCTGCGCCTGCTGCGCATTCTGGCGAGCGCCCTGTGCCTCCTGCCGCGCTTCGTCCACGCGGTTCTGGAGCACGTCGATATCCCGGAAATTCATATCTTCTCGTACTGCTTCGTGGGTCTCCTGTGCCATGTGAAATCTCCTACTTTCGATCGGGTGGGACTTAATCAGCCTGGCACCACCCGTGAACGAAATGCAATGCGCACGGAACATAATCGAAACAGACAGTCAAGTATCCGATTCTGTGAAATTGACGACAGTGCGGCAATTTTCACGCCCGCCGCCACAGCACACCCTCCGCAGCGCCGCGCACTCCCGCCCGAGCAGATAACGAGACGAAGGCGCTCGGCTCAGCGAACACAGGGAATTTCATGATCATCACATAATTCAAGATCAATGTCCCGGCAAAGACCGTAAATATTCCGGCCCGCGGGATTCACCTGCGTTTACAAATAGTGCCGCGCTAAGAGTTGCGCTCCGGGATCTGTTCGAGCGCCCACTTCGCCCATTCCTGGTTCATGGCGTAGTAGCGCTCGCCCCACTCCATGGCGATGCGGCCGTAGACGGACAGGTTGCTTTCGTCCCAGTCGATGCTGGCCTCGAGGCTGTGCAGGTCGTCCTGGGCCCGCGCGGTTCCGGCGCCGAGCTCGGCCAGATATTTGCGCGCCTGTGCCTGGCTGACGGCGCCGAGGAAGAACACGCGCATCAGCATTTCGTTGCGCGCCACCCGTTTCGGCGCGGTCTCGGTCAGCCAGTGCCGCAGCTCGGCCAAGCCGTCGTCGGTGAGGGTGTATTCCTTGCGGCCGCGCGCACCCTCGTCCGATACCGAGATCAGCGCACTGTCGGCAAGCTTGGTGAGCTCGGTGTAGATCTGACTCTGGGTGGCCGGCCACACCGACGCCAATGAGCTCTTGAACCGCCGCAGCAGGTCGTATCCGCTCGCGGGATGGTCGGCCAGCAGGCCGAGCAGGGCGTACCTCAGGCTCATAAGAATCATCCTACATTCCACTATTGACATGTCGAACACACACGCTCTAGCTTTGACATGTCACAATAGGAATGTCACGCCGAGGAGCTTTCGAAGATGTCCTACCTCCGCACCTTCGCCCCCTGGATCGTCTACGCAGTGGTCCCCACCCAGCATTGGCAGTGGGCCGCCCTCATCGCCTTCGGCATCTCGATCGCCGGCATCGCCCGCCAGACCCGCGCCGGTCAGAAGTGGGACGCACTGATCATCGATATCGGCTCCGCGGTCTTCTTCGCGGCGCTGACCGTGCTCGCCTTCGCAGATCCGCACACCGCGCTGCACCCCTACACGCCGGCGCTGTCCTCGGGCGTACTCGCGCTGATCGCGGGCACCTCACTCGCACTGCGCATTCCGTTCACCCTGGCCATCGCCAAGCAGAGCACCCCGCGCGAATTGTGGGAGCACCCGGGATTCATCCGCACCAATTACGTCATCACCTCGGTGTGGACCGCGAGTTTTGTCATCGGCTGCGTGGCGCTCACCGCGCTGGCACATTCTTCCTCGGGGCTGCGCACCACCGTGCAGGTCGCGGCCTTCGCGATCCCGGTTGCCTTTACCCTCGCCTATGTGGCCCGTGTGCAGGCCAAGGCGCAGAAGTTGGTGAATCCGTCATGACCATGTCCCCGCCGTACCTGACCGGAAACTACGCCCCGGTCACCGAAGAACTGACCGCACAGGAACTTTCGGTCACCGGCAGCATTCCCCCGGAGCTCTCGGGCTGGTACCTGCGCAACGGCCCCAACCCGCACGAAGCCGCGTCCAGCCACTGGTTCCTCGGTGACGGCATGGTGCACGGCGTCCGTCTGGAGCACGGCCGCGCGGTCTCCTACCGCAACCGCTGGGTGCGCACCACCACCTTCACCGACGGCGCCCGCGGCTATCGCAGCGACGGCACCCGCGACCTGACCGCCGGAGTCGCGAACACCCACGTCATCCGGCACGCCGGACGCACGCTCGCCCTGGTCGAATCGTCGTACCCCTACGAACTGACCAGCGAACTCGATACCGTCGGCCCCTACGATTTCGACGGCGCTTTGCACACCGCCATGACCGCGCATCCGAAAACCTGCCCGCGCACCGGCGAACTGCACTTCTTCGGCTACGAGGTCACCGGGCCGCCCTTCCTCACCTATCACCGGGCCGATGCCACGGGCAAGCTGCTGCTGAGCCGCCCGATCGAGGTGCCGGCCGCGACCATGCACCACGATTTCGCTCTCACCGCCGAACATGTTGTATTCATGGATCTCCCAGTGGTTTTCGACCTGGACGTCGCCAAAGCCGGTGGCGGAATGCCATTCCGGTGGCGTGATGACTATCAGGCCAGGCTCGGTGTGCTGCGCCGCGACGATCCGCACGGCGCGATCGCCTGGTTCCCGATCGACCCCTGCTATGTCTTCCACTCCCTCAATGCCTTCGACGAACCGGGGCGAATCGTCCTGTACGTCATGCGCTATCCGCAGCTGTGGCGCACCGGATCCGACTCGTTCACCGAGGCATCGCTCTGGCGCTGGACCGTGGACCTGAGCACCGGTGCTGTGCGTGAGGAGCAATTGGACGACCGCGCCGCCGAATTCCCTCGCATCGACGACCGGCTGACCAGCCTCGACTCTCGCTTCGGGCACGCCACCATTTCCGGCGAGGCCCGCGAATCCGGTTCGGGCGGCGCACTGGTCCGCTACGACCTGCACACCGGTGACCGCAGTACCCACGAGTTCGGCGCGGGTCGGGTGCCCGCCGAGGCCGTCTTCGCTCCCGCCGACGAAAAGCCCGGCGGCAGTGGGTATCTCATCACCTACGTCTACGACGCCGCCACCGATCGCAGCGACCTCGTCATCCTCGATGCCACCGATCTGTCCGCCCCGCCACTGGCGAGCGTGCACCTGCCGCGCCGTGTTCCCTACGGATTCCACGGCAGCTGGCTGGCCGACCGATAGAGCAGCCGAAGGCCCGGTCCACATGGACCGGGCCTTTCTCAATCCTGCAGTGCCAGACGCAGATCGGTGAGCCAGCGCTGCTGGGTATTGCGGGCCAGGCGGGTGTTCGAGGCATACAACTCGAACAGGTGCCAAGCGCCCGGAACATTGTGGACGGTGACTGGAATGCCGGCGTCCATCAGTCGACGGGCGTAGTCCAATCCCTCGTCACGCAGTGGATCCATATCGCACACCAGCACAAAAGCCGGTGGCAGTCCGGACAGATCGGTGGCGCGGGCCGGGCTGGCATAGATCGGAACGGCGGTCACGCCGGGCAGGTAGTACCGGTACGTCCGCTGAATCGCGGGGCCGTTGACGATACGGGGATCGGTGATGCGCCGGGCCGATTCGGTGTCGTGCCGATCGTCGACGGTCGGAATGTACAGCGACTGATAGGCAATGGCCGGGCCGCCGCGATCGCGTGAGAGCAAGGTCAGCGAGGCGCTCAACCCGCCCCCGGCCGATTTGCCGGTCACCGCGATGCGGGTGTCGTCGATCCCGAGTTCGTTCGCGGACTTCGCCATCCATTCCAGGGTCGCGTAGCAATCCTCCAGACCTGCCGGATAGGGATGCTCCGGAGCCAGTCGGTAGTCGACCGAAATCGCCACCGCACCAACCTCTTCCGCAATATCGATGGCGGTGCGGTCGGCCCCCGGCTCGGACGCGCCGAAGGCGAAGCTGCCGCCGTGGATGTGCAGCACGCCCGGCAGCGGGCCGGTCACGCCCTTCGGCCGGTAGACGCTGATCGGAATCCGATTGCCATCCGGGCCGTCGATCTCCAGATTGTCGATCGTCACGCGCGAGGTGTCCAGGGGCAGCTGATCCATCGCGGCCTGGAAATTCCGCCTGGTCGCCGCGATATCGGCGAAGGAATCCGGCCGGTCGGGCAGGCCCGCCAGGATCTCGGCAAGCTCGGGATGGGCGGTCGTGGTGGTCATCGCTACTCCAATAGTCTCAGTGATACCGTTGCAATGGGACTAACATATAGTCTCAATGAGATGGTGTCAATAGCGAGGTCGCGCCTACGCCCTTCCAGCGGGTAGATCGGCTACGTTCGGGCGATGAGGCGGGGCATTGTCGGCGTTGCTCTCGGTGCGTCGATGCTGCTCGCCGGATGCTCGATAGGCGATGCCGGGCGCGTGGCAGCACCGACGTCCAGCACGCTGCCGTCATCGACGGTGTCGGCCCCGACAACGAAAACCCCACCGCCTGCACTCTGCCCGCCACTGGATTGCGATATGCGGGAACGTATTTCGGCAGTGAACGAGTATCTGGCGGGACGGCCCGGAACCGTCGGATATGTCATCCGCGATCGCGTGGGCGGCGGAACTTTCCGCAATAACAATGCGGACACGCGGATCTGGGCAGCCTCGACCGTGAAACTCGCGATGGCCGTTGATCTCTTCACCCGCGCCGACGCGGGTTCGATCGACCTGTCCGCCTCCGATCGAGACCGCATCCAGCGCATGCTGCACAGCTCGGACAATGACGCCGCCGATGCACTGTGGCAGCGCTATTCGGGCGCCGGTCAGACCGAGTACAACACCGGCTTCGCGCAATACGGGATGACCGACCTGCGCCCGCAGACCGAACTGCCGTACTGGGGCCTGCAGAAATGCACCGCCGATGATCTGGATCGACTCATCGTGCACGCGCTGACCGCATTGCCCGAGGCGGACACCGCGTATCTGGTCAAGCAGATGCAGAATGTCGACCCGGTCCAGCAGTGGGGTGTCTGGGGCGCGGGCGCGGCCGAAGAGCCGGGCAATAAGGACGGCTGGTCCGAGGAGGACACCGGATGGGTGGTCAACTCCGTCGGCTTCGCCGGGCCCGGCCAGCGCTACACGCTGGCGATCATGAACTCACTCGGCGACGCCGGCGGGTACGACGACGGTGTCGAAACAGTCACCCACGTGGCCGCATTGCTGCTCGCCGACCGCTGAGGGACTACCTGGACACCGGGACCGAATCTTCGGGTACCGTCCCAGGTACCTATTCAACGAGTTGCATACGAGGTGCCGATGAATTCCTTCCGACAGGCCGTGGAGGCCCGTGACCAGCAGGCCATCGAAGCGCTACTGGCCGACGATGTGGTGTTCACCAGCCCGGTGGCGTTCAAGCCGTACCCCGGCAAGGCGATCACCGCGGCCATCCTGCGCGGCGTCATGCGCGTCTTCGAGGACTTCCACTACGTCCGCGAGATCGCCGACAGCAATGGCCGCGACCACGCCCTCCTCTTCGAAGCCACCGTCGCCGGCAAGAAACTCACCGGCTGCGACTTCCTGAAATTCGACGACGAAGGCAAGATCATCGACCTCATGGTCATGGTCCGCCCCCTCTCCGGCGCCACCGCCCTCGCCGAGGCCATGGGCGCCCAGTTCGAACAGATCCAGCAGGAAGCCATGGCTCAAATCCAGCGCGAAACCGCTGAGGCATAAGCATTTTCGTGCATGCTCCGTAACGATGAAGGCCCGGTCCAGTTGGACCGGGCCTCCGCCGTTCATAGGCCGCCACAACCACATATACGCGTGACTCCCCACCGCTGTAGCTCGGAAGATGCTGTTGTAAATGCTTGATATCTTGTTGGGTTTTTGCAACACTATGTTGTGTGAGCCCAGTGAGAAGGGGGGAAACCCTCCCGATATTCAATCGGATCGCGGTGTTGCGAGCGGAGCATCGGATGAGTCGTGCGGCTCTGGCCGAGGCGGTGAACGTCAATATGCAGACGATCGGCGCGCTCGAGCGGGGCGACCACTATCCGAGTCTCGATCTGGCGCTGCGGATTTGCGAAACGTTCGGGCTGCCGGTGGAGGCCGTGTTCTCACGCACCGAGTTCCGCCCGATGTCGGCGGAGGTTTACGCCCGCACGAAAGGACAGCCATGACCACTCCATCGATCGGCCTGCTGGATCGGTACCAGGACTACCGGATTCGGCGCTGGCATGTCCGCGACGAGCGCATCTCCGGAATGCTGCCGAAGTGGCGCAACCAGCGCCGCCGCCGGAAGCTGGTGATCGTGGTCGCCGTGGCCATCGGCACCATATTCCTCACCGGACTGCTGTGCGTCTTCAACCTGAAGTGGGCCCCGCTCATCGCGGTAGCCGCGGCGGTGGTGATGATCCCGGCCTGGACCATGCTGCGCATCGCCTCCAATGGATACGACCACGCACCGGCGGAAGCACTCGACGAATTCGAGATCCAGCAACGCGATACCGCGCGGTCCATGGGCCTGGCAGTCAGCCAGTCGCTCACCGTGCTGCCGATCTTCTACCTGATCTTCGCCGGCGCCTTCGACCCGAAGGCCGAAGCATTCCGAACCGCCTACGCCGGAGGCATGATGGGCCTGGCCGCCCTCATGGCCGGCGGCTGCGCGCCCGCAATGATCCTGGGCTGGAACCGCCCGGACCCGGAACCGGAACCCTGAGGCGACTCGACTCTCAGCGATCTATGCGGTAGTGCTTGGTATCGCATCGAAGAGGAGGTATCCGACGTGAGTTCGGTGAACGGTGTGACGGTGGAGGTGCCGACCGCGGATGGTGTCGCGGACGCCTATCTGGCGAGCCCGGCGGATGGGGTCGCCCGGCCGGGTGTGCTGATGTTCATGGACGCCATCGGGATTCGTCCGCAACTCGAAGGCATGGCACGGCGAATCGCCGCACACGGGTATACCGTACTGCTGCCGAATCTGTTCTATCGGCACGGGCGTGCACCGTTGCTCGAGCTGCCGGAATTCATCGATATGAGCAAGGCGTCGATCTTCTCGGAAATCGGCCCGATGATGGCGACGCTGACACCGGATCTGGCCATGCGGGACGCGGGGAGCTACCTGGACTGGTTGTCGGCATCACCGCTGACGATCGGAGACCGGGTGGGCGTCACCGGCTATTGCATGGGCGGCCGGACGGCCCTGCTCACGGCGGAGCACTTCCCTGACCGGGTCGCTGCGGCGGCCGCGTTCCACGCCGGCCGGCTGGCCACCGATCAGCCCGACAGTCCGCACCTGCTCGCCGACCGGATCACCGCCGAACTGTATTTCGGTCACGCAGATCAAGATCCATCGCTGCCGCTCGAACAGATCGAGCGCCTGAACGAGGCACTGACTACGGCCGGAGTGACCTTTCGCGCCGAGGTCTATCCCGGTGCAGGTCACGGCTACACCCAGGCCGACACCAGCCGATACGACGCCGCGGGCGACGCCCGGCATTGGCAGGAATTGCTCGCGCTCCTCGACCGCACCTTGTGAATCGCGGTCACGCGCACCGAAGTGGACGAGGCCGCCTCCGGTAACCGGGGACTAAGTTGAAGTGCATGGCACTTCTGGGAACTACCGACCTGGATATCTATCCGCTGTGCTTGGGCGGGAACGTGTTCGGCTGGACCGCTGATCGAGAGCAGTCCTTCGCCGTGCTGGACGCGTTCACCGCGGCGGGCGGCAACCTCATCGACACCGCCGATGCCTACTCCGCCTGGGTTCCAGGCAACTCGGGCGGCGATTCCGAGACGATCATCGGCGAGTGGCTGGAAAGCCGCGGCAATCGCGACTCGGTATTCCTCGCCACCAAGCTCGGCAAATGGAGTGAGCGGCCCGGGCTGGGCACCGCCAATATCCGTGCAGCCGTGGAGGATTCGCTGCGGCGGCTGCGCACCGATCGCATCGATGTGTACTACGCCCACTTCGACGACACCGAAGTCCCGCTCGCCGAAACCCTCGGCGCGTTCGATGAGTTGGTACGAGCCGGCAAGGTGCGCTATCTGGGCGCCTCCCAGTACACCGCGCCGAGACTGGCCGAGGCCCTGGCGATCTCGAATCGCGAGGGCCTGGCCCGCTACCAGGTCGTGCAGCCGCTGTACAACCTGATGGATCGCTCGGTGTACGAGGGTGAACTCGCCGAACTGTGCGTCCGCGAAAAGCTGTCTGTGCTGCCCTACTACGGGCTCGCGATGGGCTTCCTCACCGGGAAGTACCGGCCCGGCGCCGACGAATCCGGCGCGCAGAGTCCGCGGGCGGCGGGTGCTCGCGCCTATCTGGACGAGCGCGGAGTCCGCGTGCTGGATGTCCTGGACGAGGTCGCCGACGCGCACCATGTTCCGGTCGCCGCCGTGGCACTCGCCTGGCTGCGCGCTCAGCCCGCCGTGGCCGCGCCGATCGCCAGCGCCCGCACACCTGATCAGCTGCGGGCGCTGCTCGCCTCCGCGGAGCTCAGGCTGAGCATCGGCGAGATCGAAAAGCTCAGCGCGGCATAGAAATAGGCTCTGTTTCCGGCTTCGGCGCATCCTCTTCCATGACCGCTTCGCCACGCGCCACCATGCCGGCCTGATCCGACAATGTCAGCTGCGGAATGAACAGGGCGAGCACGAAGGCGAGGACCGCGCCCGGAATCAGATACCAGAACCCCGGAACCAGCGCCTGCACATAAGCATTCACGATCGCATCGTGCAGGCCGGTGGGCAGGTGCTTGACCACCGTCGGCACCAGATTGCTCGGATCCAGGTTCGAGCCGATCACCTCCGCCCCGTGCGACCGGAAGGCGTCGGTGAGCCCTTCGGTCAGCCGGTGCGTGAAGATCGAGCCGAACACCGCGACGCCGATCGCACCGCCCATCTCGCGGAAGTAATTGTTGGCGCTGGTCGCGGTGCCGATCTGATCGGGCGCCACCGCGTTCTGCACCACCAGCACGATGATCTGCATGATCAGGCCCAGACCCGCGCCCATGGTGAACAGCATCCCGCCGATGATCCACATCGAGGTGTGCGCGTCCAGCCCGGTCAGCCACAGCAGGCTGGCGAGGATGATCAGCGCTCCCACCGGCGGATATATCCGGTAGCGACCGGTTTTGGTGATCACGCCCATCGAGGCGATCAGGGTCGCCATCATGCCGACCATCATCGGGATCAACAGCAGACCCGAGACCGCGGCGGTGGTGCCGGTAGCCATCTGCAAGTACGTCGGCAGGAAACCGAGCGCCGCGAACATCACCAGGCCGAGAATCAGGCCGATCGCCGAGGTCAGCACGAAGGTGCGATTGCGGAACAGCCACAGCGGCAGCATCGGCTCCTCGGCCCGCGCCTCCACGACAATGAACGCTCCGAGGGCGGCGACCAGCGCCGCAATCATCGACACGATCACCGTCGAACCCCATGCGTACTGCTTGCCGCCCCAGTCGGTGATCAGGATCAGCAGCGCGGTCGACGAGGACATCAGCACCACGCCGAGATAGTCGGGCCGGGTCGTCGGCCGATGGCTGGGGATCGAGAGGTAGCGGAAGGCGATGACCAGGGCCGCGAGCCCGATCGGCACATTCAGCCAGAAGCACCAGCGCCAACTGAGATCGTCGGCGAAGAAGCCGCCGAGCAGCGGGCCGGCGACCGAGGTGACGCCGAAGATCGCGCCCATCGGGGCCATGTACTTGCCGCGATCCTTCGCCGGCACCACATCGGCGATAATGGCCTGCGCCAAGATCATCAGACCGCCGCCGCCGACACCCTGCAGCCCGCGAAACGTCACGAACTCCCAGAAACCGGTGGCCGCTGCGGCGCCGACGGATGCGGCAGTGAAGACGGCGATGGCGAACAGGAACAACCAGCGCCTGCCGAACAGGTCGCCGAACTTTCCGTAGATCGGCATCACAATGGTGGTTGCCAGTAGATATGCCGTTGTGGTCCAAGCCATCTGGGAGATGCCGCCGAGATCGCCGACAATGGTGGGCATGGCGGTGCCCACGATCGTCTGATCCAGACTGGCCAGGAACATCCCCGCGATGAGCGCCGAGAAGATGAGCCAGATCCGCTTCTGTGTGAGGACAATCGGGGTCGGCGGCGCATCAGCCGTCGCGGTCATCTCGTTCTCCTGTCTTCGGGCCGTTGGAACAGCCGAGCAGCCATAACGGATTGATCGTGTAATGCGTCGGCCAGCGACCTGGTCGGGTCGGCGGCCATCGACATGGCGGCCCTCGTGGTGAGAGCCGACATGAGTCCCGCAGCGAGAGAGGCGAATTCGGGTGCAACCGGTGCACCCATCCGATCGGACAGCAGATCGGCGAGTGCGGCCTCGTGCCGAGCACCGGCGGCGATGAAGCCCGCCAGCACCCTGGGTTCGGTCGTAATAAGCTGGGTGACCAGCGAAACACCCTCGCGCGCTTCGTCTTCCGGTTCGTAGGCGGAGGCGTACAGCGCCGTCAGATCATCGATCAGCACCCCGCTCGGACCACCGGCTACGAACTCCTGCTGCGCCCGCAGCGTGCCGATATCACTGACCGGCCCGACCACGGCTTCCAGCTTCGTGTCGTAATAGTTGAAGAACGTGCGCGGCGAAACCCCTACCGCGTGCGCTACCTCCTCAACCGTCATGGCATCGAGCCCCCGCGCGACCGCCAACCGCCGCGCGGCCATACACAGTTCCAGCCGCGTCCGCCGCTTCTTCTGCTCCCGCAAGCCGATCGGCGCCTCGCCATGCTCTACTGGGGACATGGCGAAAATTTAGCATAAACTGCAATTTTTCAGAAACTGCAATAATCTGAAACGCTGGCATACAGTAGCTGGACAGACCACTAGGAGTTATCGATATGTCAGATCTGCAGGGCCGCACGGTTGTCGTCACCGGAGCGAGTTCGGGCATCGGCGCCGCCGCCGTCGCCCGCTTCGCCGAACTCGGCGCCCGCGTCGTAGTGGTCGGCCGTTCGCCGGAAAAGACTCGTGCCGTGGCTGATTCGATCAAGGCCGAGTATCACACCGCCGACTTCAGCCGGCTCGACGACGTCCGTGCGCTGGCCGACAAACTCCGCGATCGGCCGATCGACGTCCTGGCCAATAATGCCGGCGGCGTCTTCTCGGGCCGCCACCTGACCCCCGACGGCCACGAAATGACCTTTCAGGTCAACTATCTCGCGCCGTTCCTGTTGACCAACCTGCTATTGCCGTCCCTGTCCGAAGCCCAGGTGATCAATACCGGCAGCGTCGCCTACCGGTTCGCCACCCTCGACCTGAACAATCTGGACGGGCTCGGCGGCCAACGTGCTTACGGCGCAGCCAAACTCGCGGTCCTGCTCTTCACCCGCGAACTGGCCCGCCGGGAGGAGAAGCTCACCGCTACCGCCTTCCACCCCGGCGGCACGGCCACCGATGTCATGCGCGAGGACTCCATTCTCGGCCCCCTCATGCGCGTCGGCCGCTACTTCCTGCCGAGTGCCGACAAGGGCGCGGCCCCGCTGATCGAGCTGGCCACCGTCGCCGACCCGGAGTCGATCAACGGCGCCTACTTCAATAAGCACCGCCGCCAGGAACCCACCCACAAGCAGGTCACCGATCCCGAAGTCGGCGAGCGGCTCTGGGATATCTCGGCCCGGCTCACCGGTCTTCCCGCCGACTAGGACCGGCTCAGGAGTCGCGGCGGGCGCGGGCGCGGCGCTTGCCCTCGTGCATGGCCTGCACCCGGGCGACCGGGATGGTGTGGCCCTCCGCGATCAGGTCGGCGGGCAGGGCCTGTGGTGCGGGCATGAACTCCGCCCACGGATCGCGATCGCCGAGTTGCTTTGCGGCAGTGCGGATCGTGAAGTCACGCGGGTGGATATCGGGGAGGTCGGCCCAGCTCACCGGGAACGACACCGTGGCGCCGGGCCGGATCCGCGGGCTGTAGGCGGCGGCCACCGTCGCGCCGCCCGCACGGGTGGAGTCGAGAAAGACCTTGCCGCCGCGGTCTTCTCGAATGAAGGCCGTGGTGGCCAGCGCCGGATCCAATCGTTCGGCGCGGGCCGCGATGGCGCGGGTGGCAGCGGCCGCATCATCGATGCTCACCCCCGGCTCCACGGGGACGAAGATGTGCACACCCTTGGAACCACTGGTTTTCACCGCACCCGCCAGCCCATCGGCGGCCAGCGCCTGGCGAATCAGCTCGGCCGCAGCCACCACCTGCTGGAACGGCTGATCGGGCGCCGGATCGATATCGAGCACGAGATGCGTTGGGCCACCGGAGTAATCAACCAGGTTCTCGGCCAGCAGCAGTGTCACGTGATACTCGACAGCACGCTGATTGCCGAACCACAGCAGCGTCCGTACATCATCGCAAAGCGCATACGACACTTCACGTTTCGAGCTCCCCGCCCACACCGTCACCCGACTCACCCACTCCGGCGTGTACTTCGGCAGATTCTTCTGCATGAACGGCTCCTGCCCCGGCCGCACCCGCACCACCGACAGCGGCCGCCCCCGCAACCCCCGCACCATCCGCTCCCCCACCGCCTCCAAATAGTCGATGAGCTCCCCCTTGCTCGCCCCCGACCCATCGAACAGCGGACTGTCGAGACTGCTCAGCTTCAGCCCGTCACGCACCCCATCACCCATCGGCCCACCATGCGCCCGATCCCGAACCCCGTCAACCACCAGCAGTCGGCTCGGCTGGTCGCAGACCGCCGCGAGCACTTCGCCGAAACGGCCGTCAGTGCCCCATGCCGATACCACCGTCGACATTGATCACGGTGCCGGTGATGTAGGCAGCGCCGGGCGAGAGGAGGAAAGCAGCGGTAGCGGCAACTTCCTCCGGCTTCCCGAACCGGCCGAGCGGGATGGCGGCCAGCGCGGTCGCGACGATCTTCTCACTCACACCGGCAGCCATATCCGTCTCGGTGAAACCGGGGGCAATGACATTGGATGTGATTCCCCGCGAACCCAATTCGCGAGCCAGCGACCGCGGCCGACCCGATGATGACAATGCGCCCGGCGCGGTGCTTGAACATCGTATGTCCCTCGTCCACGAGGTGAGCCGCGATCGCGGCCCCGATCCCACGGTTGGCTCCGGTGACGAGAACACGCACGGCAAGACCTCCAAAAGCGCTGAATCCATTAGATTTTCGCGCTGAATCCTGCCATCCCACTCATCAGAGCCGGCGACGACCCCACTTCCGCGACTTCCACCCGCCCTGCGACTGGATCCGGGAACTGAATCCCCCGTGATGCAGCGACAAAGCTAGAAATCCGGCGATGACAAGCGCCACCACCCCGGTAGTCGTGGCCCACTTCACGAGTTCGATCAACAGGGCAATGGCGAACAGAACGACAGCAACGATGGCGAACATACTGGGGAGATACCCAGAATCCGCCACATGCACCATCAACGCCGATCTTCGGCGAACGGAGGGGGCGGGGACCGATTAGTTCGGGGGGCGGGCGGTGTCTATACAGACAAGCTCGCAATGTGTGAACACGGTCTGGGAGGACCTCTATGAGCACCAAAGCACTGCCGCCCGTCGTCGACACCGATACCTGGCGGCATGAACTCGACGCGCTGCGCATCCGGGAGAAGGCCGCGACTCGGGAGCTCGATGCGATCGCCGCGCAGCGTCGCCGCCTGCCGATGGTCGAAATGCCCGAGTACACCCTCGACGGCGAGGCGGGACCGGTCCGGCTCGTGGACCTCTTCGGCGACAAGTCACAGCTGATCGTCTACAACCACATGTGGTTCGCGGGCGAGGAGTGGCAGTGCGGCGGATGCACCGGGTTCACCTCGCAATTCACGCGATTGGAGTTCCTGGACAACTACGACGCCCGGTTCGTCATCGTCACCCAGGGGCCGATCGATGAGGCGCTCGCCTACAAGCGGCGGGTCGGAAACAAGATGACCTGGTACTCCACGGCGAACAGTTCGTTCGGCAGTGACGTCGACGCACCTCCCGGCGGCGGATTCGCCGTCAGCGTCTTCCTCCGCGATGGCGACACCGTCTACCGCACCTGGCACACCACCGGTCGCGGCACCGAACAACTCAGCCACGCCTTCCCCCTGATCGACCTGCTGCCGTACGGCCGGCAGGAGGTCTGGCAGGACTCCCCGGCCGGCTGGCCGCAGTCCCCCACCTACAGCCGCTGGGCCGGCTCCAAGGACATCGCCGCAGCCTACGGCGAACCGGGCGCCTGAATCAGCCACGCTCGGCGAAAACCAGGTAATGCCCGGCCGCCGGAAGTGGCAGGCTGGGCCCATGGCCGATGAACAAGAAGTCCCAGCCGAACAGCTAGGGGACGAAGCGACCGAATCGCCGGAAGCGGCAACCAAGCGGAAGTTCCGCGAAGCGCTCGAACGGAAGAATGGCAACGCCTCAGCCGGCGGTGCCGCCCAGAACGCCGCGAAGGTACGCGGCACCCACGCCCAGGCGGGCGGCAAACGCACCTTCCGCCGCAGGGCAGGGGGCTAGGAAACCGAGGAAGGCCCGGTCCTGACGGACCGGGCCTTCTTTTCTGGCTATGGTCCCGCTACCGGCGTAGATTCTGATGGACGCAGCTCGAGCCGTCTTCTTCTGCGAAGGGACTGCGGTGATGAGTGTGTCGAATCGCTATCGGGTAAGTGCGGTGCTGGCAGTTGTGCTCACCGTGATCATCAGTGCGTGCGGGTCGGACCGGCAAACGAGTTCGCCCGAAGCCGCCAGCTCCCCCCGAAGCCGCCCAGATCACCGATATCGTGCGCGGCAAACTGGCCGAACTCGGTCTCAGCGCAGCGGTTTTCGGCGTGTGGCGCGATAAACAGCAGATCGCCCTCGGCGCGGTGGGCGACTCCCCGCTGGGCGACCTGATCTCCCAGTACGTACTCGACCCGCTGGGCATGAAGCAGACCGAAGTGGTGCTCACCGCCCAGATCGACGAGCCGATCCTGCACGGCTACACCGATGAGCGAAAGATCTTCGAAGACGCCACCTTCTGGAACCCGACCGCATTCCTGCACAGCGGCAATATGAACTCCACCATCGCCGACATCGGCCGCTGGGTTCGCGCCCTGGGCAAGGGTGAACTGCTCTCCCCCAGCCGATTCCAGCAGATGATGGCCCCCTCCACCGCCGGCTTGGGCCCCCTCACCACCCAGAAGTACTTCGCCTTCGGCGTCCCCCACCTGGCCGACTGGCTCTTCATGAACCCCGCCTACGGCGGCTACAACGGAGTCGCCTTCTACGACACCAAAACCGCCACCACCATCGTCGTCTACGCCACTCTCGGCCCCACCGCGGACGCCGATAGAGACAACGCCATCCCGATAGGCGAGGCAATCGCCACCCTCCTGGTCCCCGACCGCCCACCACAGGTCCCATAACCCCGGCCCGGCACCAGTGGAAGAGGCCCTAGCGGCACTCTGCCGATCAGGGCCTCTTCGGCGGTTCTGACGCCGGTGCTATGCCTCGTCGAGTTGGACAACCATGCTGCGGATGGTCGCGTAGCGGCCGAGGATTGCCACATCGGTGGCGCACTGTCGCCCGATCTCGGATTCGAATGACTGACCGAGTGCATCCACGTCATCCCAATCGAGCATGCCGACAAGGTAATACGGCTCGCCGATGACCGGCTTCGCATCGCGGCTGACGGTGTAACGGCGCAGGCCGGGCAGCTGTTTGGCCAGTGGGATGTGTACGTCCCAGTAGTGGCGCTCGAATGCCTCCACGTCGGAGGGCAGGTCGTACATGACCACGAATCGTGCGCGCGGCTTGGGCTCGGTGGGCGTGCTCATCTGTCGAACTCCTGCGGGGTTGCGGCCGAGTCATCGAACCGGCTCGATAGTTCCGACGAACGCCGCTCCGCAGGATCGACAACATCACAGGATCCGGTTCATCCCTCGCGCATCATGATTCGGTGAACACCGGGATTTGCATGGTCACCGGGTCGGTGATCGGGGTGGTCCGGACGAGGTCGATGATCTCGGTGCTGCCGGGCCGTTCATCGTCGAGGATGAATTCACCCAAGCCGACCTTCTGCTGGATCTTCTTCATCCAGGCCGGCGCCCACCAGCAGTCGTCACCGAGCAATTTCATCGTCGCCGGCACCAGGAGCATGCGCAGCACGGTGGCGTCGATGAGCAGCGCGGCGATCATGCCGTACGCGATGTACTGCATCAACACCAGATCCGAGAAGGCGAACGCGCCGGTGACGACGAGCAGGATCAGCGCGGCCGCGGTGATGATGCGACCGGTATGCGCGGTCCCGATGCGCACTGCCTCGGTGGTGGAGGCCCCCTTCGCGCGCGCTTCGACCATCCGCGAGAGCAGGAAAACCTCGTAGTCGGTGGACAGGCCGTAGATGAGGGCCATGATCAACACCAGCACATTCGCCTGGATCGGCTGCGGAGTGAAGTTCATCAGCCCGGCGCCATGACCGTCTATGAAGATCCAGGTCAGGATGCCCAGGGTCGAGCCGAGCCCGAGTGCGCTCATGATCGCCGCCTTGATCGGCAGGATCAGCGAGCCGAAGGTCAGGAACATCAACAGCGTCGTGACGAGCAGGACCAGGCCGATCATCAGCGGCATCCGGCCCTCCAGTGCGTCGAGACTGTCCTTCTCGACGGCCGGCACCCCGCCGACGAACATGCTCACCCCGTCCGGCGTCGGGATAGACCGCAAGTAATCGATGGCGGTATCGGCCTCGTCGGAGTCGGCCAGTAGCGCGTGGGTCCGGTAGATGTTCGGCTGTGTGGTGGATCGCTGTGGCACATCGAACTTCCCGGACAGTCCCGGCGCGGCGTTCGCCTGGTTCCAGACGGCGCCGACAGCCTTGCTGTCTGCGGACACGAAGACCAGTTCGATCGGGTCGGACCTGCGGCCGGGGAACGACGTGTCGATCTGCTGCTGCGCGAGCCGAGTCTTGTTGTCCGGGGGCAGGTATCGCTCGCTGTATCCGCCGAAGGCCAGATTGTGCACAGGCAAGATCAACAGCAGCAGCGCGATGCACAGGGTGCCACCGACCTTCACGGGACGCTGCATCACCCAGCGCGTGGTCCTGCCCCAGAAGCTGTTCTCGATCTCCTCGACGGTCTTGGTTTTGCGCAACCTCTTGATGCCCAGCATGTCCACCCGCGGGCCGAGGACGGCCAGCATCGCGGGCAAGACCGTGATCGCGGTGAGCGCCGCCAGCGATACGGCCGAAATAGCACCGTAGGCAATCGATTTGAGAAAACCCTGCGGGAAGAGCAGCATGCCACCGGCACTCGCGATGATCATCGTCGCGGAAAACACCACCGTGCGCCCGGCGGTCATCACCGCGCGCCGTACCGCCGCTGGTGTGTCGTACCCCTCGGCGAGCTCCTCCCGGAAGCGACTCACGATGAACAGGCCGTAGTCAATGGCCAAACCCAGGCCGATCATCGAAACGACCGGCGCGACAAACGAATTGACCTCGGTGTAGTTCGTCACGAGGCGGACGATCCCGTTCGCGCCGATCATCGTCAGACCGCCCACGATCAAGGGCAGCGCAGCAGCGACCACGCCACCGAAGACGAAGAACAGCAGTAGCGCGACCAGGGGGAAGGCGAGGAGTTCCATTCGCCGGATGTCGTCGGTCATGGTGTCGTTGAGCGTGCCCGCCACCGGCTTCAAGCCACCGACCTGCACGACCACACCGGGGATGTCGAAGGCGTCCTTGACGATCCGATAGTTGTAGAGCATCGCGTTGTCGTTGTCACCGCGGATCGCGATAGTCGCCACCGCGTACTTTTTATCGGGTGTGGCGGCCTGCGACCCGCTCAGCTTCCCGGTTTCTGTGGGCCAGTAGGCAGCGTTGATTCCGGTGATCTGCCCGGGATACTCGCGCGGCAGACTGTTGAGGCTATCGACGACCTTGCGACTGAACTCGGGATCGTCGACGGTCTTTCCCGGTGGCGCGGTGTAGATCACGACCACGTCGACATCGTGATTCGGCGGAAACGCCCCACCGCCCAATTGCGCGGCGTGTGTGGATTCCGACCCGGGATCGTCGAGACCGCCGGAGCTGAGATGGTCCCCAAGCCCGGAGCCGTACGCACCCAGCGCTAGCAATCCGGCAATGAATGTACCGAGCACAGCGAACCGTAGTCGGTACACGAGATTGCCCCAGCGCGTGAACAATATGCGACCCCTTCGTTCAGTGGATGGGCCGAGTGGTGAACCGAGCGTCGCGCCAGAGACCCAGATCGAAGTACAGCGTGGTCATCGAATCCCACATAACCGACCAGGGCTGCTTCGGCCCTTGACATTTCCAGACGGCGACCATGCGATCGATGCCGGGGATACCCATGGGATCGTCGACCTTCACCACACGCTCCACTCGGTCGAAGCGGGCGCGCAGGTCGGGCTCGGCGGTGTCCAGCCCGACGTAGATCACCGAGGTCGCCGAATCCGGTGGCGGGCCGAAGAATCCGAACCCGCGGCTCGGACTGTAGGTGGGCGGTAGCTTGTACTGTCCACCGAACTCCTCGACAGCGCCTGCCTGCCAATAACCTTGGGCAACGACGGCAGAGTGCGCCTTCTCCTCAGGCGTCAGAGTCTCGTAACCGGCGTCGACGGCCGAAACCATGCGCGACCAATTGGTGGTTCCCCAGAACGCCGATCGGATGCCGAGATCGATGGCGTTCTCGGTCTGGCCGCGCCAGCTGGGCGGCAGGGGCAGGACGGTGAGCGTGGCGATGAACGTCACCACCGTGAGCACGACGATCGGAATCATCGCCAGGTTCATCCACCGTTTCCGGGGGTACTGCCACAGGCCGACGGCCCCCAGGGCGAACAGGGCGGGGAAGAAGCCCGTCGGGTAGTAGGGCCGGCCGTGCGTGATGACGACGAACAGGGTCATGAGCAGCAGGGCGACCGCGACGAAGCGATACGGGCGCAGCGACTCCTGCTTGATCACCGCCCAGAACCCGACCGCCATCAGCACGGTGCCCAGGAAGCCTGCCAATCCGAGCCACTGCGGGAAGAATCCCGGCGGACCGTAACCCGTGGCGTCCTGCTCCGCACCGATAATCGAGCCCATGGCCAGCTGCGGCCAGTTGTGCTGCGACTGCCAGTACAGAATCGGGACCACGGACAAGGCGAGGATGCCGGTGGCCACCCACAGCGCGGGGCGGCGCAGGATTTCCCGGGGACCACACAGGATGACGGCCAGGCCGAGGCAGGCCCAGACCAGTGGGATCATCCATTTCACCTGCATATCCAGGGCCGCAACCAGTCCCGCCACGACAATCAGCCAGTCCTGGCGAGTACGCACCCAGCGGATGAACAACCACGTGATCACGGCCGTGAACGTGGCGTCGAAGGAGAACGTGCTCAACGCAACTTGGGTGACCAGCAGATAGGACGTCGCGTAGGTGCCCGCCGCGAGGAGTTGCACGCGGCGGCTGCCCCGAAGTTCGTAGGCGATCAGCGCCGCCACCACGATCGCACCCACGCCCATCACGACGGCCGGGAACCGCAGTGCCGTTACCGATCCCGGTGCGAGCAGGTCCGCGATGTGGGCGAAAAACGCCACCACCACGCCCTGGTCCGCGTAGGTGTAGTCGAGTCGTCGTCCGGCGGAAAGGAAATAGAGTTCGTCGCCGAAGAAGTCGTAGCGTCCCGCCGTCACCGTCAGCACTATCGCGGAAATGAAAGCCATCATTCCGACGCCACGGAAAGCAAACCGCGGATGAATATCCGGAATATCTTCTCGTTCGATGCGAACCGCAACGACCGCTGTCATGAACTGCCCCCAGAAAACTTTCCGACAGACGCGACCAGCGGCACCTCACGGTGTCGCTGCATCTGTTCGCTGATGAACTGATTCCTCCCCGGCAGCGAACTTGATGCGCGCGGACGCTCGCGGTCGTGCTCGGATCATGCAATTTTGTGAAATGCTAGTTTGTATCACTGGAACCCGCAAATGCGCTGCGAGGCAGCAGTGATAGCAGATTGCTGTAAATCGACGTTATCGGTCAGTAATTGGTCGCTACGGCATAATGTGATCCGGGTTACTAATTGCGGAAATGCGAGTTACTCGCCGGTATCTATTCACTTGCCGTTCGTGCCCCGAAAACTATTGGCATGACATATGTTCGAATATGAGATATTTCACTCTGAGGCACACGAACACGACAGTGAGCGGGAAACCGGCCCCGTTACCGGGGCCGGCGCACAGCCCCGCCCGTCAGCCTCGGTTGCTCAGGTACGCGGACCCTGCACTCATCGCTGCGACAGCTTTTCCGAAGAGCGTGAAGAGGACTCCGAGGATTTCCATATTGACCTGTGTTCCTAACTGCCGATGTACCGGCGGACTATTTCCGCCGACAAATCGATATCACACGCCCGACTGAACCGCACCTCGATAGGGTCAGCGGCTCAGGCACAAGTCGGCCATGATGGCCGGAACGGAGTCGGCAGTTGACAAGGTCCGGAAACGAGAAAGGTGGTCCTACCCTCCCCGGCATCCCGAAGGACACCGGTTCGAGTAAGACCACCGTGGTGGAGCTGCCGGGAATCGAACCCGGGTCCTCCGCCGCATTTCCAGGGCTTCTCCGTGTGCAGTTCGCTACGCCTCTACTCGGATCTCTCGGTCTCGCGAACAAGCTGAGATGACGATCCCAGTCGCTGTTTGATGTCCCATCCGACTCCGCGACCGAGCCGAACAGTAAAGCCCTCTAGCTGATGCCAGTGACCGGGTCGAGGGCGAACCCGGGCTGACAGACACGCTCGGCTACTTAGGCAGCAAGAGCGTAGTCGCGCTGATTAGAATCGGCGCTTATAGGGTTGCAGCGACGCTTATACAGTGGTCTCCTGCCTGCACTGACACGCTTCCCCTGAATCAACGCACGCAGTCGAAACCGTTCAGCCCCGTCTGTGTTCACCGATTCGAGTGAACTCCCGGCTCACACCGGGCTTCTCATACTAACACCGCTGAAACAGCGGATCATCCCATTATCCGCGCGTCACGCGGCGGGTCTCCCGATGGCCTTCGATCGGCTGCGACTCAGCCCCGCATGCCCTTGATCCGCCGCCCGACCTCGCGGACGACCTCGCGCTCGGCATCACGCTTGGCCAGATCCTGGCGCTTGTCGTAGTCCTGCTTACCCTTGGCGAGCGCCAGCTCCACCTTGACCTTGCCGTCGGCGAAGTACATCGACAGCGGAACCAGCGTCAGACTGGACTCCTTGATCTTGCCGGTCAGCTTGTCGATCTCTTTGCGATGCAGCAGCAGCTTGCGGGTGCGCCGCGGTGAGTGATTGGTCCAAGTCCCGTGCGAGAACTCGGGCACGTGCAGACCGCGCAACCACACCTCACCGTCATCGATGGTGGCGTACGCGTCCACCATCGACGCCTTACCCTCGCGCAGGCTCTTGACCTCGGTACCGACCAGCGCGATCCCCGCCTCGTAGACGTCGAGAATCGAGTAGTTGTGCCGCGCCTTGCGGTTGGTCGCGATGGCCTTGCGCCCCTTCTCCTTCATGCTCCCTCTATCGTCGCGTCGCTCGCCGCGAAACCTGGTTCCGCACCGAAGCTGTTTCCCGGGCTCCCGTGAGGGACCCGGTCGATCCGCCTGTGTCTTTCCGCGCCCCAGAGTAATTGCCGCGGGCCCCCGAATATTCCGGACCACGCGAGTCGCGCCCCCGGCTTGACCACCTGGCCTCAACGTAACCAGCGCATCCCCCTGCGCGCGAACGATTTTCCCCGCAATCGCACTGCACCACACAGCACATGCCTGCCATCACACAGCATGTGTCGGTACCGGCCAGCGCTTCCAAGGGCTGTGCGGTCGCGAAACGCGCTGCGGCGTCATCATGCGCGATACGAAAAGCCCCTCGGCCAGATGGCTGAGGGGCTTTTTCGAGGTAGTCCCGACGGGATTTGAACCCGCGCTACCGCCTTGAGAGGGCGGCGTCCTAGGCCGCTAGACGACGGGACCAGGATGCTCACTGCGATCCAGGACCGCGGCAGCTCCGAAAGCTTATCGTGCCCACGCCCAGCCGCCAAATCCGCTGCCTACGGCCCCGCGACGCCTGAGCTACCCCGGGCGGGATGTCGCTCGAGCTACCCCAGTGGTGACTGCGACGCCCGAACCTTGCCGCGACCGCGACTACCGAGCCCGCCGCGACCACGCAGCGGGCACAGTCTGGGTGACGACCGGGGCGCGACCATAGCGACCGGGTCTATCCGAAATCGGGCGGCAGATCGTCCGGGTAGGGCTCGTCGTCGGGCCAGGGGACATCGTCGAACGCCGGCGCCGCGCTGGGAACCGCACGGGTCGCCTGAGCGGGCTGTGCTGCCGGGGCTTTGGCGGTGCGCGGCGCCTTCGCGGATGAACTCTGCGCAGCGGCAGGGGTCCGGACGGGCGGCGCGGCGGTGGTCGACTTACGTTCTGGGACTTCGGCACCCGCCGGGGCAGACGTTTTGGCGCCGGACTGCGACGACCCTCCCGCGATGACTTCGAGGACGCCTTCGCCGTATTTGGCGCGCTTGTTCTCGCCGATGCCGGAGATGGTGCCGAGGTCGGCGAGCGACGCCGGTTTGCGGGCGGCGATATCGCGGAGGGTGGCGTCGTGGAAGACGACGTAGGCGGGCACGCCGGTTTCCTTCGCGGTGGCGGCGCGCCAGGCGCGCAGACGCTCGAAGAGGTCGGCATCGCCGGGGGCGAGGTCGGCGGCCGGACGGGAGCCCTTGGCGGCCTTGGGTGTTCGAGCCGCCTTGGTGCGTTCGGGTTCGCGGCGGAGCTTGACCTGACGGCCGTCGAACAGCACCTCGTTGGAGGATTCGGTGAGGGTGAGGACGCCGTAGTCTCCGTGCACGGCGAGAAAGCCCTTTGCCAGCAGCTGGCGGACCACACCACGCCATTCGATATCGCGGAGTTCGGTGCCGATGCCGAAGACCTTGAGCTCGTGGTGGGCGTGCTGCTCGACCTTGGGATTGCGCTTGCCGATGAGGATATCGACGATATGGCCCGCGCCGAAGCTCTGCCCGCGTTCACGTTTCAGACGCAGGATGGTCGAGAGCACCTTCTGGGCGGGAACTGTGCCGTCCCACGATTCGGGCACATTGAGGCAGGTGTCGCAATTACCGCAGGCTTTCCCGGGCTGGCCGAAGTAGCCCAGCAGCTGGGTGCGCCGGCATTCCACCGTCTCGCAGAGCGCGAGCATGGCATCGAGATGCAGTTGCAGCTGACGGCGGTGCGCGGCATCACCCTCGGAGGAGTCGATCATCTTGCGTTGCTGCACGACGTCACTCAGGCCGTAGACCATCCACGCGGTCGACGACTGGCCGTCACGCCCGGCACGGCCGGTCTCCTGGTAGTACCCCTCCACCGATTTCGGCAGATCCAGGTGCGCCACGAAACGCACATCCGGCTTGTCGATACCCATGCCGAAAGCGATGGTCGCGACCACCACGAGACCGTCTTCACGCAGGAACCGCGACTGGTTCGTCGCGCGAATCCGATGATCCAGACCCGCGTGATACGGCACGGCCTGCACACCGTTGGCGCTCAGGAATGCGGCCGTCTTCTCCACCGAATTGCGCGACAGGCAGTAGACGATGCCCGCATCACCGGCATGCTCACTCTGGATGAACGCCAGCAGTTGCTGCTCCGGCCGGTTCTTGCCCTCGATGCGGTACTGGATATTCGGCCGATCGAAGCTGGCCACAAAGTGCTTGGCGCCCGTCAGATCCAGCCGCTCGGCGATCTCCTTGCGGGTGGCCCCCGTCGCGGTGGCGGTGAGCGCGATGCGCGGCACGTCCGGCCAGCGTTCGTGCAGCATCGACAGCGCGAGATAGTCCGGCCGGAAGTCGTGGCCCCACTGCGAAACACAGTGCGCCTCGTCGATCGCGAACAAGGAGATCTTGCCGCGATCGAGCAGCTGCGCCGTGGACTCGAGCCGCAACCGCTCGGGTGCGAGGTAGAGCAGATCCAACTCCCCCGCCACGAATTGCGCCTCGACGGCTCGGCGCTCATCGGGGAACTGTGTGGAGTTGAGGAAGCCGGCCCGCACCCCGACGGCATTCAAAGCATCGACCTGGTCCTGCATGAGCGCGATGAGCGGCGATACCACCACGCCCACACCCGGCCGCACCAGCGCCGGAATCTGGTAGCACAGCGATTTACCGCCACCGGTGGGCATGAGCACCAGGGCGTCCCCGCCGGAGATCACCTGTTCGACGATCTCCCGCTGCGGCCCGCGAAAGCTGTCGTAACCGAAGGTCTTTCGCAGAATCCGGTGCGCCGCATCACTTCCGGCGTCCACTGCAGACTCATTCCCTACGACGGCCTCGACCTCCGGTGCGCTCACGCGGGCAATCCTACGGACCCCGCCCGACACCCGTTTCCCCTTCTGCACACCTCACGCAACTTCGCACCCCCACCCGATCCCGCGCACAGGCAAACACCTGGTCACGAAAGACGGGCAGGGGTGAGGTGTTTCACTCTCGGACGTAATACCGCAGCGCGGCGTACGCGGTGAGCGCCGCGAAGCCGATGCCGATCGGAGTGACGATCAACGCCACTGTCGCAATGTCGTCACCGCTGATGCGCGGCAACACCTGGTCATTGAACAGACTGCCCAGCGCCCGATTGATCACCAGCGGTTGCGCCACGAACAGCCCGCCGATGGCCAGCACCGAACCGACCAGCGCAGCCAGCACCGCTTCCAGCAGGAAGGGCAGCTGCGTGTACCACCGCGTCGCACCGACCAGCCGCATAATTCCGACCTCGGTCTTGCGGGCCAGCGCGGCGACCTGAACCATATTGGCGATCAACAGCAGTGCCGCCAGCGCCTGCAGCGCCGCGAGACCGAAGGCCGCATTGCGCAGTCCGACAAAGAAACTCACCAGCCGGTCCACGATGTCCATGTCATTGAGCACCGTCATGACACCCGGCCGCTTGGCGAAATCGTCGTAGATGGACCGGTACTGCGTCACATCGGTCAGCTTCACCCGGAACGAAGCCGGCAGTCCGTCCTTGCTGACCTCGTCGGCGAGCCCGGGCTGATCCTTGAAGGTGGTCTCCTTGACCTCCTTCACCGCATCCTGGCTGTTGACGAACTGCACGCTCGCCACATCCGCGTGGTCCTTGAGATCGGCCATGAGCGATTTGCACGGATCCTGCGTGCAATCGAGATCCGTCTTCGAGACCTGATCATCGAGATACAGCCGGATCTCGACCCGCTGGACGTAGTAGTCCTCGATCTTGTTCGACATGCGGACCGCCAGCAGTCCGCCGCCCAGCATGGTCAGCGAGACCGCGGTGGTCAGGATCATGGCGATGGTCATGGTGATATTGCGGCGCAGGCCGGTGAAGACCTCACCGAAAAGGAATCCGAGACGCATTACCGGCCCACCCCGTAGACGCCCATCTCGTCGTCGCGCACCACACGGCCGCGATCCAGTTCCACCACGCGCCGCCGCATGGCGTCGACGATGGTGTTGTCGTGCGTGGCCATGACCACCGTGGTACCGGTCCGGTTGATGCGTTCCAGCAGCGTCATGATGTCCGCGCTGGTTTCCGGATCGAGATTGCCGGTGGGCTCGTCGGCGAGCAGTACCAGCGGCCGGTTCACGAACGCACGGGCCAGGGCCACCCGCTGCTGTTCACCACCGGAGAGTTCACTGGGCAGCCGGTCGGATTTGCCGGAGAGCCCGACCATATCGAGCGCCTCGGGCACCGCGCGATGAATGAAGGAGCGCGATTTGCCGATCACCTCCAGCGCGAAGGCGACGTTCTGGTAGACGGACTTCTGCTGCAGCAGCCGGAAATCCTGGAAGACACAACCCATCCGCTGCCGTAGCTTCGGAACTTTGCGCGCGGATAGCCTGTCCACCCGGAAATCCGCCACCCAGACCTCGCCCGTGGTGGGCTTCTCGTCCTTGAGCAGCAGGCGCATGAAAGTCGACTTACCGGAACCAGATGGTCCGATCACAAAGACGAACTCGCCCTTCCCGATGTCGACGGAAACGTTGTCGAGGGCGGGTCGCGTCGAAGTCTTATAGGACTTGGTGACGTTCCGGAGCACTATCACGGGTTGCCAGTGTAGCGAGACATGACCGTTACCCGGCCACGCCGCGCAGATCGGCCGTCAGCGGCGTGGGGATGGCTCAGTTGGGCCAGACAAAGGGTTGCTGAGCACCGAGTTCACAAAGGTCGGATGGTCCTGTGCGGTTTGCGTTTCCGGCTTCACGAACATGTACAACACGAACGTGGCGAGCCAGACCGTCATCAGGATCGCCGTGGACTTACGTGTTTTCACTCAAACCCTCCCGACGTAGCGCCGCGGCGACTCGCACCCGCAGCTCACGCCCGACTTCGAACTGTTTGCCCGGCAATGTCCGGGCCACCATCTTGATATTCATCTGGTTGACGGTGAGATCTTCGACACCCATCACGCTGGGCTCGTCCAGCAGTAGCGCTTTCAGCTTGCGATCAGCGAACGCTTTCGCGCCCACCTCGCGCAGGATCTCATTGACCTTGTTGATGTCGGCGGTTGCGGGTACGGGCACGTCGATGGCGGCACGTGCCCAATCCTTCGACAGGTTGGTCACTTTCACGATCTGGCCGTTCGGCACCGTGATGACTTCACCGTCGACGCTGCGCAATGTGGTGACGCGCAACGTGACGTCCTCGACGGTACCCTCGGCGTCGCCGCTCGATCCATTGACTGCGATCCTCACCACATCACCGAAGCCGTACTGCCTTTCGGTGATCAGGAAGAATCCGGCGAGCAGATCCTGCACGATGCGCTGCGCGCCGAAGCCGATCGCCGCACCGAGCACCGCGGCCGGCGCCACCAATCCGCCGAGCTGGAAACCCAAGCGCCGCAATACTTCCAAAGCCACGAGGAAGTAGACGAGAGACAGCACGACCCAGGTGATGACCTGCGCCAGCGCATGTCGATGCTTGGCCGCCTCCGACCGCACCAGCGAATCGCTGCTGCGGAAGGAGGTGTCGATCCTGCGGGTGATCCGGTCGCGCACGAAAGTCGCTGCGCGAGAAAACAACATCGCGCCGACGATCAGCAGCACGATCTCGAGACCGCTGGACCGGAACCAGTTTCCGAAATCGGCTCCGGTGCCTGCGGCGAGAATCGAACTCATATTTACCCCTGGGTAGTCGACTGCTCCCGCATACGCCAGCGGATGCCGGATTCGATGAAGGCGTCGATGTCACCGTCGAGCACAGCGGAGGGATTGTTGACCTCGTAGTTGGTCCGCAGATCCTTGACCATCTGGTACGGGTGCAGGACGTACGAACGCATCTGGTTGCCCCAGGACGCGCCCTCATTGGTCTTGAGCGCGTCCATGGTGGCGCGCTCCTCCTGCCGCTTGCGCTCGAGCAGCTTGGCCTGCAGCACGCGCATGGCCGAAATCTTGTTCTGCAGCTGCGATTTCTCGTTCTGGCAGGTGACGACGATGCCGGTCGGAATGTGCGTCAGGCGCACCGCCGAGTCGGTGGTGTTGACAGACTGACCACCGGGACCCGAGGAGCGATACACGTCGACGCGGATCTCACCGTCCGGAATCTCGATGTGGTCGGTGGTCTCGACCACGGGCAGCACCTCGACCTCGGCGAAGGAGGTCTGGCGGCGGCCCTGGTTGTCGAACGGGCTGATGCGCACCAGCCGGTGCGTGCCCATCTCCACCGACAGCGTGCCGTATGCGTAAGGCGACTTGACGGCGAAGGTGGCGGACTTGATGCCCGCCTCTTCCGCATAGGAGGTGTCGTAGATTTCGACCTGGTACTTGTGCCGCTCGGCCCAGCGCACGTACATGCGCATCAGCATCTGGGCCCAGTCGGCGGCGTCGACGCCACCCGCACCCGAGCGAATATTGACGAGCGCTTCACGCTTGTCGTATTGCCCCGACAGCAGGGTCCGAACCTCGAGGGCCTCCACATCGCCGTGCAGGGCGGATCGTTCGGCGTCGGCGTCGGCGAGGGCGGACGCGCGAGCGTCACCCTCCTCGTCCTCGGCCAGCTCGTACAGCACAGGCAGGTCTTCGAGCCGCTGCCGCAGCTCCTGGACCCGCCGCAATTCGCTCTGGGCGTGCGAGAGTTCGCTGGTAACGGCCTGCGCATGGTCCTGGTCGTTCCACAGGTCCGGGTCCGCCGCCTGGTGTTCCAGCTCGTCGATCCGCCGAATCAGCTCGTCGATATCGAGCACCGACTCCACAGTCTTCAGAGTCGAGTCGAGTTCGGCCAGGTCAGCGGATACGTCAGGATGCACGGTTGCCAAGGCTACCGCCCCCTTCCAGGTCGGCGAAACAAAGGGAGATCGGCCGCGTGCGCCGCGGTCGGCGGGCGGGCATTGCCGCCGGAGAAGTGCGTGGGGCGGCACGGTGCCCTCGGTTCTGCCGAAAGAACACCGCGCGCCGATCAAGGCGGGGCAGAGCGCACCGGCCACGGCCGGTGCGCGCCCTGGCCACTCCGCAATCGCGGCAACGCGTTGCGATGTCGGCCACAACTTGCTGCGCCCACGGGGAGGCGTGGCCCGAAAATCGCTGGTAGAGCACCGAACTCAGGCGGATACCGCGACGAGTCCCCGCCGCGGGCCAGTCAACCGGCGACTGCGCGCAGGCTGCCCGGCTTGCGGCCGATGAGGCGATCGAGGGCCTCGGCGGTGGCATCGTCGGCGGGGAGCTGAACGATCAGCCGCTGATCATCGTCGGCGGAGAGTTCGAGGGATTCGAAGGCCAGCCGGAGCAGGCCCACCTCGGGGTGGATCAGGCGGTCCACCCGACTGGCCTCGGGCAGGCCGGAGATGCGGCTGAGCCGGCCGCTGAATTCCGGGCCCGCGGTGAGCGTCAGCTCATCGACCAGAGCGGAGACGACGGGGTCCGAGCGGAACGGGCCGACTTTGAGGTTGGCGACCACCTTGTCGGCGGTGTGCTCCCAGTCCGGGTGGGCCTCCCGGGCGCGGGGGTCGGTGAAGATGTACCGGGCGAAATTGGCCGGTTCACCCTCGTCGAAGAGTCCGGTCGGGCCCATGAGCCGGCGGTAACCCGCCGTGCACGCCACGATCTCGCTGGCCCGGTTGACCACGGCTGCGGGGGCGGGCTCGAGCTGGTCGAGGATGGCCAGCACCGCGGGGCGCACCACGCGGGTGGGCTGCATGGTGCCGTTGCAGGTGAATCCGGGCGACTGCGCCTTGGCCAGCCGATGCAGGTACACGCGTTCGGTCGAGGTCATTCCGAGCGCGTCCGAGAGCGCCGCGAGCACCGCCGAGGAGGGATGGCGATCGCGTCCCTGCTCCAGCCTGGTGATGTATTCGACGCTCACCCCGGCGAGCGTCGCGAGCTCGGATCTGCGCAGGCCGGGCGTGCGGCGACGCGCACCGGCGGGCAGGCCCACCTGTGCAGGCGGGACCGCCTCGCGCCGAATGCGCAAGAACAGGCCCAACTCGTTATCGCTCACCTCTCGACGGTACCAAGAGAGGCAAGCGGGAAAGTGTCCCTGCCACTACCACTCTCAGCGCGGTCTCCCTACCGGTATCGGTGCGCGGCACAGTTGCGGACAGCGGCCGATCCGGTCGCCGCAACTCGTGAAGGAGACCCTCATGACCAGCACGCCTCTGCGCCTCGCGGTGATCATCGGCAGCGTCCGGGAGGGCCGGTTCGGTCCCGTGGTCGCGAACTGGTTCGCCGGGCAGGCGCGCGAGCACGGCGCTTTCGAGGTCGATGTGATCGATCTGGCGGAGATGGACCTGCCGCTGGCGCTGCCCGCCGTCTCACCGCTGATGGAGCCGAATCCGGTGCGGCCGGACGGCATGGTCGATCTGACCGAACGCCTGGGCGCGGCCGATGCCATTGTCATCGTCACTCCCGATATCAATCGCAGCTATCCGGCAGCGCTGAAGGCCGCGATCGACTGGCATTTCACGCAGTGGGACCGCAAGACCGTCGGCTTCGTCGGCTACAGCGGTAAGAGCGGTGGTCTGATGGCGATCGAGCACCTGCGCACGGTGCTCAATGAACTCAATGCCCACACCGTCCGCGAGTATGTTTCGTTCCCCCGCTACTTCCTGCTGTTCGGCCCGGACGGACAGCTCATCGATCCCGCCGAATTCGAGCGTGCGGCCGCCTCCATGCTCGACCAATTGTTCTGGTGGGCAGGCGCTCTTACCGCGGCCCGCGAACTCCCGGTTTCCGTTTAGCTCGTTCGATACCGGGCCGGGAGGGTGCGGGAAGTTTGCCGCCGACGCGCGGTGGCTGCCGGCAACGGCTAACGTTTCCCGGGTGACCACCTACTCCAGTGATCTCGAACTTGCCTTGCGGCTGGCCGACGCGGCCGACGCCATAACTCGTGAGCGGTTCGGTGCGCTCGATCTGAAGATCGATTCGAAGCCGGATCTGACCCCGGTCTCGGATGCCGATCTGGCCGTGGAGCGCATGATTCGGGACGTGCTGAGCGCGGAGCGCCCGGGCGATCTGGTGCTCGGTGAGGAATTCGGCGGGGATGTCGAATTCCACGGCCGGCAGTGGGTGATCGATCCCATCGACGGCACCAAGAATTTCGTGCGCGGTGTGCCGGTGTGGGCTTCGCTCATCTCCCTGCTGGAGGACGGCGTACCGGTGGTCGGCGTGGTGAGCGCCCCGGCGCTGTCGCGGCGCTGGTGGGCGGCGGCGCAGGCCGGTGCGTGGACAAGTTTCGAGAAGTCGGAGCCGAAGGCCATTTCGGTGTCGGCGATCGCCGAGCTGGGTGCGGCCAGTCTGGCCATGTCGAGCCTGTCCGGCTGGCGGGCCATCGGCCGACGCGCGAAGCTGATCGCGCTGACCGATGAGGTGTGGCGGGTGCGCGGGTACGGCGATTTCTTCGGCTACGCCCTGCTGGCGGAGGGCGCGGTGGATATCGTCACCGAACCCGAGCTCTCGCTGTGGGATATGGCCGCGCTCGACATTCTGATCCGGGAGGCGGGCGGCACCTTCACCTCACTGGACGGCAATCCGGGCCCGCACGGCGGCAGCGCGGTGGCCACCAATTCCCATCTGCAGGACCAGGTCCTGGCCGCGCTCGCGGCCTGATCTACTCCGAACGAACGAACACCCCCGCTCTGCAGTGCGGGGGTGTTCGCGTTTAGTGCCGTTGCGGGTTAGGCAGATCCACCGCCGCCCGTGTTGGTGGGGCCGATAAGCACCCCAACGAGACCACTGAGCAGACTGGTAACTACAGAGACGAGTCCTGACAACATAACCACTCCTCCTTTCGCCTCATCGAAAAACGTAGTGGCACTTGACAGTTGGAGTAATCAAAACGAAATAACCGTACCGGACTCCCGCTTATACAAGATCCACCACGCTGCGAATCACTGTGCAGACAAGCCGTTTTCGCATGTTTATACGGAATTACGTTGGGTAACCGGACTATCCGAGGTGACGGACTGCAGGCCACGCGGCGTCCCAGGAAATTCGGAGCACACGGCACAGATAGATGGGTCTGCCCTGTTCTACATTGTGAATGCCGAGCCCGTTGTCGATGTGCCCCAGCAGTTCCGGCTCCGAGCACAGTCGCCGCAACTGATCCTCGGCGATCCCCACCGTCAGCACCGGACGCCCCTCGGCCGGTGGACCCCACCACCAATAGGCATTGTGGCCACTGTGCGGCGTGGGCAACCGGTACGTGCCGCCGAACCGCTCGATGGCCGCGGCCTCGCCGTAGTTGGCGGTGAGAATCTCGGCGTCGGGCGCGGAACGGGCCCGGGCATCGGCGATCTGGTGCACGAACCCCGGCCAGCCGATGGTCTCCCCCGCATCGAAATTGATGGCGAGAACAGGGGAATCGCGAATCGTGGCGACCGGAAGCACCGGTAGAAACAGCAGGGCCGAGACGGCCGCATTGAGCGTGATCGCGAAACCCACTGCGACACGCCGGATTCGATGGTTCGCAAGCTTCGCTTCCAGCCCGGTCGCCCCGGCCGCGAGCAGCAGTGGATACATCCCGCCCAGGTAATACGCTTTGCCACCGGCAACCAGGTACCCCGTGAACAGCACCAGGTAGGTGAGCACGAATGCCCGGTAGCGAGGCCGCCGCCACAACCAATACAGACCGAATATCCACAGCGGCACCAGGATCGGGCCCATCAAACCGAACTGCAGCAGCACGAAGGCGATCGGCGAATTCGAGGTGCCCGACGATCCGCCCGCTATGGCCCGGCTCATCTCCCACTGCGCCCAGCCATTTCGCGCCTGCCACCACAGATACGGCAGCACGATCAGCCCGGCGATACCGATGGCCACCGGAAAGTATCTGGTGGCGAAGAGCTTTCGCGGCCCGGTCACAGCGAGCGCGCCCGCGAGGACCAGCACCGGGATTGCTGCGAGCGCCTTGTTCTGTAAGCCGATCCCGACCAGCACCCCGACCGCCGGCCACCATCGCGGATCGGATTCTTCGCGAACCAGCCGCAGTACCAGCACCGTAACGGCGGACCACACGGCCAGGTCGAACACGGTTGTCCCGAGCATATGCCCGGCCGCCATGAGCAGCGCCGACGAGGCGACCGCCGCGGCCGACAGTGTCTGCGCGACCCGTCCCCCACCCAGTTCCCGCGCCATCCACCCGGCACATAGCACGACGGCAACGGCTGCGGCGATCGCCGGAATGCGTAGCAGTATCAAGGAATTGGAATCGATCGCCGCCATCCCCCGGGCGATCAGCGGCACCAGCGGTGGTTGATCCGGATATCCCCAGTCCACCCGGCGCCCCGCCGCCAGGAAGTACATCTCGTCGCGGTGGTAGCCGTACCGATTCGAGTATCCAGCCAGGACTGCCGCGAAAATGGTCGCCACCCAGTACATTCCGCCACTCTGCCGAACTTTGGTGAACATCGGGTGTGATCTGCTGCTATCCGGCGCGGGGGCTGCGGTCCCCGACGCCGGACGGTACGTGGTCCGATCTCTAGGCCGAGAGGCCGAAGCCGAGCTGCGTCTTGCCGAGGCCGGAGCCGGTGCCGATATCGGTCTGCGGCTGGGCCGAACCGCTCTGCACCGCGGTCGTGCCGTCGGTGGAACCCGCCTGGTACACGGAAGTGATCGGCGCGACGACGTCCGGCTGCGCGGGCTCGAGTGAGATGCCCGCCGCACTCGCGGCGGGGGCGGCGAGGAAGAGCGCGATGGCTATCGCGCCGGTAGTACCCACCAGCGTTTTCATGTAATAGACCTCCATTTTGGTGCGAGTGTTGCGCCGACACCGTAGCCCACCCGCAACCTGTTTGAACGGAGTTTGTTTCACTATTGGCCATGGCGCATTGGAGACGCCTGGAACCACCGCGCTGACCTGCCGATTAGACAAGCCTCGACGACAGTTCTTACTCTGGAGTAAGATAGGTCTTACTCTGGAGTAAGATTGCTGGGCAGGATCACCCTCCACACTCAAGAAAACTGGTGATTATGAGCACTCGAGACACCGCAAAGACGCGACGTCCGGATACCTCCGCCGTTGGCCTGAACCCGGTCAAGCGCGACTGGATGGGCGCAGCCATGCGGGTCATGACGACCATCACGGGGTCGGAACTCGCGGAGAAGTACAACCTGCGCAAGCCCATCGAGCGTATTACGTACGAGGGCACCAAGACCGGTTTCCGCACCCTCGGTGCCGCGACCCGCGTCTTCGAAAAGGTTGCCGGAGGTGGCGCCCCGAAGCGGCTGCCCGCCAACGAGTCCCGTAAGAAGGACTACTTCGACCTGACGCCGACCGACGAGCAGCAGATGATCGTCGAGACGGTCCGCGAGTTCGCCGCCGAGATCCTGCGCCCGGCCGCCTATGACGCCGACAATGCCGCCAAGGCCCCGCGCGATCTGCTCGAGCGCGCATCGGAGCTCGGCATCACGCTGATCAATGTGCCCGAGGAGCTGGAGGGCGCTGCCTCCGAGCGCGGCGCGGTCACCAATTCCCTTGTGGCCGAGGCGCTCGCGCACGGTGACATGGGTCTGGCGCTGCCGCTGCTGGCTCCGAGCGGTGTGGCCGTCGCCCTTTCCCAGTGGGGTACGGACGCGCAGCAGCAGACCTACCTCGCAGCCTTCGCGGGTGAGAGTGTGCCGCAGGCGTCGGTCGTCATCTCCGAGCCGCAGGCGCTGTTCGATCCGTTCGCACTGAAGACCAAGGCCACCCGCTCGCCCAGCGGTTACCGTCTCAACGGTGTGAAGAGCCTGGTTCCGGCTGCCGGTGATGCCGAACTGTTCATCGTCGCCGCCGAGCTGGACGGCCGCCCGGCCTTCTTCATCGTCGAGTCCGACACCCAGGGTCTGGTCGTCGAGGCCGATCCGAGCATGGGTCTGCGCGCCGCGGGTCTGGGTCGCCTGATCCTCGACAATGTCGCTGTTTCGACCAACGCCCTGCTGGGTGATGCCGAAACCGCGCAGCGCTCCGAGGATTACGCGGATGCCGTCCGCCTGGCCCGTCTGGGCTGGGCCTCGCTGGCGACCGGTACCGGTCAGGCCGTGCTGGACTACGTGATTCCGTATGTGAAGGAGCGGGAGGCGTTCGGCGAGCCGATCGCGCACCGTCAGGCGGTGGCCTTCATGGTCGCCAATATGGCCATCGAGCTCGACGGCCTGCGGCTCGTGACCCTGCGGGGTGCGTCACGCGCTGAGCAGGGTCTTTCGTTCGCTCGCGAGGCCGCTCTGGCCCGCAAGCTGGCCACCGACAAGGGCATGCAGATCGGCCTGGACGGCGTGCAGCTGCTCGGCGGCCACGGCTTCACCAAGGAGCACCCGGTGGAGCGCTGGTACCGCGATCTTCGTGCCGTCGGCATTGCCGAGGGCGTCGTCCTCATCTGACCCGCACTTCTCAACGGAGAGACAACTCATGATCAATCTCGAACTCCCCAAGAAGCTTCGGGCCAGCGCAAACCAGGCCCACCAGGTCGCCGCGGAGATCTTCCGCCCGGTGTCCCGCAAGTACGACCTCGCCGAGCACGAGTATCCGGTCGAGCTGGACACCATGGCCGCCATGATCGAGGGCCTGTCCGCCTCGGGTGGCGACGTGTCCGGCGCCACCGGCGGCCGCAAGGCCGAGGGTGAAGAGGACGTGCACGCCACGGAGCTCCTCGGAAACACCAATGGCGGCAATATGTCCGCGCTGCTGAACGCCCTCGAGACCTGCTGGGGCGACGCCGGCCTGATGTTGTCGATCCCCTACCAGGGTCTCGGCAATGCCGCCATCGCCGCCGTCTCCACCGATGAGCAGCTGCAGCGCTTCGGCAAGGTGTGGGCCGCCATGGCCATTACCGAACCGTCCTTCGGCTCCGACTCGGCCGCGGTAACCACCACCGCCACCCGCGACGGTGACGAGTGGGTGCTCAACGGCACCAAGATCTTCGTCACCGCCGGTTCGCGCGCCACTCACATCGTGGTGTGGGCGACGGTCGACAAGTCCGCGGGCCGCGCGGCCATCAAGTCGTTCGTGGTGCCGCGGGATGCCAAGGGCCTCACCGTGTCCCGCCTCGAGCACAAGCTCGGCATCAAGGCGTCCGACACCGCCGAGATCCGCTTCGAAGACTGCCGCATCCCTGCCGACAA
>NZ_JAODNK010000060.1 GCF_025465275.1 Nocardia sp. | reverse complement strand
CAATCATCCATAGTGATCACTGCAGCATCGGGGAGCAGGCAATGGCCGAGGAACTCGACGACATCGGCCGCGAAACCGCGGCGATGATGAGGCAAATGTTGCAGCTCGCGACACTTGTCGCGCTGCGCACCCGGGAACGTGGCCAGAAGGAAGCGGAAGCCCGCGTCAAGGTCACCGAAGCCCGGCAGAAGGAAGGCCGTGAGCGTCAGTTGCGGGAAGCCGCTGATGCGAAGGCCAAGGATCCGCGCAATGTCGAACTTGCGCGCATGATCGAAAAACCGCCGCTGGACAAGGGCGTATCACTCGAGAAGGACCGCTTCGCCGCGCAGGCCGAGGCCGGCCGCATGGCCGCGACCCAGGCCGTCGCGAACAAGTCCCTCGCGCGATACGACTCCGTCGAGCGCCGAACCGCTCTGGCCCAACATCTTTCCCGCATGGGTATCGCGCCCGAACTGGCCGCGGTGCGCATGCTGATGGAAGTCGGGCAGGCGCAGTCGGCGCAGGAAGCCGTGCGGGCCAAGGACCAGGAGGCCGCGGTGGCACAGCGCCGGGCCCGTGAGATGGAAGCCCGTGGGCGCGAACGCGTTCGCTCCTGACAGCTGTATTTTCGAAACGCTGTAATTTCGAAACGAAGCGCGAAAGCGGCGGATCGCTCGAAAGACGATCCGCCACAACGCGATCACGCGCGACCCGGCTCACATGTGGAAATCACCCATGTTCGGATCGCTGAACAGCCCCTGCTGCGGTGATTTCAGCGGCAACGGTGTGAGCATGTCCTTGTGCCCGTTGCGCACACTGCAGTACTTGAACGGCCCCTTCGGGTCGAACAGCTTTGCCATATGCGGATCGGCGTGATCCAGGAACCACACGCTCAGACCGGTTTTGCCGTCCTTGCGGAAGTGCTCCCAGGACCGCCACATGGCATCCAGTCGCGCCACCGCCTCCGCGTGCTTCCACCATTCGGGACACCACACGGTGTCGCTGATATCGGTGACCTGCCGCCGGTACACCAGGCTCAGATAGTTTTCCACGAACTCGACCACGCTCGCGTAGACCATGGGTGTTTCCTGCTGTTCGTTCACAGCGGCCGGACCTCCTCAATCTGCCCGGCGTCGTACGCCGGCTCGGCCTTGATCAGTGAGGGTTCGCCGATCAGATCAGCGATCTCGGTCTTGCGACGCGGTGACGGATCATGGTGCGTGATCGACTTCTGCACCTCGTCGGAATATTCGCCCTCCCACCACGGCACGGTGCGCACCAGCACCGCCGGTGCGCCGGAGGAGAAGACGATGGCACGGCCACGCGGCAGGGTGGCCAGACCGTGCACATTGAAGGTGCGCGAGGAACCGAGAGAACGCGAATAGCTCTTGCCGCCAGAGGATTCCGAGACCGACGAGGAAATGCTGTCGTAATCGCCGATGGCCTCGGAGCGCTCCTGCAGGAACTTGGTGTCGTCCACACCGCTGCCGAGCACCTTGACATTGGCGGCGGCCCACAGCGCTTCCATACCGTCCACACCCCAGCAGCGGGCGCCCTGCGCCCAGGACTGCAGCACGGTCATGACCACGATGCCGCGCGAGCCGAAGTGGCTGTACTGCTTCGGAAGATCCTTCCAGCGCACCACATTCGCGGCCTCGTCGAGCACCGCGAGCAGCGGGATCTCCAGCCGGCCGCCGTGCGAACGGGACGCCTCACGCATGGCGATATCGATGACCGCCTCGGTGAGCGCGCTGACCAGTGGCGCCGCCGAACCGCGACCCTCCAGCGAGAGGCAGTACAGGGTGCCGTTGTCGCGAATGAAGGCGAGTTCGTCGAACTGCTGACCACCGAATTCCCGGGAGATCCAGCGGTGCACATTGGACATGCGCAGACAGCCGACCATCTTCTTGGCCGTGCCGAAAACACCACTGCGCGTGCGATCGTCGACGTTGTACTGCTGCGCGAGACCCGAGGCGACGAAGTGGAACCGCCCGGAACGGCGCAACAATTCGATCGGTTCGGTATCGAGCGGGTTGGTGACCCAGTCCCAGATCTGCGTGATCGGGCGTTCGTCCACCGCCGCCGCCAGGAAGAGTCCGCCGAGCAGATCCTCGGCTTCCTGATCGAAATAGCTGTCCGTGGAGGTGGTGACCGAGCCGGACATGTCGGAGGCGTCGGCGAAGTGCCCGGCCAGTCGTGCGGCCCGCACCTCACAACCGGAATTGTGCGCGTCGACCCAGGCCAGCGGATCCCAGAACCAGTTATGCGCCCGGTCATCGGAATTCATCGGATCGCCCGCGATGTCCTGCGGGTCGAAGATGAAGATGGGGCTGCCCTTGCTGTCGCGCACATCGCGGGTGGCGTCCACGACATCGCGCTTGTTCGAGGTGACCACCACCGGTCCGATGGCGGCCAGGATCGCCGGGATCACGCGTGAAGTGGTCTTGCCCTGCCGCGGACCCCAGATATCGATGTGCAGATCCTCGTAGGAGCCGTACAGCATGCAGTTGTCGGCGACCGACATACCGATGGGCACCCCGGGAATATCGTTGCGGCCCAGCCGCATACCGAGCTGATCCGCCTTCGCACGCACACCGGCCTCGGTGAGCGCGCTGATGGCGCCGCCGGAGCCCATGTGGTCGGCCTTATCGTCCACCGGCAGTCGCCCGACGGCCTTGCGCGTCTTCATCCTTCGCTTCAGGAAGACGTAGGCGAGGGCGGCCACGACGACCAGCACCAGGATGACGGTGGAGAACACGGGCCAGTGCAGAGTGCCCTTGCCCAGCGCGACGCCCAGCGCGATCGGGTTGATCGGAATGGTTTGCCTGGGGGAAGACAGCAGGTTACCCAGTTGCATTGACAGCCACAGGGTTCCGAGGATCACACCCGCCGCATAGATCAGATGCAGGGTGGTGTCCGGACCGGGATCAGCCGGGTCCTTCAGCGGTTTCTTCGCCATCTCTAGCCTCCTGGATGACCTGTATCTCGTTGCTGCTCAGTGGAATTCATCGAGCAGCCAGCTGCCGTTGGTGCGTACTACGGTGGCGACGACCGTACCGGCCGGTAGCGGCTCACGCCGTCCGTCCGGAGAGACGACCGTCTGCTCTATACCGATCTTGTACTGCTGCCGATTCGGATCCGCGCCCGGCGGAGCCGTCTCACCCGAGGCGAATACGAATGCCTCGACATGTGCCCCGGCCTTGCCCCAATCGGCCCACTGCAGCGTCGCCTTCGGCGTCTCGGCGCTCGTGGGTGGTGTGTCCAGTGTACGGATCAGCGTGGGACCCAGCCATTTCCGCGCCCGCGCCAGCGCGGCCGATTGCGACTCGGTAGCCGGATACCACGTGTAGATCTCCCGCAGCGCCGCCACCGCCACCCCGTCGGGGGTGGTGGGGTCGGGTGTCGGAGCGCTCTGCAGCAGCCGGGTCGTGGATGTGGGCGGCTGCAGCTGACTCGGACCCGAGCCGCTTCCGCCGCCACTGCCGCACGCGGACACCAGCATTGCGACGCCTACCACCAGCATCACCACCCGGTTCGCGTGTTGGCCATTCCCGAGGACGGACCGCACCGACCTCCAGGCTAGTCGCTGAGATCGGCGCCCGGGCGATACCAGCGGGTTTGCCGAGTCGGCGTGTCCGCACTCGCGACACGCGGTCATATGCCCTGGACCGCACGCGGTCATACGCCCCGCTTGGCGTCGTGCAAGGTCTCCACCAGGCTGCGATTCATCTCGGCGGCGGCGGCCAGTTGCTGCTGTAGCAGTGCCACCTTGCGCCGCAGGGCAATCGCGTCCATGCGTTCCAGGCCCGGGCTCTCCGCGGCGCGGACCCAGTTGCGCACCGAATTGGTGTGCACGCCGATCTGATCGGCGACCGCCCGGCAGGCCTCGGACTCGGACCGCAATTTGCCGGTGAGTGCGATGACCGATTCGACCGCGGCCTGTCTGACCTCGGGCGAGACTCTCCGATAAGACCGATGCGGCATCATGCGGCACTCCCGTCGTCGGTGCCGCGGCGGGCGGTGGATTCGGTGAATTCGCTGAAACGCTGGTTGGTGTCGTGGATTCCGCTCTCCTTCTCGGAGGGCGTGAACTCCATCTGGAACGGGATGCCGGGGCGGCGGTCCTCACCGATCTTGAGCAGGAACTTGCCCGTGCCCGGTGCGGGTGGCCGATGCTGGCCCGGTTTGAGCGCCTCGCCGGTGAGGGCCTGCGGCGCAGACCAACTGGTCACCATGTCCTCCTCGGCGGAGGTGAACGGGACGGTCGAATCCAGTCGCTGGATCTCCTCGGCCGGCAGCGCGCCGAAGATCTTGGCGCGCGCGCGTTCCAGGAAGCCGAGGGCCTTGGAGATGGCGGCCTCCGAGCCGAGGGACTGCAGATCCTTGATGGTGTGGCTGATCATGATGAGCGAGGTGGCGATACCGCGCTGCAGACGGGTCAGTTCGTCCACCCGGTCGACCATGAAGTCGCCCAGGCCGAGCACCTGCCACAGCTCGTCCATGACAACCTGGAAGTAGCGCTGCGGGCCGAGATCGGCGTCGGCGAGCACGTGCGCGGCCTCCACCGAGGCGAAACCGTCGGCCCAGCAGGCCAGCATGACCGCGGCCTTGAGCTTCTTGTCGCCGCTGGGGATGTGCGAGACGTCGATACAGACCGCGGTGGCGGTGGTATCGATGGGAGTGGTGGTCTGCCCGTTGAAGACCGCGCCGAACGGGCCCTGGGTGAGCGCGCGCAGCGAACGGCGCAGGCCCTTGATGGCGTTCTGGTATTCCTCGGCATTGTCGGCGCCGGCGTCGAGTTGCATCTCGTCCCCGCCCGCGACGATCACGGTGAGCAGATCCTCGATGATGGGCGGCTTGTCGGGGCTGAATTCGCTGCCCGTGCGGTAGAGGATACGCAGCGCGGTCGAGAGCAGCGTCTCCTCGTAATCGCGTACGCGCGCACCGCGAACCAGCTCCACCAGACCGGCGACCAGTGTGGTCTGGCGGGCGCGTAGCTCCTGCATGACCTGCACCTGCAGTTCGGGCAGATCATCGAGCATCGGGACGATGGAGCCGAGTACGCCGGCGGCGAGCGGATTGAGCTTGCCGTGGCCGTAACCCAGATCGATGACCTGGCCGTCGACCAGCTCCACCAGCTTGCGGTAGTCGGGTTTGACGTCGGCCAGGATGAGCGGCGTAATGCCCTGCGCGACACCGCCGAGCACAATGCGGCGCACCAGCGAGGACTTACCGAAACCATTGAGGCCCAGCACGAAAAGGCTCGGCGCGGTGATGAAGCTGCCGCGCATGAACCAGTTCATCGGGTCGAAGCAGACCGGCGCACCGGTGTGCAGATGTGAGCCGAGCGGAGTGCCGATGAGGGGCGCACCCGCACCCACCGACCACGGCCACAGGCCCGCGACCTGCGCTGTGGTGGCGCGGTATTCGACCGGACGGCCGATCACGTTCATCCGCCCGCCGCCCGCGCCGATATAGCCACGGTCGGTGAGTTGTGCTGTGGTGCGGTCGAATTCGTCGACGCTGCCGTACTCCATGCGTTCCGCGCGGGCCGCGAAATTGCGGCGGCGCAGATCATCGGTGTGCAGGCGGAAGGTCGCCCAGGCCGCGCGCAGACCGTTCTGCTCGCGCGCCACCACCTCCAGCTTCGCGCGGGCCGCGTCGTCGAGCAGCTTGGGACCGGACTGCTTCTTCTTGGCCGCGGCCCGGCGCTTGGCGGCAGCGGTCTTGGCGGCCTTCGACTGAGCCGCTTTATCGCTCTTGGTCTTCCGCGCGGCAGTGCGCTTCTGCTCCTCGGTGGCGGGCCGCTCCGGACGAGAGCGGGCCTGGCGGCTGCGCTCCGGACGATCGGCCGCTTCCCCCTCGGGGCGCGGTCGGCGGGGACGCCCGGGCGTCCCGGTGCGGCCGCCCAGATGCACTCGATCGGCATCGGTGGGCCTGGGGCGCTGCGCTTCCCGGCCCTCGGCGCGTGGTGCACCTTCACCGCGTGGCGCTTCCGCACCTGCGGAGCGCTGCGGATCCGGCCCGTCCGCGCGGCGCGGCTCCCGGCCGGGCGCGCGTTGCGGCTCCCGGCCGTCGGCGCGTGGTGCGTGCCTGCCCTCGCCACGCTGACCCTCACCGCCCGGCGCCCGGCGGCGCTCACGACCCGGCGCGTCCGCACCTCGCCCGCGACCTTCGATATCGGTGGAGTGGCGGCCTTCTCGCTCGCCGTGATGCTTGCGCGCAGTCGGTTCCCCGACACGCGCTATCTCATGCCCCGGCTGCGGTTCCCCCAGCTCCCCGCGAGGGGCTTCCGCCCCGCGCCGACGGCGCGGGGTGGCCTCGGCCTCCGGCCGCTCCGCGATTCGATCCGGTTCCGGCCCACCGGATTCCAGCGCAGGCGGAACTATCTGATCCACGGCGTCGACGCCGCGAGTACCTTCCCCATCCATACGCTCCCCCTCGACTCGATCCGAATCGCGCGGGCGCGCACCTTCGGTCACCACGCGGGGCGCACATTCACGCTCCGTCTGTTCCGAGACGCTGAGACCTTCTGTACTTACCGCCGAATCCCCCACCACCGCAGAAGCTTGCGGCCCCGCCGAGTCCGAGGGAGCAGCCGCCGCCAGATCACCTGGACGCGAGGTGTTTTCAGCCCGCTCACGCACCGAGGATTCCGCCCCGGCCCGCGGCTCCCGACCGGAAGCCGCTGCTGTGGTGCGAGCGTCCAGACCCGGGGTCTCCCCCAGGGCCTGGGGATCTCCGCCCGAAGTGGCTGCGGCGCCTCGTGGTTCACGGCCCGGCGATGGTGCCGCGGCGGGTTCATGACGTGCCGGGGTTGCCTCGGTCTCCCGGGGCGCCGAGGCGCGGAGCGCGTCGTAGGAGGAGCGTTCGCGATCCGGCGCGTCGAGTTCGAGCGCTGATGCCGCTGAGTCCGAATCACCTTCCTGCGCTTCGTCGGGGGGTCCGAGCCGGATGGGCGCATCGGCGTCCGGAAGCGGGTCGCGGCGGAGCAGGCGCCGGTCGGGCAGCGTGCCGCGACGTGGGCGGTGCTCGTCGCGGGCCACCCGGCTCGCCGGATACGCCTGCTCCGGATCGCCGAGAGCGAGCTCGGGCTCATCCGGCGGCTGCGCCTCACGACGGGCAGCACGACGGGCGGGAACGGCATCGCGTTCCCGCACCGGTGGTTCGAAGTCACGTGCCATGAACGGTCACCCCGCAAGTGCTTTCGGAATCGTCGCGTGTTCCGGCAGGATCACCCCGCAGCCGAGCGAGGCTGCGAAGGCGGCCGCCTGGTAGCGGTAGCACCGCCGGATTTTCAGCCGCGCCTGTGTGGACAGGTCGCGGGTGATGGCTTCGATGCGCGGCAGGTCGCCGCGCAGGGGTTCGGTGATGGTCACCAATGCCCCGAAGCGGGTCACACCGTGACCCCGGGCCTGTTCCTCTCGGGCCTGCTGGGTGGCGCCGACCCGGATGGATGCGGCGGCCGAGACGACACCGCGTTCGCTCTGCTGAGCAACGAGCGCGTTCTTGAAGTCGTCGTCGACGATCTGGGCGGCATCGCCGGCCGAGTGCGGCCGGAAGACGATGGCGATACGTTTGCGCGGCACTTCGGGATTCGGCGCGAGCAGGCGCTGCAGCACACGTTCGTCGACAGCGCCCTCGGGAGCGGTATCCATCTCCCAGGTGACCGAGCGACCGCCGTCGTGAATGAAGTGGTCCCAGCGCTCTTCGTGCGAGACCGGCCCGGCATCGGCCCAATCCAGGCCGTGCCCACCGGGTTCGCCGGAGGCGACCTCGAGGTCGGCCTGCGAGGCCGGGTCGTAACTGCGCCGAATGTAGGAGATCACGTCATCGGCCGACATGGGCTGGCAGCGCACGCCCGCCTCGGCCAGCGCCGCGCAGATGCCCGGCAGCCGGCGGCCGATCTCGACCGCCTCCTCCGCGGGGTTCTTGCGGCGTTCGGCGGTGGTGGCCTTGAAGGTGATGGCCACACGCGGCAGCAACTGCACCCGCTCCTGCGGCAGTTCGGTCGCCAACTCGTACATGATCTGCTGTGCCAGTTCCGGCGCCTCGGGCCGGGTGATGGCGGAAACCTCGGTGAGCAAACGGTTTCCGGTCTCGGGGACGGTATCGATCACCGGCACCACGGCCACGATGTCGGAGGTCTGCCCGAGCGAGGCCAGGAAGGTGCCCCAGGCCGACACCCAGCGATCGATCACCGGCTGGTCGACGGCCTCGTGCCCCTGCGGCCACGCCCGCAAAACGACGGTGTACTGGCCGAACTGGGGTAGGTGAATCATGCCGAAGCTGTAACCGCCGGCGTCGATGCCCTCGTACAGGCGCGACGGAGCCATCAGGCCCGGCAGCCGGGTCACACCGCCCGGAATCCGGGAGAATCGGCCACCGCGGTAGACGTGTTCGCCCTTGCCGCGGCCCCGCAACCAATGGAACATCATCAATCCGTTCTCGTAGCCGGAGCGGCCCCCCGTCCGCCACACCAGTGGAGTCATCACGATCAGGCCGAGTCCGGCGACGAACAGCGCCGGTTTGGGGCCGGCGATCATCGCCGTCAGCAGACCGGTGATCACGACGGCGAAACCGACCACGGTCTCGCCCCAGCGCAGGCCGAAAAGTCCTGCGCTGCGCGGCTTCTGCCACAGTCCGTACGAGCGGCGCTCGTAGGTGTCGGTCATGGTCATCGCGGAATGGTGCTCCTGCCGAGGTCGGGGGAACGGTTGGCCCAGCGGTCGCCGGCCAGGTCACCCGCGGTCGCATCGGCCCGGTTCAGGCCCGCGGTCGCCGCTCGTACCTGAGCGACGCGATTCGCTGCGGCCCGTGTCGCGCCTGACGGTACTGCGGCCGATCCACCGGAAGCCGCAGGACTCGCGACCGCACCGGCACCACCACCGCCGCCCGGCGCCGGCGACGGACGAGGACCGCCTCCGCCACCACCACCGCCGCCTCCGCCACGGCCGCCGATACCGCCCGGCGGTCGCGGACCGCGGCCGGGACCGACAAATCCGGCGGAGCCCGGTCCGGCCATGGCTCGCCCGCCGACGGCCCGGCTGCCGACCGCACCGATGGCGGCCACACCGACCAGGGTGCCGGTGGTCGCGGTCAGACCGGAACCACCGCTACCCACGATGGCCACGGCCGGGGTGGCCAGTCGCATCAGGGCGGGCAGCACGAATGCGGCACTGCACAACAGCACGATCGCGACCAGCATGCGCTGGGCCTGATCGGAGTCCGGCAGCGTCGCGGCGGTGGACAGATCGTCCACGTGCCCGGCGGTGGTGAACGCGATCATGTAGACGATCGCGGCCACCGGTTTGTACAGCATGAAGGCGATGATCCAGCTGATCAGCTTCGGATAGGACTGCCGGCCGGTCGAGGTGCCCGAAGCCGCCGCCGCCAGCGGCAGCACGCCCGCCGCGACCACCAGCAGGCCCTGGCGCACGATGGCCAGAATAATCTGCGCGAGCGCGCCCAGCAGGCCGACGATCGCGATGATCAGCACCAGGCCGGGCGAGAAGGCTTGCAGCTTCGAGGTTTTCACCATGAGCTCGGCAATGTTCTTGGCCTGGCCGTCGGTGGCGTCATTGATCACCCACTCGGAGAACTTGTCCGAGGCCTGGGTGCCCGCCACGATGACAGCCCCGAGCATCCAGGAACTGAACACCACCCGGGCGAACATTCGGAACGATTCCGCCGCCTCACTGACCGCGGCGCCGCGTCTGGCTTCGGCGAGTTTCATGCCGGACAGGATCACCGACACCATGAGCAGCAGAATCTGTAGCTGATAGGTGTAGTCGTTGATTTTGGTGAATAGTGCGCCGGAGTCACTGATCCGATCGTTGGGCACCTTCATCCAGAAGGTCAGCGCCAGGATCAGCGCCTCGCCCAGACCGTTCATCAGCGAATCCACCACCTTGCCGAAGGTGGAGTCCCACGCCTTGTCGCGCACGGCGGCTGCCGCGTCGGTCGGGTGGGTGGCGACATTGCCGGCCTTACAGGCGGCCGAGGCCGCGTCACCGAGGCTTACCCCGGGGATACCGAGACCGTCGAGCGAATCGTGTAAGTCGTTGCACGCCTGGTCGAACCCGTAGGTCTGTCCGTACGCCACCGTCGGTGTCGCGATCATGACGGTGAACACGACCGCGAAGATCGTGAGAATGCGCCTCACCATATGGTCCACCCCTCGAAGGGTCGCAGGGCCACTTCATTCACCATTCGTTCCGTTACCACCGGGTCCACCCCGCAAGGGAATCCACGTACTCGGTCTGCGAGGTCTTGGAGGTCGACGGCTTGAGCCGCCAATCCCCGGCATCCCACACCATGATCAGCCGTACGGCCGCCCACAGCTGTCTATTGTCGACAACCGGCCCGCGCGCCGCGAGCCGGACGATCGCCATATCGTCGGCGTAGTTCTCGACCTGGAAGCCGTCGGACGCCACCAGGTATCGGGTTACCTTCTCCGGCTGCTGTTTCGGCAGCCGCTGATCTGCCAGGGCCTGGTCGTACGCGGTCACCTGCTGCGCCGAGACCCGCACCTGCCGCACATAGAGCTCACGATCGGCGGGCCGGGCATTGAGCCGGTAGGTGATCTGTGCGGCGGCCAGCACCGCACCCTGCGGTGTATGGGAATAACCCACCGCCAGACCGTCTTCCAAACGCGACGGGCCGTCGGAGGTGGAGAACGGCACCGAGGCGCCGTAGACCCGCTGCCAGCCGTCCGGATCGACGGTGCCCGCCGGGGCGGCGGTCAGCCAGTCCTGATCCGAGGGCTTGTGCTGCTTGCGCACATCTTGTGGAAGTGGCTGCCCGGCAACATTGTTGGGGATGTCGACGCGGCGGCCGAACAGATCCACCTCGGGTGCCGCGAAGCCGGTCGCGCCCGCATCGGAGACGGTCGGCGCCGTACCGTCGGGTTTCGTAGCGGAGGGGCTGTCGTCACGCCCGATGTACACCACGACGCCCACGACGATGATCAGGATCACCACGGCCGCCGAGGCAATGACGCCGAACGAGATGCGGTCGCGCTCGGGCGACTCCTTCTCGTTCATGACGACGCCTCCGAAGTATGTATGTCACTAGACATTTCAGTACTGGACATTTCAGTGCTGGACATTTCAGTGCTAGACAAGGTGTGCGGACCGAACCCTCTATGCAGGCAGAAACGCAAGCGCGATAGCGCTGGCCGAACTCGCCATGATGGCGCCCAGCAGGCTCATCACCACCCCGTGCGTGGCTTCGTTGGCGGCCAGATCACCGCGGAAGTGGTACCACAGCTTGCCGGCGGACAGGATCATCCAGGCCAGGCAGAACAGCAGCACGCACCACAGCAGCCAGTCGATCAGCTGCATCATCGGCCGAAGGACATCGGCCGGCATCTGCTTGTATGCCAGCACGGCAACTGCGGCGGACACTAGGTGATCACAGCGTTCATGATCGTGCCCGCACTGGTCGCGATGATCCCGCCGATCATGGCTCCCGCCACCATCTTCGGCGACTCCAAACCGCCTCCTGACCACTTCTCCCAGGCGAATCTGCCGCCCGCGTAGGTGATACCCATGATTCCCGACAACAGGACGAACCAGGTGAAGTAACGAACCAGCTTCAGCAATTTGTCCGACGCGGGCGGAGCCTCGGGGGTCGGATTGCCGACCTGGGCGAGGACCTGCGTGTACGCGTCGTGTACGACGAGGATCATGCTCATTGTCTGTCCTTTTCCAAATACGAACCGCTAGTGACAATCTCCCCTTGGATTAGGGAACCTCTTCGGGCACAACGCATTCCAACAGTCACTATGATCACTCCTCCGGATCCGAGGCGTCCGGCCGGGGGGCATCGAGCGCGTCCTGAGCCGCCGCCACGATGTCCGAGCCCAGCTCCCAGATGTCGGAGGTAATCTCCTGCAGCGCATCGGTTTTCCGCTTGCGCTGATTCGGCACCGGATCGGCCGGCGACCACACCGGCAGCTGATCGGGCTCGACCAGCATCCACTCCTCGTGCCACGGCACCTGCCATACCTGGCCGGCCAGTGAACCGACCACATCGCGATAGCGGCGGATCTCCACCGGAATTCGCCCCGGCCGCGCCGCCACCGTCACCAGGCCCAGCACCTCACACGGCCCGGCCAGGCCGGCGTGATGCTGGCGCAGCAGATCGTGGGCGCGGGTCAGGCCGGAGATCGTCTCGCGGGCGACCAGTACGACGAACGGGGATTCGCGATCGAAGACTCCGGGCCAGCGGCGATACGAATCCGCCGCCGGCGCAAGCAGATGCGCGAGGGTGCTGGCTCCGGCGCCGCCGTGCACACCGAGCAACCACACCAGTGGAGCGCGGCCACCGCCGGGTACGGGGCGGTCCCAAATCGGTGCGCGGCGGGCTTCCGGGGGTGGCACCACACCTGCCGCCATAGCGGTTTCGGGGGAGGGTCGACGTTCCTTCATGGCTGCGGTCATGATGCCACCCCAGCAAGCAGGCGGCGATATGCCCGGCGTGTCTCGTTAGCCAGATCCCCGTGCCGCACAAGCTCTCCGCGAGCGAGGTGGGGGTCGTACGGTACTTCGCGAATATCACCAACCCAGCCGTCGAGGTGTTCCCGCAAATGGTCAGCGACCCGAGAATCACCGCCCGGCAACTGATGTGAGACAACAATTGTGGTATCGCCGACGATTCCGTCACCCTGCCCCTCGCCGGGGCCGCCGAACTGATCGTCGAGCCACTCCAGCGTCACCCGCAACCGGTTGGCGGCGTCCGCTCGGGCCGGAATCGACAGCACCAGAGCGATATCCCCGTCTTCGAGCAGTGGGCGCAGATGCCGGCTGGCGATGGGGCTGCCGCCGTCGTAGACCGGCGCATAACCGGAGTCGTCGATCGCACGCGCCACCGTGAGATAGGTGGCGCGGCGGCGCAGCGGGGCCGGATCGCGCCACAGCAGGCCGATGCCGGAGGTCGCCCGCGAGAGGCATTCCTTGAGTGGCGCGGCTTCGTCGTCACCGCGGCCGTAGAGCCACGCCTGCAGGCTGATCGGGCTCAAATGCTCGTCAGCGCCCCGCAATGCGAGATCGCTGCCCGCGAAAGTGGCGTCCACGGCTACCGTTTGCGCACCGGCGGCGCCGATCTCACCCGCGATGCCGAGGGCCGTCGTGGTGGTGCCCGCGCCACCGCAGCCACCCACCACCAAAATCGGGCGCTGCGCCGGACCGGCCTCGCCGGAATCGCCGCGGCGCTTACGCAAGCGCACTACCGGAGCCTTGGAACGCGCGGCACGGCCTGACGATTCGCCCTCCTCGGGCACCTCGTCGAGCCAGCGGCTCCAGTCCTGATCCATCGTTCTCAGCTCTCCCTCTTATCCAGCCGGAATGCCTGCGGCGGGGATATGGTCGCCGATCGCCACGGTCGCCGTCATTTCGTTGTACGCCGCCGGGAGGTCACTCGGACCGGAACGGGCGTCCGCTCCGAGTGTGCCGATGGATTGCGAAGTGCCACTGTGTGAGTTGAGCACATAGAGAGCAACTCCTCCGGCAGCAGCCAGCAACAGGATGGCAACAATCAAGAAAGCGAGTGCGAAAAAGCGTCGGCGCCTGTATCGGTCGCGCGAGACCGGCACCGCGCGTGTCGTCGCGGCAGCGTCCGTGTCGACGGCGTCCAATAGCGCCGAGGCCACGTTCCCTCGCGCCTCGTCATCGTCGCCGTCGCCCGGAAATTCCACGACCGTGGAACCGCGGTAGCGCAGTTTCGGTGTGTAGGAAGCGGACTCGTGATCGGTCATCCAATCGGACCAGGCGCCACTGAAGTGTGTGCGGCGCAATACCGACTCCGGTACCGGGGGGAAATCGAGATCGGGCTCGTCGTCCCGAATGTAGTGCGGAAAGCGAGCCGGGCCCTCGTCGCTCGCGAGGGTCTCACCGAAAGCGGTCTCGCCGTGCGCCTCCGCGGACCCGAGCGCCGTGCCCTCGACCTCCGATGGCGCAGCGCCCTGCGGAGCGGGCTCCAGCGCGGGATACCAGCGCGAAACCTTTTTGTACGACTTCAACATTGCTCGGTTATCCGTGGAGCCAGGCGCGTCATGCTGCATCGTCGGACCCTCTCGGCGGTCGGTCGTGACGGACGGTCGGTGTCGCAGGACGGCCCACCGTCACCGCGCCGCCGGTTGCGTCGCAGTCAAGACGGTCCCGATCAGAAATTATTTCGCATGTGCAGGATTCCAGCGACTCGACGCGCCGGAAGGCACTCCTCGTATTCCACGCGCGTGCGCGATAGCAGGCCCGTCAGCGGCCTGTGCACACCACGCCGGGGACCCGCTCTTACGCACCGCCACACAAGAATCTACATTCACAAGACAAGCTATTTGGAGGTTTTGTGAAGACAGCAGACATCGCCGCGGTCGTAACCGGTGGCGCGTCGGGACTCGGCCTGGCCACGGTGCGCGAACTGCACTCGGCCGGCGTGCAGGTCGTGATCATCGACCTGCCCTCGTCCGACGGCAAGGCTGTGGCCGAGGAACTCGGTGAGCGCGTGGTGTTCTCGCCCGGCGACGTGACCAGCGAAGAGGATGTCACCGCCGCGCTGGACGCCGCCTCGGCCCTCGGCACCTTGCGAATTGCCGTGAACTGCGCGGGAATCGGCAATGCCATCAAGACGGTCGGCAAGCAGGGCGCGTTCCCGCTCGACTCGTTCAAGAAGATCATCAATGTCAACCTGATCGGGACGTTCAACGTCATCCGCCTGGCCGCCGAACGCATCTCGGCGACCGAGGAGGCCGACGGCGAGCGCGGCGTCATCGTGAACACCGCCTCGGTGGCCGCGTACGACGGACAGATCGGTCAAGCCGCCTACTCAGCCTCCAAGGGCGGCATTGTGGGCTTGACGCTTCCGGTCGCCCGGGACTTGGCGCCGCTCAAGATTCGCGTCATGACGATCGCGCCGGGGCTGTTCCACACGCCCCTGTTCGCCACCCTGCCCGATTCGGCCATTGCCGCGCTCGGCGCACAGGTTCCGCACCCGGCCCGCCTCGGCGATCCGGCCGAGTTCGCCGCACTGGTTCGCCACATCGTGGAGAACCCGATGCTGAACGGCGAGACCATCCGTCTCGACGGCGCAATCCGCATGGCTCCGCGCTAAAGAATTACCCGCGAAACCGGCCGGGAGTTGTTAACTCCCGGCCGGTTTCGGCTGGCACTACCCGGAATGCCTGAGGCACTCGGCCGTTCGGCCGGGGGTTCATGCCGCGAGGGAGAGGATGAGCTTGCCTGTCGAAGTGCGGCTCTCCATCAGGCGATGAGCCTCGGCAACCTCGGCGAGCGGGAATTCGGCGGTGATAGGGAGATCCACCTGACCGCTTGTGACCAATTCGAAGGCGCGCGAAGCAATTTCGCGCAGCACCTCCGGTTCGTTCGCCGTCAGGCTGAGGATCGAGAATCCGGCGATCGAACGGCCGCGCGGGTAGAGCTGCGGCTGGCCGACCTGCCAGGCGGGCTCACCGCCCGCATTGCCGAAGGAGACCAGCCTGCCGAACAGCGCCAACGAATCCAGCCCGCGCTGCAGGGTCTGCCCGCCCACCGGATCCAGCACCAGATCGACGCCGCGACCGCCGGTGGCAGCGCGGACATCAGCGTCGAAAGTGTCGCTCAGGAACGCATCGTCATAACCGAGCTTGCGGGCGTAATCGGCCTTGGCCGCACTGGAAACCACGCCGTACACCGCACCGGCTCCGGCCAGCTTGGCCACCTGACCGGCCACCGTGCCGACACCGCCGGCGGCGGCCTGCACCAGAACTGTCTCCCCCGGCTGCACACGACCGACCGTATGCACGAGGGCATAGGCGGTCGGCAGCACCGTGGGAAGTGTGGCGGCAGTACGCAAGTCGACGCCCTCGGGCACCGGGAACACCGTCGCGGCCTTGGCGACGGCCACCTCCGCGTACGCGCCGCCCTCGGTAATGGCGGCGACCTGCTGACCCACGGTCAATCCCTCGACCCCCGCGCCGACGGCCCGCACATGACCGGACAGCTCCAGTCCCGGTACGAACGGCAGCCCCGCCACCCGATAGCCGATCGACCGGGCCTGCAGATCCGCGAAATTCACCCCGACATAGGCGACATCGATGGTCACCTCGCCCGCACCCGGCTCCGGCGGCTCGAGCTCCACCAGCCGCAAGACCTCCGGCCCACCGAACTCATCGAAACGCACACCGCGCATGCCGCGACCTCCACATCCCGAAAAACAGCAACGTGCAAGCATAACGACGGCATGCGGTTTGCATTCCCCGCTCGCCGCCTAGGCTGTCTGGCATGACGCCGCTGCAGCGCTATATCGCAGAGGAAATTGCCACCGACCACGCCGAGGGGCTGTTCAGTCGCCGCGAGGCGCTGCGGCGGCTGGGCATGCTCGGAGTGGGAGCACCCGCCGCGGTGGCGCTCCTGGCGGCCTGCGCCGACAAGGCCGGCCAGTCCTCCTCTCCCCCAGCAACATCCACCTCAGCGGCGCCGCCGACCGCACCTCCGGGATCGAGTACCGCGCTACCGACCAGCCCGATCACCTTCGCAGGGCCGGACGGCCGTACCCTCCAGGCCGCGTGGGCGGCGGCCGCGCAACCGCGCGGCGGAGTGCTGGTCATCCATGAAAACCGCGGGCTCACCGACCACATCCGCTCCATCGCAGGCCGTTTCGCCGGTATCGGATACAACGCGCTTGCGGTCGACCTGCTCTCGGAAGAAGGCGGCACCGCCACCTTCAGCGAAGAAGCGGCAGCCACCGCGGCGCTGGGCAAACTCCCGCAGGAACGCTTCATCGCCGATCTACAGGCGGGCGTCGCCGAACTCGCACAGCGCACACCGGGAAAGAAGCTGGGCGCCACCGGGTTCTGCTTCGGCGGCGGCCTCACCTGGCTGCTGCTCACCACCGGCACCCCGCAACTGGCGGCCGCCACCCCGTTCTACGGCCCGTTCCCCGACGGCGGCGAAATCGCCACCAAGGCCGCGGTCCTGGCAATCTACGGCGCGCTCGACAGCCGCGTCGACGCCTCCCGCCCCGCGGCGGAGGCAGCCTTGAACAAGATCGGCGCCGAGCACGACTTCTTCGTGGCCCCCAATGCCGACCACGCGTTCTTCAATGACACCGGCCCGCGCTACGCACCCGCCGCGGCCGCCGAAGCCTGGCAGCGCGTCACCGACTGGTACGCCCGCTACCTGGTCTGACCGCGACACAAGAACGCCCGCGTGATCCGATCGGATGACGCGGGCGTAGTACGCGGTAACTCAGCCGAAGTGGCAGACGTAATGCACCGGCTCGATGACCTCGATCTGGAACGAGCTGTCGCCCGCCACCGAGAACGTCTCGCCACCGCGGTAGACCACGGTCTCCTCCGCACCCGCGAGCGTCACCTTGCACTCACCCTCGAGCAGCTCCATGATCTCCGGCGCCCCGGTGGTGAACGTCAGCGTGGCCGGAAGAATGACCCCGACCGACTTGCTGGTGCCATCGGCCAACACGATGTTGTGGCTGACGCACTTGCCGTCGAAGTAGACATTCGCCTTCTTCGTGACACTGACATTCTCGAACGCGGTCATGAACTCTCCTGCTGGTAACGGGGACAGACCACCCTACCGTCGACCACATCCCCACCCCGCCACGAGGCCCTAGCGCCGCTCGAGACACCACACCTCCAGGTCAGCGGCAGATCGGTAGTTGAACGACATACCGCCCCTGTCGTAGCACCTGTCGCTGAAGTCGACGGCCGCCTGCGAGGATTCGGCGCTCAGTCCGGATCCGGTGAGGACGAGCTCGTCGAGGATCGTCCAGGTCGCCTCGCCCGCGGCACAGGGAATCGCCTTGCGTGGCGGGTTCGCGCTGTCTGCCTGCCTGAGGCAGTGACCGGGCGAAATCGAAAGACCGTCAGCGAGATTCAGCGATTCGTCGGCGAACCTCGAGAACCAGACACTATTTCGATAAAGAAGCGTCGTCGCGAGGCAAATCACGACGACGGCGACACCGACACCGATCGAAATACGAGCCCACCGCCGCCGCTGGGTCGGCCTCGGCGGCAGGTGCAGCTCGGCCGGTGCGGGGTTTGGATCATTCTCGGCGGCAGGGGTTTCCACGATCATCGGCGCAGCGACTGCCAGGGCGACGGTGGCTCGGGGTGTTCGATCAGGCGCTCGATGGAGCATGCCCTGGGCGGCGCGGACGGTGGGACGCCGGGCCGGATCCTTCGCCAGCAGAGCGGTGATCATCGGTTCGAGCCGACCCGCGGCCGGTATGGCAGGCACCGGCTCGAACAGCAGTGCACTCAGCGTGGCCGTCACATTGTCCCGGTGATAGAGCGAGGTGCCGGTCACCGCGTAATACAGTGTCGCGCCGAGCGAGAACAGATCACTCGACGGCGCTGTCACACGCTCGCCGGTCCGCTCGGGGGCCAGGTACTCCATCGAACCGATCAGCACCCCGGTCTTGGTGACCAGCGTGTCGGATTCGTGTACCGCGATACCGAAGTCGGTGAGCAGGATCTTGCCGTTCGCCGCCAGCATGACGTTCGAGGGCTTCACGTCACGATGCACGATTCCGGCATGGTGCGCGGCCTCCAGCGCATTCAGCATGGCCTCGGCAACGCGGGCGGTCTCCTCGACCGTGAGCGGCCCCTTCGACCGCACCCGCTGTTCCAGCGATTGTCCGTTGACGATCTGCATGACCGTCCAGGGAATGCCGCTTTCGATCACCACGTCGTAGACCCCGACAATATTGGGATGATCGCGCAGGCGGGCAGCATTGCGCGCTTCATGTTTCGCGCGCAGCAGCAGTTCCTGATGTTCCTCGTCCGGCAGAATCCGCGCGAAGGTCACTTCCTTCAGCGCCACTTCGACATTGAGCGCCTCGTCGTGCGCTCGCCACACCCGCCCGAAGCCACCCGAGCCCAGCACCTCGACAAGGCGGTATCGGCCGCATACCGAATGGGCTGGTTCGAACATTCCAGCCATATAGACCCCCGATCACTCGCACACCCCGCCGCGGTGTGCACGATGATCGTAGGCTGCGCACTCGATTGTGTCGTTGTCAGCGGCAGATCCGCGCGAACCTACGCCATGCCGACTTCCACAGCGCCACAAGCACTCCGAAGATGCAGCACCTTTTATGGTGTCCACACATAGGGAGTGGTCGTGGTGACGGCGGTGAAGCCCCAGCGCTGGAGGATCGGGCGGCTGTCTTCGGTGGCGTCGACGTGTAGGTAGTGGATGCCGCGGGCGGTGGCTAGGCGGGCGCGGTGGGCTACCAGGGCGCGGTAGATGCCGCGGCCGCGCCAGGCGGGGAGGGTGGAACCGCCCCACAGGCCCGCGAATTCGGTGCCGGGTTCGATCTCCAGCCGGGCTGCCGAGATCATTTGGTCACCTACCTCTGCGACGACCACGACGGTCCGGTCCGGATCAGCACGAACCTGGTCGATCAAGGAGGCGGCGAGCCAGCTGCGGTCCTCGTCCCATATCTCGGAGGACAGTTCGGCGATGCGGTGCATATCGGCGTCGGCGTGGACCTCCCGGAGGGTGACGCCGTCGGGGGCGAGAGCGTTCAGGACGGGCAGTTCGGCGGCAACGCCTATGAGCACGGTCTCGCGGTCTTCCGGTACGAAGCCGGCGGACAGCAGTCGCTGCGGCACATCGGCCGGTAGGTCATGGGCCCGGGTTTTCCACTCCACCGCCTCACCCCGAGCGGCGAAGAAGCTCCGCTGGCGTGCGATCACGCCATCCAGGGCCGGGCCACAGAGTCCGAGATCCCTTGGGCCGCTGATGAACCCGCGCTGCGCGAGTCCGACCACCCGATAGATGGGCCCGTCCCGCTCGGCCCGGGCGCCGGGTGGCAGGTTCCCGATCTCCGCTGCTCGCAGCTGGTCGTCGTAGGCAGCAAGAAGAGATGCAATGTCGGCCACCCGGCCACGCTAGTGCGCACCCAACGCCGACGCAGCTGATTTTCGACCGCACAGACGACTGCGCGGCGTCCTCCCGCAGGGAAGGCGCCGCGCAGCGAGATGGTGTCAGGCGGCCGAGGTTACGCGGTAGACGTCGTAGACGCCTTCCACGTTTCGGACCACGTTCAGGAGGTGGCCGAGGTGTTTCGGGTCGCCCATCTCGAAGGTGAACTTCGAAATGGCCACGCGGTCACCGGAAGTGGTGACTGCGGCGGACAGGATATTGACCTTTTCGTCAGCCAGGACCTTGGTGACGTCCGAGAGCAGACGGGTGCGGTCCAGGGCCTCGATCTGGATGGCGACCAGGAAGACCGAGGACGGGGACGGCGCCCATTTGACGTCGATGATCCGTTCCGGTTGCGCGCGAAGGGAATCCGCGTTGGTGCAATCGGTGCGATGCACGCTGACCGCGCCGCCGCGGGTCACGAAGCCCATGATCTCGTCGCCGGGCACCGGTGTGCAGCACTTGGCCAGCTTGGACACGGTGCCGGGCGCGCCCGGAATCTCCACGCCCGCATCACCGGTGAGCCGCTGTCGCGACGGCACCGTGGACGGAGTGGAGCGTTCGGCGAGCTCGTTCTCCACATCGCTGACCCCGCCGAGCTGCGCCATGAGACGCTGCACGACGTGATGCGCCGACACCTGATTCTCGCCGACCGCGGTGTAGAGGGCGGAGATATCGGCGTAGTGCAGCTCGGCCGCGAGCGAGGTCATGGCATTGGCGCTCATGAGGCGCTGCAGCGGCAGTCCGGAGCGGCGGACCTCCTTGGAGATCTGGTCCTTACCCGCTTCCAAAGCCTCCTCGCGACGCTCCTTGGCGAACCACTGCCGGATCTTGGCCTTGGCACGCGGCGAGACGACGAAGTTCGCCCAGTCGCGGGAGGGTCCGGCATTCTGCGCCTTCGAGGTGAAGATCTCGATGACCTCACCGTTCTCCAGCTGCCGTTCCAGCGCGACCAGCCGCCCGTTGACGCGCGCGCCGATGCAGCGGTGGCCGACCTCGGTGTGCACGGCATAAGCGAAGTCCACCGGGGTGGACTTCTGCGGAAGAGTGATGACCTCGCCCTTGGGGGTGAAGACGAATATCTCCGGCGACTTCAGATCGAAGCGCAGCGACTCCAGGAATTCGGCCGGGTCCGCCGCCTCCCGCTGCCAGTCCAGCAGCTGCCGCATCCACGCCATATCGTCGACCTCGGTCGAGTCATTGGAGTGCTTGCCCTTGGTCTCCTTGTACCGCCAGTGCGCGGCAATGCCGAACTCGGCGGTCCGGTGCATGTCCTGGGTGCGGATCTGCACTTCCAGCGGCTTGCCGTCCGGACCGACCACGGTGGTGTGCAACGACTGGTAGACGCCGTAGCGCGGCTGCGCGATGTAGTCCTTGAAGCGCCCGGCCATGGGCTGCCACAGCGAATGCACCACGCCGACAGCGGCATAGCAGTCCCGCACCTCATCACAGAGGATGCGAATACCCACCAGGTCATGGATGTCGTCGAAGTCCTTACCCTTGACGATCATCTTCTGATAGATGGACCAGTAATGCTTGGGGCGACCCTCGACGATCGCATTGATGCCGTTCCCGGTCAGACTGCTGACGATCTCGGACCGCACCTTGGCCAGGTACGTGTCACGTGAGGGCGCGCGGTCGGCGACCAGGCGCACGATCTCGTCGTACTTCTTGGGGTGCAGGATCGCGAACGCGAGGTCCTCCAGCTCCCATTTGACCGTGGCCATACCGAGCCGGTGCGCCAGCGGGGCGATCACCTCGAGGGTTTCGCGCGCCTTCTTGGCCTGCTTCTCCGGCGGCAGGAAGCGCATGGTGCGCATATTGTGCAGCCGGTCGGCGACCTTGATCACCAGCACGCGCGGGTCCCGCGCCATGGCGATGATCATCTTGCGGATGGTCTCGGCCTCGGCGGCCGCACCCAGATTGACCTTGTCCAGCTTGGTGACGCCGTCGACGAGGTGCGCGACCTCGGTGCCGAACTCCTCGGTCAGATCCTCCAGCGCGTAGCCGGTGTCCTCGACCGTGTCATGCAGCAATGCCGCCACCAGCGTGGTGGTGTCCATACCGAGCTCGGCCAGAATATTCGCGACGGCCAGCGGGTGCGTGATGTACGGGTCGCCGGACTTACGGAACTGGTGCTGGTGCTTCTCGTCGGCAACGTCGAAAGCCCGTTGCAGCAGAGCGAGATTCGCCTTCGGATACAGCTCGCGGTGCACGGTGGCCAGCGGCTCGAGCACCGGCTTGACGGCAGCGATGCCGCGCTGCCCGGTCATCCGACGGGCGAGGCGGGCACGGACGCGACGGGATGCGGAGGTAGGGACAGCGGCCGAGGCGGGACGCACCGGAGCACCGGGCTGCGGAGTAGCGGCTGCGCCGTTCTCCTCCGATTGCCCGGCGTTCGCCTGCTCCAAATTCTGTGTCATGCCACCACCTCTCCCGGCCTCGATCGGAACACCGTACCGGACCGTCCAACCACGTAGACCACCTACTTTAGTCCTGGAAACGTTTCGAGACCGGAACGCCGAACGCCGCCTACCCGGACCTGGCCGGAGAGATCGACCCTACTCTCTCCCGCAGCGTCTTCGACGCGGCATTGCGTCCGGATTGCTCCGATCTCGAACTCGCATCCCTCAGCTGACCGGGACATCCGTCAGCCCCTCCGCCGAGAGCTCTACGCGGCGAGTCACACCGATCTCCGCGAGGAAGCGCGGATCGTGACTGACAACGATGAGCGCGCCCTGAAAAGCCGCCAGCGCCTCGGCGAGATGCCGCAGGCTCGGCAGGTCCAGATTATTGGTCGGCTCATCGAGCAGCAGCAGTCGCGGGGCGGGCTCGGCCAACAGGATCATGGCCAGGGCCGCCCGCAGCCGCTCCCCGCCGGACAGCGCGCCGGCGGCGATATCGGCGTCGGACCCCCGGAACAGGAAGCGGGCCAGCTGGGCGCGAATCTGTTCCGCCGAAGCGTGTGGTGCGGTGGCGGCGACATTCTCGAATACCGACAGCTCCTCGTCGAAGACATCGAGGCGCTGCGGCAGCAGCCGCCACGGCACCTTCGGCGATTCCGCGCAGATGCGTTGCAGCAGAGTGGTTTTGCCGACGCCATTGCGACCGGTGAGCGCGATGCGCTCCGGACCGGTGACCTTCAGGGTCACGGTCGGACCGCAGGCCAGCACCACCTCGTCGAGTTCGATCACGTCCTGGCCCGGGTAGAGCCGGGTGCCGGGCAGTTCGACGCGAATCTCCCGGTCATCGCGCAGTTTCTCCTGCGCTTCGGTGAGCTGATCCTTCGCCTCCTCCAGTTTGTCGATATGGGTATTGCGCAGCTTGCCGGCCGAGACCTGCGCCTGGCGTTTACGGTTCCCCATGACGATCTTGGGCTCCCGCTTCTGCTCGAACATCTTCTGGCCGTAGCGCAGCCGACGGTCGAGTTTGATGCGGGTCTCGGTCAATTCGCGCGCCTGCTTGCGCACATCACCGCGGGCATCGCGAACGGCCGCGCGGGCAGTCTCCTGCTCCGCCTCGACCATGCGCTCGTACTCGCTGAAATTGCCACCGAACACCCGGATTTCGCCCTGCCGCAACTCGGCTACGGAGTCGACGCGCTCGAGCAGTTCACGATCGTGACTGACGGTGAGCACGGTGCCGGAGAACTGGCCGACGACCTCGTAGAGGCGCTCCCGCGCACGCTGGTCGAGATTATTGGTCGGTTCGTCCAGCAGCAGTACCTCGGGTTCGCGCAGTAGTTCGGCCACCAGGCCGAGCAGCACCGTCTCACCGCCGGAGAGTGTGTCCAAGCGACGATCCAATTGCGCGATATCGCCTGCGACATAGTGCAATCCGAGCCTGCCGAGCAGCGCCACCGCACGCTCCTCGATATCCCACCCCGCACCCACGGTGTCGAAGTCGGTCTCGATTCCCGCGCCGATTTCGATGCGGTGCAAGGCTTTCCGGATATCGGCGATGCCGAGCACCTCGTCCACCCGCTGTCCAGCGGCCAGACCGAGGTCCTGGCGCAGATAGCCGAGCAGTCCGGGCACCGCCACCGAACCCCGCACAGGCGTGAGTTCGCCGGTGATCAGGCGGAAAAGAGTGGATTTACCAGCACCATTGCCGCCGACCAGGCCGATGTGACCGGGCCCGAGCAGCGCATCCAAACCATCGAAGACAGGGGTGCCGTCCGGCCACGCAAAGGTCAGATCGGACACAGAAATAACGGGATATGACATACGGACTCCCAGCGGTAATCGCGAAAATGCGGCGCGCACGAACTGCGGGCCACGCGGCGGTTACCTCAAGAAATCAACGCAATGTCTCCGATCGGA
>NZ_JAODNK010000036.1 GCF_025465275.1 Nocardia sp. | reverse complement strand
CCGCGCAGCCGCCCTCGGCCATGACGGTGTGCGCCTTGCCGAACAGCGACTTGCACACCACCGCCACCGACAGGCCGTGTTCGCGGGCTTCGATGACCGCGCGCAGTCCGGCGCCGCCCGCACCGATGACCACGACGTCGTACTTGTGCCGTTCGACTTCAGGCATGGAACCGAATACTCCTGACAGACTTGAGGATTGGGATCAACCGATACGACTCGATCAGCCGATGAGCCGGGGATCGGTGAGGGTGCCGCTCGAAACCAACATGACGTAGAAGTCGGTCAGGACGAGCGTGCCGAGGGTGGTCCAGGCCAGCAGCATGTGCCGGGTGTTCAATGCGGACACCTTGGTCCAGAACCAGTAGCGCACCGGGTGCTGCGAGAAATGCTTGAGCCGCCCGCCCGCAATGTGCCGGCAGGAGTGGCAGGACAGCGTGTACGCCCACAGCAGCAGGGCATTCGCGGTGATGATGAGGGTGCCGAGGCCGATGCCGAAGCCGCCGCCCTTGGCGTGGAAGGAGATTGCCGCGTCGTAGGTGTTGATCACCGCGATGATGGCCGCCACGAAGAAGAAGTAGCGGTGTGCGTTCTGGATGATCAGCGGAAGCTTGGTCTCACCGGTGTATTTCGCATGCGGTTCGGCCACCGCGCACGCCGGCGGCGAGAACCACACGGCCCGGTAGTAGGCCTTGCGGTAGTAGTAGCAGGTGAGCCGGAACAGCAACAGGAAGGGCAACACCAGGAAGCCCAGCGGAATCCACATCGGCAGATGGCCGATGGGGGCGCCGAGGTGACTGGAGCCCGCGACGCACGAGGCGCTCAGGCACGGTGAGTAGAACGGCGTCAGATAGTGGTAGTCGTTCACCCAATATGCTGCGCGCGCAAAGGATCTGATCGTTGCGTAGACGACGAAGGTGCCGAGGCCCAGCACGGTGACCAGCGGTGGAACCCACCAGCGATCGGTCCGTAGGGTGCGCGCCGCGATGGCCGCGCGACCCTTGCTGAATACCCCGGTCGTGCTCGGTTCAGGTGCCTTGACTGGTGCGGCGCTCACTGCTGGATGCCTCGCTGCTCTACCCCGTGGAACGTCATCGTTACCTCCGGCATCGAATGTGATGGTCAGCACCCTACGACAGGACAGCTATCACTCGAGCTCGCAACCGCGAATTCGTGATCGCGTGATTTGCGCCACAATTCAGAATTTCTGCGGCCAGTCGTTTGCTTAGTGAACAAACGGCAATCATCGCGGAGACAGGCCGTGACAGGTCCGATTCGGGACCCCGTCAGGCTGCGGCCCCGAATAACTCTCCGTTTCCGTTCGCGGACTGTCACACGGCAGCAACAAGATTGTGGTGACCTTGCCCCTGAGCAAGACACCCCAGCAGGGGGAGCCGGTGCGAGCGTGAAGGGAGCCGGTTGATGAGGAGAGCCGCGATCGTGATGCCTATGCGCACACCCGTCGGCCTGCCGGGAGGGGCACTGGCGGCGGTCGCGCCGCAGCGCCTGATCTCGACGATATTGGCGGCGGTGGTTGGCCGTTCGGGTATAGACCCCTATCGCATCGAGCAACTCGTCACGGCCGTTCCGGACCACGGTTCGGTGCGGGCGGCGGTCCCGCTGGCCGGGCTGCCCTCCGATCTCGGCGAATTCCCCATCGGCAGCGGCCCGGGCGCGGGCCTGCGCGCCTTGATCACCGCCGCCATGATGGTGCAGACCGGCACGGCCGATGTGGTATTGACGCTCGGTGCCGAATATCCCTGCGGCCCGGCGCAAATCAGCGGCTTCCCGCCGCGCGGCCCGCTCGGCGCCGGACCGCTGCCCCGCGGTCCGCGCACCTCCCGCTTACCGGGCGGAGAAGTGCCGGGCGTCGATACCGGTGAGCAACTCGCGGTCTGGGGAGCGGCCGAAGCGGCGCGCGGGCCGATGGAATTCAAGGACGCTGAACTGCTCGCCCAGCACTACGGCGTCACCCGGGCGGCGGCGGACGAATACGCCGCGGGCAGCCATCGCCGTGCGGCGCGGGCCCGGCGGCAGGGGATCTTCGGCGCGGAAACCGTGCCCGTGGTGGTGACTGCCGTTCCGGACGACTCGAATTCCGGTGTGGTGCAACTCGTCGACCGCGATGAAGGCCTGCGCGACGATGTCTCACCCCGCGCCTTCGCCGCGCTGGAACCGTTCGTACCCGGCGGCGTCACCACCGTCGGCAACAGCAGCAGCCGCACGCTCGCGGCCTCGGGCTGCCTGGTGGTGGCCGAGGACCGGCTGGTCGATCTGGGCCTGGAGCCCATGGGCTATCTGGTCGACTGGGCCTGTGCCACCGGCGATCCGGACATCGCGGTGCCCGCTGCCGGACTGGCGGTGGGTAAATCGCTGGCCCGCAGTGGTTTCGGCCTGGACGACCTGGATGTGGTCGAGGTCGACGAGACCAGTGCCGTCGAGATCCTGGCGCTCACCCGGTTGTGGGAGCGCGAGGGCTGGATGTTCGATCCGGCCGAGAACCTGAATGTGCACGGCGCCGCCATCGCCCTGGGCGATCCGGGCGGCGCGGCCGGCCTGCGCATGGTCACCACGCTGCTGCACGAACTCGCCCGCCGCCAAGGCGGTTACGGTCTGGCGGCCCTGCCCACCGGACCCTCACAGGCCATGGCCGCGATCTTCGAAAGCGCCTACACCGTCCAGGACGTACCGACACCGCGCGGCGCCCGCTTCCACGGCGCCCGCCCGCCCCGGCGCCTGGGCCGGCACCGCTCCTGAGTCCAGATCTCGACACGCCGTTCGACACGCCGAGAGTTGCTGCTGAACGGAATCGATTGGAAAGCGCCGCTAGCACATCGAAGGTGGTAGCGGAAGACACCGCTTTTGGTGAACACGTCCGTGCTGTCAAGTGCCCTGGTCAGGTCATGCGCCGGAAACGGCTGCCCAGCAGCGGTTTCGAGTGGCGGTCGTCCGTTCATCCGATGTAAGTGCCGAAAATTTGCTCCATTGATAGTGCGCTTGGCGAAGAATTTTGAGCGATATGCCTTGATCATGAAATGGTCGCTTGCTATGTTGCCTGCGTCACGTTCGATAGGTGAACGTGATCATTCCTCTTTGCGGGCAGGCGCCGTTCGCACGGGGCAATGTCTTACGTGCACAAGGAGATTCACGATGGGTTCGTTGAGCGATCTGCTCGGCTCCATAATTCCGGCCCTCGGGTCCGCCGTCGCAGGCGATGGCCTCTTGGACACCTTCCTCGGCTCGCTGGCGAAATTCCGTCAGTAACAGGCCATTCGCGACACCTCACACGAACACAGCAAGGAGATACACCATGGGATCGCTCTGGGATGTCCTCGGCAAGGGCAGCGGCAGCGTCGGCAGCGTCGGAACCACGATTGTGAACGCGCTGATCACGCTCAGCGGCGGTACGCCGGCAGCCGGCAAGTAATCTGCCGATAGTCGATTACGGGGGTGCACCAGATCCGGTGTGCCCCCTTGGCGATGTTTCAGGGACACAGGCGATTTCATGAGTATGCAGCGGTTGCGCGGTACCGCATTCCAGATGACGCTCCTACTGGCGGCGGCCCTGCTGTGGACCGTGTCCACCCCCGGATCGCCCGTGGCACATGCCACGGCGGCCCGGCTGGTATCGCAGAGCACCGGCACGGGACGGCTACTTCAGATCACCGTCTACTCCCCGGCCATGGATCGGAATATCCCGCTCCAGGTGCTCCGGCCCGCGGACACCAGCACTCCGGCGCCCACCCTCTACCTGCTCAACGGTGCGGGCGGTGGCGAGGACGCCGCGAGCTGGGTCGCGCAGACCGATCTGAACGGGTTCTTCGCCGATAAGCAGGTGAATATCGTTGTCCCCATGGAGGGGGCCTTCAGCTACTACACCGATTGGCAGCAGGACGACGCCGGTCTGGGCAAGAAGCTCGGCAACAATGGCCGGAACAAGTGGGCCACCTTCCTCACCGAGGAGCTGCCGCCGGTCATCGACCGCGCCTTCGGAACGAATGGTGTGAACGGCCTGGCGGGCATCTCCATGGCAGGCACCTCCGTGCTCGACCTGGCGATCCAGGCGCCCGAGCTGTATCGAGGCGTCGCGGCCTACAGCGGGTGCGCCATGACGAGTGATCCACTGGGACAGTCGGCTATCAATTTCGTCATCAGTCTCGGCGGCGGGCGGGCACAAAATATGTGGGGCCCGCTCGGCGGACCGGAGTGGCGTGAACACGATGTGCTGCTGCACGCGGACCGCCTGCCGAACATCCCCATGTACATCTCCAGCGGCACCGGAATGCCCGGCCCCCACGACGCACTCGCCGATCCGACCGTCCGGCAGAACACCACTACCCTGGCCAATCAGATGCTGATCGGCGGCGGCATCGAGGCCACGGCGCACTACTGCACCACGCAGCTCGCCGCGCGCACGAATGCCTTGGGCCGCACCGATATCACCTACAGTCTCGACGATTCCGGTACCCACTCCTGGGGCTACTGGCAGGACGAACTACACAAATCCTGGCCGATTCTCGGGCAGACACTGGGCGTGTGAAACACCCTGTGCCGCAACGGTGATCGGCGGCCTGCCCGCCGATCACGTTCAGTCCCGGTGCGATTCGAGCGCCTGCCAGGTCTCGTCGAACGATTGCAGCAGCAATTCCGCGTAGTGCGCGGTATCCGGCATCATCGCCGTATCGGCGCTGAAGCTGATGATCAACTCGCCCCCTTGCGAAGAGGTCAGATGCCGCAGGCCGTCCCCGTCCATGATGGGCAGTGCGCCGAACGCGCTGATCATGGGCGCGCCCAGGAACTCCAGCCGCTCGGCCACGGGCGGCACATTGCTGATGGTGGTATTGGACAGCGGCACCGTCGCCACTTCGTCGAATCGCCTTTGCGCCCGTGCCCATCCGGCCAGCCGCAACAGCCAGGCCGGCGAGGTGTGCACCCGCTCCTCACGCCGCAGCACCGCGGCATCGGCGCCGCGCTCCTTCTCCCGCCGGATCGATTCGCGGATGGCCCGCAGCCGGCGCACCGGATCCGCGATATCGGTGTGCAGATCGACCGACATCTGGGTGAGCTGATTCGCCGAATTCCACTGTGCCAGACCACGCATGGACCGGGGCACCATGGCGGCCAGCGATGCCGGCGGTGTCTCACCGCGCTCGGCCAGGTAGGCGGCAAGCGCGCCGGATACCACCGTCAATACCAGGTCATTGACCGTAATCCGTTCCGCCGAAGCAGCTTTCGCCTTCTGTATCGATGCCATCGGAATGCGCACCAGATCGAAGCCGAAGAGCGGATCCACCTGTCGATTGAATCGAGTAGCGGGCCGCAGCGCGATCGGTTCGTGGATCGCCTGTGCCGTCACCCGCGCGCGGGCCGTCGCTGCCGCCGCGTGGGTGCGCCGCAATCCGATGGCGAAGCGCGTCAGCCGATAGGGCAGCACCGCCGCCGCCCGCCCGAAGGCCAGGCGCGCGGACCACTCCCGAGCATCGGCCGACTCCGTGACAGCGGGCAGCTCACTGCCGTCGAACAACTTCAGTTCGAGTTCGCGGGTCGCCACGCCGTCACCCGCGCTGTGATGAAATCCGAGCAGTACCAGCGTCACCGCCCTCTCGGGCGCGCCCGGGAAACCCGTCACCCGATCGAAGATGTGTATGCGCCACGGCGGGCGCGTGAGATCCATTCGGGTGGCGGCGATCTCCGCAATGCGGGGCCGTACCGTCTCCCACTCGCGGCGGGACTCCAGCACGATGTGCCGGTCGATATCGAAATCCTTGTCCCACACCCAGTACGGCAGATCCAGATCGAGCGGCACCCGGGCCAGCCGCCGTTGGAACAGCCGGAAGTGGCCGAGACGCGCTCGCACCCAGGGGATCACGCTCGCCGCATCGGGCGCCGCAGCTCCCGGCGCGGTGGCGTCGAAGGCGTACACCGCGACGATATTCGACGGGTGGCGTTCGAACTCGTCATAGACGAAGACGGCATCGCGCGCCGTCAATTGCTCCGCGGGGCTCACACATACTCCTGCCCGGGACGGCTCTGTCGCGGCGATCAGTGCGTCACCGGACAGCTCGATCCCGGGCGGGAGTTTAGCGTCCCCGCACCTGCGCGCGGGGCGAAAGTTACTTGGTGCGCGGACGGGAGTGGAAGCCCAAGCCCTCGTCCTGTGCGCCCATCCACGCCGCCTCGTCCGACTTGCTGTCGGGAACGTAGATGACGTTCGGCTCGCCGGAGCGAGCTACCTGAGCGGGTGGGGCCTGCTCGAATTCATCGGCGTCGATGACGAGCCGTTCCAGGTCGTTCTCCAACCGGCGGACCTCATTGGCCTCACCGTAGTGCGAACGCAACGCGCCGACGCACTGCCGGAGCTGGCCGACCGCGTAGCGGAGTTCCGCAATCTCGCTGCGTGTCATCGAAACCTCCTCGAGCCGTGTGACAGACCACACATTATGATCTACAACACAGTACGTGAAGATATCCGATCGCGCTCGTCAGGTCGGTATATCCGCAGGTCATGGGCCTGTCACCGGCGGTGGTTCAGCCCGCGATCGCGTACTCCGGACCGCATTCCGGCTCCTGCCCGCACGGGCCCGTTCCGGGGCCGGTCATGGCCGCGACGGCCCGATTCACCAGTGCCGCAATGGCTCCCGCTACTTCCTCGGCGCGCTCCAGGATGACGCTGTGCCCGGCGCCGTCCAGGCGCACCAGTTCGACGTCGTCCAGCTGCGAGGCCAGCACCACCGAATGCGCGAACGGGATGACGACATCCGCCGAGCCGGCCAGCACCAGCGTCGGAATCGCGCCCAGCCGCTGCAGGGTGGCGGTCTCGTCGAACCGCATGAGCGATTCCAGGAAGCTCGCCATGGTCAGCAGCGAGGTCTCGTTGAGCATGGCGCTGGCGACCGCGATCAGCCGCGGGCTCACCTTGTGGGTGCCCAGCGTGGCCTCCCGCAGGATCGGCTCGAAGATGTGCCGGGTGAAATGCTTCGACGCCTGCATGGCACGCGGTGCGCGGCGCACGGCCACCCGCAGTGAGGTCACCGTCGGACCGTTGAGCAGGCGGCCCAGGCCGACCCGGGTGACGCTGTTGGCGGCCCCGGCGAGCAGGCCCACGCCCATGATGCGGGTGCCGATGGTCTCCGGGTAGAGCCGCGCATAGGCCAGGATGGTCATGGCGCCCATCGAATGCCCCACCAGCACAATCGGACCCGCGGGTGCGACGGTCCGCAGCACCGCGTCCAGATCCTGCGCCAGCTGATCGATGGTGTAGGTCGCCGGATCGGCGGTGCCCGAATCCCCGTGTCCGCGATGGTCGTAGAAGACCATGTGCACGTCATCGCCCCAGCGGGGCAGCAGTTGCTGCCGCAGCAGCGCCCACGACTCGGTACGCAGGCAGTGGCCGTGCGCGAACACCACGGTGAGCGGGGCATCGGCCGGCCCGAATTCATGGACCGCGATCGGAACGCCGTCGTCGGCGGGCACGGTGCGGTGAAGGCTGTCGTAATCGGCGGCGCTGCAGATGACGAAGGACATGACGGCTCCTAAAGAGTTCGCCTTTTGCCCGGTTGTCGATAGGAATTGCCGCCGCGTTAGCACCTCACACCCGACGTTATGGACAAGTTGTCCAACTGACGCAGGTGATCGACATCAATCGGTCTATCTACAGCAATCTAGTGTTACTTCTAGAAAGCTGTAGATGAATATGCGAAGTCCGATCTCGGCGCGAGCGGCAGGGTCTCGACATGAATCTGCCCCTGTCTAGACGAACAGCTAGACAGGGGCAGATTCACCTCGACTCGGCACCCCCGTCATCCCGGCGTGCTTGCGGCCGGGACCCTGCGGCGAGGGATGACCGCGCGCTACGTGGCTGCCGACGCCTTGGTCGACGGCAGGAAGGTGCGCAGTAGGTTCTGCTCGGTCGAGGGTCCGAACTGCCATTCGGAGATCCACGGTCCGGTGCCCTCGCTCGGATCGAGCGCACCACCCTCCAGCCATGTGTAGCGACCGTCGAGGATGCCGCGACTGACGTCGGTATCGGCGTCATCGGTGTTGTCCCACAGGGATTCGAACAATTGCTGCACCCGGATGCGGGACTGCCGGCAGAACACGTCGGCCAGTTCCTCGGCGGCGACACCGTCGGGATCGCCTGCCACGCGCAGGGATTGGGCCTTACCGCAGGCCGCCGCCATGGCGAACAGCTCCGCGCCGATATCGACGATGCGACCCAGGAAACCCTGCTTGTATTCGAGTTTCGCCTGCCAGCGCGCCATTCCGTACATGAGCGCCCGAGCCTGCTTGCGGGACATCCGCTCCACGAACCGCATATGCCTTGCCAGCGGCCCGAATTCGCCGAAGCTCGCCGGGACGGTGCCGCTGCCCACGGTGAGCTGCGGGAACCACTTGGCATAGAACCCGCTCGCGCCGACCGCCGCCTTGGCCTTGTCCTTGAGCTCGGCATTGCGATCGACCAGCGCCCCGGCCGCCGACAT